>PAKU01000021.1 GCA_002706265.1 Polycyclovorans sp. | reverse complement strand
GCCGAGAAATGTTTTTGATGAACTGTCCTCAATGCACTCAGAAGTGTGCCGCTTCGAACATTGATTAAGTTCTGGTCGCTCGCGAGGTATCTGATGTTCCCATTGTTCTTAGATCATCTCCATGAATTACAAATTGCTTTAAGAGCTCATTAGATGCTCAACCAACGCGCCAGATTGGCAATGAGTAACACAGTGCAAACTGGATGATGTCCAACATGGAAACTCCATTCGCGTTATACTTCGCTACAGCTTTAGGAAGCGATGTGAATTCAGAGATGCGGCCACCATCGAATGGAGAAGAGATTTCTGAAAGTTGATCGATTAATTCTTCAATTGAACGGCGGTCTATCCTGGAGCTCAGAGATCGATCAGCAGCAGCGAGAACAGGAATTTTCCGAATCAATTTCGCACGGATCAACTGAGATAAAACATGCGCCGTAACACCTAGAAGTTTCTCCGTCTCGCCTAATGTTAATGCCCTTGATTGAAGCTCCGAATATGCTTCAACAGATTCAGCGCAGAGAAATTGCTTGGTATTGTTAGCGTAACGGAATGACTGCCCAACAATGATTCCAGAACCAACCAAATTTCGAAGCTTGCTTTTTGACATCTTCAGTTTTTGAGCTGCTGTCTGACGAGAAATGTATTTTGCCTTCTCCTCTTCAGGTAACGCTGCTGCATTTCCACGCCTGTTGACTGGAATCTCACCAATCAGGGCATCCATGAAGTTTTTGATTTCGGCCCATAGCATTGAATATCCAGGTAAGTGCTTGCTCTCTAATACAGCTCTATAGTGAGTATTGAAGTGACTCTTCAGGTGAAAAACAGTGACCTTAGACATTGAACGATCAACAATGTTACGCAAATGAGCATGGTAGGCGTAAGGCCAGTCCCCCAGCAGGCGAAAACCGAACAAAGGGTCCTGGTTTGTTGTAGAAACCTCTTCCTGATCTTCTTTTAGGACGGCGCTCGCGCGCAGCAGCTTCAGCACCGCGAGTTGCCGGGCAGCGGGTAACTCGGAGTATCCCTTTGGGGGAAGAAAACCTTCCACTCTGTTTTTTTTCAGCTTCCCCTGCGAACTCCACCGCTGAATGTGCCAATCTATGATGTCGCGCTCTTCCTTAAGTAAGGGCCACGGTCTTTCTTTAGAGCGATTGCCACAAAGACACTTTACTGTTGGTCTCAAATGCCGAAATTTGGTTTTGCACGAGCTGCAATGGGTTCGAAGCGTGACCCCATGTATATGGCATACTGGGATTGCCTTTATTGTCCAATGCCATCGGATGTAACCGAACTCGTGCAGGCAACATTCACACACTCTGACCTCTTTTAGTGAGAGATCTTCATATCGAACGAAGTCGCCAGATGGCAGCAGAACTCGGTGATTTTCATTGTCGATATTTCTTATAAGCGTCCTCTCGAGCACTGCTTTATCTTGCCTAAGGCAAATCGACATTCCGCTTGTATGATCGGAGAGAGACAGTGGACTTTTGTTAGAAATCTCTGATCCCCACAGCTGCGTGACCCACGTGGGGGTTGGATATCCATTTATCTCAGATACTCTAATAATGTATCCCATAAGGCATTCATCATCGAAGGGTCGAACAGCGACAGCAACTTTCTGAAACGAAGTCATTGCAGCACCTCCGTCTTCCGGTGGATATCATGTATGACGCCTTTTCTCTTGAAGTTGGGCATGAATGGATTGTTTTCTTTTGGTTTCGAGAACCCCTCGAGAACATTGTAGGCTTTTTGGAAGTGATGGGCCGTAAGTGTTTCCGCCTCTTGATCAATAGCCTCTTCAGCAGCCTGTCGAATAAGGCGCATTACAAACGCAACGTGCCCGCCAGTAGCGTGGATTATTCTTGCCGGCAGATTACCAGTTCGAAGGCAGCCGTCGTTATTGGGAACAGGCACTAAAGCTTCGATCGTTCCCAGAAAACTTAGGAACCGGTTTTGGTCATCTGGAGTTGACCAACTGAAAGGATGAAGTTGAAAACGACCTCGGGAACGCCGGTGCCATTGTAAATTGTCGTGCACAACCTCTTCGAATTCAGGAAGTCCGACCAATACAAACCCAACATTTAAAGTATTCATTTGGGTCTTAAGCCATTCCAAAGTCGTATGAGCGACTTTCCCTCGTTCTGGATCAATCATGTGTTGGAATTCGTCCAGTATTATAAGTTCCACCCCCTTGTTTTGTACAAGTGGCTTGATCCTGGCCTCAATTTCAAACTTTGTGCCCCTGTGGGAATAAGGGTCTCCAAGTGCCGCCAGAAGACGAACACATAACTCTTTGACTGTGCAGTCTTCCGGAACAGTCACAAAGACAACGGGGGTTACATCATTTTTGTCCAGGTCAACCGTTGGAACAGCAATGGAAGCGCAGTATAGCTCAATGACAGTTGTTTTCCCTGCACCGGAGTCTCCAATCAGGGAAATGAACTTCCCTCCAGATGTTTCGCGCGCGCCCATGTGAAACCGACGTAACATCTCACAGGCCCTCTGCGTTTGATCATAATTGACGTAAAGCGTTTCCAGCTTGGATAGTCTCGCGATATCAGAGTCACTGAGTTGATTTAATGGCGATTTTGGTTGTTGTGCATTTGAAGCCTGGTTCATTCGCCTGCTCCCTTAATACCTTTCAAAAATCCCACTTCCCAGGTGATGTTCTCAGTCGCTTCCACCCGTTCATTTTCACGAAAAATATTATCGTCATTTAAAGTATTGGTTGGTTTCAACTTGGAATAATCCGCTGCCGCGCGAATCGTAGCGCCTTCCTTCATGCGGCCTAATCGTTTCGCCGTGCGCTTCTTGCGACGAGCAGTTTCGCCATATTCTTGGATGTCATTTTGCAACTCGGCGGTGCCTTCAACTAGGGATTTACGCCGCCCCTTCTGTTGAATCTTTGCGTCCGCTAAGAGCCGGCTTCGAACTGCTTTTACTTGCCAGAGGGGTATTCCATCAGAGGCTTCCTGATCAATACAAGGCACATAAATTGGAGGTTCGTTCGGGACTGCGTGTACCCAAACACGTCCCATATCCGACGCGTCGAATTTAACTTTTACCTTCCCTTTTGCTTTGTTTTTCCCAAGCACAGCGATGCGTCTGCGCAGACCCAGTGCTAGCTCTTCAGATGAAAACATAAGCCCATACAACTCGATCCCCCTGCGTGTTAGAGATCGAAAGACGATTTCACCAAGCAAGACGGCCATTGGAATCGATGGATCTGGCAACCGGATAGACGTTAACTTAACACCCTTCCCCCAGCGATCTAAAGGTGCTTCCAGTATACCCATATGAAGGCTAGGCATATATATTTCGATCACAAACCGAGTAAACCACTCCTCGAGTTTAGGAAGCGTGACACACGCTTCTTTTTCAGATTTGTAATCTCCTCGTGCCTTAGTATTGGAGAACGTGGTTCCTGGTAGGCGATGCACCAGCTTTGTATTAGCCGTTCCAAAGTAGCGCTCAACAATTCCCTTATAGTAAGGTTTTTTAGCTGGGCAGTATCTAAGCTCAATACTTAAGCCGTTAGCTGCATCTTCGATGGCATGGCCATGAAACTCCGGGCCATTATCGAGCAGCACTGTCAGCATGATGCCATGGCATGGCCAGCCAAACCTCAGAGAACTATATCGTTTGAAAATTGAATCCTTGGGCTGTATTGCCATCGACAAACAACGCATCACAGATTTCCACCCGGGCGCGTCAAAAGAAATATGGAATCCTAAAACTGCGCGACTGTAGACATCTATCGCGACAGTAAGCGTAGGACGACCGAGTAATGTACCGTTTTCGTCCGTTAGAATTACATCCAAAACGGTATGATCAATTTGCACAACATCAAGTGGAAACCGGCTTGTTACCCCCATGCCAACATGCTTGTAAAGCCTGTCGGCATGGGCTTTCCCTTTTCGTGCAACAGCTACAACGTATGGATCTAATGCTCGGATTCGCCTGGTCAAAGTGGATAGGGCCGGTGCTTGTAACTGAAACTCAACTGACCTACCTACATTCTCCTTCTCCAGCATTTCCAACAACTTGATATATACCACACCCACAGTGTGACACTTCTTTGTCAGGTATCTGGAACGGATAGCATCAGCTATCATCCTTTCAACTGCAGGGGAAACCTTGGATGTTCGGTTTCCTCTTAGGTGATACCGTGGGAGCAAACTTTCGACTTTAAAGCCAGAATAGACCCAACGTTGCCACCAACCCCGAACCGTTGTTTGAGATGGAACTGAATACAGCTTGGTTTCCACGACGAAATCATATGCTTCTCGTGTCACGCCACCATGCCCAAAATCTTGAATTAATTTCAATATATTCAGGCGCTGTTTTACCTCGGATTTTCTATCTGTAGGTAGAGACTCAAAATCAAATACGCTTTTGAAATCCGGTTTCTCAGAAAACTCTTCATTGTCAGAATCATTCACACAACTTTCGTCATCAAATACCCAATCATGTTTTAAGAGATGATCAATCATTGGCCCATCTCCCAGCTTGGAATCCAAAGCTTAGAATGCTCACCAAATCTAACGCCGAAGTTCATCCTGATTTGACCAAATGCAATAAATGGCAAAACGGTCTTCTCAAGAGTGTCCCCCCTCAAGTGCTCCCATAAGCTTGATGCTGTTGTTTGGGGGGTATGATGAAAAAACGCTCGTGCAGCGAGAAGGTCAGCTTTAGAAGGCACAAATGCTGAGTATCGGAAATCGTTTACTAGCCTAGCATTCTGGAAATGAGGTGAGCGCCTAATTTCACTCGCAGTGAAAATTCGGAACCGCTCATTGCGTTCGCCAAAGGCAACCGAAATGCTCTTTAGCCGACTTAAGATCTGTGGATCATCCCAAATACTGTCTGGTTTCACCTCAGCGAAAAACGACCCATGCCAAGTTCTAACCCAGTAATCTGGAACGTAATGTGAGGGATTACCATTGTGACTGAACTCAATCTTGGTCGGCTGGCTCCTAAAATCGATAACGAATGGGCATGCCTCTAGGCGGTATACGAAGTCCTTTTCGATCTGTGATTCATAATCAACCATTCCTCGCGCCTTCCGACTTGGAAAGCGGCCTATCACACGGGCCGTTGAGCGGGTGATAATCTTGCGAATTTTCATCGGCATTTGAGTCTCCTTGTTTTAGGCAATAAAAATCCATTGCCTGAATCGTGTTTCAGACTTGAAGAATTCCCGCCGCTGCTGTATTGATTAAGTGCTAACTAAATCAAAATGGGCTGCGCGGGTAACTGCGTGGCTCTTTTTTTCCTCCATTTAATTTCCCCAATGGATTAATCTCATGGAATTACCCAATGGGATCACCAAACGGAATTATCCGACGGATTCTTAAGAATCAAAAATTATTTCTGAAAATCATCCGAAAATAATAGAAATTTTCGTTCTATATACTGAGAATCCCAAGTTTATTTTATGACTTTCAATAACTGCCTCGGAAAACCACAAAAGGAAACTCCTTAGCAACATTGATTTTACTATGTATTTAACTACAATTTATTTATCAGAAGAAAAAAGTAATATTAAATGTCGACTGCATAGTTGAAATAAATGGAAAAATTTAGATTGATTATAAGTTTTAAGAAATCAACGAGAACTCTACGATGAAATCCCAGCCCATCACGTCGACGGTGCTCTTATTGAACTAGAGGCACTCGCGCTCCTAGAGCAACTCGAACTGCCGCTCACCGATGCGACCTATGCGGTCTGGATCTAGCTCGCTTTCGATTCAGCTCATATGGCCTGAGCCTTAAATGCGTGCCGGCATATGAGCGGCGTCCAGGCGCCTATGAATCAGCGATACGATTGATAGTAGGTCTTCGGCGTCCTCCTTGGACATTACCCAGTGAATGCGTGCCTCATGCGCGGTCGGGTTGCGGAACATGCTGAAGGTGCCACGGACAAGGTTGGCAAACCCGCTTTGTTCGCTGCGTTCGCTGACTGTGCTGCGTGGATTAATAGCTAAGAGTGGAGGGTCACCAGCGAGCACTCTATCGACCAAAGGTGCCCCATCGTCCGTCAGACCCGTGCGTGTACGCATCTTGTCCGCGACGCTCTTCACCGCCTCCTGGACAGCATGGAAGTAGTTGTCCGAAACCAGCTCGGCGCGGCAAAACTTCAGCACGTCCGGATGTACGCCTCGGCCCTCGAGATCGGCTCGAAGGTTGCGGGCGCGCCGTTGTGCCTCCGGCAATGTCTGGGCGGATTCTGCCGATGTGAGGTTTCCGGCCTGATCCACGACAAGGCCGGCAAATGCCAAAGCCTGATTTAGAAGTGCTCGCATCGGCTCGTACCGATCCGGGTCATGGTTATATCGAGCTGGCTTCATTGCGAGGCGAATGAATTCCAGGACGTGCGTGCGGTTTTGTTTGGTGTTCTGGCTCTCTACGAAGGCATTGTAGATGCGGACACGTTTCATCACCGGGCCTGGATCGATCATCTTGCTGGACGCGATCAGGTGCTGGATCTCCAGCCCTGTAAGGCCTTGGTTGGTGTCGCCCAGGGCGCCGGCAATGGCTTCCAACTGGTCCTGCGAGAAGAACGCCATGTCGGGCCTCACTTGCCGTAGACCAGCCGCCGCAAGAAGGTCCTGGCGGTGACCAGAACGACATGCAGGCGGAAGGTGCTGTGATCTTCATCCGAGAGGCCCGGGTGCGAACCCTCCGTGTGGAGCATTTTGAAGAGCCCGTTGACGTAGTTCTTCCCGTCCTGGGTCCACTCGTTGCGATCCATCGCGAGGAAACCGATTTCTGCGAGCAAGGCGCGCCGGTTTTCTGAACTCAGCTGTTGACCCGCTTGCTGCGGTAGCACATTACGTGCGATGTCGTCGAACAGGCTTTCCAGGAAGGTCCGGAGTTGACTGTTGCAAGCCGCCCAATTGCCGCGCGTATGCGCTGCAACGGCTTGGTCAAGATGACCGAGAGGGGTTGTGAAGCCGAAGAACTTGAGAAGCTGATGCACCTCGTCGTCCGTTTGGGGGAGCTGGATTTCGCCGGGCAATGCCGCACGGATGGACGTGTTTCGCCCGAAGTCGTCCCACGTCAAAATGTATCCGTCACGCGCAAGGCCCCGTGCGAAGGCCGTTTGCAAAGCTTGCGTAGCGTTTTGCTGCGCTAGCTGCGCAGCTTGCCGGATCACCGCCTCGCCCAAGGTCATGCTGCCTTCGAGCGTGTCGAGCACGGCCTCGGCCCGTTGCACAACGATCCGACCGAGCAGGGCGCACTTGTTGGCGACACTGAGGGAGGAGCTGGAGGAAATCTCGTCCTCCAGGCCAAGGCGGAGGACCATCTGGTTGAACCGCGCCTGGCTGTGTTGCTCAAGCAACTCGACGGCGGCGACAAGGGTAGGACGGGTGAAGGGCGCAGATCGCATCGGCGCTCCTAGTTGAAACGAAGCCCGAACAACCCACCGGTGTCGGTCGCGTCCGTGAGTTTGGTCTCCAGGACATGGTCCTTGACCCTGAAGCTAGTTCGGAACCCCTCCTGGGGAAGAACATCGGAATTCATCGTCACGATGTACTGGAAACCAGCGGCCTCGGCACGCTCGGCGCCAAGCTGAAGGGCTTTGGCGACCTGTCGCTCGTCGACGCCATCGAACAGGTGGCTGTCGTGCAGGAGAAAGCCGGGCCCGCGACCCTGCTTCAGGCTGATTTCGGTGAGCATCAGGTCGAAGCAGAAGATCTGCATGTTGGTGATGCCCTTACTCCGCTGCCCATCGATATGGACGTCGAACTGCGGCCCACCGCCTGTCTCGGCGATGGTGAGGCTTCCGGCTTTCTCGTAGAGGGATTCCGACAAGTACTCGAAAGTCAGGATCGCCTCGCGCAGGATGTCGTTGCGCTCGTGCAGGTCGTCCCGAAGCGCCTTGGTCAGATTGGCCCGCTCAATGTCCAGTTCGGCCTTGGTACTCTCGATACGCTCTGCAGTCTCGAGGCGCTGGCGCAAACCCTCTACCTCGGCCTCGGCACGGCCAGCCTCCTCGCGCAGGTTCGTGTAATGCTCTAGCGCGCCGCCCGAACTCAGCACATTCATGATCTGGCGACGCCGGCGATCGAGCTCAGCGGTGCGCTGGTCGCGCTCGTCGATACGCGCTTCGGTGGAGGTGATTTCAGCACTCAGGTGGGCGCGGCGGTTTTCGATGATCGAGCGATGAAACCGTTCCACCTCGTAGAAACGCCGCCGTACCATGTCTGGCAAGATGACGCCGACTTCCGCGTAGAGCTTGGTGACGTCGCTGAGATCGGAGGCACCTTCTTCACCGAGTGAGGCGCGAAGTTGTTGAAGCAATTCACCGTCCATCACGCTGTCGACATTGAGTACGTCGATCTCGCGGGTGATAAGGTTGGCTTCGCGTTCAAGGTCCTTGTATGCTGGCACGACTTCAAATGAGGCCAGCTGTTCGAGCAGCCTGATGGCGTGGGCCTCTGCGAGGGTGAGGCGTGTGCGCAGATCGGCGGATTTGCCGAAATAGCGGCCAAGGTCGCCGCTCTTGGCGGCCTTGCGTAATTCTCGGGCGACTTTCTCCTGCCCGCGCAGTTCCTGGAATTTGCCCGGAATGGTCCAGTCGAGGCCGAGCAGGTAACAGATCGAGACCTGCTGGTCCCATGCCTGTTGCATCGTAGAATGCTGCATCGGCTGTTGGAATCCGCCGCTGAGCTGGCGGCGAGCGAAATAGGAGAACAAGGAGCGGAAGGATGGTTGGAAGCGTTCGATTTCGTCACCAGAAGCGAGCGGCAGGCCGAACCAGAGCTTGCCGAGATTGGCCTTCCACTGTTCGTTCGAAAACTCGAAATGTCCGGCCGCCAAGTTGGACTGCGGTGCAAGCGGCCAGTTTTCGACGGCGCCGTTGATCATGAGTTGGCTAGGCTTGGCGCCGCTGCGGACCGCGGAAATTGCCTCGTCGGCGACATCGACCACCACGTCGAAGGTCCATTCGGTGAGAACCTCGGACCGGAAGATGCTCTCCTTACGGACGTCGGCGCCGAACAGGAAATGCACCAGCTCCACAAAGCTGGTCTTGCCAGCGCCGTTGCGAGACTGGCGGTCATTTGCGCCCTCGCTCTTGTCGGCCAGCAGGATGTTGAGGCCCGGCTTGAAAGCGAGGGTCTTGAATGAAGCCAGGTCGCTGCCAAAACGACGGATCATGACGCGATCCTCCGCACGAGGCCGCGGTCGAAGTCGAGCGCTCCGATCGTGTAGAGCAGGTCCAGTGCGAGAATAAACCATTGATAGTCGATCGGCGCGTTGGGAGCATGTTGCGCCCGCCGGCCGCGCACCTCGTCCCACAGGCGGGACATGGTCATCGGCCACTTCAGGATTTCCAAGATCTCGGCACCAACGCCGATGAGAGCGCGGTCTGGACGGACATGCTTTGTTGGCAGAATCATGACACCTCCACGGAGACGAGAGGATCCTCGAAGATGTCGCAGCTATCGAAGAAATAAGCGAGCACGGCCAGCGCGGCGCCCTGGCGCTTGGGTTCGCCATTCATGCCGGCATAGTCCTGCAAGTGCTTGAAGATCTTGTCGGCCGGAAGATCGAGGGCTTTCAGTTCGGCGTAGCGCATGCGGAACGCTTCCGCGATCCTCTCGCCGAGATCCGGTCGGGGGCTTTTGCGAAAGAAGATGTCAACGAGGCTCGACTTGCGCCGGCCGATCCGCAGCAGGAGCCCGGATTCATCGGAAAGCGCGTTCTTTTCCAGCTTCTCCAACGACGGCGGGGTGAGCGGTGGATCGCCGGCATTCGGCTCCTGACGCTGCAGCGCTTCGATTATCGGCACGAGGTCAGCCATTACCAGGCGATCGACAATGGCGATCGAAGCCGCGGGGCCGAACAGCGCCTGCAAGGCGGCCGGTTCAAGATCCATGGTGAGCTTCAGGAGTTCCGGCTCCGACCAAGTCTCGATGACAACCGGCGCATGCACCTGACGGAGTCCATCGATATGCCGGACCGCATTCGGCGGAAGGCCTCGACCATCATTATGGACGAAGACCCATTCGGCCATGTCGGCATTCCAATGGCCGCGTGCGCCATGAAAGTCCTCATCGACCTTGGCGATGAGTTCGGCTTCCTTCATGGCGTCGGGGGCATAGCACTGGAAGACGGACTTGGTACTGATGCGGCGGCCGTCGCATTTCAGATCGCCAAAGGGGCCGTAGGGGCGCACTTCTTCGAAATCGGCCCCGAAAGCGTAACCCGCAAGACGAACGAACCAGTCTTGGAACGCCGTGCCGTGATGGGTGTGGAAGGCCAGCCGAAAGCGATCGACATAGATAGAGTGCTGCAGTTCATCCATGGTGCTGCTTGGCCGCCCGGATTGGCTTTGGCGCACGCACCGTCGGTGCGATGTCACCCAGATGATGAATGCGCATGGCCGGCCGCTTCGGCAGTTTCACCATGAGTTCCAGCTTGCCGCCGACTGCTTCAACATAGCTGCGGAGTGTCGAGAGATACATGTCAGCCTGATTCTCGATCTTGGAGACCGAAGGCTGCTTGATGTTAAGCGCGGTAGCGATATCGGCCTGTGCCTTGCCGGTAATCTCGCGCAACTCGCGCAGACCCTCGACCTCCTGCTTCAGGGCTTGATATCGCACGTCGATTGCGGCCTGCTCTTCAACAGGCAGCGCGGCGATGACTTCATTCAGGCTCCGGCCCATCTCACATTCCCTTTTTCGCGGCTTTCAGGTTTTCCATATGCATGGAATACCGCAAATCCGCTTTTGCTTTAAGCTGCTCGTGGAAGAGCTTCTGGCTGCCGCCAGATTTATCACCCGCCACCAGCAGGATTGTCTTTCTCTCTGGGTCGAAGGCGAAGGCGGCACGCCATTGGCCATCGGTAGCCCCGAAGCGCGTTTCCTTCATATTATCGTGTCTCGACCTTTTGGGCGTGTCGGCGTGCGGACGACCAAGCTGCGAGCCATAATTGTCAAGCAGCTCGGTAATAGCCAGCAATTCGCTTGGCACCTGTCGCTCGAAGGCCAGAAATTCCATCTCGAAGGTATCGTCTAGTCTAATTTCTCACAAATTGATATAGCCTGGAAGCTATGTTTGGTCAATGGGAAGGATGTGCGGCTGGGCCGACGACGCCGTGTTCATTAGTCGGCAGCTTACGTGGGATCGGAGGGATATGAAAGGCGCGGGCGTCATTGCGCGGCCAGTCTTGTTCGGCATCGTTTTCTTCTCGCCTCCCCCGACCAACGCTGGCATCAGATAGCAGCTGGCGGTGGCTGCTGTGTCCACTAGCCGGAAATTGATGAGTATCTCGGCACCGAAGAAAAAGAAGGAACGTCACACTTACCTAAGTTAACATTTGCGAGATCACCAGTGTCGGATTTCATTAGCGATTACGTTGGCAACAATGCATTACTAGGGTTCTTGATCGAGGAATGTCACCTCAAATTTCATTTCGTATCACTACCGCTTACGTTTTCCATTTCGTATATCATGAACGATTACGTTTTCTATCGGGCTTTTTCCTGGAAGGAAGCATGATCCGGCAGACCTCAACGTTGAACTATCCCCTTTATCGCAGATCAAGCTTGACGGGATTGATTGTCGGTACCCCCGGCGGCAGCATTCGCCATGTCAAGTCGCCGTGCAGAAGGTACAACAACATTTCGTCGATCTGCCAGTGGGTCCAAAGCGGCGGGCGGTCTCGTGTGTGTCGGCATCAGCGGCTCCGGCACCGCCCATTCGGCGTCCATAAAGTTGCTTGGCAGGCGCAGCCTCTTTCGGGCATGCTACTTACGGGTGAGTTCGGTCCACTGGTCATTCTCCGTCGAAGAGTCGCTACTCCGACTGAATCATAACAGACAGAATTCACTCAACTTCTTTTTCGGTCAGGTTCTAAGAGGTAGCTAATACTATAATGCCCAATGCACCCGCTAAAGATATGTCCGAGGGATCGGGCGTCGATTTCACCGCTTTCTATCAGAAGCACGGCATGCAGTGGGGTGCGGGCGACATGTTTGTAGTGGGACCTTACCGTCCCCTTGAGAGATTTGCCGAACTGATCACCGTTTTGGCGGTGGGTCAGAACCAAGACGGCGCGCTGGCGGTCAGAAACATCATACTCGTCCATCCTCCGGGCACCGACAACGAGGCTGACTTCGAAGAGGCGCTCCGGGAGGAAATCCGGGGCACATTTGTTAGGTGGCGCGGCACCGCACTGGACGAGAGCGAGGAAAGGGCTCTGGCAAAGCGGCTCCAGGTCACGGCGACCCGCGACATGCAGGCTTCCTCAGTCTTGTCCGTGATCGAAGCCGCACCCGCCTGCACTGCGATCATTGTTACGCAGGGGGCTCTGTACCGCACTCCCGATGCCGACGGACTCGCACCGATAGCTGCGGAAAGTGCCGTAGCCATGCCGGAAGATTTCTGGGTGCCTCATTTTAATGCGCTATGCCAAAGGGCCATCGGGGCCGCCGGGCAATCGGAGACTTATGTCGCGCTCGATGCGGGCGAGGAGTGGCCAGCTAGAGAGTCGCATCGTAAGCTGCTCTTGTCGATCGACAGCTGTGGCGTGATTTCCGGGGAAGTGAAAGACAGCCCTGACGCCGTACTTGCTACCAGGATCGATGACTGGAATGCCAAGATCGCTGCGGGAAAAGTCGGTGCCGTCCTTTCCGAAATCGATGCTCTGCCCTCCACTCTCGACCGCTCAAAACCTTTGCTTCGGCTCCAGGCGCTCGAGAAAGTCGGCTATTACCCGATGGTACTGGACGAGTTGCGAAACAGGCCCGAACTTACCGAAGGTCTGCCGCCGACAATTGCATTGCAGGTGGCCAGTATTGCATTCGCGTCCGGTGCGCCCGATATTGCCCGTACACTTCTTTCGAACACTCGTCTGGAAGGGTTGCCGCCAGAGCGTCTCGAAAGTGCCTTGCTGCTGGCGGAGCGAACCCGCGTGGATGACGTCCTCGCACGCTGCAAAATTCTTTTGACCGCGATGTATCCTCCATCCCTTGCCTTGCGTGAGGTCCGCATCAATGAATTGTTCGCGAAGCGGCAATACAGTGATCTTGCCCACCTGCTTGCCGAAAGTACAAGCGATGGCGAGCGTACTGCCGCCGAGATGTATGGCATCGTCGCCGAGGCACTGCAGGGTGAGACAACGGACTATGCCGCGATTCTTCAGGCCATAGAGTCACGTGTTCCCTCCCAAAAGGACCTCACCAAGCGTGTTCTTGGCAGGGAGGCCCTCCTGAATGGTCAACCCGCGCAGGCACTGGAAACCATCCTTCCGGATTCGGAAAATGCGGAAATCGAGGAGGCAACGGCCTCCTCGATATTGGCCGCGCTTGAGCGTGTAGTCCTCACACGTGATGACAAAGGCCGCATTGGCGTTGACCCGGATACCGCCAGTATCGCGATTTCACATGTCCTCCGATACGTCGCACACCATCCGGCCGACGGCTCAATGCGCATACGACTTGTCGATGTCATGTCAGCCCAGTCAATGGGTGGGCTGGGTCTGGCAGTGCTCGCCACGCTAGTCCTACGTTTTGCGAGAGAACCTTCGATCCCGCGACCGGCTCCCAAGCTTGGGAATCGGTCAGCGACGTCAAGCCCCGAGGATGTTCTTGCCTTCATGCGCGTTGCGCTGCCTTGGCTCTCGGACAACGGCCCAATTTATCTGGGTCGGACGACCTTGCCGGAGAGTCTTCTGACTGGTCCTCCAGATGGGCTGATCGAAGGTGCCAAGCTTCTGTTGGCACACTACGACCCGGTCGTCAGCGCAACCGATGCTGAGACTTTTGGAATGCTCATCGCTGCAGCCATTTCCATCGTACCTCACGGAACGGACAAGAACGCCGACCTTACGATCATCCGAATTGCAGCAGTCCGGTTCGCACTTGCCAGCCATTTTCAGAAGGCCCGTGATTATGCCGAGCACGCTCTTCAGCTTGCCGGTGCCGATCCGTGTAGGGTACGTCTTGCTTGGCTTTGTTTTAGCGATGTCTATCAACGAACTGGAGAGATCATCCAGGGGTTCGTCGCCATTGCCTGCGGATTGAGCGCTGATCGTTTGGCGACGTCGGAGCAGGTTTGGTACGAGAGCGTGCTACTCTTCCGCATAACGCGGGATCTTCGGATGATTCCTTTCGCCATTTCATTTCTGGAGGCTGGGAGAGCTGCACTTCAGAATTTGGGGGTTCTCGACAAGTACGAACAGCGAATCGAAACTCTCATTCTTCAGGCCCGTTTTCTGGAGAACGGCGCAGGCGGGCAGGCTGCGGTTGAGGACCTCTTCGCTCCTATCGTGGCGAATGCACAGGCGGTCCTTGAAAGGCACGACGAACCTGAGCCAGTTGCGGCCCTTCTCAGTGAAGCGATCCGTCAGAGCACTATCCAAGGGGGGACGGTACCTTCGGAAGCCAGAGACGTTCTGAAGCAACTCGTAGAGCGTTGCTCACAATCCCAATCTGCAATTATTGCCGCAATAGGGGCGGAGAGCCCTTCCGCCGACCAGGTTTTGACTGTCGCCCGTCAGATTGAAGCAGCAATGCAGGCTGACGATACCGCCTATGATGTTCGATCATTGGTCATATTAGCTGAGCGGCTGCTTGCCAGTGCCGAAGCATCGGGCGATCCCTGGACGGCCGTGTTCGCGATCGAGCTTATGGCAGATCATGCCATTTCCCTGCCAACAAGTGCCAACGGTCCCGCTTGGCAATCGCCGCATCAAATCAGACAGCCGGGCGAACTCGCTGCGGAACTTTCGGACAGCACAGGTCTTCCGTTAGTGATGATCGGCATGGATTCGCGCGGCCTTTTGCTCCGGACAACAGCCGCCGACGGCACCCTACACACACCTGTCTGCGAAACCTCTGAAACATTTTCCGAGAACCGCCTTGATAACTGGTCTCAGGAATTTCCGTTCCGCTACGGCATCGATATGCAAGCCATGAACCTGTTCTACACCAGTACGGAAGGTATCGGGGTCTCTGAACTTCTGGAGCGTGCTGTACTGGTCATGAGTGCAGAACTGCAGCCTTATCCCGCAAACCTCTTACGCCTCGGGAACGAACTTGCCGGCTTTTCCCGGCGCCTCGCAGTAGTGCCTTCACTGGCGTGGCTGGAAAGCGCCCGGACTGCGCAACCTTCAGCCAATACACGCCACGTAGCCTGGATACCGACCACTGGCCCGACAGAGGGCAGCGCGACTCTGACGACAGTGGCAGACCGCATCCGCGATCCCTTGGCGAAGTACGGAGTCGCTCTGGACGAAGGCGCTATAATTCCTGCCGATTTACGAGGCGCGGAGTTGGCCATCGTCACGGCTCACGGCGGTCTCATTCCGGAAGGGCGCTTCTTTCAGGTCGTGCAGGACGACGCAAACTTGAAAGCGTCTTCTGCCGAACTGGCCGATGCTCTCAGCGGCGTCGGCGTGGTCATTCTTTTTGTTTGCAGTGGAGGGCGGATGGACAAGCACCCGATGGCCAATACGACACTCGGGTTGGTGCGCCAATTGCTGAGCAACGGATGTACGTCTGTTGTCGCCTCACCCTGGCCCTTGGACTCGAGAGTGCCGTCCTATTGGATTCCGATATTCCTTGAACTTTGGCATTCCGGATCGTCGGTGATCGATGCCGTCTTTGATGCCAACGCCAATGTACGGGGTAAATTCAGTGGGGAGCCGCGCGACTGCCTAGCAATGCACCTCTATGGTGACCCCCTGCGGCGCAAAATTCCCTGACAAAGTTCGTCCGCTTAATGAAGTTCAATGCGACCCTACGATGCCTGCTCACTATTCAAAAGGCTGCGTAACTACAAGTAACTTTCCCTTAGATATATTCATGCATTGTTCCCGAATGTAAGCCTTAGTGAGATTCCGCGTAAAAATTAGTGAAATCCGACAACCAGTGTATTCTTGTTATGTTCGTATATGTAAGCCTTAGTGAGATTCAGCGCAAAAATTAGTGAAATCCGACAATAAGATTCTACTTAAAAATTGTTGAAATTTAGATATGTTTCTTAAAATGAACAAATATGGTATATGCAGCTT
>PAKU01000043.1 GCA_002706265.1 Polycyclovorans sp. | reverse complement strand
CGAACGGCTGCCGGCGTCGGCCGTCACCTTCGTAGCGCGCATGAAACGCCCTGAGGTTCAGCGCTTCCACGGTGTCGGATACGAAGTACGCCAAGTGCGACTCCGGCAGCCACTCCTTGAGCGAAGCGGGAAGCAACAGAAGCTGGTCAGGGGCGTACGGGCGGTAGGTCGTCGGCATGACCTATCGTAGCGTCAGTGCTTTCTGCCGCCCAGGCTCCTAGGCCTTGTTCCGCAACCCCCACGCCACCCCACCCAGCACCGCCAACAGCACCGAGGCGGCCAGAAACGGCCCGGCCGTGCCGTAGGCGTTAACGAAGGGCTGCGCGACCAGCGGCGACACGAACTGCCCGATGAACACCGCGGCGGTGAGCCCGCCCATCACCCGGCCACGCATCGCCGGCGGGGTGAAGCTCGACAGCCAGGTCGACAGGTTGGGCACCGTGAGGCCCAGCCCGAATCCGGCCAGTGCCAGCCCGGCCAGCACCATGGGCGTGTGCTGCGCCAGCCCGATCAGCAGGTAGCCGATGGCCATCAGCCCATAGACCAGGGTGACGATCTGCAGCGGTTGCAGGTGTCGCCGCAGCCGCGCGAACGACACGCCGGCGACGGTGCCCGCCACATTGCTGAGGGCAATGGTGAAGCCGGTGACGGTGCCGCTGGCGCCGGAAATGTCCACCAGCCGGTAGGGCAACTGCACCGGAATGACGTAGAACATCATCATGCCGGTCAGGCCCGCGCCATAGATGAGGCCGATCTTGGCGCGGGGCAGCCGTGGGTGCGTCGCCGTCGCCAGCGGCCGCGTCACCACCGGCTCGGGCAGGCGCGCGGCCCACCACAACAGCACGGCGGGCACGGTGTACACCAGAAAGGTGGCGCGCCAGTGCAGGTCTGCGGCCAGGCCGCCGCCAATCAGGAACACCACTCCGCCGAAGCTCATGAACGCGCCCTGCCGGCCGAACACCTGCTCGCGCGTCAGGCCGTCGAAGTAATCGGCGATCAGGGTCGTGACGCTGGTCATGATCCCGGCCACTGCCACACCCAGCAGGGCGCGGCTGACGAGGATCAGGTCGAGCCGGTCCAGCAGGCCGCCGACGCTGCCCGACAGCACGTACAGCAGAATCGACGCCACCAGCAGCCGCACCCGGCCGACGCGGTCCACCAGCCAGCCGGCGATGGGTGCGGCCAGCACGATGAACAGGGCGGGCACGGTGAGCAGCTGCCGGGTCAGCAGCGCGACATGCGGGGTGTCGTGAAACACGGCCTGCAGGGTGGGCAGTGCCGGGGCCAGCGCGGCACCGGCCATGACCGTGAGGGTGCTCGCCAGCAGCAGCGGCCACTGGCGTGAGTCGAAGGAGTTTTTCATGCAGCCCGAAAGACTAGCGTCTCGTCAGTCGATCTGTATGACGGCCGGGGTGCGCTGGGCTGCATCGAGGGCGCGTTGCTCGGCGAACAGCGCGAAATGCGGCACCGGCTCGGCGATGCCTTTGACGCGCACCGGCGGCCGCGCCGAAAGCCCGATCTCTCCGACATAGGCCACCGTGCGCTGGTCCATCAAAATCTCGCCATCGGCGGCGCCCGAGCACAGGCGTGAGGCCAGGTTCACCGTGGGGCCCACGGCGGTGTACTCCAGCCGGCTGGCGGCGCCAATCACGCCGACGGTCACCACCCCGGTGCCCACGCCGATGCCGATGCCCAGCGTGTGGCCGGGCACGTTCCATTGCGCGATGAGGCGCCGGGTTTCCTGCCGGATCTGCCGCGCCATTTCGACCGCGCAGCGGGCATGGTGGTCAATGGGCAGGGGCGCGCCCACCAAAATCAGAATGCCGTCACCGGCGTAGTCCTTGATGGTGCCGCCAAACGTGCCCACCACGCGGCCCACGGCGTCGTAGTACTCGCGCAACACCCGCAGCACCTGCCGGGATTCAACGGCACTGGCGTAAGCGGTGAAGCCGCGCAGATCGCAGGCGATGACGCTGATCTCCAACTGGTTTTCCTGCATGGCGCGATCCAGCCCGCGCTCGGCCACCAGGCGCGCCACCTGCGGCGACAGGAAGCGACTCATGAACTGCCCGCGCTGCCCCTGCAGCACGTGATAGTGCACGGCACCCACCAGGAAGCTCACCTCGCCCAGCACCATGCTCATGGCGGCGTAATCCAGAGGCAATACGAATCCGGCGATCAGGAACGGAGTGGCGATTGTCACCGCGATCAGCCGCACCCCCTCGGCGCGGTCCGGCCGGCGACGCATCAGCAACATCACCCCGCTCAGTCCGAAGAGGGTGGCGGCCAGAATCGGGGTGGCAAACAACCAGAATCCCGGCTGCATTCCGAACGCCCAGCCGTGCTGGTCGTAGGCCTGCAAGAAGGCGCTGAAGCGCAGCTCCGGTGCGGCAAACGAGGCCAGCACGTAAATGAGCGCCGATACCTGTCCACAACGCAGAACGCGATCGCCAAATCGGATGTTCAGGCCCGGGCGCGCGGGTAAGGTCCGCCGCAGGCGCAGCAGCCATTCCAGCACCGCGGCGAGGGTCAAGCCCTCGAAGGTGGCCATTGGCGCCGACCAGGGCAGCAGCATTTCGGTCAGCCGCGGATCGAACAGCATCACCTGAAACGCAATGGAGACCCCCAGCGAGCCCAGCGACACCGCCAGGGCGATGCTGGTCGGCGAGCGCCGGTCAGCCGACCAGAAGGCCAGCGCCATGCCCACCGCGAACACCGCTGGAAGATAGTGATGCACCACGCCCGCAGGCCCTCCCTGAATGCAGCCAAGGATAGCCCAGGGCCTTGCGCAGGAGCAGACGTCGCGCCAAGACGCCCGCGGTCACCAGAATGCGGCTAGCTTGCCGCGCTTCAGGCGTCATCGACCTTTTGCACTGGTTATCAGAACCTGATCGTCAGTAAATCACTTAACTACAGGCATTTGTCACATTTATTTAATGCACGACATCAGTGACGACTTATTGTATTTTGATTTGAATATTCCCAAACCAACACGACCGGCGCATGTCATTGCCGTTGCCTTGCAGTCACGCTGAACGGGTCATGGCCCTAGCCAATCGCCAGGGCGTTTTGCGGCCTGTGGACCTGGCGCCGCTGGGCATACAGGCCGAAGTGCTGCGGCGCCTGCTGGCACGCGGCCTGATCAAGAAAATTGGCCGCGGTCGCTACGTGCCGGCCGGGATGCGCCTCGACCCGCCGCTGGTCTGGGCCGGCGTCGCCCGGGCGGTGCCCAACGGCGTGCTCTGCCTGCGCAGTGCGCTGACCCTGCACAAGGTCATGTCCATGCCGCTGGAACCCGTGGACCTGGCGATCGAACGCCGCGCCGCAAGGCCGCGACTGGCCGAGCCCAGCCTGTGGATTGCCCGGATGGGCGATGCCGCCTTCACCGAAGGCGTGGAAGTGCGGGTGCTGCACGGCGTTGCAGTGCAGGTCTACAGCCTGGAAAAAACCCTGGCCGACGTGTTCAAGTTCCGCAACAAGATTGGTCCGCACCTTGCGGTGGACGCGCTGCGTGCAGCCCTGCAGCGCAATCAGGTCCATCTCGATACCCTGCGGCACTACGCCCGCATCTGCCGCGTCGAGCGCATCATGCAGCCCTACCTTGATGCCCTGGTCACGCCCCTTTCCTGAAACTGCCGAGTTCTGATCTGACATGCGCACCTCCACGTCAGCGGGCCGCTATGCCCCGCTCATCGCCCTGCTCTGCCTTGCCCTGTCGGCGACCGCACGGGCCGAAGTCGATGACCGCGGCAACCTCGCACCTGCAGGCCCGCAGCCTTTTGCCGCCAGTCCGCGAACTGCCGATGCGGCCGAGCAACGCAGCGCTCCACTGCCGCAAGCCCGAGAAGGCCTCGCCGACGACAGCTTCCAGATTGGCGAACGTGATCCCAATGCCTACGCCATCGTCTCGGTTTCACGCGGGCTGTCGACCCACCGGCCCATGTACGTGCTGCCGGCGGCCTACGGACGCGGGGTCGAGGGCCTCGACACCGAGATGGAGTTCCAGATCAGCGCCAAACAGCGTCTGTTCGCCAGCAATTTTTTCTTTGGCTACACGCAAAAATCGTTCTGGCAGATCTACGACCAGGAGCGCTCGCGGCCCTTTCGCGAAACCAACTACAACCCGGAGTTCTTCTACCGGTGGACGCCCGACCCCGAAATCTGGCACCACTGGGGCCTGGATGTGGGGCTGGAGCATGAATCCAATGGCCAGACCCTGCCGGACTCCAGAAGCTGGAACCGCCTTTACATCACCCCGTTCCAGGCCAAGGGTCGCAACCTGCGCTACATCAAGTTCTGGTACCGGCTGCCCGAAGACCGCAAAGACGATCCCATGGACCCGAAGGGCGATGACAACCCCGACATCTATCGCTTCATGGGTTATGCGGAAGCCCACATCCAGCGACAGCTCGGTGGCGGCAGCCTTGGCGACCTGATGGTGCGCGGCAACCCCTCCACCGGCAAGGGCGCCATCAGCCTGAACTACACATGGCCCTCGAACGACGGCTACATGTTCTACATGCTGCGCCTGTTTCACGGCTACGGCGAAAGCCTGATCGACTACAACCGCTCGATCACCCGCATCGGCTTCGGTTTCGCCTTCACCCGGTAACGCAGCGGCCGCCGCGGCCCCGGTCGCGCCCGTGCCGTGCGGGGTTCCCTGTCACGGGACGTTCACGGGCGCCGGCTAGCGTGCCCCGAAAATCGGCCGCAGGACGTCCTGCGGCCCCAACCGGGGAACTCGATGAATCCGCGCTTGCGCCGTTTTGGCGCCGTTCTGCTGTTGATGCCACTGGCCTTGCCGGTGGGCGCTCAAACCGACACCGGCGCTCAGGAACTGCGCGGCCGCGTGCTGGATCACTCCGGCACCATCGGTTTTGAAGGGGCGCTGGTGCGTCTGGAACCCTCGGGCGCCGAGGCCGTCACCGGGCGCGACGGCCGCTACCGGTTCATCGGTGTGGCCCCCGGCCAGTACCAGATCATCGTGGAATACCTGGGTGCGCCCGTCGAGCAGGCCGACATCACGGTGCAGGCCGACGTGCCCCCGCGTCTCGACATCGTCATCGGCGACGACGTGCCGCCCATCGACAACATTCTGGTCATCGGCCAGGTGGCCGGGCAGGCGGGCGCACTCAATCAGCAGCGCAACGCCGACAGTCTGCGCAACATCGTCTCGGCCGACGCGATCGGCCAGTTTCCCGACCAGAACGTCGCCGAGGCCCTGCAGCGGGTGCCGGGCCTGTCGATTGCCCGCGATCAGGGTGAAGGCCGCTTCGTGATCATTCGCGGCATCGATCCGGCGCTGTCCAGCACCACCATCAACGGTCTGCGGGTGCCCGGCCCGGAAGCCGACTCCCGCCAGGTCAACCTCGACGTGATCGCCTCCGACCTGCTGGAGCGCCTGGAAATCGTCAAGGCCATCACCCCGGACATGGATGGCGATTCGGTGGGCGGCAACGTGGCGCTCAAAAGCGCGACCGCCTTCGACCGCGGCAACAGCCTCAGCCTGCGCAGCGAGGGCAGTTACAACGACCTTGCCGACGCCTGGAGCCCCAAGCTGGCGGTCGCGGGTACGCGTTTGTTCAGCGTCGGCGACGGCGTCGACAACTTCGGGGTGGCCAGCGCCTTGAGCTGGTTCGACCGTGATTTCGGCTCCGACGGCATCGAGACACCCGGCTTCGAAGACCTCGAAGGCCCCGACGGCGCGTTCCGTGGTCTGGAAGAAGCCGAGCAGCGCGACTACACCATCACCCGCGAGCGCCTCAGTACGACGCTCAACTTCGACTACCGGCCCAACGACGCCACCGACGTTTACTGGCGCACGCTGTACAGCGACTTCAGTGATGACGAAGTGCAGCTGACCAACGTCTACGCCTTCAACGACGAACAGATCACCGAGCTGAGCGACAACGGCGCCCGTTTCGCCGACAGCGAAATCGAGAAGCTCAGCGAGGCCCGCAAGGAAACCCAGACCATTGTCAGCACCGCCCTCGGCGCCGAGAATCGCTTCGGCGCCTACACGCTCGACTACCTGCTGGGCTTCGCCCAGGCCGAAGAAGACACGCCCAACGGGCTGGGCGCCCGCTTCGTCGGCGAGGAGCTGGCGGTCGGCTACGACCTGGCCAAGCGCAAGCAGCCCCGCCTGTTCAGCGATGACCCCGCCTTTGCCGATGCGGCCACCTACGCGCTGGACGAGATTGCCCTGGAGCACACCTTCGCCCGCGAACGCGAAACCGCGCTGGCACTCAACCTGCAGCGCGACACCCTGATCGGCCCCTGGGCGGGATTCTGGAAAGTGGGCGCCAAGGCGCGCCTGCGCGACAAGATCGGCAACACCGATGCCGAAATCTACGACGGCTTCGGCGACGACTTCACGCTCGCCGATTTTGCCAGCCAGAACGTGAACTATCCCCTGGCCAGCTTCGGGCCGATCCTGTCGCGCCAGGCCCTGAGCACCTTCTTCAACGCCAATCGCGCCAACTTCGAACTGAACGGTGACGACAGCGCCATCGATTCGCGCATCGAGGATTACCGGCTCGACGAGGACATCTACGCCGGCTACCTCATGGCAAGGGTCGACATGGGCCCGGCACGGCTGGTGGGCGGCGTGCGCGTCGAGCGCACCGAATCGGACGCCCGCGGCACCCGCCTGACCATCGACCCCGAGAGCGGCAGCGGCGATCCGGAGTTCCAGCCGCTCAATGCCGACACGCACTACACCGACGTGCTGCCCAGCCTCAACCTGCGTTACGCATTCACCGAGCGGATGCTGTTGCGGGCATCGCTGTCGCGCAGCATCGCGCGGCCGGGCTTCGAGCAGGCGGCGCCGCGTACCGCCATCGAGATCGAGGAAGACGACGACGGCGCATTCGAGCGCAGCGCCGAGTTCGGCAATCCCGATCTCGACCCGCTGACGTCTGACAACGTCGACCTCTCGTTCGAGTTCTATCCCGGTGGCGTGGCGCTGATTTCGGCCGGGCTGTTCTACAAGCGCCTCAAGGACTTCTTCGTCGTCTCCGACGTGGCCGGCCAGCCGGGGCCGTTCGCCGACTTCGACGAGGCCATCACCACCTTGAACGGCGACACCGCCGACCTCTACGGGGCCGAGTTCAGCTACTCGCAGAAATTCTCGATGCTGCCCGCGCCTTTCGACGGCGTTCTGCTGCTGGCCAACCTGACCCTGGTGGACAGTGACGCCACCCTGCCCTTCCGCAGCGGCGGCACGCCGCTGCCGCGCCAGTCCGACACGCTGGGCAACCTGGCGCTGGGCTGGGAAAAGCACGGCTTCAGCCTGCGCCTGGCGGCCACCTATCGCAGCGAATATCTGGACGAGATTGGTGAACTGGACGACCCTGCCACCGACCGCTACGCCGACGCGCACCTGCAGCTGGACTTCACCGGCAGCTATCGCTTCAGCGACGCCTACCAGCTCTACGTCAATGCCGTGAACATCAACGACGAACCGTTCTATGCCTACTTCCAGGACCGACGCTTCAACTCGCAATACGAAGAATATGGCCCGACCTACGAACTGGGCCTCAAGGCCAATTTCTGAGATGACGACGTTCTCCGCCCCACGTCGCGCCGCATACCGGGCCGCCCTGCTCGCCGCGCTGCTGATGCCCCTGGCCGCCTGTGAGCGCCTCCACGACCTGGTCGATGACCTGGGTGAGGCGCCGATTCCCGAGGTCGCCGGTCTGACCACCGTCGCCGAGCGCTACGCCACCGAACGCGACCCGCAGGACAACGTCGATTCGGTCGCGGTCTGGCACGGGCCGGACGGCCAGCACTGGCTGCTGGCCACCGCCAAGGAAACCGACCGCCTGCTGGTCTACGACGCGAGCACCGGCAAACCTTTGCAGAAGGTGGGTCAATCGGGCACCGAACTCGGGCAGTTCGAACGCCCCAACGGCGTGTTCGTGATCGATGATCTGGCGCTGGTCGTGGAGCGCGACAACCCCCGCGTGCAGGTGCTGCGCCTGCCAGACTTCGAACCCCTGATGCACTTTGGCGGCGACGGTGAACGGCCCCTGCGCAAACCCTACGGCCTGTGGGCACAGAAACTGGCCAGCGGCGACTACCGGGTCTGGGTCACCGACAACTACGAGACCGCCGACGGAGAGATTCCGCCCCCCGCCGAGCTGGACCAGCGCGTGCAGCAGTTCCTGCTGCGGGAAACCGCCGAGGGCTTCGTGGCCCGGCCCGAGCGCCACTTTGGCGACACCGAAGGCCGCGGCGTGCTGAAGATCGTCGAGTCCATCTGGGGCGATGCCGCGCAGGGCCTGCTCATGGTGGCCGACGAGGAGCAGCACGCCGAACGCAACATCAAGGTCTATCGGCTGGATGGCCGCTTCAGCGGCCAGCGCATGGGCGGTGGCGTGTTTCACTTTCAGCCCGAGGGCATCGCGCTGTACACCTGCGCCGACGGCAGCGGCTGGTGGTTCGCCGCCGACCAGGGCAAGCAGGCCAATTATTTTCATGTGTTCGAGCGCCGCAGTCTGGAATATCACGGCAGCTTCTCGGGCCAGATCACGCTCAATACCGACGGCGTGTGGATGACCCAGCACGCCTTCCCCGGATTTGCCGGGGGCGCCTTTTTTGCCGTGCACGATGACGGTAACGTGGCGGCCTTCGACCTGCGCGAAGTGCTGCGCGCCATGAACCTGAAAACCTGCGCGCCGCCGGCGCCCTGACGCGAGATCGCCCATGGACCTGAAACGCCGCAGCGTATTGATGGCCGGAGGTGGCGCGGTGGCCGGCGCGTTCCTCGGTCTGCAGCGCCTGTGGGCGGCAGAATTGCCGGGCAGCACGGCGGCCATGGCGACCGGCTTCGGCGACCTGCGCACCGATCCCCGCGGCATTCTCGACCTGCCCTCGGGCTTTTCGTACCGGGTGATCGCACGCGCCGGCAGCGAAATGTCAGACGGCCTGCTGGTGCCGGGCATGGCCGATGGCATGGCCGCCTTTGCCAACCCCGGTGGCGGCGTGCGGCTGGTCTGCAACCATGAGCTCGACCCCGATCGCGCGCGGCTTGGCGGCGGCCCGTTTGGCGCACGTCATGCGCGCTTCGGCGCCCATCATCGGCAACGCGCTTACGACCCGGGCGGCGACGAACCGTCCTGCGGGAGCACCACCACGCTGATCTACGACCCACAGACCGGACGCGTCGCACGGCAGTGGCTGAGCCTGACCGGCACCGAGCGCAACTGTGCCGGGGGGCCCACGCCCTGGGGCGCGTGGCTGAGTTGCGAAGAGTCGCTGTCGGGGATCGACAATCTGCACGCGCGCGAACACGGCTATGTGTTCGAAGTGCCCGCCAGCGCCGACGGCCTGGTGCCGGCGCTGGCGCTCAAATCGATGGGACGCTTCAATCACGAAGCCGCCGCCGTCGACCCCCGAACCGGCGTGGTGTACCTGAGTGAAGACCGCCCCGACAGCCTGCTCTACCGGTACCTGCCCGACCAGCCCGGCCGGCTGGCCGCCGGTGGCCGTCTGCAGGCCCTGGCCCTGCGCGACTGGAACGCCGCCGACACCCGCAACTGGACGCCAGACGCCCCGCGCATGGAACCCGGCAAGACCTTCACCACCCGCTGGATCGACCTCGATGACGTGGCGTCCGCCGACGACAGCCTGCGGCAACGCGGGCACGCCAGCGGCGCGGCCCTGTTCGCCCGCGGCGAAGGCCTGTGGTGGGGCAATGGCACGCTGTACTTCGCCTGCACCTCGGGCGGGGCCCGTCAGGCCGGACAGGTGTTTCGTTATGTGCCCGGCGCGGATGAAGGCGGCGCGGATGAGGCCGCAGCGCCGGGCGGGCTCGACCTGTTCGTGGAATCACGCGACCCGCAGCAGATGGCCCACTGCGACAACCTCACCGTCACCCCGTGGGGCGATCTGCTGCTCTGCGAAGACACCGACCGTCATTGCGGCCTGGTCGGCGTACGCCCCGACGGCCGGCTCTATCGCTTCGCCGACAACCCCTACAACGCCTCCGAACTGGCCGGCGCCTGCTTCGCGCCGGACGGCCGCACGCTGTTCGTCAACCAGCAGGCCAGCGGATTGACGCTGGCCATCCGCGGTCCGTTTCCGCCGGCGCTGCCGGTCTAGGCGTCGGCGGCGTCCTGGGCGGCAATCATCATCTCGCTGACCAGCACCGAGCCGGTCTGCAGGGTGGCGTAGGGGCGGATGTCGTCGCCGAAGCCGATGAAGTTCTTGTAGAGGTCCCGCAGGTTGCCGGCGATGGTCAGTTCGTCGACGGGGTGGGCAATCTCGCCGTTTTCTACCCAGAAGCCGGCGGCGCCACGCGAATAGTCGCCGGTCACGCCGTTGACGCCGCTGCCCATCAATTCGGTCACCAGCAGGCCGCGGCCCATGCGTTTCAGCAGGTGGTCGAAGGGCTCGCGCGGGGCCTCCAGCAGCAGGTTGAACAGGCCGCCGGCATTGCCGGTGGTGGTCAGCCCGAGTCGGCGCGCCGAGTAGCTGCCCAGCACCCAGCCCCTGAGCACGCCGTCGTCGATCAGCGTGCGGTCGCGCGTCGCCACGCCCTCGCCGTCGAAGGCGCTGCTGGCGGCCGCGCACGGCAGGTAGGGGCGCTGGTGCACCGACACCCCCGCCGGAAAGATCGGCTGGTCCATGGCGTCGAGCAGAAAGCTGGCGCGGCGATACAGCGCGCCGCCGGAAATGGCTCCGATGAACGAACCGATGAGGCCACGCGCCAGTTCCGGCACGAACAGCACCGGTGCCGCCTGGGTTCTGATGCGCCGCGCGCCCAGGCGCCGCACCGCGCGCCGGCCGGCTTCGCGCCCCACGGATTCGGGACTTTCGAGTTGATCGGCGCGGCGGTGATAGGTGTACCAGTCATCACGCTGCATGTCGTCGCCGTCTGCCGCCACCACGGCGCAGTTGTAGCCGTGCGAGGTGCCGGTGCGCGCGCCGAGAAATCCGTGACTGTTGGCGTAGAGCGAATGGCTGCGATGGCTGGAGAACCCGGCACCTTCGCTCTGGCGGATGCGGGCGTCCACCGCCAGCGCCGCCCGCTCGGCCTCTTGCGCCAGCAGCACCGCGTCGGCCGGGGCGATGTCCCACGGGTGGTCGAGGTCGAGATCGGGGAAGTGGGTCGCCATCAGCGACGCTTCGGCCAGGCCATGACAGGGGTCCTCGCCGGTCGCGCGGGCAATGTCCACGGCGGCCGTGACGGCATCGCGCAGCCCGGCTTCGGTGAGGTCACCGGTGCTGGCCACGCCCTTGCGCAGGCCTACGTAAACGGTCAGTGACAGCTCGCGGTCCTGCTGGAACTCCAGGCTTTCAACCGCCTGCTGGCGCACGTTGAGGGAATAGCCGCGCGAGGCGCTGATCATCAGCTCGGCGCTGTCGGCGCCGGCCTTGCGGGCCGTGTCCAGCACCTGCCCGGCAAGGTGCGGAAGGTCGATTTCATGGGTCATCAAAGAATCCCGGCGGCGTGGGCCGCCTGTAGTTGTTGCGGCAGGGTTTGCGGCAGCCCGCCGAAGTCACCATTGCTCATCAGCACGATGCGGTCGCCTGCGACCGCATCGGCAACCAGGCGCGCGCTCAGGTCTTCAACGGTGGCGCAGATCACCCGCGGCGGGCGAACCCTGGCCAGCGCTTCGGCAGCGTTCCATTGCAGGTCGGGCCGCGCCAGCACGTAGACGACATCGGCGCCCGACAGGGCGCCAGGCAACGCGGCCGCATGCTCGCCGCGACGCATGGTGTTGGAGCGCGGTTCCAGCACTGCCAGAATGCGGCCGGGCGCGTGTTCGCGCAGCGCGGCCAGGGTCACCTCGATGGCGGTGGGGTGATGCGCAAAGTCGTCATAGACGCGGATGCCCGCCACCTCGCCCACCACTTCCAGCCGCCGTCGCACCCCGCGAAACGCCGCCATGGCCGGGGCCAGTGCGGCCAGCGGCACACCGACCGCCGTCGCCGCCGCCATGGCCGCCAGCGCATTGGCACGGTTGTGCGCACCCGGCAGCGGCATGTCGATGGCGGGAGTCTCGGCCTGCCCGCTCACCTGCAACACGAAGCCGCCGGCACGCGGCTGGGCGCGCCAGCCGTCGTCACTGTTGAAGGCCACCACCGGCGTCCACGCACCCTGCGCCAACACCCGCGCCAGCGCCGGCGCTTCGGCGTTGACGATCAGCCGTCCCGTCGAGGGCACGGTGCGCACCAGATGGTGAAACTGGCGCTCGATGGCGGCGAGGTCGGGAAAAATGTCGGCGTGGTCGAATTCGAGGTTGTTCAGCACCGCCACGGTGGGCCGGTAGTGGACAAACTTGCTGCGCTTGTCGAAAAACGCGGTGTCGTATTCGTCGGCCTCAATCACGAAGGGCGCATCGGCCGCGCCCAGGCGCGCCGACACGCCGAAGTTTGCGGGCAGGCCACCGACCAGAAATCCGGGGCTGAGGCCGGCGTGTTCGAGCAGCCATGCCAGCATCGCGGTGGTGGTGGTCTTGCCGTGGGTGCCGGCCACCGCCAGCACCGTGCGGCCGGCCAGCACGTGCCGCGCCAGCCATTCCGGTCCGCTGCAATACGGCAGACCCCGGTTGAGCACCGCCTCGATGGCCGGATTGCCGCGCGAGATGACATTGCCCACCACCACCACATCGGGCGCAGGGTCCAGGTGGGCCGGGTCGTAGCCCGGCATGACCTCGATGCCCAGGGCTTCGAGCTGGGTCGACATGGGCGGCCAGGCGTTGGCGTCCGAGCCGGTGACGCGATGCCCGGCCTCGCGCGCCAGAGCCGCGATGCCGGCCATGAACGTGCCGCAGATGCCCAGAACATGCAGGTGCATCAGGCGCCGCCGATGCCCAGGCCACCCAGCAGCAGGCCGAAGCTCAGCACCGTGGCCAGCACCACGCCCGAACTCATGAGGCTGTAGAGCAGGCCCATGGCAAAGCCACGATCGGTGGCGTGGCGATACACATTGGCGGTGATCAGAAAATTCCAGATGTTGAGCACGTTCATGATCATCACCGGCAGGCCGGGGATGTCGGTCGGCACCGGGGCCTCGGGGTTGGCGGCCAGCTCGCTGAGCAACGGGGCGATCTGCGAGAACGGCAGAATCATCAGCACGGTCAACAGCGCGTTGGTGCACATCAGCGCGTGTGCGGTCTGGGCGAAGCGGCCATCGAGCTTGCGCCAGCGCAGAATCAGCCGGGTGGCGAGAAAAATGCCCAGCACGGTGCCCAGCGCCATCGACAGCGCAATGACCGGGCTCAAGGCCAGGCTGTACACCATGAACACCGGCGTACCGCCCACCACCCCGAACAGGGCGTGGCGGTTCGGCATGAAGGGGAAATCCTGCGGGCCGGCGCGCAACAGCGCCAGTTCGAAGGTCTTGCCTAAGACATTGACCGACATCAACTCATCCGTGTGGAAAGAAGGACAGTCCGTATTCTATGGGCGCAGCCATCTCCACGCCGCCTGAGCAACCGCCGGGCGCCACGCCCGCAAGCCAGGGTGCCTCGCGGCCGCTGCCGTCCAAAGATTTGCCAGCCAGTTCAATATGACGCCATGAAACCCCTATGGATTGACACGCCCACGCAGTTGGCCGAGGCCTGCGCGCAGTGGCAGACCCGAGACTGGATTTCGGTCGACACCGAATTCGTCCGCATCAACACCTACCGCGCACAGCTCTGCCTCGTGCAGATTGGCGACGGCAGCCTCAATGCCTGCATTGACCCGCTGGCCATCGACGACCTGACGCCCATGTGGGCGCTGATGGCCAATGCCGGCATTCTCAAGGTCCTGCACGCCTCCGGGCAGGACTTCGAACTGGTGGTCGAGCACACCGGCCGCACCCCCGCGCCGGTGTTCGACACCCAGATTGCCGCAACCCTGATCGGCCTGGGGGACCAGCTGGGCTACGCGGGGCTGGTCGAGAAGCGCCTGGGCCTGCCGGTGGACAAGAGTCTGTCGCGCACCGACTGGGCACGCCGGCCACTCACCCAGCCCGAAATCGACTACGCCGCCGATGACGTGCGCCACCTCAGCGCGCTCTACCCGGCGCTGCGCGACGAGGTCGCGGCCCGTGGGCGGCTGCCCTGGCTGCTGGAAGATTGCGAAAGGCTGACCGAGCCGACGCGCTACCAGGTGCTGCCCGAGAACGCCTGGACCCGCCTGAAAGGCCTCAACCGCCTGCCCGCAGATGCGCAGGGCCGCGCCGCGGCACTGGCCGCCTGGCGCGAAACCGAAGCCGCCCAGCGCAACCGGCCGCGCAAGTGGATTCTTGAAGATGCCGCGCTTTACCGCATGGCCGAGCGCAATCCGCAGACCCCCGACGCCCTGGCGACGCTGGCGGTACTACCGGACAAAACCCTGAGCCGCCATGGCAAGGCGCTGCTCGAGGTGCTGGAGCAGGCCAACGGCCTGCCGGTGCACGTCTGGGCCGAGCCCGAGTTTGCGGGCGAGACCAAGGCGCGTTTCAAGGCCTTGCAGGCGGCGGTTCGCGAGGTGGCGGAGTCCCTCGACCTGCCGCCCGGCTTTCTGGCCCCGCGCGCCGACCTGGAACGCCTGACCCTGCACGGCCGCGACGCCAAGGTGCAGGCGCTCAAGGGCTGGCGCGGTGAACAACTGGCGCCTGCACTGAACCCCCTGCTCGACTGACCGAGCCTCATCGAGGCGGCCACACACCAAAAAGCCCCCGCCGGACGCACCGGCGGGGGCTTTTTTTTACATCCAGTGCCGCGTCAAGCGGTCAGCACGGCGGCCAAACGCTCGAAAATTTCCTCAAGACTGCCCATGCCATCCACCGTGTGGGCCACGCCCTGCGCCTTGTAATAGGCGATCAACGGCGCGGTTTCGGCGTTGTAGACGGCGATGCGATTGCGGATCACGTCTTCCTTGTCGTCGGCCCGGCCTTCGATCTTGGCGCGCTCCAACAGCCGGCTGACGATCTCTTCGTCGTTCACATGCAGGTGCAACGCATGGGTGATGCCGCCCGACCCCATGCGCTGGAGCATGCCGTCCAGGGTTTCGGCCTGCGCGGTGTTGCGCGGAAAACCATCGAGAATGAAGCCCTTGCGTGCGTCAGGCTGTTGCAGGCGCTCGTCGACGATGCCAATCACGATCTCGTTGGCCACCAGCTCGCCGGCGTCCATTGCGACCTTGGCCCGTTTGCCCAGGGCGGTGCCCTCGTTCACGGCGGCGCGCAGCGCGTCACCGGTTGAAACCTTGGGAATGCCGAAGCGGGCCACCAGCTTTTCGCCCTGCGTCCCTTTCCCTGAGCCGGGCGCACCCAGCAGCACGATTCTCATGCGTGTTAACCCTCAATTTGTTGCGATCTTGATCGAATCAGCACGCTACGCGCACCGAAGACGACGCGATTCTACCGTTCCGGGGCCAATGACGGGCGCCGGGCGGCGCAACCGCGCCTGACGCGCCTGTGCGGGGTCTCGTAAACTGGGCAGATTGTTACACGGCTGCCCGTCTGTGCATCAGGCCGGCGCCGTTTTCTTCTCCCCCACGCCATCAAGAAGGAGCCTCATGGGTTTTGAGCATCTGAGCGCGGGCGCCAAAGCGCCTGACGAATTCATCGTTGTCATCGAGATTCCGGCCTACGGCCCGCCGGTGAAATACGAAGTGGACAAGGAGACCGGCCTGCTCACGGTGGATCGCTTCATGAACGTGGCGATGAGCTACCCGGCCAATTATGGCTACATCCCCAAAACCCTCGCCGGCGATGGCGACCCGGTTGACGTGCTGGTGCTGACCCCGCATCCAATCGTGGCCGGCAGCGTCATCAAATGCCGCGCCGTGGCGGTGCTCGACACCGAAGACGAGAGCGGCACCGACGCCAAGCTGCTCGCGGTGCCGACCGACAAGATCAGCAACGGCGCCTACGACCATCTGCGCGATCTGGCCGACGTGCCCGAGCGCCTGAAGAAAGAGATCGTCCATTTCTACGAGCGCTACAAGGATCTCGAGAAAGGCAAGTGGGTGAAGGTTGCGAACTGGCGCGATGCCGCCGCCGCCCGCGAAGAAATCGTCAAGGGCATTGCCGCCGCCACGAAGTAAGGCGCGTTGCCCCGCGGCACCCGAAACGCCCGCCAGCCGATGCTGCGCGGGCGTTTTTTGTTCGTTTTTTATGCGCCGAGCCGAGCCTCAGCGGTCGCGATAACGGCGCTCGTTGAGGCGATACGCCACCCACACCGCCGTGGCGGCGGCGCCCAGCGGCACCGCGAACAGCAGGTGCACCTGCACCAGTCCCACGATCAGGCCCAGCACGCCGCCCAGCACCTGGATGATGGTGAGGTTGCCGCCGGTGTTGTTCAGCACCATGGCCTCCAGTTCGTCGCTGTCGAGCTTCATCACCTGTTGCTCGACCAGCCCGGTGACGTTGAGCTGCTGCACGGCGCGCTCGATGGCGGCGCGCAGGTAGGTTTGTCCGGCGCTGGAGTGCAGCATGGAGTGCGCTCGGTCCTTGAGCCATTGAATGAACCGCATCAACAGGTTCTCGATCTGTGCCCAGTTGCCCTCGTTGTTCAGGTACTCGCCAAACTGTTCGCTGATGGCCGGCAGCACATGGCGTCGCGACACGCCGCTGATCTTGGCGATCCAGACTTCCAGCTCGTGCTGCAGGGTCGCCTGCTTGGTTTCGGAGGCCAGGTCGTTCTGCACCGACTGCATGATCGCGTCGAGCATGACCAGCACCTCGTCGGCCATGCGACCGTCGCGAACGAAGCGGATCAACAGTTGTTCGATGGCGGCCTGGTCGATCGACAGCAGGTTTTTCAGCCCCAGACCGACGCGGCCAACGCCGCGCTTCTGCTGCAGATAGGCCTCGATGGCGCGATCGACCCAGTCGGCGATCATCGGCATCTGCTGGCTGATCACGCGGCGGATGGATTGCATCACCAGTTCGCGGTTTTCGGCGTCTTGCAGAAAATCGTTGAGTGCCGCCCGCACGCGCTGCCAGTAGGCCTCGATGGCCTGCGGATTGCGCGCGATGCCCTTGGCCGCTTCCTCCCCCAGGTCGAACGTGGCCGTCAGCAGCTCCGGCCCGCGCTGGTTGAGCAGGGTGATGATCACCGTGGTGATTTCGCGGCGCACCTCGGGCTTTTGCAGGTTGGCGTCGGTCCACTCCGCCAGCGCCGCGGTGCTGCGCTCGATGAGCTGACGTTCGGCGATGTAGGCCAGCACGATGTCGGGCGACAGCAGTTGCGCCTGCACGCTTTCGCCCAGGCTGCGGGCAATCTGCGCCTGGTTCTTCGGCACCAGCCCGCGCCAGCCCAGCACCGTGCCCTTCTTGGGCTGAAACAGCATCTTGATCGCCAGAAAGTTGGTGAAATACCCCACGCAACCGGCAATGGTGATCACGAAACCCGAGCGAAACCATGGGTTGCCGCCATTCGCCCAGTAGTCCAGCCCGCCCAGTACCACCGCCATCAGCAGCAGCGCTCTGCGAAACCAGCGGTCCCAATTCACCAAGTCAATGTTCATGCACCATCCTCACGCGTCTCGCGCTCTCGTCGGGTCTGAGATTCTTTTCTGCCGACCAACTTGCTAGGCTCCAAACCATCCCTCCAACCCCTGCGCCCACTATGAACGACATCATCGAAGCCGAGGCCGGCTCCGAAGCCGAACGTAACACCTTGTTGATTGCCTACATCCTCTATGCGCTGGGGCCATTCACCGCCCTGACCGCGGTTGCCGGGGTGATACTCAACCACATCAAGGTCAACGACACCCAAAGCCGCTTCATCAAAAGCCATCACCGCTGGCTGCTGCGCACCTTCTGGTTCGGCCTGTTGTGGAGCATCCTTGCCGGGCTGCTCATGGTGATCGGCGTCGGTTTTCTGATCTACGTGGGCGTGTTGATCTGGTACATCTACCGCATCGTTCGCGGCCTTCTGGCCTTTACCGAGCGCAAAGCCTTGCCGATGGGCTAGGCCGGCGCCCCACCAACCCAAGCCAGGTCGCAATGGCCCCTCAATCACCGTCTCCGGCCGGCATCGGCGTCGTGCTGGGCTACGCCACGGCCGCGTCGATGGTGCTGATGATTTTCGTGCAGCTCGGCCTGTTCGCGGTGCTGCTGGCGCCGGTGATGTGCGTGTTGCACTGGGTCACGGCCCGGGGCCATGACAGCGTCAATGCCAGTCATCATCGCTTTCTGGCGCGCACTTGGCTGTACGCCATCATCGCCCAGCTCGCCGTGCTGGCGGCGCTGGGCTTCGCGTTTGCCGAGGTCTGGAATCTGGCGGCAATCATCATTGACGCGGTGGCCGCGGCCCAGCCGGGCGAAGAGGCGGCGATGGCCTTCGACTCGCTCGCGGCCTATCTTGACTACACCGCCGGGCGCCCGCTGTTCATGCTCGTGGCGGCGTTCCTGGTGCATGGCGTGGCCACCACCGTGATCGGCGCCTGGCTGAGCGTACGGCTGGTGCGCCGCTGGTTGCGCTGGAGCGACCGCCGGCCGGCCTAGTGCACCGCGTCCAACAGAACATTCGTTCTGACGCTTTGTTGGACGCGGTGCACTAGACCGGCAACCGCCGGGTCAGCTGCTGCGTCAGTGTGGCGATCGGCTGGGTGCCGTCGAGGCGCAGCGCCTCGGGCGAGACGGGCGCAAAGCGCGCCGCCACCTCATACACCAGCGCCGGCGTGCGTTCCGGTGAAGGGTGCCCGGTCTGTGCGGCGACCCGCGCGGCGCACACCTCGGGCGGCACATCGAGCAGCACTTCCAACACCTCGGCGCCCTGCGCGCGGGCGATGCGCGCCACCTGGTCGCGGTTGCGCTGGCTGGCGAAGGTCATGCCGTCGATCACCACCTGCTGGCCAAACTTGAGCCGCGCCGCCAGTGCCGCCCAGACGGCGCTGATGGCCGCATCCTTTTCTGATCGCGCATCAAATGGCCTGGGGAACATTGCCGCGCGAATCGCGTCACGGTCGATCACCGGCATCTGCCGTTCAGGCGGCAGCGCCCGCAACAGCGACGACTTGCCTGATCCGGGCAGGCCCATCAGCACCACGACCCCGCCGCTCATGCCGGCCACAGCCAGGCCGCACCGCGCACGCCGGAGCTGTCGCCGTGCATCGCCGGCAGCAGGCGGGTGCGCACCTCGTCGGAGAACACCCACTGGTCCCACAGCGCGGGCACGTGCCGGTACAGCCGCTCGATGCGCGACAGGCCACCGCCGACGACGATGACCTCGGGATCGAGCAGGTTGATCACGCTGGCCAGACCGCGTGCCAGGCGGTCTTCGAAGCGGCCCAGCGTGGCGTTGCAGGGCCCGTCCCCGGCGGCGGCGCGCGCGACGATCTGCTCGCCGGTGAGTGGATCGCCCGTCACCTTGTGATGGTCACGCGCCAGACCGCGGCCCGAGCAGTAGGCCTCGATGGAGCCGTACTGACCGTCCCAATGGCGCGGGCCGGGCGTTTCGTCCCACTCCGGGCGCGGCCACGGCAGCGGGTTGTGGCCCCATTCGCCACCGATGGCGTTGGGACCGGCCCAGGGCAGGCCGTTGACCGCAATACCACCCCCGCAGCCGGTGCCCAGAATCACCGCGAAGACCACCGCATGCCCGGCGGCCGCGCCATCGCTGGCCTCCGACACGGCCAGGCAGTTGGCGTCGTTGGCCATGCGAATTTCGCGGCCGAGCCGGGCTTGCAGATCTTCCTTCAGCGGCTGGCCGTTCAGGCACAGCGAATTGGCGTTCTTGATGCGCCCGGTCGCGCGCGAGATGGCGCCGGGGTGGCCAATGCCCACCGGCAGCCCGGTCTGCCCGGCCGCGGCCTCCATCTCGGCCACCAGATCGGCGATCAGGTCGATCTGCCCCTCATACGACTCGAACGGCGTCGGTTTGCGCGCGCGCGCCAGAATGTGCGCGCCCGCGTCCATCAACACCGCCGCGGCCTTGGTGCCACCCAGGTCAATGCCGATACGCAGGCCGCTCATTGCCGCCAGTCCGGGTCCAGCCGGTCCAGCGTGCGCAGCAGCCCCGGCCACGCCAGCCTGCCGCCCGCGCCCAGGGTGACCTGACGGGCCTGCTCAAGGCCGCGGGCCACGATGGGCTCGGGAATCGGCCGCAGCGCGCCGCCGCCGCTCTGGGCGCGAATCTGGATGTTGCAGGCCGCTTCCAGCAGGTACATGAACAGGAAGGCATTGGGAATGTCCGCGGCCACCGTGAGCAGACCGTGATTGCGCAGCATCAGGTAGTTCGCCGTGCCCAGATCGGCGACCAGCCGCGGGCGTTCGTCGTCGAGCAGCGCCACGCCCTCGTAGTCGTGATAGGCCAGTGAACCGAGCACGAAGATCGATTGTTGCGACAGCGGCAACAGCCCGCCTTCCTGCGCCGACACCGCCACGCCATTGATCGAGTGGGTGTGCATGACGCAAAAGGCATCGTCGCGCGCGGCGTGAATGGCGCTGTGGATCAGAAACCCCGCCGGGTTGGTGGGGTACGGACTGTCCATCACCTTGTTGCCGTCGATGTCGATCTTGACCAGGCTCGACGGCGTGATCTCGTCAAACATCAGGCCGTAGGGATTGATCAGAAAATGATGCGCCGGCCCGGGCACCTTGGCGGTGAGGTGGGTGAAGACCAGATCCGACCAGCCAAAATGCGCCACCAGGCGGTAGGCGGCGGCCAGGTCAACCCGCGTCTGCCACTCCTCGGCGCTGACCTGCGACTGCAACGATGGCGTCATGCCCACACTCCTGAAGATCAATGCCTTGAGGTTAGTGCAAGGCCCGCGCCCCTGCAGCCGCGTGCCGACGGCTTGTGACGCCCGCCCTGAAGAGACTAGAGTGTGCACACTTGTTCACTGGTGATTTTTCATGACGCCGATGGTCAGCACCGATCCCCAGCGCACGCTCGACGGCGCCGCCCAGGTCGCGGTGATCGGGTTGACCCAGGTCACCGAGGCGGTGCAGGCCGTGCACCGCGCCATCGCCGCGATTCCCTTTTCGATGCTCGGCCCGCTGCCCGGCGCCCGCGGCACCGCGTTCACCCACGACACCATTGCCGACGGCGTGTACGACGCGGTGCGCATCGTGACCCGCGGCGTCGGCGAGGGCGCGCGGCGCATCATCAGGGCGCTGCCAGCGGAATACCTGCCCGACCCTGAGGCGCCTGCGCCGTGGCAGGGGCAGGCCATCAGCGCGCTCAACGGCGCCTTTGGCGACCGCCTCGCCGAGCACGGCAGCGCGCTGACCCTGGGCATGACCTTTGTCCACCACGGCCGCGCCCTGCCGCTGGACGCCGCCGCCTGGGCCGCCGCCCACCCGCAGGCCACCGGCAAAGTGGCGGTTTTCGTGCACGGCCTGTGCTGCAACGAATCGGTGTGGGACCTGCATCGCGCGCACCACGATGGCCAGAACTACGCCGAACGCCTGAGTCGCGAGGGCGGATTCACGCCCTTGTTCGTGCGGTACAACTCCGGCCTGGGCATCGCCGACAACGGCGCCACGCTGTCGCAACTGCTCGACGGCCTGATGGAGGTCTATCCGCGCCGCATTCAGCACCTGGTGCTGATCGGCCACAGCATGGGCGGCCTGGTGGCGCGCAGCGCGCTGGCCCAAGCCATGGACGATGATGCCGCGTGGCTCAAGCCCACCCGTCACCTGTTCTGCCTGGGGGCGCCGCACCTCGGGGCACCGCTCGAAGGCTGGGCCTGGCACGCCGCCCGCCTGCTCGACCGACTGCCGTTCACCGCACCCTTCGGCGGCTGGCTGAAGGCACGCAGCGTCGGCATCAAGCAGCTGCGCCACGGCCACCTGCGCCTCACCGACGGCGTCAACGAAAACCTCGATACCGTGTTCGGCAGCGCCGCGGGCCCCTGCCCCCGCCCGGCGAACGTGCGCCTCGGCTTCATCGGCAGCAGTCTGGGCGCCAATCCCGACGCCCTCATTGCCCGTTGGTTTGGGGACGGCCTGGTGCGGCTCGCCAGCGCCCACGCAGCCCTCATCGGTGAAGCGGACCGGGCCAGCTTCTCGGGCCTCCACCATCTGCAGCTCAGCAATGACCGCCGCGTGTGTGACCAGCTGATCGCCTGGCTGCGGGCCTAAAAAAGCCCGGCCGGGGCCGGGCGGGCGAAGCGGGTGCGGTGGCCAGGCCGCTTATTTGCTGCCCTCGCGCTTGGCTGCCAACACCGCCATGTCGACAAAGGACGTGGTGGCCGCACTGGCCACCCGACCATAGGTGTCGGGATTGACGGTCACGGTGTAGCGCGTCACGTCACTGCTTGACGAGCCGCTCACGCCACCCAGCATCGCCAGCGTGGACAAGGCCTTGCTGACGCCCGATGCCACCTTGTCGCCGGTTGTGGTCGCATCCACCAGGCTGTCGTAGAAGGGTTCGTCATGGCTCAGGCCGAGACGGCTGGTGACCTTTGCCATGTCCTGGATCTGGCCACATTCTTTCTTGCCGAAACGCTCCCAGCACTTGAGATCGGCCAGCGGCACGATGCGCAACTGGCCGCTGATCGACAGACGCGCATCACCCGACACCGAGGCACGATTGGTGTTGCGAACCTGTGTGGCTTGCGCATGGCCACTGGATTCGACGGTCGCGAAATCGACCATCACGTCGATCTGCACCGAGTCTGCGCCCAGGTCCTGCATGAGCCGGGCTTCATGGTTCCACGACGAGGTGCCACCGGCCGACTTGAAGGCCTGCGCCAGGCCGCCAGCGGTGCCCAGGTAGGCGGCGCCGTGCACGGTTTCGCCGGCCCGCGTGAACACGCGATATTCCTGCTTGGTGCCCCCACTGCCGACGCTGTGGTTCAGCGGCGCCGCGCGACCCGATGCGGCCAACGCCACCTGCTCGGGATGGCTGCGGAATTCGGCGTAGGGTTTGACCGCGTAGCCCGCGCGCAGCAGGCGGGTCTCGGCATCGGCACAGATGCCGTCAGCCATGGCCTGCATATCGGCATCGGTCAGCCCTTCCAGCGTGTAGATCTGGCTGATCTTCGCTTCGGAGCGCACCGTGTTGCCCACTTCGCCGAACATGCCGCTGCCGGTCGATGCCGAGGCGCGGGTGCGGGTGGCGAACAGCACGTTGCAGCCGGTCAGCGCCAGCGTATTCACCGACTTCATGCGCTTGCGCGTGGCCTTGTCGGCGTACACGAAGGTGTCGATCTGCGACTCCAGCGAAGCCGCGACATCGAACCTGGGGGGCGCCTCGGGGCTGGATGCGCAGGCGGTCACCAGCACCATGGCGCCGGAAACGGAAAGGCGGACAGACGAAACGGCCATTGATCGGCTCCAGCAAAAAGAGCCGCGATGATCCGGCGCTGCCGGGCGGGCAACCACCCCGCGAACCGGGGGTTACACCGACAGCGTGAAGCGCCAGACCACGGCAGCCAGCACGCCCAGGGTCAGCGTGGTGCGCAGCCGAAAGTAACCGTCGAGGGTATCGAGCACCCGCTCGCGCCAGAAATCGGCGGCCAGCAGCAGCAGAAAGACCAGCCCCAACAAGGCCAGCGACGGGCCAAACGGCAACAGCGTGGCCACCCACGCGATCAGCATCAGCACTGCCGACATCGCCACCCCCAGCAGGCCCGCCGGCCCCTGCGCTGCCGGCAGCGCGAAGCCCCAGAAGGTGCCGGCCATGAAGCTGGCGATCATCGCCACGTAATTGAGCCAGGCGATGTCCAGCCACTGCGGCGCGCTGCCGGGCGACAGCGTCAGCCACAACGGGCCAATCACAAACGGAATCAGGCCGGAATAGCCCAGCAGCAACACGGCGGGGGGCAGGTGCATGGAAGAACGCTCCTCAGAAATGAATGCCGCGCAACGATGCGCCGTGCGCCCGCATGGCCGAACAGAATCCCACGTTGGTTTCCCGCATGTTTTCGTCCAGTGTAGCGTCGGTCGCCCGGCATGACCGCCGTAGAATGGGACATGCTCACCGTCTCCGATCTCACCCTGCGCCGCGGCCCACGCGCACTGTTCACCGAACTCAGCTTCAGCGTATTTGCCGGCCAGCGGGTCGGCGTCATTGGCGCCAACGGCGTGGGCAAGTCCAGCCTGTTTGCCGCCATTCAGGGCGAATTGGGGGTCGATGCCGGTGACATTGCCGTGCAGCGCGGCGTCACCGTGACCGCGGTGGCACAGGATGTGCCCCCGCTGCCCGAAACCGCACTGCAATCGGCCCTCGATGGCGATGTTGAGTTGCGCGCCACCGAACGCGCACTGGCGCGGGCCGAAGCCGCCAACGATGCCGCCGGCATTGCCCGCTGCCACGACACCCTGGCGGCCATAGATGGCTACGCCGCCGAGGCCCGCTGCGCGCAGATGCTGCGCGGCCTGGGCTTCACGCCCGAGATGCAGGTCCGGCCGGTGTCCAGCTTTTCCGGCGGCTGGCGCATGCGCCTGAACCTTGCGCGGGCGCTGATGCGTCGCGCCGATCTGCTGCTGCTCGACGAGCCCACCAACCACCTCGATCTCGATGCCTCGCTGTGGCTACAGGACCTGCTCGCCAGCTTTGCCGGCGGGCTGCTGCTGATCTCGCACGACCGCGCGTTTCTTGACGCGGTGACCACCCACAGCCTCCACCTCACGCCGGAGGGCGGCATGCTGTACACCGGCGGCGTGACGCAGTTCGAGCGCACCCGCAGCGAGCGCCTTGCCCAGCAGGCCGCCACGCACGCCAACCAGCAGGCGCGTGCGGCCGAGTTGCAACGCTTCGTTGACCGCTTCCGTGCCCAGGCCACCAAGGCGCGCCAGGCGCAGTCGCGGCTGAAGGCGCTGGCGCGGATGGAGATGATTGCGCCGGTGCTGGCCGAAAGCCCCTTCAGCTTCCGCTTTCGCGCGCCCGAGAAGCTGCCGCACCCCCTGCTCAGCGTGATGCGCGGTCAGGTCGGCTACGGCGACACGGTGCTGCTCAGGCAGCTCAAGCTGGTGCTCAATCCGGGCGATCGTATCGCCCTGCTGGGCGCCAACGGCGCCGGCAAGTCAACCCTGATCAAGAGCCTTGCCGGCACCCAGCCCTGGCTTGAAGGCCAGGTGACCCGCGCGCCCGATCTGGCGGTGGGCTACTACGCCCAGCACCAGATGGAGCAACTCGATCCCGCCGCCAGCCCGCTGCTGCACCTGCAGCGGCTGGACCCGTCGGCCACCGAGCAGGCCCTGCGCGACTATCTGGGCCAGTTCGCGTTTCATGGTGACCGCCAGCTCGAAGCCATCGCGCCGTTCTCGGGCGGCGAGAAGGCCCGGCTGGCATTGGCCCAGGTCATCTATCAACGGCCGGCATTGCTGCTGCTCGACGAGCCGACCAACCATCTCGACCTGCAGATGCGCGAAGCGCTGGCCATGGCGCTGCAGGACTTCCCCGGCGCCGTGGTGCTGATCTCTCACGACCGGCATCTGGTGGAAAGCACCTGCGACGCGCTGTGGCGCGTGGCCGACGGCCGCTGCGAACCCTACGACGGCGATCTGGACGACTACGCCCGCTGGCTGCGCGCGCAACGCGACGGCAGCGGCGGCGGCGGCGGCAAGGCCACAGCCGGCAGGACGCAGGTCGACACCCGCGCCCTGCGCGATCAGGTGAAGAAGCTGGACCGGCAGATGGCGCGCCTCAGCGCCGAGCTTGCCGTGCTCGACGACCGGCTCGCCGACCCGGCGCTGTACGCCGCCAGCCGCCGCGCCGAAGCCGAAGCCGAAAAACTCCAGCACGAACAGGGCCAGCTGAAGGCCCGGCTGGCCGACGTGGAAGCCGCGTGGCTCGACGCCTCCGAAGCGCTGGAAGCCTCATGACCGCCGCCGAGCACCGCCGCATTCTGCTGCTGGGCGCCATCATTGCGCTGGCGCCGATGTCCATCGATCTGTATCTGCCGGCGCTGCCGACCCTCCAGCAGGCCTTGGGCGGCACGGCGGCGCAAGGACAACTCACGCTGTCGGTCTACTTTCTGGGCCTGGCCATGGGGCAGTTGATCTACGGCCCGGTGAGCGACCGCATCGGCCGTCGCAAGCCGCTGTACTTCGGCCTGGCGCTGTACGCATTGGCCGCGCTGGGCTGCACCTTGGCCACCGACATCAACAGCCTGATCGCACTGCGCTTTCTGCAGGCCCTGGGGGGCTGCGCGGGCATGGTGATCGTCCGTGCCGTGGTGCGCGACCTGTACACCCCGCAGGACATGGCCCGGGTGCTGTCGATGCTGCTGCTGGTGATGGGCGTGGCGCCCATCCTCGCGCCGCTGATCGGCAGCTGGGTCTTCGTCGCCTTCGGCTGGCAGGCGGTGTTCGGCGTGCTGGTCGCCTACGGGCTGGCTTGCCTGATCATGGCCGCGAAGTACCTGCCGGAGACCCTCGCGCGGCCGGGCGAGGCCCTTGAATTCATGCGGGTGCTCAAGGGCTATGGCCGCCTGCTGCGGCACCGCCGGTTCATGGGCTATGCGCTGTCGGGCGGCATCGCCCAGGCAAGCCTGTTCGCTTACATCGCGGTGTCGTCGTTCGTGTTCATCGACTTCTATGCGCTCTCGCCCACGCAGTACGGCCTGCTGTTTGGCGTCAACGCCTTCGGCCTGATTCTGGGCTCGCAGATCAATAACTGGATGCTCACCCGCTACCGCGCCGAACGGGTGCTGCGCAGTGCCCTGATCGCCTACAGCAGTTTTGGTGTGGTGCTGGCCTTGGTCGTCATCACCGGCCTCGGCGGCCTGCCCGGCGTGCTGATTCCGCTGTGGTGCTGCATCGCCAGCCTGGGCTTCACCTTTCCCAATTCCACCGCCGCCGCGATGGCGCCGTTCGGTGACCGTGCCGGCATGGCCGCGGCGCTGCTGGGCACCCTGCAGTACGGGCTGGCGGCCATTGCCAGCGGCGTGGTCGCCAGCCTGCACGACGGCACCGCGCTGGCGATGGCACTGGCGATCGCCGCCTGCGGCCTGATCTCGGTGATCGTGCTGCGCGTGCTCACCGGCAAGCTGGCGCCGTTCTGACCCCTCCGCGACATCGCCGAAAGACGGCGGGGGCGGTGTCACCGTTTGCGGTCACGCAGGTGCCGGTTCGATCTCGCCATCGAGGTACCACCAGCGCCCCTGTTCGCGCACAAAGCGGCTGGTTTCGGTCATCCGCCCGGCCCGGCCGCCGCCGACCCGCCAGCGCGCCGTGAAGCGCACGGTGGCCTGGTCGTCGCCTTCAGCCGTGACCGCGCTCACCTTCAGCCCCAGCCAGCGGGTGCCCCGGGCGAATTCGACCGTCGGTGGACGGTGGTCCGGGTGCCAGGTGTCCAGCAGCATCGCGGCATCGCAGCGGGTGTAGGCGGTATAGCGCGCCCGCATCAGGGCCTCGGGCGTGTCTGGCCGGTGCGCGTCTGACCAACGGCCGCAGCACTGCACCCAGGCGCCGCCACCGCAGGGGCAGGGTTCAGCGTTCGTCGGCATCATCGCGGCGCTGCCAGACCAGACAGCGGTTGTCGGCAGGCATGTGATGGGCGGCCACGCGCCGCAGCCCGGCGGCAACCGCCAGGCCCTCGACCGTCTCGATGTCGCGCAGGCCGCGGTACGGGGCGCCGTCGCGCAGCGCGGCATCAAAGTCCGGGTCGTTGGGGCTGACGAAACGCCCGCCTTCGCGGAACGGGCCATAGACCACCAAGCGACCCCCCGGCCGCAACACGGCGGGCATGGCGGCAAACAGCTGCTCGACCGCTGCCCACGGCATGTAGTGCAGCGTGTTGGCGGTGAACACGGCATCAAAGGGACCGGCCGGAAAATCGTCAACGCCAATCTCCAGCGACAAGGGTCCGCTCAGATTGGGCAGGCCGGCCTCGCCCAACCACGCCCGGATGCCGGCGTGGTGCAGGCGCTGGTCGGCCGTGGTCCAGTGCAGATGCGGCAGCGCCGCCGCGAACGCCACGGCGTGCTGGCCGGTGCCGCTGCCCACTTCAAGTACCGACACGCAATCGGCCAGCACCTCGCGCAGCACGTTGAGGATGGGCGCGGCGTTGCGCTCGGCTGATGGAGCGTAGGGCCGGTCATGCGGGGCCACGCGGGGGGAGCGCCAAACGTCCATGAAGGGGGAATTCCCGATGGGCGCCCCAGCATAACGAGCCGTCGGTCTGGCTGCGCGCATCCACGAAAAAGCCCCGGACGACGGGATCGTCCGGGGCTCTGCTGCGGCAGCGTGCGCCTCAGCGCTCGATGCGGCTGACCTTGGTGCCTTCAATGCTCAGGCTGGCCATGGCGCCTTGCTGGCTGAAGGTGAACGCGTAGGCGTCTTCAGTCAGCGTCGAGGTCGACAGGTTCTTGGCGACGCCTTCGTTGACCACCACCAACGACGGACCCACGCCCAGTTCCCAGCCCTTGGTGCGTTCGAGATGGCCCAGCGCCTCGTCGTTCATCAGAAACACCACGTAGCTGTAGGTCTGCGCGCCGGCCTGCAGCCCCCACGAGCCCGAGACCGAGTTGTAGTAGTCGACGACCTTGCCGTCTTTCTGCAACACGCCCTCACCGTAGGCGCCGCCAAAGATCAGTCCGGCCTTGATGATGCTCGGAAAGATGAGCACGGCCTTGGCCTTTTCGGCGACACCGGCGGCGGCGGGATTGTTCTCGATCAGCCGCGCCAGCGCCTGGGCGGCGTCGCGGTCCAGTTCAGCGGCGGTGGATGCGGCGTGGGATGTGGCACTGAACAGGCCCAGAGACAGGCTGGCCAGAGCAAGAAAACCCAGGGCCATGGCCCCGTTTCGGAAAAGCATCATGAAGATCACCCTAATGGTTGCGTTGCGATGGGTCATCACCGGCAACCCGGAATAAGGCTGCGTCGTGATGACGGTGCAGGGCCAGACTAGGGGAGCCGGGCGACTGCCGGCTGAACCGCCTCACATCATCAGTTCATCGAGCCTGTTGCTCATCTGCACGCTGTGCACCAGGGTGATGCCCGCCTTCATCGCCGCCGCCACGTGCACCGCCTCGCGCATCTGCTCGGGATTGGAGCCGGCCTCCAGGCAGGCGGTGGTGTAGGCATCGATGCAGTAGCCGCACTTTTCGCTGTGGGCAATCGCCAGTGCAATCAACGATTTTTCGCGCTTGCTGAGCGCGCCGTCGCTGCCGGTCACCTTGCCGTAGTAGGCGAAAAACGCATCCGCCAACGGCTGCGCCTGGGCGCCAATCTGGCCGAACTTGGCAAGGTCTTCTGAATTGAAATAGCTGCTCATGCGAACTCCAGGAAGGGGGCAAAAGAAGCCCCCAGCCTACGCCGGACCGGCGGGCCTCACGGCCCCGGGGTGAGCGCCGGTCGAGGCCCCCGTACAATCGACGGCCCCACCTTTGCTTCAGGCCCGTCATGCAGGCTGTCACCGTTGCGGTTGAATCTCTGGTCACGCCACGCCGTGATCGCGTTGATGCCAACAAGCTGGCCAAGCGCCTGCGTCGCCAGGTCGGCCAGGCGATCGCCGACTACAACATGATCACCGAGGGCGACAAGGTGATGGTGTGTCTCTCGGGCGGCAAAGACAGCTACACCATGCTCGACATGCTGCTGCAGCTGCAGGCCAAGGCGCCGGTGCGCTTCGAGCTGGTGGCCGTCAATCTCGACCAGAAGCAACCCGATTTTCCTGAAGAGGTGCTGCCACGCTATCTCGAAGGACTGGGCGTGCCCTACCGCATCCTCGAGCAAGACACCTACTCGGTGGTCAAGCGGGTGATTCCCGAAGGGAAAACCATGTGCTCGCTGTGCTCGCGATTGCGCCGCGGGGCGCTCTACACCTTCGCCGAGGCCGAGGGCTTCACCAAGATTGCACTCGGGCACCACAAGGACGACATCGTCGCGACCTTTCTGCTCAACATGTTTCACGGGGGCCGGCTTGCCGCCATGCCGCCCAAGCTGCAATCGGACAACGGCAAGAACTGCGTGATTCGCCCGCTGTCGTACGTGCGCGAGCGTGACCTGCAAGCCTATGCCGACCACAAGGGCTATCCCATCATTCCCTGCAATCTCTGCGGCTCCCAGGAACAACTGCAGCGCAAGCAGGTGCGCCGCATGATGGACGGCTGGGAGGCCGAGCACGGCAACCGGATCGAGCAGGTGTTTGCGGCCCTGACCAATATCGCCCCCAGCCAGCTTGCCGACCGCAGGCTGTTCGACTTCGCCACCCTCGGCGGTGACCCGGCCGTCGCTCAAGACTGGCTGATGACGGACGCTGACCGCGACTGATGCGTTTTTGGGCTGCTCTGCTGGTGGCGCTGTCCCTTTTTCCGCTGACCGTTCGGGCGGAGGCCCAACCGTTCACGGTCACCATCGAAGGGCTCAAAAAGGGCTCGCTGCTGCGCAATATCGAGGCGCAGCTCAGCATTCGCACCGAGGTGCGCGAGCAGACCGACGCGCGCCCGCTGTCCGACCGGCGGCTGCGCTCACTGCACCGCCGCGCCGAAGAGGACATTCGCGGCGCGCTGAATCCGTTCGGCTATTACGACACCGAGATCACCTCAGACTTCAACCTCGACGAGCGCCGCGCGACCTACACCATCGTCACCCTCGGCCCGCGCACCGTGGTGCGCGACATCGCCATTCGCATCGAGGGTGAGGGCAAGACGTTTGAACCGCTGAAAGACCTGCGCGCGCGCCTGCGGATACAGCCCGGCGAGCCGCTGCGGCACCAGCGCTACAACGATGACAAGAGCAGCTTCTCGCAGGCCGCGTTCGAATACGGTTTCCTCGACGGGCGCTTTCTGGTCAGCGACCTCTGGGTGTATCCCGACGAGCAGGCCGCCGACATCGAGTGGCGCTTCGACACCGGCACCCGCTGGCGTTTTGGCGAGATTTCGGTGGAATCGGACAACATCGACGAAGACGTGGTCCGCCGTTACCTCAGGATCGAGGAAAACGCCTACTTCTCGCCCCGGGACGTGCTCAACACCCAGCTCGCGCTCACCGATCTGGGCTATTTCGCGCAGGTCGAGGTGGTGCCCGACCGGGACAACCAATCCGAAACCCACGTGCCCATGACCATCCGCACCACGCCGATCAAGGACGTGCTGTATTCGGCCGGCATCGGCTACGGCACCGATACCGGCGCCCGCCTGTCCTTGGGCGCCGAATCAAGGCGCCTGAACCGTCGCGGCCACAAACTGCGCACCGACCTGCGGCTGTCGGAAGTCCAGAACCGTATCGGCACCGAATACCGGATTCCGCTGGGCAACAAGATCGGCGAATTCCTGTCGTTCCACACCGGCTACATCGATGAAGAATTCGATGAGGGCACAACCGAGCGCTACGAAATCGGCGCCAGCCTGACCCGTGAGCCGGGCGACTGGAGCCAGCGCACCTACATCACCTACGAGCAGGAGCAATCGCGGCTCGGCAACCAGTTCACCGACACCGACCTGCTGATCCCCGGCGTGTCGTTCACCCGCAGCGAGCTGGACGACCCGATCCACCCGCGCAATGGCTGGTACGCGCTGATCGACGTTCATGGCGCCTCGGATGACGCGCTGTCGACCACCACCTTCCTGCAAACGCTGGCGCAAGCGCGCTTTGTGCTGCCCCTGTGGGAGAGCGCGCGGCTGCTGCTGCGCGGCGAGTACGGCGCCACCCTCAATGAAGACCTCGCCGAGCTGCCGGCCTCGCAACGCTTCTTTGCCGGTGGCGACCAGAGCGTGCGCGGCTACGCCTACCGCTCCATCGGCCCCCGGGACGACAGCGGCGAAAACATCGGCGGCGAATACATGACCACCTTCAGTGCCGAAATCGAACAGACGGTCTGGGGCAATTTCGGCGCCGCCGCGTTTCTGGATGCCGGCGGCGTCGACAACAAGCCGGGCCCGGCGCTGAGTCAGGGCGTGGGCGTGGGCATGCGCTATCGCGCACCGATCGGCTATATCAATCTGGACCTGGCGCACCCGCTACGACGGCCTGAAACCGGCGTGCGGCTGCATCTGGGCATCAGGGTGGGCCTGTGATTCACGTCGTGAGACTGTTCTGGGGCGTGCCGGCGCTGTTGCTGCTGGCCTTGCTGTGGCTGCTGAGTTCGTCAGCAGGATCGCAGTTCATTCTTCACCAGGCAGCGCAGCGCAGCGGCGGCCTGCTCGATGCCGGCCAGGTCACGGGCGGGCACCTGCTGGGCCGGCTCGAAATGGACCGTCTGTCGGTACGCACACCGGCCGCCGAGGTCGATCTCACGCAGGTGGTGCTCGACTGGTCGCCGTTGTCGCTGCTGCGGCTGCGCGCCCAGATCGACGCGCTGTCGGCCCAGACCATCGACGTGCGCCTGCTGGCCACCGACGCACCGCCCAAGGAAGAGCCGCAAGAACCGGCGGGCGCCCCGCCCTCGCGCCTGCCGGTGGACATCATTCTCAGCACCCTCAAGGTGGGCCGCCTCACCGTCACCCCGGTCGAAGGCGAGGCCGTGCAGATTCGCGACATCGCCCTGCAGGCCGACTGGATCGACACCCAGGTGCAGGTGCACACACTGGCCCTGGACTGGGTGGATCAGTTTCCGCTGTCGATGACCGCCCGCGCCCATCTCAGCGAGGTCGGCGTTGGCCTCGACGAGCTGATTGTCGTGCAGCCGGTGGCCGCCACGCTGGAAGGCCGCTACGACTACGACGGCGCTTTTGCCGCCGACCTGACCTGGGTTGACGCCCGCTGGCCGGTGCGCGGCGATACCGATGCACTGGTCGAAAGCCCCGAGGGCCGCCTGCAGATCACCGGCCGCCCCGAGGCCTACCAGATCACCCTCAAGGCCCAGGCCAATTCGCCCGATTACGCCGGCGGCATTGTTCTTGAAGGCGCAGGCGGGCTCGAAGAAATCATGCTCAGCACGCTCGACATCACCGCCCTGGAGGGCAGCGCGCAGGCCAGCGGCCGGGTGCGCTGGGCACCGGCGCTGGATGTTGACCTCAAGGCCCGCATGAACAACCTCAATCCGGGGGTGATCGTTCCGCAGGCTGCCGGTCGCATCACCGGCCAGATCGAGGCGCAGGGCGGTCTCGACGCCGACAACCCGCTGCGCTTCCGCGCCGACATCCACGACAGCGCGTTGATGAACCAGCCCTTTGCCCTGACCGCCGCCGGCGGCTGGGACCACACGCGCGCGCAACTCACCCTCGAAAATGCCCGGCTCCGCCAGGGCGAGACGGTGCTCACCGCTCAGGGTCGCGCCTGGCCCAGCCTGGCGCTGACCGCCCGACTCGAAAGCAGCGACCTGTCGACCCTGCTGCCCGACCTGCGCGGAAGCATCACGCTCGACGCCACCCTCGAAGGTGCGCCCACCCTGCCCTCGGTCAGCGCACGCGGTCAGGGTCGGCTGCTCGGCTGGTCCGATGTGGTCAATGTTGCCGAGCTGGCGCTCGATGGCCGCTTCGATCCCAGTGGCGAGGTCGATCTTCGCCTCGAAACCCGGAACATCAGTGGCGCAGCCGAGGTGACCCGTGCGCTGCTCACCGCCAAGGGCACGGTTGACGAGCACCGCCTGCGGCTCGAAGCCGACGCGCCGCTGGGCAAGGGCACCGTGACCCTGGCCGGGGCCGCCGATCTGGACCGCCAACGCTGGGCAGGACAACTCGAACAACTGCGCCTCGAAGTGCCCAAGGCCCCGGTCGTCACCCTAGAAAGCCCGGCGGCACTGATGCTGTCGGCGGCCGCCTCGACGCTTGAAGACGCCTGCCTGCTGGGCACCGGCGCCGGGCAGGCCGAAGCCCAGGTGAAGGTCTGCCTCGACGCCGACGTGACGCCCGAGCGCATCCTCGCCGACCTGTTGCTCGACGCGCTGGACTACGCCCTGTTGACGCCCTTCATGCCCGAAGACATGAGCCTCAGCGGCAGCGCCGCCGGCAACATTGCGCTGCGGCTGCCCACGGGCCAGCCGCCGCAGCTGGACGTGGACCTGACCACCCAGCCCGGTGCCTTCGAGATTCGCGACCGGGCCGCGCTGACCCTGCTGCCCGGCCACATCCGCGCCCAGGAGAACGCCGACGGCCTGCGGCTGGACATCGACCTGCCGGTCGTGGACGGCGGCCTGCGCGCCGCGTTGTCGGCCGAGCCTGGCGCCGACCCGCTCAGCCGCGCCCTGAGCGGGTCGGTGACCGCCACCCTGTCGGATCTGGACTGGATCAACCGCCTGACGCCCGAGCTGGAAGAACTGGAAGGCCGCCTCGACCTCAACCTCGACATGGCCGGGGTGCTCGGCGCCCCCGAGGTGAGCGGCCGGGTGGCCCTGAGCGTGCCGCAGGTGAGCCTGCCGCAGGCCGGCATCACCCTGCGCGACACCGTTGCCGAGATCTTTCCCGACGGCGGCACCCAGGCGCGGGTGGCGGTGCGCACCCAGGCCGGCGAAGGCAACATCACCATCAGCGGCGACGTGGGCTGGCCCGAGGGCACGCCGCAAGTCGCGCTCAATATCAAAGGCGACAACGCCCAGGTCGCCGACCTGCCCGATGCCCGGGTGTGGGTCAGCCCCGACTTGAAGGTGGGCCTGGCCAACAATCGGCTGGAGGTCACCGGCCGGGTCGACATTCCGCGGGCCGAGATCACCCCGCGCGGCGGCACGGACGCCGGACAGGGCCCCACGGCCGACCAGATCATCGTGCGCGACGGCGACGTGCCCGCCCGCGAGCCCCTGATGGACGTCATTGTCAACGTCACCGTGGCGCTGGGTGATGCGGTCACCTTCAGCGGCTTCGGCCTGAAAACCCGCTTCACCGGACGCCTGAACGCGCAACAGCGGCCGGGGCAGCCGGTCACCGGCCGCGGCGAAATCCGCCTGGTCGATGGCCGCTACAAGGCCTACGGACAAGACCTGGAAGTGGCCACCGGCCGGGTGATTTTCTCGGGCGGTCCGATCACCGATCCCGGTCTCGACCTGCGTGCGATTCGCGAGCCACGGTCCGACATCGAAGTGGGCGTGACCGTGCGCGGCCGTCTCGACAAACCGGAGTTCGCCCTGTTCTCCAGCCCGTCGATGCGCCAGGAAGAACAGCTCAGCTGGCTGGTGCTTGGCCGCGGCCTGCAATCGTCGGGCGGTGACGACGCCGCGCTGGCCGGCGCGGCGCTGGCGCTGGGGCTGTCGGGCAGCGACTTTCTGGCGCAGCGGCTCAAGGGCGGGCTGATCGATGACATTTCCATCGGCACCAACCCCGGCGAAGACCCGCAAGAGGCCCGACTGACCGTGGGCCGTTATCTGACGCCCGATCTGTACATCAGCTACGGCGTGGGGCTGTTCCAGCCCGGCCACGTGTTCCGCCTGCTCTACGACCTTGGCCGCGGTTTCCAGCTGCAGACCGAAACCGGGGTGGCCACCGGCGCCGACCTGCTCTACACCCTGGAGCGGTGAGCGCTCAGCCCATCACCCCAGGGTTCACACCGGCGCCAGACACTCGGCGAGCCACCGGCCAATCTCGGTGATCTGCTCGAAGCAGACCTGATGCGCCATGGGATAGGCGCGCCACTGCGGCGTGAAGCCCAGGGTGCTGATCTGCTCGGCGGCCATCTGCCCCAGTGCCATCGGCAGCACCGGATCGTGGGCGCCATGCATGACCATCATCGGCAGGCTCCGGTCGGTCAGGTCCTCCGCCGAGATCACCGCGCCGGCGCCCGGCAAATACGTGGACAGGGCCAGCAGCCCGGCAAGCCGCGGGCGGTGCCGCAAGGCCGTGTGGTAGGCAATGGCGCCGCCCTGCGAAAAACCGGCGACGACGATGCGCTCGGCGGCAATGCCGCTCTCGATCTCCTTGGTGATACGCCGCTGCAGGCGCAGGCGCGAGGCGGCGATGCCGGCGTCGTCCACCGCGCCGTTGCGGTCCAGGGTGGCGATGTCGTACCAGGCGCGCATTGCCATGCCGCCGTTGAGCGTGACCGGGCGCACCTCCGCGTGCGGAAAGATGAAGCGGATGCGGTGCCCGGCGGGCAGGCCCAGTTCGGGCACGATGGGCACGAAATCGTGGCCGTCGGCGCCCAGTCCGTGCAGCCAGATGACGGCGGCGTTGGCAGGCTCGCGAGGCTCGAGGCGTACTTCAAGATCAGATTCGATGGGGGTCATGGGCAAGGCAAGATGGGGCGGACTTCACGCAGGTTGCGCGTAAACTTCGCACATGATCACACGACCCATTCGCCGGCTGCTGACCCTGTCGGCCTGCCTGCTTGCCCTGCAGGGCTGCGGCCAGAGCGGTGACCTGTACCTGCCCGGCGAGGCCCCGCCCTCACAGCGCCCGCCGGTGAAGGTCAGCCCCAGCCCGACCGTCACGCCCACCCCCGCCACACGCCCGCGCCCCGAGACCACCCCCTGATGGATGCCTTCACCTATCGCGACGGCGTGCTGCACGCCGAATCCCTGGCCTGCACGCAACTGGTAAAGGCCGTGGGCACGCCCTGCTACGTGTATTCCCGCGCCGCGCTGACCGCCGCCTACCAGGCCTTCGACGAGGCGCTGGACGGCCACCCGCACCAGATCCACTTTGCAGTGAAGGCCAACTCCAACCTCGCGGTGCTCAACCTGTTGTCCCGTCTCGGCAGCGGTTTCGACATTGTCTCGGGCGGCGAACTGCAACGCGTCATCGCGGCCGGCGGAGACCCGCGCAAAGTGGTGTTCTCGGGCGTGGGCAAGACCGAGGCCGAGATGGCCCTGGCGCTGGACGCCGGCATCGGCTGCTTCAACATCGAGTCGGCCTCGGAACTGGCACGCCTCAACCGCGTCGCCATGGCCAACGGCAAGATCGCGCCGATTGCCCTGCGTGTGAACCCGGATGTTGACGCCAAGACCCACCCCTACATTTCCACCGGCCTGAAGCAGAACAAGTTTGGGGTGGAATTCGCTGCGGCCGAAGGGCTGTATGCCGAAGCCGCGCGCCTGCCCGGCATCCGCATCGAGGGCATCGCCAGCCACATCGGCTCGCAACTGCTGGAGCTGCAGCCGTTCCTCGACGCGCTGGACCGGGTGCTGGCCCTGGTGGACCGGCTGTCGGCGCAGGGCATTCGACTGCACCATATCGATGTCGGTGGCGGCCTGGGCGTGCGCTACCGCGACGAGGTGCCGCCCACCCCGGCCGCGTGGGCGGCCGCCGTCACCGGAAAGCTGCTGGGCCGCGGTCTGGCACTGCACACCGAGCCGGGCCGGTCGATTGCCGCCAATGCCGGCGTGCTGATCACCCGCGTTGAAGTGCTGAAAACCAGCGAGGTCAAGCGGTTCGCCGTGGTCGACGCCGCCATGAACGACCTGCTGCGGCCGGCGCTATACAACGCGTGGATGGACATCGTGCGCGTCACCGCCGACAGCGGCGAAGCCGAGCACACCTACGACATCGTCGGTCCGGTCTGCGAAACCGGCGACTGGCTGGGGCGTGACCGGCAACTGGCGCTGGCAGAGGGCGACCTGCTTGCGATCCGCTCGGCCGGCGCCTATGGCTTCACCATGGCGTCCAACTACAACTCCCGCGGCCGCGCGGCCGAGGTGATGGTCGACGGCGACCGCCTGCACATCGTGCGCGAGCGCGAAACCTTCGACGATCTCATTCGCGGCGAGCACACCCTGCCATGACCGACACCGGCCGCAGCGCACCGCTGATTCTCATCGATGGCTCGTCATGGCTGTTTCGCGCCTTTCACGCGCTGCCGCCGCTGACCAGCCCCGAGGGCGAACCCACCGGCGCGGTGTTCGGCTTCTTCAACATGCTGCGGCGGCTCAACAAGGACTACCAGCCCGAGCGTTTCTGCGTGGTCTTCGATCCGCCGGGCAACACCTTCCGCAACGACTGGTATCCGCAGTACAAGGCCAATCGCGGCGACACGCCGGACGATCTGAAAAGCCAGTTTCCGCGCATTCGCGAGCTGCTCGATGCCATGGCACTCCCGGTGATCACCGTCGATGGCGTCGAGGCCGATGACGTGATCGGAACATTGACGGCGCAGGCCCGCAGCGCGGGGCTGGACGTGTTGATCGTCAGTTCCGACAAAGACCTCGCCCAGCTCGTCGGCCCCGACGTGCACCTGCTCGACACCATGAAGAACCGGCGCCTCGACCCGGCCGGGGTGGTCGAGAAGTTCGGCGTGAACCCCGGGCAGATCATCGATTACCTGACCCTCATCGGCGACACCAGTGACAACATCCCCGGCGTCAACGGCGTGGGCCCCAAAACGGCGGCCAAGTGGCTGGCGGAGTACGACAGCCTGGACGCGCTGCTGGCCAACGCCGACGCCATCAAGGGCAAGGCTGGCGAACGCCTGCGCGAAGCCGCCGACCATCTGCCCCTGTCCAAGAAGCTGGTCACCCTAGTCTGCGACGTTGCATTGCCGGTCAGCCTGGACACGCTGGTGCCCGGCCCGGCCGATCAGGATCGCGTCAATGCGCTGCTCGACCGTCTCGGCTTCAAGGGCGCGCGTGAGCTGCCCCGGCGGACGGACGAGGGCGAATTGGCGTCGGTGGTGGCTGCGTCGGCGTCGAAACCGGCCGCAGGCGCGCCGCCGGTTGCCAGCGACGCGGCTGCACAGGTCCAGACCGAGACCGAGTGCGTGCTCACCGAAACGCAACTCGACGACTGGGTCGCCCGGCTGCAGAACGCCGAACTGATCTGCGTCGACACCGAGACCGACGCGCTCGACGCCCACCGGGCGCGCCTGGTCGGCATTGCCCTGGCCACCGAAGCCGGCAAGGGCGCCTACATTCCGGTCGGGCACCGCTACCTCGACGTGCCCCGGCAGCTGGCCATGGACCACGTCATCGCCAGGCTCAAGCCGCTGCTCGAAGATCCGACCCGCGCCAAGTTGGGCCAGAACCTCAAGTACGACATCAATGTGCTGGCCCGCCACGGCATCCGCCTGCGCGGCGTGCTGCACGACACCATGCTGCAAAGCTACGTGCTCGATGCCGGCAGCCATCGCCACGACATGGACTCGCTGGCCAAGGCCCATCTTAATTTCACGACGACGACCTTCAGCGACGTGGCCGGCAAGGGCAAGCAGCAGCTCACCTTCGACCAGATCGCGCTGGAGCAGGCCGCGCCCTACGCCGCCGAAGACGCCGACATCACCCTGCGTCTGCATCAGGTGCTGTTCCCGCGTCTCAGCGCCGATACACAACTGGCGCGGGTCTATGAAACCCTGGAGCGCCCGCTGGTGCCGGTGCTGGCCGCCATGGAAGCGCGCGGCGTACAGATCGACCCCAACAAGCTCAAGGCCCTGAGCGCCGAGTTGCACAAAGGCATGGAGCGGCTGGAGGCCGAAGCCTTCGAAGCCGCCGGCGGCCCCTTCAATCTGGGCTCGCCCAAGCAGATCGGCGCGCTGTTGTTCGACACACTCAAGCTGCCGGTAAAGGCGCGCACGCCCAAGGGCGAGCCCTCCACCGCCGAAGACGTTCTGGAAGAGCTGAGCAGCGAGCATCCGCTGCCGCGACTGATCCTCGACTGGCGCAGCCTGTCGAAGCTGCGCTCGACCTACACCGAAACCCTGCCGCAGATGGTCAACCCGCAGACCGGCCGCGTGCACACCAGTTACCAGCAGGCGGTGGCCGCCACCGGGCGGCTGTCATCGACCGACCCGAACCTGCAGAACATCCCCATCCGTACCGATGCCGGGCGCGAGATTCGCAAGGCCTTCATCGCCGCCGAGGGCAAGGCGCTGCTGGCCATCGACTATTCGCAGATCGAACTGCGCCTCATGGCGCATTTTTCCGAAGACGAAAAGCTGATCAACGCCTTCGTCAGCGGGCAGGACATCCACCGCGCCACGGCCGCCGAGGTGTTCGGCCTCGACAGCGCCGCAGTCACCGATGACCAGCGCCGCGCGGCCAAGGCGATCAATTTCGGGTTGATCTATGGCATTTCGGCATTCGGGCTGGCGCGCAACATCGGCGTCACGCGGGGCGAGGCTGCCAGCATCATCGAGCGCTTCTTCGACCGCTACCCCGGCGTCAAGGCCTACATGGACGGCACCCGCGCCAAGGCGCACGAGCAGGGCCAGGTCGAAACCTGGTTTGGCCGCCGCCTGCTGTTGCCGAACATTCGCGCCCGCAATGCCGCCCTGCGCCAGGGCGCCGAGCGCATTGCCATCAACGCGCCGCTACAAGGCACGGCTGCTGATCTGATCAAGATGGCCATGATCGACCTCGACGCCTATCTGGCCGACACAGCGCCCGAGGTGCAGATGATCATGCAGGTGCATGACGAACTGGTGTTTGAAGGCCCCGAGGCCGCGCTGCGCCAGCATGCGCAGACCATTGCCGAACGCATGTGCCGCATGACGCCGCTGAAGGTGCCACTGGTGGCCGACTTCGGCATCGGCGCGCACTGGGACGCCGCACACGGCCGCGAGGGCAGCGCAAGCAGCTGACCGCGCCGGTCACCAGGGGGTGGGCGCAGCCGGGATCAGGGCCGACATGAGGGCCGGGCAGCCGGCCATGACTTTCCCTAACCCGATTGCAGTCCGTTGATTTTATGCAGGATTACGGACGCCCGGCACCGCCGCGTGAACATGGTCACGAAAACGGCAGCGCGCCACCCGCGAACTTTTCCGGGGAAACGTCGTCTGACGTAGCGAGAGGCAGCCCTCCCTTCTGGCTCTCCCGCCCTCTCTCCCTGGGGCGGCATTTCCGGCACCCCCCAACGCCGGAGTATGGTCACCCGACGGTTTCCCCGAGCCGTCGGGTGTTTTTTTGGGCGAGGTTCTGCCCGCTCCGCCGCAGTGGGACAAACCGCACACACTTGATCGGACCCCGCCGCTGAACTTTATCTGGAATGCGCCGTCTGAATTAGCGAGAGGCAGCCCTCCCTTCTGGCTCTCCCGCTCTCTCTCCCTGGGGCGGCATTTCCGGCATCCCCCCAACGCCGGAATTTTGGTCACCCGACGGTTTCCCTGAGCCGTCGGGTGTTT
>PAKU01000042.1 GCA_002706265.1 Polycyclovorans sp. | reverse complement strand
GTCCCGCAATGCCGCGCAAACGTCTCGCCCGATGCCCCACAGTGGGGGCCGGTCTGCCGCTGGCGTCTCCCTTGCGGGAGGTTCGTGTCGTCGGACCTGACGGTGCCGACACGAACCGGGTTTGCCCCCGGCAAACCGCCAGTGATCTGTTCCCATATCCAGCCCCCCATGAGGCTGAAGATTTGGGGGCAGATCACTGGCAAGCCCGCGCCTCAGAGGTGCGTTGCACCCCTTCAACCGGGCTGTCTTTTACACTCGTGCCGCGCCGGGCTGGGGCGCGATCCATCGGGAAAAAGACTGCTGACCGGACGGCCAATGCGGGACCATTGGCCGGGGTCAGCAACGGCGCGCGTGATGATCGTTTGCTTCATCGGAGAGGGGAGGGCACATGGCCAGCTACCACCTCTCCGTGAAGACGATCAAACGCAGCGCCGGGCGCTCCGCCACGGCGGCGGCGGCCTACCGTGTCGGGGAGCGCATCGAGTGCCAGCGCGAAGGCCGTGTCCACGATTACACCCGCAAGCAGGGCATCGAGGAGACCTTCATCCTGACCCCGAAGGACGCGCCGGATTGGGCGCTGGACCGCTCGAAACTCTGGAACGAGGTCGAGGCCAGCGAGACCCGCCGCAACTCCGTCACTGCCCGCGAGTGGGAGCTGGCCCTGCCGTCCGAGATCAGCGCCGAGGACCGGTCGCAGATCACCCGCCAGTTCGCAGAGGAGCTGGTCAGCCGCTACGGGGTGGCCGTCGATGTGGCGATCCACGCCCCGCACCGCGAGGGGGACCAGCGCAACTACCATGCCCACGTTCTGACCAGCACACGGAAGCTGGAGGCGGACGGCTTCACGGCCAAGACTCGTGTGCTTGATTCCGCGAAGACCGGCGGCGTCGAGATCGAGCAGATGCGCGGCGTCTGGGCCGATCTCCAGAACCGCGCACTTGAGCGGGCAGGGGAAGTGGAGCGCGTCGATCACCGCAGCTTGGAGGCGCAGCGCGAGGCGGCGCTGGAGCGTGGTGACGCGCTGACGGCCGAGGAGCTGGATCGCGACCCGGAGCTGAAACTGGGGCCAGCGGCCAATTCCATGGAGCGCCGGGCCAAGGCGATGGCCGAACGCCAGGGCCGGGAGTATGTCCCCGTCACCGAGCGCGGGGCCGTGGTCCATGCCGCCCGTCAAGCCCGTGCGGCCTTCCGCGAATTGCGCGAACGCCTGGACATCGTGCGGGAGACCTACGGGGCCGAACGGGATGCGGGGCAGGGGCGTGTGTCGGCCGGTCTGGCGGCGCTCAGGGCAGCGGCAGCGAAGGAGCGCGGCGCACGCGCCGGGCCGGAGGACATGCGCGAGCGGCTGGCGCGCGTCGTGGGCCGGTCAGAGGACCGCGACGACGCGCCGAAGCCGGAACGCCGCAATTACGCGCGCGAGCGTCTGAAAGAAATCATGGAGAAGGACGCGGGCCGCGATGGCCAGGCGGCGGTTCACAAGCTGGATGGTCACACCGATCCGGTGCTTGGCGAGGACACCGGGCGCGAGGTGCGAAAGCCGTCCGTGAACGAGCGGCTGAAGGACGTGCTGAACAAGCCGCGCGAAAAACTGGAGATCGAGGACGGCCGCCACCAAGAAAAGGATCAGGAGGTCGAGAACGAGCGCGAGATCGACAGGGAGATCGACCGTGACCCCGGCCTCTCTCACTGACCTTCCGCCCGTCTTCGACGGGATCGAGGCGGTGTGTTTCGACGCCTTCGGAACTCTGGTCGAAATCAACGACAAACAGCAGGCCTTCCGGCCACTGTTCAAAACTCTGTCGCCGGAGAAGCGGCGCGAGCTGAAGCACCGGCTCATGTGCGAGGATCGGCCGTTCACGCATTGGCCGGAGGCGCTTGGGGCCGAGGTTGATCCTCGCGTGTTGCTTGAGGTGATGGAGCGGGTGCTGATCGAGACCGGCTCCATCGTTCTGCGCCCCGGCATGGCGGATATATGGGCCACGCTACGTGGCGAGGGGCTGCGCCTGGCACTGTGTTCCAATCTCGCCAGCGACTATGTGACGGCCCTGCGAAGCGCGTTGCCCGAGCCGCCGGACGTGGAGGTGCTGTCCTGCAAGGTCGGGGCGATCAAGCCGGAGCCCGCGATCTACGCGAAGGTGCTGGAGGGTTTGAAGATCGCGCCTGGTCGCGTTCTGTTTGTCGGGGATACGCCCCGCGCCGACATCGAGGGGCCGCGTGCGGCGGGCATGACGGCGATGCATGTGAACGAGCTGGTCGCGACGATGCAGCCGGGATGAAGGTCAGGGGGAGGGCGCGGCCCTCCCCCTCGGGCAAACATGATGCTGTAATCCCGGCTGAGTGCCGGTCTCGCTTTGAGCGATAGGCAGGGCAGGGGATCGACGGGCTGACGCCCGCTCACTCCAGCCCTGACAGTTTTCAAACCCTGTTGATCCGCCTGCCATCCCGGCAGGTCCGAGAAAACCGGCAAGCGCCGCCGTTGGCGTCGGTTCCGGTCGAGAATCCCGGTTCCTCCCACGCGGGCGCGGCCCGCGCGGTTCCCTCCCAAATTCACGCCCTCCACCCGGGTGTCACGGCCCCGCCAGGCCGCAGGACGGGCTTTGCCCTTACCCGCTTTGCCCTTCGGAATGCATGGGCATTCCAAAGACCAGACCAGGAAGGCCCGCCCATCGGCGGAAAGGGAAGAGACCCGGACCGCGCATGCGAGGAGGGTCACAAATGACCGCAGCGAAGTTTGACGTCTACACCCATGTCACCAACCAGATCGTCGCGCAGATCGAGGCGGGAACGCCGCCCTGGCGCAAGCCGTGGACCGGTGGGGGAGGCTCGGTCAGCCTGCCGGAACGGTTCAACGGCGAAGCATATCGGGGCATCAATGTTCTGGTGCTCTGGGCCACGGCAATGACCAAGGACTACAGCTCGGCCCGCTGGATGACATTCAATCAGGCCAGGCAGCTTGGGGGCCATGTCCGCAAGGGCGAGAAATCCGCGACTGTCGTGAAGTACGGGACCGTCGAGCGCGAGGACGAGACCGGCGAGGAACGGCACATCCCCTACGCGAGAGCCTACCGGGTGTTCAATTCCGACCAGATCGAGGGCCTGCCCGCCGAGTTCTACATCTTGCCCGATCCGCCCCGCGATCTTGGCACCGTGGCCGACCCTGCACTGGAGGCGTTCTTTATCGCGTCCGGCGCGCAGATCGACGTGACCGAGGAGCCGCGCGCCTACTACAACATCAAGACCGACCGCATCCACATGCCGCCGATCGTGACGTTTCACCGGGCCGCAGGATACTACGGCACCTTGGCGCACGAGCTGACTCACTGGACAGGAGCGACAAAGCGGCTGGACCGTCTCGGCAGGTTCAGCGACCGCAAGGCCTATGCCTTCGAGGAGCTGGTCGCCGAGATTGGCAACTGCATGTTGTGCGCGCAGATCGGTGTCGAGCCTGAATTCGACCAGAGCGCCGCATATGTCGAAGGATGGCTTGAAGCGATGAAGGAAAACAGCCGCGCGATTTTCCGCGCCGCGTCAGAGGCGCAGAAGGCCGTGGATTACATCATGGCCCGCACAGCGCAGGCCGACCGGATGGCCGCCGAGTAACAGCCCGCACCGCCGAACGATTGAGGCCCCCGTCAGCAGGCGGGGGCCATTTTGCGTTGTGGCGTGATCCAGGTGAAGGCGGTTTCAGGGTGACCTGTCGGCAGACAACCTGAAGGCCGCTCGCCGACAGGCCTAGCGCTTCGCGCGGACGGGCATCAGATGCCCGGAAACGGTGGTTTTCGCTGGTGGCAGAAACGTATAGGTTTTGACCACGGGTTGCCTACCTTGCCCGTTCGTTTTTACGCGTGCCCCTAGGGGGCCTGGCGCGACAACGTCTTCGTCGAGCGGCTCTGGCGCAGCATCAAATACGAGGAGGCCTATCTGCACGCCTACGAAAGCGTGTCGGTCGCCCGAAGCGGCCTTGCCCGATATTTTGAACTTCTACAACAAGAGGAGACCGCATTCATTACTGGACGGGCAGACGCCCGATCAGGCATATCACATCAAACCGCAACCAATCCCCGTGGCGGCATAACCGAGCGGAGAATCCATTTAGGAAACGGCTCAAAACTGTTCAGATGAACCGAACCACCTCTAAGGTATCGGTCGCATCGAAAACCTAGTGAGATCGAGAGATGGTGCAGGAGAGTGATGAACCCCACTACGTAAAAAGACTAAACAGAGTGGAGCTTTGTGCGGATTCACTGAAATACGCGTTTTCGGATGTTGTTTATAGGTACGATGATAAAGATAAATTTAAGCTAAGGAAGTCTCTTGTATCAAGAGATAAAGACATGTCTGCTAGAAAATTGAGGCAGGTTGTAAACAAAGTTTTAATGCCACATCAAAGTGGGATATTGGAGCACTACAATCGGGACACAAAGAATGACGAGCTTTTCCTGTTTTTCGCCCTTGCCGTAACTCTGCCTAGTATATGGAGAACCGCGAGATTTTATTATCGCAATGCTCACGATGCGCAGACCGTCGGTTCTCTTTCATCCATTACAGGAGTTTCCAAGGGATCAATCTCAAGCAAGCTCATGGTGTTTCGGCGTGATCATGATGGATACCTTGGCCTTGATCGTGTTTCAGGCATAAGCGTTTATATGAAAGATGTGCCTGGTCGCGAGCAACACGCTCATCATATGTTTCTTCATGAGCCTGTTACCGTTGGGGATCGCACACCTGACGCGGTAGTCATTACGGGGAGAATACCAGAATATGCAGAATCGGAGGAGCGTGATGCGTTCTCTGATGAGATTGAGCGGGTTAAACTCTTCGCAGAAATGGGGAAGCCTGTTCTTGAGTTGGCTGGTCATGTCGACGGTGTGATCGAGGTCGTGAAGTTCGTTCAGGGTGAGATGTATGCTTCGAGGTACTACATCGATGAGCATCGTGCTCGGTTGATCCATGACGATGAGCCTCTTGAGTCCAAGAGGTCGATAAGGCAACGTTGAATTCGGTATGGCGGTGTAGCTCAGCGTGGTTAGAGCGCAGCCCAGATCAGCCGTGATGGCCCCAGGCTGAGGTCGGAGGTTCAACCCCTCCCGCCGCTACCATCGATAATGGGTTAAACAACGCCCATAGATAAATCAAACAATATCAAGCGTTTATTGGTTCTCCCGGTTTTATTGGGTCGACGCAAATTTGCTCGCCCGTCAGTTATGTTCGCAACAACTAATTGTTTTCAAACAATAAAAAAATCTGAAAAATGTTTGCCGTCTCATTCGCTGCCTGACGGGGGCCTACCCACGTCAATTGTACTGGCGAAAGGAGGCAAACATGACCCAGTTCGTAAGCATCTTCCGGCCCGTGTGGCCCTGGCCGTTCCCGTGGCCGCCGTTCCCGATCCCGCCGATCGACGTGGTGTAGATCGGGAAGCAGCGTGGTGGGGTGCGCTTGTTCCCCACCGCAACGAACGCCCTACAGAGGGCAACCGTAAGCAACAACTATGAAAGGAAATACCAATGGTCATCATCATCATCACCAGCGGCGCGCTGCTGATGTAAGCGCAGCCAGTTTCACAGAAACCCCAAGAACGAAAGGAGGGCATTATGTTTTGGATGATCGTTTTCGGCGTCGGCATGGCTGTGCTGACCGCATGACAACTGGCAGGTGCGGAAACTCCGCACCTGCTACCATCAAGGAACAAACAGGATGCTCAGTATCGTCTTCATTTTGAAACACCTCGGTGAAGTTCTGCTCTAACCAGAAAAGGAGAAGCACATGATTACTCTCGGCTACATCGCACTCGTGATGATCGGGGCGGGTGTCTACCAGCTCCTGTCATAAATGCGACAAACAGCAATGGACGGCGACGATAGCTTACATCGTCGCCGTTTTCGTTTTGGTTCTTGGGGGACTTTTCGGACAATAACTTCTAGCTAAAACCTATGCGCCTGAAACGGTCGTTATCGACTGTGACTCATACGATTGAGTTTTGGCACTTTCTACGTTCTGAAAATCTCTGGGTTGAACCAAGGTAACCAACGCGGCGTGGTATAAAACCTTGCGCAAGTTGGAATTTCTTGCTCATCGCCAGAGCCCGATACATTGTGTCATCCATGAGCGCGCGCGATCACATTGCACGGCTCTACCCGGAGATGCGCGCCTACGCGACAACATTGGCGCGGGACCGGACGGAGGCCGAAGACCTCGCCGGCGACGCCGTCGTGCGAGCACTTTCGCATGACAGAGCGCCTGCGGACCCTGAACGATTGCGTCCGTGGCTACTGCGCACCATACGCAACCTGCATATCGACAAATGGCGCGCAGGGCGGGTGCGTCGGGAATACCGCGAGACCGTTGGCCGTATATCCTACGAGAGCCGGGCGGCGGCGGTCGAAGACGATGTGCTGGGGCGCATGGCACTGGCCCGGCTGACACCTGAGCACCGCGAGGTACTGATCCTGGTGGACGGGCTTGGTCATAGCTACGCGGAGGCGGCGGCGCTGATCGGCGTGCCGCGCGGAACGGTGATGAGCCGCCTCGCCCGTGCGCGGGCCGCGATGGTGGCGCAGGTGCGTGGCGCGCAGGAGGGCCAGTGAGCGACACAGACGAAGATAGGAAGGGGAGCACCGCCGCAATCGGTTCTGCCGACTGGGAGGCGCTGAGCGCACTCGCCGATGGTGAGCTGTCGCCCGACGAGGCGGTGGCCCTTCGGAATCGTGCGGCGCATGAGCCTGCGCTCGCGGAGGCGCTGACGGCGATCGAGGGGCTACGTCACGATGTTCGCCGGTGGACGGACGCGCGCAAACCTCGTCGCGGGACGTTTGCCGGTCGGATCGGGTTGCTAACCACAGGTGCGGTCGCGGCTTCGCTGGTATGGGTTCTGCTGCCTAACGGACCGTCTCCAACGCCGATCGAAACATCACCCGCGATGTTGACCGAGGCACAGATTTCATCGGCCATTCTCGGCGCGCCTTTGCTCGACCTTTCGCAGGACGACTTGACGCCGGTTATGCTGACGACAGTAGGGGAGCGCGCGATCCGCGAGTATGTCGGGCCGAACGGGTGCCGCTTGACACATGTGCTAGCAACGAAGCAGGCGGAGGCGATGGAGAACGGGCCGGAGGACGCGGAGCAGAACCACCGCTGGTCAGTCGGCAGCGTCGAACACGCACTGATTGCCTACGGCATGGACCAAGACCGTTTCGAGGCTTTGGCCGCTTTCGCCGAGGCGCAAAGTAGAGCAGGCCGTCCGGACGGCCTGCTCATCGCCCGTGCCGCGGGCGACGCGCCCTGCACTGCTTGAGCCTCTCAATCCTCCAGCGATGTGTCCGCGCCGGTAACTTGGGCCACGTAGACTGCCAGCGCGTCGATCTGCTCTTGCGTGAGAAGGCCATCGTACGCAGGCATCACGCCCACGCCGCCGGTGACTGCCGCGTGGACTTGCTGGGCTGACGGCTGAAGGTCGTCGAGGTTCGGGCCGATTTCGCCAACTGCATCCGCATCGCTCAGCGCGTGGCAGACGGCGCATTGCGGCTCGGCCAATTCGACAAATATCTGGCGTCCTTCTTCAAGGAGGGCGTCGTCGGGCTCTGTGGCCTCGGCATGGGCTGGCGCAGTGATGAGGGCGAGTGCAAGAAAGCCGACGGTGCGGCCGATGGTGGTCTGGTGTGTCATGGATCGTCCTTGGATCGTTCGGGTAACGGCCCCCGCCGAGTGGACAAGGGCCGTGGTGTTCGGGTTCAGGAAACGGTCAGCTCGACTGCATGATCGCGCCATCCATTATGGGCATAGCCGCGCTCGTTGGGCGGAAAGTCCTCGGGCTGGGCGGTGCCTTCCGCGTTCATGGCGCGGCTGGCGATCGTGTAGGTTCCAGGCTCCAGATCAGCGCGCAGCGCGAACGGACGCCAGGAGTGAACGCCCATATCCGCGCCGGTGATCTCGGCCTCTTGCCATGTCTCACCGCCGTCGACGGAGACCTCGACACCATCGAGCGGTGACTGACCGCCGTAAGCGACGCCCTGGATCAGCACGTTGCCCGTCGCGGCCTCCATGAGCGGCGTCGTCACCCAGGACTTTACCGACATTTCATACATCGACGGCTGTGAGGGATCTCCCGATACGCCGACAGGCCGCACCCGATAAGAGGTCTGCTGAATCTTGGCTTCGGACTCGGTCTCTGTCAGGGCGACGCGCTTCACGTACTTTACATTGTTCACGCCGTAATATCCCGGAACGACCATCCGTAGCGGGCCGCCATGGGCAAGCGGCAGCGGCTCGCCGTTCATCTCGAAGGCCAGAAGAATGCGGTCGAGAGCGTCCAGCGGCACCGAGCGTTCGACCATGATCGTTTTGGGATCGAGTCCATCGGGAAGTTCCTCGCCTCCCGTGCCGGTGACGAATGCCGCTTCGGATACGGGGCCGCCCATCGCCTCGACGACAGCGGACAGGGGCACTCCGGTCCAGATCACGTTGCCGGCAGCCCCCACGGACCACTGTGTGCCGCCCGCTTCGTGGGCGAAGAAAGCCCGTCCGTTGCCCGAGCATTGCAGCATGGTCGGCACCGAGCGCACGCCGAGCGTCTTCAGCTCGCCCAGCGTCATCGTGGCAGGGCTGCCAACGCCTTCGATGCTCACTTCCCACGCATCGCGGTCGGCAACGATGTCCTCGGACGGAGCGGGCAAGTTGTTTCGCACGAAAAGGTCGACGTCGGGCGTGATGGCGCGCGCGCCCTGACCCGCGCGTGTTGTCTCCAGTGTTTGCGGCGAATGGACGATCATGTCGTCCGCGTCTTTCCAGGCGACGTAGTCGGGCAGTGTGTCGTCCTGCGCCAGTGCGCGGGCGGGTATCAGACCCGCTGCACCAGCGCCCGCTGCCGCGCCGAGACCGGCAGTAGACAACAGGAACCGGCGGCGCGTAGGACCGCGCGACGCATCGCTTGGGTGGCCCGTATCGCGCGCGGCATCGTGCATGGCCTCGTGGGCATGTAGATCGTTCATTGGAAGTCCTCCCTTTAACGAGCGGCTCGTGCTTTGTGCACATGGCGCGTGATCAAGGCGCCGTAAGGTTCGCTCAAGGGAAGAACGGATCAGCTACGCGACCTATTCCTTGCCCGGTCAATATCATTAAGCCCGGTCGACAATCAGCGCGTCCATCCCTCCGTCGCCATGATCTCCTGCGCTTCTTCGCTCACCAGAAAATCGAGGAACGCCTGCGCCTCTGGATCGGCGTCCGGTGACACCACCACGTTCACATCCCGGTGGATCACGCGGTCGTCGGACAGCTCCACCATCTCTATGTCGTCCTTCGTCAGGGGCCAATTCGGCCAAGTGATCCACGCATCCGCATCTCCACCCGAGATTACCCCGTAGGACGCACCAGAGCCCAAGGCGTAAGCTACGATATTTGCCCGCAGCTGCGTCACGTCTTCCAACCGGCCCAATCGACCGGCCACATCTTCCCATACACCCGTGCCCGAGGTGTTGTAGACGCCCGCCCCTTCGGTGACGACGACGCGCACCCCGTCCGCAAGCAGGTCGTCGAAGCTCTCAATCCCCAGCGGATTACCTTCGGCCACTGCGATCACCGCGGGGCGTAGGTAGATCGGCGTCACCTCCGCCGGGTCGAAAGCGGTGTAGGTCAGCAGGAAAGCCGTCATGGACTGCTCCGACGTGCCCCAGAGGATGTCAGCCTGCGCCTGCGCTTCCGCTGCCCAGTCCGCCTCGGGTCCGGCGACGACTTCGACTTCGGTGCCCGTTCTCTCGGTCCAGACATCGGCGACTTTACGAAATGCAGTATGTGGCCCGCCTGCGCCATAGAGGCGCACGATACCGTCGGCGGGCGCATGCACAACAGACGGATCGTGGAAGGCCGTGTCACCGCGCCGATCGGCGGCGATATCGGCACTGGCCGAGGTCGCGACCAGAAGAGCGGTTGCGAAGAGAGGCAGATAATTCATGGGACACTCCGAACTATTTGGGAGAGGAACGTCCAGCTCACGCTGTTTATTCCGTCAATCTTGCAGCGGCGTGCGGTAGAGGCCGAACCAACCCTTGCCCACTTCGATCAGCGACATCGGTTTCCGCGCTGGTTCCCTTCCACCGCCACTGTGAAATCATCTCGACCCGCGAATGCTCTGTTGAACTGAATAAAGTCAGACGTAGCGAATGGTCATCGTTGACTGTCCGGCAAGCGCGAGGCCCGTCGCAAGCGCTGGACAACGATCCCTTAGCTAATCCTATGCGCCGAAAACGGTGGATTCTGACGCTCTGCACCAACCCACGCTTTATCAAAGGCGTGGTGTTGCCAAAACTCCCCGGCTAAACCGAGTCGGATTTGGCAGGTTTTTGCGCTTGTCGTTTATCGAGATTGAATATGTCGCGCATGGTTGCCGACTTGTTTTCAGCGACACCGCTACCACTTCGCTGGAAAAAACAGCGTGGGCTGGCTTGGCAAGATCAACTGGTCCTTGACCGATATTCTCGTACCGGCACGCTTCGGTTTGCCCTTTGCGGACAATACTTCCAGTTCGCGGGCCTGCGCGAGTTCCGACAGGACGTGAAAGATGTCATCATTGGTGCCTGCCGTGCGGTTGCCGACTTCGGAAAGCAGGCGAGATACCTCCAACGGCGCGCCGTTCATTATGCGATGAACCTCGGATGGCAGGGCATTGACCAACTCTTTGTTGAGAGTTGTTCTGTCGTTTTCGGTAAAGTTCAGGAGGGAGTCACAACTTTCGATCAGCCTAGCATCGTAGCCGAGGTTAAACAGGCCGCCTGACCCCACATGGATGAAGCTGTTCTGCTCCTGCCAGTGAACACCCAACATCTTATCACGAGCCGCTTGATGCTGCGAAAGGTGGGCGAGCATCATCCAGCGATTGTCGGTCCGGGACCATAGCATGAAAGGGGTGAAAAATTTGGCTCCGCTGTATGTGTGAATGTGCGCCATCAACGCCCGCTGTGTAAGGGCTCGGCCCATGCTTTCGTCTTTGCGCCGTTTCCAGTCAGCAACGAACCGGGCATCAATCCCGAACTGGCGATAAAGAGGCAGGTCCGCTGACGCGTCTTGCATGTAGTTCAGGAGGCTATCAATCGCGAAGTTGAGCACGACTTCCGCCCGGTCCAGAGATTTGAATATGGTCTGGATCGACGACATGGGCACGTCGGAGTATCCGAACTGGTCGAGGAAGAAAATCGAGCGTCCCTTGCGCTGAGTAGCGGTGATCTGCTGCATGATCGTCGGCAAGTGTTCAACAAAGGTGCCTTCAAAGATCGTGATGCGCGGATCGTCCGCCGCATACCCTCTGCCACGCAGTTCCCGTCTTAGCGCAGCCACATGCTCAGGTTCATCATCGACAAAAATTAACCGGGCATTGATCTCCAAAGGCTTCGCACGCCCGGCGTTTAATCGGGTCGCTGCTTCCTCAACTGCATTCAGTAACACCAGCGGACTGCCAGCCCGCGTCTCTGCGCCGTCCGCATATGCGCCGCCGCCGCTGAACCCGTCGACCAGTGTAATGTTCAGTCGATCCTGCGCCGGGTTTCGGACGACCGTATCAAAGTAAATGTCGAGATAGTTCTTGAGAACATCCAGTTTACGTTTGGTGTGCTCCTCGATGCGTGGCAGTACACCGTCCGGTCCCCAGATAAAGTTCTTCGCCATTCCTACCCTAACCCGTCAACTCGGCCATAATCGCTTCCGGCACAATCTGCCACGGAAAGCCGTTCCATTCCTCGCCCTCAAGAAGACGGCCGCCTGACTTCGGACGAGGTCCGCCCCATTGTTTGAAAAAGAATGCGACATCAAAATGCTCGCAGGCCAGCCGCAGTTCGGTAGCCCACGAAGGCTTCATGGGTCGCGCCCGTGGTCCGCTTTCGCCTCCTACAATCGCCCACGCGATGCCTGTCAGATCGACTTTTCCAACAGGACCCAGAAGCGGTTCAAAAGAGATGAAGCGTGCGTCCGAATTGATTTCGCGCAGGTGCTCGATGCGGCCCTTGTGCGCACTGTCCTCAACCGACACACCTAGCCAGATGTGCGAAGGAACCCGGCCACCTTCATACCGGTGCTTGATGTATTTCCGCATAAGCGAAGAACGCTTGGTCAGCACCTGATAGACATGCCAATTCGCAAACTCCATCGCCTCAAACACAGCGTCGATATGTGTCTTTGGAATATCCTTGTGAAAAAGATCGCTCATCGAATTAACGAAGATCATTCGAGGTTTCTTCCAGCGGGCGGGTTGTTCCAGCCGGGAAGGCCAGAGCCGTAGGTCGAAGCCCTGTTCATACGGATGTCCTTCGATCCCGCGCCAGCGTTCAGCGAAACGCTCTGCGTAGCAGTTGTCACAGCCAGGGCCTATCTTCGTGCACCCTGTCACCGGGTTCCACGTCGCATCCGTCCATTCTATTTCAGATTTTTGTGCCATCCTGCTCGATCCTTTTAGTCGACGAGGTTACGCGAAATGGCACAAATAGGGAACATAAAATCTCGCAGGCTCGGGTGCTGGACCGGCACTCGAATAGTCACACTTCACGAGCAAACACAGTGTTGTGGCGTGAGAGAATCCTCGAAGGTTACGTTCAGAAAATGCGCCGCAGACCGCCGCGAAAACGACCCTTTTTGCAGCAAAAGGTTCCTCGTGGCCAAGCCTTTGATTTTCCACGGGCTGGACTGACGCAAAAACCTCGTGCAAAAAAGATCGCATGAAAATCGGCTACGCACGGGTGTCCACGGAGGAGCAGAACCTTGATCTACAGATCGAGGCGCTGAACGAGGCCGGGTGCGACCGGATCATTACAGACCAGGCACAGAGCGGCGCGACAGCGGCCGAGAGCCGCGCCGGGTTTTCCGAGGCGATGGAGCTGCTGGGCGAAGACGACCTGCTGATCGTCTGGAAGCTGGATCGCGTGGGCCGGTCCATCGCTGACCTGATCCACCTGCTGAAGCTCTTCGGGGATCGCGGCATCGAGTTCCGCAGCCTGACGGACGGGATCGACACGACGACCGCAGGCGGGCGGTTGGTGTTTCACATCATGGGGGCATTGGCCGAGTTCGAGCGAGACTTGATCCAGGAGCGGACCAAGGCCGGGCTGCGCGCCGCAAAGAAGCGCGGCAAGCGGCTTGGCAGGCCCCCTGCCCTTACCCACGCCCAGATCGCCCACGCCAAGACCGCTATCGAGACGAAGCGCGAGACGGTTTCCGGCATGGCAGAAATACTGGGCGTAAATCGTAGCACCCTACAACGTGCTATCTCACGCGAGTTTTTGAAAGATCGGGTCAGCTCGTGAAGGTCAGGCTCAGACGTATCTCAGGGGCATTTAATGATGGATATGCCCTCGATAAGCACACCGCTTCCAGTGTGTTCGTCGGCCACAACGAATATGGTCATCCGCAGTTCGACACGACGCGGACTCCAGCCGGAGAAGCTGTTTTTCAGCTCAAATACCGTGGTGACTTTGATCAGGCTAAACCGCTGGCGAAAGCTGTGGTGCGGAACATTGTGCCTTACTTTCCGAAGATCGGACTGGTGATGCCGGCACCCGCGTCTACTGCGCGTCAGCGCCAGCCTGTGCATGAGGTCGCCGGGTTCGTGGCCGAAAGGATGGACGTGCCCCTATTCGACAACCTGATCGAGAAATCGGCCGTCGCTTCAAACACTGGTTCGTTGAAGAACATGAACACCCGTCAGGAAAAGGACGAAGCGTTGCAGGGCAGATATTTGCTCAACAAGCCAATCTCCAACGAAGGTCGCTGGAACGTCCTGGTCGTGGACGACCTTTACCATACGGGTGCCACGATGGATGCGATCTGTAGTCTTCTGGCGCAATATGATAAGATTTCAGGTGTATACGTCGCCGCTTTGACATGGAGGTAAGGATGCAGACGGTTTTCATCGCCGGTTCAATCAAGATCAAACGCCTCCATCCTATGTTCAAGGAGCGCATCGCAAACATCGTCCGGGAAGGGATGCCTGTTGTTGTTGGTGACGCGAATGGGGCCGACGCATCAATCCAAGCGGAGCTAGTCGAACAATCGGCGAAAGACGTAACGGTCTTCTGCACAGGTGACAAACCACGCAACAACCTTGGCTGCTGGCCGGTCCATCGCGTTCAGTCGTCCGCACAGCCAGGCACTCGCGCTTATTTCACAGCCAAGGACATCGAAATGGCTGACCGGGCCGAGTTTGGCCTGATGCTTTGGGATGCCGCCAGCACAGGAACGTTGAGCAACGTCTTCGAGCTTCTGTCGCAAGGGAAGAAGAGCGTCGTCTTCATCAATCGTGCGGCGAAATTTCAGAATGTGAAGCAGGGCGACGACATCCTCGATCTGGTCAGCTTTATGAGTGAAGGCGCACGCAAGACAGCAGATCGAAAAATTAGGTTGGGCGAGAAGGTCAGCCAGTTATCCGGCTTTCAGTCTCGTTTGGCTGTCTGAAGAATCTAGAAAACACACATGAGCAAATCTGATTACTACGATGATGACGGCTACGAGCGCTGTGTTGTCACGTTCTTCGATATTTTGGGATTTCGTGCGTTGTTGAAACAACGCTCCGCGAGCGAGATTGCTTCGATGATGTCCACGTTCAGAACGGTTTCCGAGTCCGATGAACCGATCGAACCTGTGAGGCGAATGAAGGAGGCGCGCGTGATCAGCCAGCCTCAGGTCGAGTGGATTTCCGATGCGATTGTCCGTTCAAGAACAGTCGATGTTCAGCAGAGATCGGGACCATTATCTTGGGAACTTATTGACCTTCTTCATATTCAAATCGCGTGCGTGCGGAACGGTATTCTGATCCGGGGAGCAACAACCATTGGCCCAATGCATCTGGGATTGAATTTTGAAGGGCCAGTCTTTGGTCCAGCTTTGGTTGAAGCCTATGAAATGGAAGACGCCGAAGTCGTTTACCCACGGATCGTGGTGATGGATGAAGCGCTTGAAGCGCATAAACGTGACCGGTCCCTTTGGAACGACGGGCATACCTATTCTGACGAGAAGCAGTTTCTGGACAAGTGGTTGAGGCGGGATGGGAATGGACCGCACTACATCGACTATCTCAGAGCCAGCTACGAGGAGTTTGATGATCCATCTATTGACTGGCCCACGTTTCTTGGCGAGCATAAAACGCTGATCGAAGCTGGCTTCGACGCAGACCCGCCAGCCCGCGTAAAGCGTAAATATTCATGGCTTCAAGCGTATCATAACGAGGTCATCCATGAGGTTCTTGATCGAACGCCCTCCGATGCCTTCAGCGAAGAGTTTGAGATGCCGGTTCGCGATCTGTTTGCAGACTTAATGATTGCCAAGACCTGACACCGGCTATCCCAGAAAAAAAATATGCCCGGCAAGGCCTACTCTGGAAGCTGACGCTTCGGTCGGAACTCTTTCACACTCCACAGAAGACTGGCCGAACACCAGCAGATCGCCGTATTGCTCAAGAGCGCATCCGATCATAGGCGACATAACCCTTCTAAGCGAGACGAAAGAGATCATCCGCGCCTGCAAGGCGGCAGGACAGATGACTTAATCGCTCGTTAGAACAAAATGTGAACAAATGGCATAAACAGGGTTCCCAAAGCCGCCGGGACAGATTATGACATGTTGTCAATAACAGACACAGAGCAGGGGCAGGCACATGAACGCGCATCCACGGACAGAATTTGCAGAGTTGATGGAGCGCGCCGGTCTCGACATCGACACGGCGGCGGAGCTTCTGGGCGTGAGTGACCGGACGATCCGGCGCAACATGAAGGGCGAAGGCAAGCGGATTGACCAGCTCCGGCTGGAAAAGCTGCGCCAGACAGCCGATGCGCGCTGCACCAGCGAACGGCCCGAGGGTTTCCGGTTCATCGACCTCTTCGCCGGAATCGGCGGGCTGCGCCTTCCCTTCGAGGCCATCGGCGGCCGATGCGTGTTCACGGCCGAGTGGGACCGGTTCAGCCGCGAGACCTACAGCGCCAACTTCCCCGAGCCTGCCGACAGCGAGCATGTCTTCGCGGAAGACGTGCGGCCCTACGCCGACGCGCCGGAGACAATCCCGGACCATGACGTTCTTCTGGCCGGTTTTCCGTGCCAGCCGTTCTCGATTGCGGGCGTCAGCAAGAAAAACGCCCTTGGCCGCCCGCACGGCTTCCTGTGCGACACGCAGGGCACCCTCTTCTATGATCTGGCCAAGATCATCGACCATCACCGGCCCCCGGCCTTCCTGCTGGAGAATGTGAAGAACCTTGAGCGCCATGACGGCGGCAAGACCTTCGCCACGATCAT
>PAKU01000041.1 GCA_002706265.1 Polycyclovorans sp. | reverse complement strand
GGCGTGGCCCGCCCTACGGGTGGGGGCTGCCGTTGGGGCGCGGGGGCCGGGGCGCGCGGGGGGTTCATGGCGGGCTCAGGCGCGACCAATGCCGTGATAGCGAAGGCCATGACTGGCCACCGTTTTGGGGTCGTACAGGTTGCGGCCGTCAAAGACGGTTTTCGACTTGAGCTGTTGTGCCATGAGGTCGAAATTGGGGCTGCGGAATTCTTTCCACTCGGTGACGATGATCAGCGCATCGGCATTGGTGAGCGCGGCCGCGGCACTGGCGGCGAAGCTGAGGCCGTTGTGATGGCCGAGGACGCGCTGCGCTTCTTCGGTGGCCACGGGGTCGTAGGCGGTGAGGGTGGCGCCCGCAGCCAGCAGGGCTTCTATCACGACCCGGCTCGGCGCTTCTCGCATGTCGTCGGTGTTTGGCTTGAAGGCGAGGCCCCACAGGGCGAAGTGGCGCCCGGTGAGGTCTTGGCCGTATTCGGCCTGAACCTTGGTGACGAGGACCTGCTTTTGGTGGTCGTTGGCGCGCTCTACGGCTTGCAGTACGTGCAGGTCCATCTGGCCATCGTAGGTGCCGGTGTGGATGAGGGCCTTGACGTCTTTCGGGAAGCAGGAGCCGCCGTAGCCGCAGCCGGCGTAGAGGAATTGGTAGCCAATGCGGGGGTCTGAGCCGATGCCTCTGCGCACGTCTTCGATGTCGGCGCCGAGCTTTTCGGCCAGCAGTGCCAGTTCGTTCATGAAGCTGATGCGGGTGGCGAGCATGGCGTTGGCGGCGTACTTGGTGAGTTCGGCGCTGCGTACGTCCATGAACACCAGTTTGTCGTGGCTGCGCTGGAAGGGTGCGTACAGCGCTTGCATCAACTCGATTGCGCGCTGGTCGCCTTCGGCGGTGCCGACGATGATGCGGTCGGGCTTCATGAAGTCTTCGACGGCGGCGCCTTCTTTGAGGAACTCGGGGTTCGAGACCACGCTGAAGGGGATGCTCTGGCCCCGTTTTGCCAGCTCGTCGGCCACGGCGGCCCGTACCTTGTCGCCGGTGCCGACGGGGACGGTGGATTTGTCGATGATGAGTTTGTAGCCGGTCATGCGGCTGGCGATGTTGCGCGCGGCCGCGAGCACGTATTTCAAGTCTGCCGAGCCGTCTTCATCGGGCGGCGTGCCGACGGCAATGAACTGCAGCTGCCCGAAGGCGACGGCTTCGTCGATGTTGGTGGTGAACCTGAGCCGGCCGGCGGCGACGTTGCGGGCGACGACTTGATCGAGGCCGGGCTCGTGGATGGGGATGCCACCGGCATTCAGTGTTTCTATTTTGCGGGGGTCAAGATCAAGGCACAGGACGTCGTTACCTGAGTCTGCCAGGCACGCGCCTGACACCAGCCCAACATACCCTGTGCCCACTACCGTTATTTTCATGACTTGCGTTTGGTCTCGACGAGGTGACGTGTTTCGTTACGGGGTGACGCGGCGGCGGCGCTCGCATGGGTGGCGTTTGTGGGGCGTTTCAATTGCCTGGCCCGTTCATTGAATCGAGGTCTTTTTTCATGGCTTCGTACTCGGCAACCCGTTTCTGCATATAGCGCAGGGTGATTCGCGCCTTGTGCTCCAGTCCGGCGGGGGTGAATTTGTAGACGTAGCCCAGCTTGTTCTGGCTCTTCTGGAAGTTTTCGGCCTTGAGCAAGCCTTTTTGAATGAGCCCCTTGAGCAGATAGTTGGCTTTGCCCACGCTGACTTCGAGCTTTTCGGCCAGGTCGCGTTGCGTGATGTCTGGCGTGGCCTCGATCAGCTTCATGACCTTGAGGTGCACTTCGTCGAGCAGGGTGTTTTTCATGTCATCTGTTCAAATATTGAACACTGAGGGCGGTTGCATGGTGCGTGGCAAGCGTTCTAGGTGCGGATGGAGTGTTGCGGTGTTGCTGCGCTGCGAGGTCAGCCAGCGGTCTGGGTCTGGGCCGTGGCGCGCGTGGATGCGGCGCTGCCCGGCAAGGCAAGGGTTCGCTATTAGACCTCTCGATTGATGACGTTCACGTGAAGGAGGCTAACGGTGTAGGGGGCGCTGGCCAGCGGCGGCAACCGTCATGCCGGCGTCTGACGTTGCGCTGGATGTGGCCATTTGCCTGAGCACGCCTGCCGCCTCGGCGCCTGCGGGCCCGAACGCAGGGCGCGGACGCGCGGGTGTGTGGTGGGCGGGTGCCGGGCGATGACGGTCATCTGTCGGTGTTGCCGGCGTGGGGCGCGACGTGGGTTGCGGAACCTGGGCCTCGGCGGTCTTTGTCAGTTGCCGAGGTGCCTCGTCGGGGAACGTACCATCATGGAGCTCGGCCGGCGCGCCATAGACGTACCCGGCAACGCATTGGCTGAGCGTACATTTCAGCGCACGCACGTCACCGCCATGGGCGGCGGCAAGCAGGGCGCTGAGGTGCAATTCGAGCACCTCGGGCGTGAACCATTCTTCGGCGGCCTTGTAGATGCGCGGATGCGGGGTGGCCTGCGCCTCGGCGCCAATCAGCAGCTCTTCGTAGAGTTTTTCGCCGGGGCGGAGTCCGGTGTAGCGAATCTCAACGTCGCCCTGCTTGCTGGCGGGGTCAACGAGGGTTCTGCCCGACAGGTGAATCATGCGCTCTGCGAGATCGCGAATCTTGACAGGCTGGCCCATCTGCAGCAGAAACACCTCGCCGTGGTCGCCCATGGCCCCGGCCTGGATGACCAGTTGCGCGGCCTCGGGAATGGTCATGAAGTAGCGGGTCACGTCGGGGTGGGTGACGGTGACCGGCCCGCCCCGCCGGATCTGTTCCTTGAACAGGGGCACCACCGACCCACTTGAGCCCAGCACGTTGCCGAACCGCACCATGCTGAGTGCGGTGCGGCCGGCATTGACCGCGGCAGCCTGCACCACCAGTTCGCAGAATCGCTTGCTGGCACCCATCACATTGGTGGGCCGCACGGCCTTGTCGGTCGAGACCAGCACGAAGCGCTCAACGCCCGCCAAAATGGCGGCGGTGACGACCGATTGCGTGGCCTGCACGTTATTAAGGACAGCGGCGCACGGGTTGGCCTCGACCAATGGCACGTGCTTGTAGGCGGCCGCGTGATAAACGACCTGCACGGGATATTCCTGGAATGCGCGGGTGATCTGTTGCGCATTGACGGCGTTGATGAGCAACGGGACCACGTCGCACTGGCCCTGCAGCGGGCTCTGCCGCAGCTCGTGGTCAATCTTGTAAAGCGAGTACTCGCAGCATTCCACGAGGATCAGGCGCGACGCACCGTGGAGCATCGCCTGCCTGCACAGCTCGGAGCCGATTGAGCCGCCGGCGCCGGTGACCAGTACCGTTTTGCCGTTGAGTGACTGGCAGAGCAAAGATTTGTCGGGCTTGACGGCGCTGCGCGGCAGCAAGTCTTCGACCTGCACCTCCCGCAGTTGATCGACGCGGCTGATGCCGGCTGCGATGTCTTCCAGCGCGGGCATGACCAGCACCTTGACCGACAGGGCTTCAAGCTGTTCCAGAATGTGCAGGCGCTCTTGCGGCGTAGCGCTGGGCACGGCCAGCAGCACCTGTTCAAACACGCCCTCGTTATGCAGCTTTTCAAGCGCGGTCGTGGGGAAAACCTTCAAGCCGTGGATGCGACGCCCGTGTAATGAGGGGTTGCTGTCGACAAACACCACCGGGCAGAAGCGGTCACCGTTGCGCAGGGCCGCCGCCAACTGCACGCCACCCTCGCCCGCACCGTAGATCAGGACGCGCGCGCCGCGCTTGCGCGCACTTGCGGGCTTGAGCAGGCGCACCGCGATCGCCCGACTCATCAGCACCGCGGCAAAGCCCATGGCGCCGAACAGAAAGGGGATTGCCACTGCCAGGACCAGGGGCAGACGCAGGCTGAGCACGCCCAGCAAGACGATGGATGCGATGAACAGGGCGCCGAAGCTGCGCTCGATCAGGTCAACATCGGCATGGCGGGACACGATGTGGTGCACGCCCAGCACGCGGAGCAGCACCACGGCCAACAGCACCCCGCCGGCCAATATCCAATAGTTCGCGGCAGGCCAGGTACCCATGCTGGGCAACGCCACAACCAGCAGGGCAATCACCATGGCGCCGGTCAACAGGCTCAGATCGGTAAGCGAGATGATGATCTGCTTGCGCACTTTTGATTGACGCAATAGCCACGCCGCAAAGTGCGTTGCGGCATCCCGCCCCATGATTTCGCCAAAGTGCTTGCCCATCAGGTTCCTCGATCGCTAAACCGAACTGCTGCGTGCCATACCTGCGTGATGCAATAAGTTTGACTGCCGCATGTGACGCCCGCCCAGCGCAAGAGGCCATCCATGGCGATAAGCGCACACTGTAAGGACGTCAGTCGCACGGGTCAGTGAAAATAGCCCGGAACGGCCTTGTTCCGATCGAGGATGATACGACGTGGGTCATATTTAAGCCTGGGCTCGAACATGAAGCCCGGCCGAAGGACGTTACGGCCATCTTCAGGATTCACTGTGGTCTGCAGCGCATAGCTGAATGCGGGCGTTCCATCCAACCGGACATGTTTGTATTGCGGCGCTTTTCTGAACGTTAGCGGCGCCTGGAATCCAATGCCGCCGACCTGATCGTCTGCCCCTGCGACGCTGAAGAACACGAAAAAGTTAAGGCCTTTCATATAACGCTCTAACACATAGGTCTGACCACAGTCCCCCGCGAGCATGTAACAGCCGTGACTCAAGGCGAAGGCCACGTCTTGCCGGGCCCAAAGGTAGCGGTAGGTGAGCCGGTAATAGTCCTCCTCGCCAATATCAACATCGTCATCGGGCGAGAATTTGCCGCCGGCCGCCGAGACCTGATGCGCGCCACTGGGCGAGTGCAAAAGCACTTCGGCCATGACGGCTTCGGTATCAACGCCCGCGATACGCTTCTTGCCCGCTGCGACGGTCGTAATCAGCCCAGGCAAAGGATGTGCCAACCACTGCATCATGGTCTCGACGCTTCTTGAGCGGATGCGGCCACCGGCAAACACGCCGCCGTCTTCAAAGTCGTCCGACTCGGTTACGGGATCTTCATGAACGTGATAAATCGCCAGTCCCGCTGGCAATTGCAGCCGCGCCGAGGTTTGCACGCCCAGCGAATAGTCATAAACGCCAAATTCTGTGGCGACGTTATTGACCAACGCCGGCTCGACGCGGAATGACAGGAGGGTGTCTTCCCAGTTCTGGGCCTTGGTCAGGTCGAAATCGGTCAGTCGCTGTGGCTGCCAACTGGCTGTCTGGACTTGCGCAACACCGTCGACACAATCGACACGGGCCGTTCTGAGCGGAATGCCGTAACGGGTTTCAGAGACGCGATGAGAAGCGGTTTTGCCGTCCTTGCATTGGTCATAAAAAGCGTCGTTGGCGTTGTGGCCCCATTGGCTGCTGTCTACCCGGGCGAGCGGCATTGCGGCGTCTATCGGCAGGTCAGCTGAAATCTGCTGATGGGCACGCGACAGTTGGCCCTCACCCTGCACGATATAGGGCGGATTACCCGGCGGATTCGGACGCCCAAAATTGAAGGACAGACCCGCTGCCAACTGCACGGACTCGCGTGCGTCGCGTTGCGTGGCAGCGCCCAGATAAGCGGTCACCCCTTTCCATTCGGGTGCGTACAAACGCAGGCCGGCGTTCACTTCATTGCTGTCGTATTCACCCAACAGGCCGACGAAGTGAAACGGCCGCACCTCCAGACCGCCGAATGCGCCGTCCAGCCGGTCGGGCCCATCGCTGAAGCCGACGGTCATCCTGATCTGCTTGATTGGTGCGTAGTCGGCGACTACATACCGCGAACTGAGCTTGACCGCCTCTCCGGCGAAATCCGCATAGCCCACCGCAAGCGACACCTGTTCACTGTGCCAAAGCTGCGCCTTGGCACTGGCCGAAAGGTCGTTGTCGAGACGACGGTCGTTCGGGGCATAGGCCGTATAGATGCGGCCACTCAATTCAACTCTGGGCAATAGCCCGATGGAAACCGCAATGTTCTGCGCCCTGTCTGCCCGAGGCCGGGCTTCCTCATGCACGGCGTCGTTAATCTGCACGTCCCAGGCGTAGCGCCCCTGAACCTGCGCATTGGGGATGAACAGCAGCCCGGTATAGCCTTGTGACGACTGGAATGCCTCCACACTCAAGGACTGGGCTGCCAAGGCCACCGCGCTGAGCGTGAGCGCACTGAACTTCAAATACTTTCCATTCATCGACAAGGTCTTACATTTTTTTATTGATTGCATTGTCACGGACACAGGTTGCATTTTCATGGGTCTGGATAATCATCGGTTCCCCGAACGTGTGCCAGACCCCTGATGGTGAGCCACTCGATTGCGGAAGCGATGCAGCTGCTTTGTTGCCACAGCCTGCATGGCGAGCACCTTTGCGATTGGCGGGCCGGTGGCTCCGTCGGGGGCGGTCTGGTACGCGGTCGCAACATCTTATCTGGGTGGCTTCAGGTCTCACTTGCCTGGCGCTCACACCGCCATCGCGGCCCCTGATCGAATGTGCCGTAAATAACCCGTAAATAACAAAGGCCGCACGACGCGGCCTTTGTTATCAAACATCAACGATTTACGGGGTGCCGCCGACACCACCGCCTGAACCGCCGGTGCCACCGGTTCCGCCCGTGGGCGGCGTCGGGGTGACCGTCGGGGTTGCGGTCGGCGTGGCCGTCGGCGTCGCAGTCGGGGTAACGGTCGGCGTCGCAGTCGGGGTGACGGTCGGCGTCACCGTCGGAGTGACGGTCGGCGTCGCAGTCGGGGTGACGGTCGGCGTCACCGTCGGCGTCGCAGTCGGCGTCACCGTCGGGGTGACGGTCGGCGTCACCGTCGGGGTGACGGTCGGCGTCACCGTCGGGGTGGCCGTCGGCGTCACGGTCGGCGTCACCGTCGGGGTGACGGTCGGCGTCACCGTCGGGGTGGCCGTCGGCGTCGCAGTCGGGGTGACAGTCGGCGTCGCAGTCGGGGTGATGGTCGGGGTCGGCGTCGGAGTGGGGGTCGCTTCAGGGTTTTGCGGGTTGACAAGGCCGCGACCCGGTGACTGAGCCACCGCCTGCTGCGCGATCACGTTGCCGCGAATTTCCTCCCGAATGCCCGGCTCCACGATGATGTCAATGATGGCCAGCACTGCGGCATCGAAACGAACCAGAAAATCAACCGCGCTTGAGATGGCTGGCGAGCCCAGGCCGATCAGACTGGTGCCAATGGGCTGCCCTGCAGCAACATCGTCGGCAAGCAGCGCGCCCAGTTCAGCGGTGGTCAGATCAAGTTCGCTGGCCAACTGCGAGAAACCCGCGAGGATCAGGGCATGAAGGCCCCGCGCATCGGTTCCCGAGATCAGCGGATCGTCTTCGTTCACCACTTCTGGCGGCGTCAACAAGTTGAGGTTCGGCACGCCCAGCGCACGAGCGACTTCCAACAGGGCGTTGGCAACAAAACCCAGATTGATCGGCCCGGGCGGATTACCCTCCAGCGCCGCCACCACGAGTTCAGTCGCAGTGGTCACGCCGACGTTGAGCGGCGTGAACGGCTGGCGTGGAAGCACCACTGAACGGATGCTGCCTTCAAAATCCACGGTGGAATCAGTTGCCTCGTCGTAGTAAGAGCCGCCGGAGCAGGTGAGCAGGAACGGGCCGTTGCTGTCAATGATCCCGAAATTGGCGACACCGTCATCATCGGTCGTCACAGTGCCGAGGACCAGATCCTCGACCGGCAGCCTGTTCAACACACAGTTGGCACCAGAGAGGGCGCCCAGTGCGGCGGTGGCAGTGACCGCGCCGCCGTCCTCGAATGGCGATCGCGAGTCGCTTGAGCTACAACCCACTGCCAGAGCAGAGACGCCGCTGATGACGCCTGCGGCCACTGCGAGCTTACGAAATTGCATGAACTTACTCCCCGAAAATATGGCTGGTTACAACCCGACGACGGCCTTTCCGCATCAGGACTTACAGCAGGATTCGAGCCAGACTAGCAAACTCCGCGTGACAACAACAAGGCCCGTACGTGATTAATTTCGCACTGCACCATTTCATCTCTCAATTGCACAAAAAAGAGCCCCTGAAAAGGGGCTCTTTGCACAACATTACAGCGGTGATGCGGCTTAGAAACCGCCCATACCCCCCATGCCGCCCATGTCACCCATGCCGCCGCCGCCCGGCATGGCCGGTGCGTCGTTCTTCTGCGGGGCTTCGGCGATCATGGCTTCGGTGGTCAGCAGCAGGCCGGCGACGGAGGCCGCGTTCTGCAGTGCCAGACGCGTGACCTTGGCGGGGTCGATGATGCCGGCGTCGAGCATGTCGCCGAAAGTGTTGTTGCTGGCGTTGTAGCCGAAGTTGCCCTTGCCTTCGCGCACCTTGTTGAGGACCACGGAGGCCTCTTCGCCGCAGTTACGGACGATCATGCGCAGGGGCTCCTGAATGGCGCGACGCAGGATGTTGATGCCGACCGTCTGGTCGTCATTGGCACCCTTGAGGCTTTCCAGCGCGACCGAGGCCCGCACCAGGGCGACACCGCCGCCGGGCACGATGCCTTCTTCAACGGCCGCACGGGTGGCGTGCAGCGCGTCTTCGACGCGGGCTTTCTTTTCCTTCATTTCGATTTCGGTGGCAGCGCCCACCTTGATCACGGCCACGCCGCCGGCGAGCTTGGCAACACGCTCCTGCAGCTTTTCCTTGTCGTAGTCGCTGGTTGCGTCTTCGATCTGGCGACGGATGTGGCCCACGCGATCTTCAATGGCAGCCGATTCGCCGGCGCCGTCGATGATGGTGGTGTTTTCCTTGTTGATCTGGACCTTCTTGGCGGTGCCCAGGTCGTCAATGGTGGTTTTTTCGAGCGACAGGCCCACGTCTTCGGCGATGACGGTGCCGCCGGTGAGAATGGCGATGTCCTTGAGCATTTCCTTGCGGCGGTCACCAAAGCCCGGCGCCTTGACGGCAGCGACCTTGAGGATGCCGCGCAGGTTGTTGACCACCAGGGTGGCCAGCGCTTCGCCTTCGACGTCTTCGGCAATGATCAGCAGCGGCTTGCCGGCCTTGGCAACGGCTTCGAGCACGGGCAGCAGTTCGCGGATGTTGGCGACCTTCTTCTCGCTGATGAGGATCAGCGGGTTTTCCAGCTCGACCTGTTGGTTCTGCTGGTTGTTGATGAAGTAGGGCGACAGGTAGCCACGGTCGAACTGCATGCCTTCGACCACGTCCAGCTCGTTTTCGAGGCCGGAACCGTCTTCAACGGTGATCACGCCTTCCTTGCCAACCTTGTCCATCGCGGTGGCGATGATTTCGCCGATGGCTTCATCGGAGTTCGCCGACACGGTGCCGACCTGGGCAATGGCCTTGCGGTCTTTGCAGGGCACGGCCAGCTTCTTGATTTCGGCGGTGACGGCTTCGACGGCCTTGTCGATGCCGCGCTTGATGTCCATCGGGTCAACGCCGGCGGTGACGCTCTTCTGGCCTTCGTTGAGGATGGCCTGGGCCAGAACGGTCGCGGTGGTGGTGCCGTCGCCGGCGGCGTCGGAGGTCTTGGAAGCGACTTCCTTCACGAGCTGGGCGCCCATGTTCTCGAACTTGTCCTTCAGTTCGATTTCCTTCGCAACCGACACGCCGTCCTTGGTGACGGTGGGGGCGCCAAAGCTCTTGTCGATGACCACGTTACGACCCTTGGGGCCGAGGGTGACTTTGACCGCGTTGGCAAGCGTGTTGACGCCGGCCACCATGCGTGCGCGGGCGTCGTCGCCAAACTTGATTTCTTTTGCTGACATTTGAACTTCCTCTTTCTGATTCGGGATGAGACTTAGGCGAACACGGCCATGATGTCGTCTTCGCGCAGCACGACGAGCTCCTGACCATCGACCTTGACTTCGGTGCCGGAATACTTGCCGATCAACACCTTGTCGCCCACCTTGACGTCAACGGCGTGGGTTTTGCCGTCGTCGGTGCGCTTTCCTGAACCCACGGCAATCACTTCGGCCTTGAGGGGCTTTTCAGCGGCACTGTCCGGGATGAGGATGCCACCGGCGGATTTCTTATCTTCTTCCAGACGCTTCACGATCACGCGGTCGTGCAAAGGACGCAGACTCATTGGGTTTCTCCCGTAAATTGATAACCAAAACATCGAAACTGAACGAAACGCTCTACGGGACAAAGGCCACGATTGTTAGCACTCTCCCCCAGAGGCTGCTAACACTGAGGCGCCGCCTCCCTGCTTTCAAGGGGGCGGTAGTGAATTTTTTGTGAACCGGACGCAGCTGTCGCTGCGGCCAAGCGACGCCCCGAATTTGCGGCGTATGCTTTTGTGCACTGCGGCATCGGGCCTCCGGGTCCACGGCCGCAGACCTCATTTCACTTCGCTATTGATTCAAGGAGTTTCACCATGGCCCAGGCACGCAAGGTCGCCATTGTTGGCGGCGCCCGCATTCCCTTCGCCCGCTCGAACACGGCCTACACCACGCAATCGAACCAGGCCATGCTCACCGCGACACTCAACGGTGTGGTCGACAAATATCAGTTGCACGGCGAGCGCCTCGGCGAGGTGGCCGCCGGCGCGGTGCTCAAGCACGCGCGAGACTTCAACCTGACCCGCGAGGCGGTACTGTCGTCGGGGCTGGCACCCGAAACCTCGGCGTTTGACGTGCAGCAGGCCTGCGGCACGGGGCTGGAAGCGGCCATCGCCATCGGCAACAAGATCGCCCTCGGGCAGATCGACTCCGGCATCGCCGGTGGCGTTGACACCACCTCGGATGCGCCCATCGCCGTCAATGACAGGCTGCGCAAGATTCTGCTGGAAGCCAACCGCGCCAAGACCACGGGCCAGCGCCTGGCCGCTCTGGCCAAGTTTCGTCCGGCCATGCTGGCGCCGGCGATCCCCACCAACGGCGAGCCGCGCACCCGCAAGTCGATGGGGCAGCACTGCGAGCTGATGGCCCAGGAATGGGGCATCTCACGCGATGATCAGGACCTGCTGGCCTTTCAGAGCCATCAAAAAGCCGTCACGGCCTATGACTCAGGCTTTTACGGCGATCTGCTGGTGCCCTTCGCCGGCCTGACGCAGGACAACAACCTGCGCACCAACCTGACGATGGACAAGCTGGCCTCGTTGGGCCTGGCGTTCGACAAGACCTCGGGCAAGGGCACGCTGTCGGCCGGAAACTCCACCCCGCTGACCGACGGCGCGTCTGCCGTGCTGCTGGGCAGCGAAAGCTGGGCCAAGGCGCACGGCCTCAAGGTGCAAGCCTATCTCACCCATGCCGAAACGGCCGCGGTGGACTTCGTGGGCAAGAAAGAAGGACTGCTGATGGCCCCCGCCTACGCCGTGCCGCGCATGCTCGACCGCGCCGGGCTCACCCTGCAAGACTTCGACTTCTACGAGATTCACGAAGCCTTCGCCGCCCAGGTGCTGTGCACGCTCAGCGCCTGGGAAAGCAAGACCTTCTGCAAGGAGCGACTGGGCCTTAGCAGCCCGCTGGGCAGCATTGACCGCGACAAGCTGAACATTCGAGGCGGCTCGCTGGCCATGGGCCACCCCTTCGGCGCCACCGGCGGGCGCATTCTGGCCACGCTGGCCAAGATCATCGACGAGGCGGGGGGCGGTCGCGGCCTCATCTCGATCTGCGCCGCAGGCGGGCTGGGCGTGACGGCCATCGTGGAGCGCTGAGTCAGCCCGAATGGGAACGAGCCGCGCAGGCCGACGCATCATCGACCTGCGCCTGCAACGGCAAATGAGCGGGTACCGCCTTTACGGTGATGCCGGCGCAGCTGCAGCCGGGGCGGCGGTGGCTGCGGGCTGCGCCGGCGGCGCAGGCTCGGGCCCGACCGCCCCTCGCACATAGACGATGCGTTTGGTGTTGCCCCCGCAATGGCCGACCACTTTGCCTTCATGCGCGGCACCGGCGTCGACGGCGGTCAATGAGTAGGACGGCACACCATTGGCGTCGATCTTGGCGGCAATGTCGGCCTTCACCTTCTCGCAATTGTTGGCAAGGGCGTGGGTGCTGCTGCCGGCGGCGATCACCAACAGTGCGGCCATTGAAATGGCTTTGATGCTCATCGTTAAGCTCTCCTGATATTGAGTGCACTCAGGGTCTGTTCGCGGCCTGGCCCCTTGCATCCTTTGTACGACAGTCGGCCGCACTTTGCACAGGGCCCTGGCCGGCCGTATGGGTTCGGGGCGATCGATGGGGCGCCCGCCTGCCGCAGCCGAACGGCGCTGCGGCGACGCCCTGCGGGCACAAGTCCAGCGTGTAACCGCCTGTTTCACAACGGCCGGCGTCGTGCGCTTCGGTCACTCCGCCGTCATTGCCAACGTCATTGCCAACGTCATTGCCAACGTCATTGCCAACGTCATTGCCAACGTCATTGTCATCAAGGGGAGCGGCAGGCCTCGTTGCAGATGAACCCCTTCAAGGTGCGCCCGATATCGGGTGCTCAGCAGCACCCGGTCCGCACGAGCCCGCAAGATCCGTTTCTCAGGCCGCAGTCATGGAACGGCATTCGGCCGTGATCTTGATGGAGCGCAGCCGCGCGGCGTGGTCGAACACATCGGTGACCATGATCAATTCATCGGCACCGGTCTGGGCGGTCAGGGCGTCGATCCCCGCCCGCACCGTCGCCGGGCCGCCAACGATGGCGTACTTGAGCATCTGCTGCGCCTGGGCCTGCTCCGCGGGGGACCCGTAACCCTGGATGTCGTCGATCGGCGGCCGGCTGAGGCCCCGCGCGCCGCGAAACAGGTCGATGAACGACATCTGCTGCGTGGTCGCCAGCCGTCGCGCCTCGGCGTCGGTATCGGCCGCGATGACGTTGACGCCCACCGCCACATACGGGGCGGCCAATTGCGCCGACGGCGTGAAGCGGCTGCGGTAGGTCGCCAGGGCCGGCATCAGTTGATCCGGCGCAAAGTGGGCGGCAAATGCGTAGGGCAAGCCCAGTTCGGCGGCCAGCGCGGCGCCAAAGGTGCTGGAACCCAGCACCCACAGCGGCACCTCGGTGCCGGCCGCCGGCACCGCCACGACCCGCTGTCCGGGCTGTGCAGGGGCGAAGAAATGCTGCAGCGCCATCACGTCCTGCGGAAAATGATGGGCGGCATCTGCGGCGGTGCGCAGTGCCCGCACCGTGAGCGGATCAGTCCCCGGCGCTCGCCCAAGCCCCAGGTCGATACGCCCCGGAAACAAATGGGCCAGGGTGCCGAACTGCTCGGCAATCACCAGCGGCGCATGGTTGGGCAGCATGATGCCGCCGGCGCCCACGCGGATGGTGTGGGTGCCGGCCGCCACGTGGGCAATGACCAGTGACGTGGCCGCGCTGGCGATGCCGGGCATGTTGTGATGTTCGGCGAACCAGATGCGCCGATACCCCCAGCCCTCGGCATGACGCGCCACATCGCGGGCATTGTCGAGGGCGGTGCGGGCGGTGGCCCCTTCGGTGATGCGCACCAGGTCAAGAATCGACAGCGTGGTCATGGCGGTGTGCGGCAAGGCAGGTGTCATCGCCACTTTACGCGCCTGCGTCGGGGCGGCACCGCTCGCCTGTGGGTCAAGGCGCCGGGTTGCGCCCTGGCGACGCGCCGGGCTGGAGCGTATCGCCCTCACGCGGGGCTTGGAATTCAGCTTCGGCTTCGGCTTCGGCTTCGGCTTCGGCTTCGGCTTCGGCTTGGCCGGCATTCACGTCCGCATCAGAGTCCCGATCCGCATCCGCGCGCCGCCGTTCATTTCGTTGCGCAATGGCCCTGCGGGGGTTCTTGCCATAGGGCAACTCAAGACCCACGCCCACCAGGTAGGCGCCCTCTCGCTTGATGCCCGGCTCTTCCTTGGGCCAGCTGTAGCCGACCAGGGGCTGCAGGTAGAGCCGCCCGCCGACAATGGGCTGTCGATACACCAGCCGCAGACCGAACTCGCGCAGCTTGACGGGCGTTTCGGTCACGCCACGGATGAAGGCCTCATAGGCCAGGCCCCGCTGCCAGCCAAAGCCCTGATACAGCACTGCGGCGCTGCGCCAGTCAAAGCCCAGCGTGGTGTCTGAATGAGTCCCCACATTGCTCCAGCGCGCCAGCAGTCGCGGCGTCAGCACCCGGCTGAAATCGACGCCCGGCGTCACTCCCAGTCCGTCACGGGTGCTGTAGAAGGGGGTCAGGCGAAACTGCACCAGATTCACCTCATCCACGTAGGCCAGGTACTCGGTCCGCCACTGCAGGAAAGCGCGGGTGTTGGTCACGTTGCGCACCCCGACCTTCACATCACTGCGAAACCGCCGGTTGCTGGGCAGGCCGTAGCCAAAGCCGGCAAAGAACTTGTCGCGATCGTCGATCTGGGGAAACTCGCTGCGCAAGGCAAAGCCTTCAGAACGGTCCTTGATGAAATCGTCATCGTTGTCGCGGCCAATGAAGACCGATGCGCGTTCCTGCAGATTGGGCAGATCGACCCGCAGGCGAAAACGGGTCCGGGCCTTGGCGCCGTAGAACTCGGAGTGTTCGTACGAGGTTTCGAGGCGGCCGTACGCGCCGCGCGCGGCGTCAAGGTTGCGGTTTTCGCCAAACAGGCCGTCGAACCAGAGCGTGGCGCCGCAAACCGTCTCCTCGATCTGTTCGCGCGCCCAATCCACCGCCTCGGCGTCGACCGGCTCAGCATGGTCCGGGTGCAGCTGCTCGCACGAGCCCGGGCGATGGTGGCGCGGCACATCGGTCTGATCCTCCCAGTCTTCGGGCGGGACCAGGGTCGGGTCTCTGGGCGCATCGGCGCTCGGCACGGCCGGGTCGTCGATGGACCGGTCCCCGCGGTCATCGATCAGTTCCTCCAGTGCTTCGGTCTGGCTTTGCGAGGGGGTCTCGTCCGGGGCCGGGTCTTCACGGCCGGCCTGCTGCGGCGGCGGCGTTTCGACGTCGGCAGTCACGGGCGATTGTGCCGCGGCCTGCGCAGGCAGTGCCGCAGCCGCCAGCGCCATGGTCACCAGCAGCACGGCACTCAGTCGGCGCAGGGGTTCGGTCAGACTGATGGGCGATCTCGCAACACGGACAGGCATCGCGCATGTTGACGCCAAAACCCCAAGAGCACCAAGAGCACCCCCGACGCCGACGCGGCGCCCGTGTGACAAACGCCCGGATTTCAGGGCAACCCCCGCCCCGCGCGACAAGCCGGGATAATCGGCGCCCCAGCCGCCGCCGACCGCCCGACCTTGAAGGACCTCAGCGCCCACACCCCGTTGATGCAGCAATACCTGACGCTCAAGGCCGAGCATCCGGCGCATCTGCTGCTGTTCCGCATGGGCGATTTCTACGAGCTGTTCTATGACGACGCCCGACGCGCCGCGCGGCTGCTCAACATCACCCTGACCCGGCGCGGCGAGTCGGCCGGGCAGCCGGTGGTCATGGCCGGCGTTCCGTATCACCAGCTGGACCCTTACCTGGCCAAGCTGATCCGTCTGGGCGAGTCGGTGGCCATTGCCGAGCAGGTGGGCGAGGTGGGGGCCGAGAAGGGGCCGGTGAAACGCGCCATCACCCGTCTGGTCACGCCCGGCACCGCCACCGATGACGCCCTGCTCGACCCCCGCGTCACCGCCGGTCTGGCCGCCGTGGCAGCCGTTGACGGCCGCTTGGGCCTGGCCTGGGCCGATGTGTCCACCGGGCGGTTCATCGTCATCGATTGCGCCACCCAGGGTGAGTTGATGGCCGAGTACGCGCGCCTGCGCCCGGTGGAAACCCTGGTCGTGGAGGGCAGCCTCTGGTCCGGCCTGACCGCTGCACGCGAACGTCCGCCCTGGCATTTCGTGCCCGACAGCGCCGAGCGGCTGCTTTGCGCCCAGTTCGGCACCCACGATCTGCGCGGATTTGGCTGCCATGGCCAGCCGGCCGCCATCGCTGCCGCCGGGGCGCTGCTGGAATACCTGAAGGAAACCCACAAGGCGGCGCTGCCGCATCTTGATGGCGTGCGCAGCGAGCGCCCGGACGAGGGCGTGCGGCTCGATGCCGTGACCCGCCGCAATCTCGAACTGGACCGCACCCTGTCGGGCGAGCACGACCGCACCCTGCTGAAGCTGCTCGACAGCAGCGTCACCGCCATGGGCAGCCGCTGGCTGCACGCCACCCTGCTGCGTCCACTGCGCGACCTGGGCACGCTTGATGCCCGACTCGACGCGGTCAGCGCCCTGCTGGCCCAGCACGGCTTCGAGCCGGTCCGTCAGGCCCTGAAGGCGGTGGCCGACCTGGAGCGGATTCTCACGCGCATCAGTTTGCGCAGCGCGCGGCCGCGCGACCTGGGCGGCCTGAGTGTCACCCTGGCGGCGCTGCCCGCCGTCAGCCAGGCACTGCCCGACGCGCCCGCCGGACGGCTCGATGCCCTGCGTGCCGCGCTGGCGCCACATCCCGAGCTGGTGACCCACCTGCAGGCCTCGCTGACCGACGAGTTGCCGCTGACCGCGCGCGACGGCGGTGTCTTCCGCCCCGGTTTCGACGCCACGCTCGATGGGCTGCGCGACCTTTCGCAGAACGCCGACGGCTTCTTGCAGGCGCTGGAAGCGCGCGAGCGCGCCGCCACCGGCATCGACACCCTCAAGGTCGGCTACAACCGGGTGCACGGTTATTACCTTGAAGTGGGCAAAACCCACGCCGCCCGCATTCCCACTCACTACACGCGGCGGCAGACGCTCACCCATTACGAGCGCTACATCACCGAAGAGCTCAAGCAGTTCGAAGACCAGGTGCTGTCGGCCCGCGACCGCGCGCTGGCCCACGAGCGGGCGCTGTACGAAGCGCTGCTGGATCACCTGCACCCGCATCTGGCGGCGCTGACCCGCACGGCCCGCGCACTCGCCGAGCTGGACGGCCTGGCCGCCGCGGCCGAACGCGCCGTGAGCCTGAACTGGTCGCGGCCGACCCTCCGCGCCGACGGCGGGCTGCACATCGAAGGCGGCCGTCATCCGGTGGTTGAGCAGTCACTCGACGGGCCGTTCATCGCCAACGACCTGCACCTGCACAACGACGCACGGCTGCACGTGATCACCGGCCCCAACATGGGCGGTAAGTCCACCTACATGCGTCAGACCGCGCTGATCGTGCTGCTGGCGCAGTGTGGGTTCTACGTGCCCGCCGCGCGCGCCGAGATCGGCCTGGTGGACCAGATGTTCACCCGCATCGGCGCCGGCGATGATCTTGCGGCGGGGCATTCCACCTTCATGGTCGAAATGACCGAGGCCGCCCACATCCTGCGCCACGCCACGGCACGCTCACTGGTACTGATGGACGAGATCGGCCGCGGCACTTCGACCTACGATGGCCTGTCACTGGCTCAGGCCATGGCCGAACATCTGGCAAACGACAACCGCGCGCTGTGTCTGTTTGCCACCCATTACTTCGAGCTGACCGCGCTGGCGGAGCAGATCGACGGCGTGATCAACGTGCACCTCGACGCCGCCGAGCATGGGCAGTCGCTGGTGTTTCTGCACGCGGTGAAGCCCGGTGCCGCCAACCGCAGTTTCGGCTTGCAGGTGGCGCGGCTGGCCGGCGTGCCCGATGCCGTGGTGCAGCGCGCCCGCCGCGTGTTGCAGCAACTCGAAAGCGGCGCGGCCATTCACCCTGCCGCCGACGCCCCAAAGCCGGCACCGCAACGTTCGCTGTTCGACGCCCCGGCCGACAGCGCCGTCGAAGCGCATCTGGCCCGGATTGACCCCGACGGCCTCAGCCCCCGCGAGGCCCTGGAGGCGCTCTACGCCCTCAAGGGCCTGTTGGCCGGCGGCAAGCCGCCCGCGGCCTGAGCCGGGCGCGACCGAACCCGGCCCATGACCCGCACCCGCCCACCGCCCAAAATCGCTCTGCCGGTCGTCCTGATGGTTGCGCTGCTGATCGCCACGACGCTGGGCAGCGTGGGCACGGTGGCGGCCGCGGGCGATGCCCGGTCGGTCACCGACGACCGTGGTCGCACCGTGCGACTTGCCGCGCCGGCCCGTCGGATCATTGCGCTGGCGCCGCACATCGCCGAAAACCTGTTCGCCATTGGCGCCGGCCCGCAGGTGATCGGCACCGTGAGCTACAGCGACTACCCCGAGCCGGCCGAGGCGGTGCCGCGCATCGGCAACCACGGCGCGCTCGACATGGAGCGGATCATCGCCCTCAAGCCCGACCTGATCATCGCCTGGGTCAGCACCGCGAACCGCCGGCAGGCCGAGCGCCTGGAGACGATGGGCTTCACCGTGTACTACTCCGACAGCCACACCTTCGATGAGCTGGCGAGCACCTTCGAGCGCATCGGCCATCTGACCGGCCACGACGACACCGCCACCGCGCTGGCCGTGAGCTTTCGCCAGCGCATCGCCACCCTGCAACGGCACTATGCCGACGCCCCGCCCGTGCGCGTGTTCTACCAGGTCTGGGACCAGCCCCTGATGACGGTGAGTGACCAGCACCTGATCGCCAAGGCCATTGCCGTGTGCGGCGGTGTGAACATATTTGGCGGGTTGGACGCACTGATACCGCGCATCAGCCCCGAAAGCGTGCTGGCCCAGGACCCCGAGGTAATCGTGGCCGGCGGCATGGGCGAAGCCAATCACGAGTGGTTGCAGGCCTGGCGCCGCTGGCCGCAACTGCGGGCGGTTCGGAACGCGCAGTTGCACTTCATTCCGCCGTCGCTGCTGCAGCGCCACACGCCGCGACTGCTCGAAGGCACCGAGCGGCTCTGCAAGGCCCTTGACGAGGCCCGGCGCGCGCAGGCGCCGCCGCCATGAGCGGCCTGCGCCGGGTGCTGGCGGTGCTGCTGCCCCTGAGCCTGCTGGCCTTGGCGGCGGGCGTGGCCATCGGCAGTGTGAGCATCAGCCCGCTGGAGTTGTGGGCGGTGGTGCGCGGCCAAGGCGACGCCCTGCACCGCATCCTGCTGCTGGACCTGCGTCTGCCGCGGGCGTTGTCGGCCTTCGCGGTGGGCGGGTTGCTGGCGGTGGCCGGCGCGCTGATGCAGATTCTGCTGCGCAATCCACTGGCCGACCCCTACGTGCTGGGGCTGTCGGGCGGCGCGTCGGTGGGCGCGCTCACCGCCATGCTGGCCGGACTGGGCGCGGTGATGATTGGCGGTGCCGCGTTCGCCGGGGCGCTGGCCTCCACCCTGATCGTGTTCGGCATTGCCCACGGCGCCGGCAGTTGGTCGCCGGTGCGGCTGCTGCTCACCGGCGTGGTGGTGGCCGCCGGCTGGGGCGCGCTGGTGAGCTTCATGCTGGCGGTGAGCCCCAGCAGTGAGCTGCCCGGCATGCTGTTCTGGCTGATGGGCGACATGGCCCACGCCCGCAACCCTGCCGTGCCGATGGCCATACTGCTGGTGGTGGTGCTGGCCGCGGTTCCGTTTGGCCGCACGCTCAACATCTTGGCGCGCGGTCCGCAGCAGGCCGCCGCCCTCGGCGTCGCGGTGCGTCGCATCGAGTGGTTGCTGCACCTGGCCGCGGCCCTGTTGGCGGCAACGGCCGTCACGGTGGCGGGCAGCATCGGCTTCGTGGGTCTCATCGTGCCGCACCTGCTGCGGCTGATCATCGGCAACGACCAGCGCGTGCTGCTGCCGGCATCGGCCCTGGCAGGCGGCATTCTGCTGGTGCTGGCCGACACGCTGGCGCGCACCCTGATCGCGCCCGAGCAGTTGCCGGTGGGGGTGATCACCGCACTGCTGGGCGTGCCGGCGTTTCTCTACCTGCTGCACCGGAGCCCGGCGTGACGGCGGCCCTGGTCACCCGCGATCTGGTCATCGACATTCCCGGCCGTGACGATGGCCGCGCCCTGTCACTCACGGTTCACACCGGCGAGCGCTGGGGCATTCTGGGTCCCAACGGCGCGGGCAAGACCACCCTGCTGCTGACCCTGGCGGGCCTGCGCAAGCCCCGTTCCGGCGTGGTCGAGGTGCAGGGCCGTCCGCTACACGCGCTGAGCCGCGCGGCCATTGCCCGAGGCATCGGCGTGGTGTTTCAGCAACACCACGACGGCTTCCCGTCCACGGTGATGGAAACCGCGCTGATGGGCCGTCATCCACACCTGCACGCCTGGGCCATGGAAGGCCCGAAAGATCACGCGCTTGCCGCGGCGGCCCTGGCACGCGTGGACCTCGCCCACCTGCGCGACCGCGCCGTGCAAACGCTGTCAGGCGGCGAACGCCAGCGTCTGGCCTTTGCCACCCTGCTGACCCAGTCCCCCACCCTGTTCCTGCTCGACGAACCCACCAGCCATCTCGACCTGCACCACCAGATTGCCCTGCTGGAACTGGTCACCGACGAAACGCGGCGCGGCCACGGTGCCGTGCTGGCCCTGCACGACATCAACCTCGCGGCGCGCTATTGCACGCATCTGCTGCTGCTCTATCCCCAGGGCGACGCGTGCTGGGGCCAGGCGGCCGACATGCTGTCGGTCCCCGCCCTGGAGCGGCTCTACGACCAACCGCTGGCCAGCGGCAGCGTCGACGGCCTGCGGGTGTTTTTGCCCAAGGCGGCGTCGCCACATCGCCAGCTCGAGTGACATGCCGGCGCAACACGGCCCGCCTAGCCTGTGATGTTTTGGACCCATGAGCCCCCGCCGATGACGCTCCGATCCGCCGCCTTCATGCTGGTAGCGCTCCCGCTGCTGCTGAACCCCCTCGCCTCTGCCCATACACCCGGCCCGCAGCACGACGATGGCCATCCGCGCTGGCTGGCCGGCGACCACCACATCCACAGCCGCTACAGCGTGGGGCTGAATCACGACACCGATCCCCCAACGCCCGTCCTCGGTGGGGATGCCATCTACCCGATCGCGATGAACGCGGTGATGGCCCGCCGGTTTGGCCTCGATTGGACCGTGGCCACCGACCACGGCGGCCCCAATCACGCGAAGGTCAATCTCGAATTTGCCTATCCCGAGTTGCTGGAATCGCGCAAGGCGGTGCCCGAACTGGTGCAGTTCTTCGGCATGGAATTCGACACCCCCGGCGCCGATCATTCCAGCATCATCATGCCGCACTCGCACGACGAAGCTGCGCATCTGCACCAGATCGAACGCCACTACAACAAGCGCGAGCCCTGGCCGGAAAATCCTGAATGGGACTCCGAACCGCGCATGCTTGAAGCGCTTGAGGCCATGAAAGCGCTACCGCAGCCGCCGCTGGTGATTGCCCATCACCCGTCGCGCTCAGCGACCGGCCTGGGGGACTACGGCATGACCGCGCCGGCCGAACTGCGCGCCTGGAACGATACCGCGCCACACATCGCCGTCGGCATGGAGGGCGCGCCCGGCCATCAGGCCACCGGCCAGATTCGCGATCACCTGGCGCCGTCGATGTACGAAAAATACTTTCAGGGCGCGCGCCCGCGCGGCGCATACGCCCGCGCTCCCACGATGGGCGGTTTCGACCAGATGACGGCGCGCCTGGGCGGCTTCTGGGATGCCATGCTCGGCGAAGGCCGCCGCTGGTGGATCACCGCAACCTCCGACAGCCACATCCACTGGAGCGAAGGCGGCGCCGACTTTTGGCCCGGTGAGTACTCCAAAACCTATGTCTACGCCGCAAAGAACCCCGATGCCATCCTCGCGGCCATCCGCGCCGGCAGGATGTTCGTCACCACCGGCGACCTGATCTCCGAGCTGTGGGTCACCGCCAGTACCGGCAGCGCCCACGCGCGCATCGGCGGCAGTCTGGCGGCACGGCGCGGCGACGACGTGACCGTGCAGATCCGCTTTCTCGATCCAAAAACACCCAATCACAATGGGGACAATCCGTCGGTGGCGCGGGTTGATCTGATTGCCGGCGACCTCTCCGGCCCAGCCTCGCGGCCCGACCTGGATGTCCATCCGACGGCACGCGTCGTCGCCCGCTTCACCCCCGAGCAGTGGCGCAGCGAGGGCGGCCATCAGGTCATTGAACACACCTTCAAGGACCTGCGCGCGCCGATGTACCTGCGCGTGCGAGGCACCAATACCGACGAGCTGGAGCCTCAGCCAGACGCCAACAACGAAGACGCCTGGACTGATCTGTGGTTTTATTCCAACCCCGTTTTCGTCGCCTTGACCGAGCCTTAGCCACAGCGGCCACACGGGCCGCGGCAAGCCCGATCACGCGCAGGCGCGGCGCCCTCAGCCTTCCAGATACAGTTCTTTGAGCCGCGCGCGCTGGGCGGCATCGACCCCCAGTTCGCGCTCAAGGAAGACGGTGACACTGCCGTAGTCTTTCTCGATCTGCTCGAACATGGCCTCGATGAATGCCGGCTCGGAGCTGAGCAGTACCGCGCGCGCCTCCGGCGACCACTGCGCCATCAGGGCGCTGAAAGGCGATTGCTTCGTGGTCCCGTCGCGGTTGACAGCGGGCGCGGCGAAGGCTTTCTCGAAATCCACCACGTCATCGGACATCGCGTAGTCGGCCACGACCACGTCGCGCGGCACGCCCAGCGCCGTCAGCAGCAGTGCAGCGATGCGCCCGGTCCGGTCCTTGCCCGCCGAGCAGTTGAAGGCCAGCGGCGCCTTGCCGTCGGCGAGTTGGTCAAACACCGTCGCGTATTGCTGTTTGAAGTCGTGGACGCCATGCCGGTAGTTATGCTTGAACGCTTCCCGCGCCAGTTCAGGGTCGGTCACCGGGCCCTCGCGCATCAAGCCACGCAGCGTCGGCCCGCCCTCGTCGTCGCCCTTGCGCCCCCGGGCCTCGACCATGGGCTGCTCCCAGGCCAGATATTGCAACGCGGGATTGATGCGCTGCCACTGCGTGGGCTCGTACTCGCGCTCCTCGGGCGAGCGCAGGTCGCACATCACCGAGATGTCGAGGCGACGCAAATAATCGTAATCCGCCTCGGTGAGGTGGGCCATGGTGCCGGAGCGATAGAGCTTGCCCCAGACCACGCGGCGACCGTCTTCGGTGGCATAGCCGCCCAGGTCGCGGAAGTTGCGCCCGCCCTGAAGCGGCAGCACCCGCTCGGCCACCCAACGGCCTTCGCCCTGCTTGGGTTGCAGCCACACGTAGGGGCGCACCTCGGCCGTGTAGGTCAGGTCGTGCGCGCCGTCGGCATCGGCCTTCGACACCGGCCTGCGCTGAGCAGCAGGGGCCTCGGGTGAGTCGGCCAGAAACACATCGACCGGCGTCGACGATTGCCAGCGGATGCTGAGCGTGTCGCCAACACGCGACAGCTCGGCGAAGGCGACCTCGGCGTGCGCGGCGGCGCTGTGAGCCAACCCTGCGAGCAGCACCAGGCTGCCACCCAGTACGCGGGCGCGAAGGGTCGGTTGCGATTTGATCTTCATGTGCGGGCCTTTAAAGGTTGATGCGAATGCCGGCCAGGTAGCGGCGACCGAAGGCTTCCACCTCGATGGGCCGCGCGCTGTTGCCGGCGTAGCGAATGCCGAGCTCGTCGGTCAGGTTGTTGGCGTCCATGTACAGCGTGACCGCCGGGGTGAGCACGTAGCGCACCGACAGGTCCACCCGCTCGGTGGCCTTCCAGAAGGTGTCGGTCTGGGCGTCTACCGAAATGTCATCGAGCCAGTCGGTGCGGTGCTGATAGCTCAGCCGCACCGACACGTCGTAGTTCTCGTAGAACATGGCGATGTTGGTGATGCGATCAGACGTGCCGGGAAAATCCACCTTGCGGCCTTCCGGGGTGGTGAAGCTGCCGTCGAGGAACGACACGCTGGCCTGCATGCCCAAGCCGTCGAACATGGGCGGCAGGAAGGTCCACGGATGGCTGTAGGAGAGCTCGACACCGTAAAGCTCACCGTCCTCGCCGTTGAGTGTGGTTTCGAACTCGTAGCCACTGCGGTCAATGCCGCCAAAGTTGAAGCGGTCGTCGCCCACCAGGGTCAGTGAATCGAACAACACCTGGTCCACGTCGCGGTAGAACGCGTTGACCGCCAGCAGCGCGGCGCGGGCGAAATACCATTCCAGCGAGGTGTCGACGCCGTAGGCGGTTTCGGGCTCGAGGTTCGGGTTGCCGCCGGTAACGCTCATATCGGTGTCGTCGAGACTGGCGTTTGCGCGCAATTCGTCGAAGCTGGGTCGGGCTGCGCCGGTGACGCCCGAAAGGCGGTACTTGAGCGTGTCGGTCACGTCCATATTCCAGTGCACGCTGGGGAAAACATCGGTGAAGCTGTTCTCCACGCGCAGGGGGTTACGGATGGGCGGCGCGCCGTCGGCGCCGGGCTGGCTGACGTTGCCGGCGCTGGTGATGTCGACCCGCTCGACGCGCACACCGGCCAGCAGCCCGTGGCGGCCCCACTGCCAGTGGTTCATTGCGTAGGCGGCCGTGATGTCTTCATCGACCTGATAGGCCTGCGCCGGATCAGGGGTCGGCAGCGCAAAGTTGCCGGTGCCCGCCGCATTGGCGGCGGCGGCAGCGGCAAGCACGCCGTCAAGCTGACGGCGCAGACCACGGTTGTCGATGTAGTTCCAGTCGAAGCCGCGCTGGAACTGCTCGTCGATGCGCGTGCCGGTGATGAAGTCGAAGGGCGTCCACGGCGCGCCGACTGCCGCGGCGGTCTGGCGCAGGGGCAGCGAACCCACCGTGCCGTCCGGCCGCAGCAAGGCAAAACTCCCCGGGCTGACCGATTCGCGGGTGTCGTACTGGAACCCGACACTGAACGTCGAGGGCCCGCCCAGCACGTTCAGTTCGCGCTCCAGATCTCCCTTGAGGGTGTAGGACTCCGATTCCGAACCGCCGCCGAAGTACACCAGAACCTCGGTATCGAAGGCCTGCTGGTCGAGACGACTGGGATTTCCGCCCCCAATGGTGACGACCGGAAAATTGGGACCCGCGCGGAACGAAAGGTCGGGTCGCAGTGCCGCGTCCCCCGCAACCTGTGCCACCAGAGGCAGATCGGTGAGATCTTCGGTTTCGGTGTAGGCGAGCTGCCAGTTGCCCGTCCAGGCACCGAGCTCATGCTCGCCGCGCAGTACGTTATAGAAGGTGGAGTTCTCGTAGTCCCCTTCTTCGAACAGGCCCTGCACCGGAACACCCTGCAAATCACCGCCCGCAAAGTCGCGTGTGCCGCCTTGGGCGCCGGCGAAATTGAAGGTGTACTGGTTGCGCAGCTCGTCGTCCTTGAACTCGGCATAGAGGCTGGTGAAGCTGAGGCGATGGCCCGGCGCGGCTTCAAATTCCAGCTTGCCGGAATAGGCGTTGGTCTCGCGGATGGTCACGTACTTGGCGATGCGGTAAGACGAAATGCCCACATCGTCGTAACCCGGTTCGGCGTTGTCGGCCTGCTGCTCAAACTCAAAATGCGAAAGCGAGAACACGGCCCCGATGCGGCCATCGCTCCATGCCAGACGTCCGGAATAGGATTCCTGCGGGCCATCTCCGAGGTCGACGAATCCGTACCCGCCCTCCAGCTGGATGTCCAGACCCGGCGGGTTGTCCAGCGCTGAATAGGTGTTGATGTCGACCCTACCGGCCAGCGCCTCTGCCGGCATGTCCGGCGTCAGTGTCTTGCTCAGTTCCACCGATCCGATCAGTGCCGCCGGCACCGAGTCGAAGCGGAACACGCGATCCTGCGCGCCGAGCACGTTGATGCCGTCGAAGGAGACCTGGGTCCAGCGCGATGGCCCGCCGCGCACCTGGATGAAACGTTCCTGGCCCTGGTCACGCTGCACTGCAATGCCGGGCAGCCGCGCCAGCGCCGCCGCTGCGGTCTGGTCGGGGAAGCGGCCAATGGTGTCAGAGGCGATCACATTGACCACATTCGCGGCGGCCCGCTGCGCATTGATCGACGATTCAAGACTGTCGCGGATCGGGGTGGCGGTCACCGTAATTTCGTCGGTGATCTCGTTGGTGACCTCATTGGGGTCCTGGACTTCGGAGCCCGGCGCCGAAGCCGTGGCAGTGTCGTCCACCTGCGCGGGCGCGGCCTGCGCCTGGTTCGCATCTTCAGATACCAGCGCCTCAGACAGTTGTTCGAGGTAGGCGTCGGCCTCCTCATCGGCCTGCGTCTGCTGGGCGACTGCCACCGGCGGCGCTACGCCCCAGCCCAGTGCGCACAGCGCAACAGCCCCGCCCCAACCCATCCGTTTGTCCACCCGACCAACCTTCATTTCCCTTCCCCGTTTCGCGATTTGGTAGCCGGCGAATCTAGGGGCAAGGCCATTACCGATCGGTGACATGAAGGTGAAGGTTTAGTGTTCACTGGCGCGCTCACGGGTCAGGCAGCCGTGCCGTTTTGCCCCAGCCGACCGGCGCGATCAGCCCGATGGCGGGGGCCTGTGCGACGCCGCTCGGCGCCACCGCCGGCCTTGCCGAAAAGGCGATCGAGACGGGATCTTCGAGCGCGCAGTCGCCCCCACCGGTCCGGGCCGGCGGATGGTTGCGCTTGCGACGGCACGGTCACGCGCAACGGGCTGCGCCCATAATTTTTTCAGAGCCCACCTCGAATTGCGGTGGCGCGGCCCTACGATAGCGCCGCGCCGCCCCTCACCGGCGCGTTGTCGGTCCGGCTGAGGTCAACATTCGAGAGGCATTGCCAGATGGTCATTGTTCTGTTCGTTGTGGGCTTGGGGTTGTTGATCGTCGGCGCCGAGGCGCTGGTGCGCGGCGCGTCGAAGCTGGCGGCCCTGTTCGGCATTTCGCCGCTGGTGGTGGGCCTCACGGTGGTGGCCTTTGGCACCAGTTCGCCGGAGCTGGCGGTGAGCATCAACGCGGCGCTGAATGATCAGGCCAGTATTGCGCTGGGCAACGTGGTGGGCAGCAACATCTTCAATGTGCTGTTCATTCTCGGGGCGGCGGCCTTGATCGTGCCGCTGGTCGTCACCCACGCGCTGATCCGCCGTGACGTGCCGTTGATGATCGGGGTGTCGGTGCTGGTCTGGCTGTTCGCCTTCAACGGCAGCCTGAGCCGGGTCGAGGGTCTGGTGCTGTGCGGCCTGCTTGCCGGCTACATCGGCCTGCTGATCACCCACAGTCGTCGCGAATCGGCCGCCGCCTTGGCCGCATCGGATGCCGGGCCCGCGCCGGCGACAACGGCGAAGACCTGGCTGGTCAATCTGGGCCTGGTCGCGGTGGGGCTGCTGCTGCTGGTGATCGGCTCGAAGTGGCTGGTCGAGGGTGCCGTCACCTTCGCGCGTCACTTGGGCGTGAGTGAGCTGGTGGTGGGCCTGACCATTGTGGCCGCCGGCACTTCACTGCCCGAGGTGGTGACCTCGATCATCGCGGCGCTGCGCGGCGAGCGGGATATTGCCGTTGGCAACGTGGTCGGCAGCAACCTGTTCAACCTGATGGGGGTGCTGGGCATTGCCAGCGTGGTGGCGCCCGCCGGCATGGCCGTGACCCCTGCGGTCATCAGCTTCGACCTGCCGGTGATGATAGCGGTGGCCGTGGCCTGCCTGCCCATCTTCTTCACGGGCGGCGAGATCAGCCGGCGCGAAGGGGCCGTGCTGCTAGCCTATTACGTGGCCTACACCACGTACTTGATTCTGGCCGCGACCCAGCACAGCGCGGTGCCGACGATCGGCAGCGCGATGCTGTATTTCGTTTTGCCGCTGACCTTTCTCACGCTGCTGGTGTTGCTGCTGCAGGAGCGCCGGCGCCGCGCCCGCTGAGGCGCCGATCAGGCGGGAATGTGGGTGGTGGTGACTTCGGCAATGAGCTTGCCGTCGGCGCCGGTCACGACGGTGCGCACCACCGTCAGCCGGCGCCCTTTTTTGACGAAGCGGGCGGTGGCGCGGAACACGCCGTCTTTCTGATTGCTGAGCACGTTGGCGTTGAGGCTCACTGCCAGCGGGAAGCCGGAAATGCCTTCGGTCATGTCGCGGTTGCCGAATGCCAGCGCGGTGGCGCAGACATCGGCAAACCACAGGATCGCCCCCGCATGTGCGGTGCCGAAGGGGTTGAGCAGACCGGCCTCTACCGGCATTTCGCCCACCACGCGGTCGTTGTGCTGTTCGACGATACGAAAGCTGATGTTTCCGGCGACATCCATGCACTCCACCCCATGTTGAACGTGAACCCTGTCGCGCAGCCTAATCGACTGATCTTCTTCGCATCGTTTATCAGTTGCGAACGATTCCTATTTACGTATAATGCGGCCTCGCTCGTCCTTCCTGGAGCCTGACCATGACCCCGTTCGCACACGCCCCGTTGATGCGCTCGTCCACCCCCGCCAGCCCGCTGCCGCCGGCCGCCGACCCACGGCCTCGCGTCCGTTCAGAGAGCTTGTTCCGCAATGGCAACTCGGAGGTGCTGATCGAGCACGGCGACCAATGCTACCGGCTGCGTCTGACCCGCCAGGGCAAGCTGCTGCTGCACAAATAAGCTCCAGATACCCCTCAGGTTCTCCTCCCGCATCGGCTCTCCAAGCGCGTTTGCGCGTCATCCACCCATGCGGAATTCGCCCCGGGGCCTGCCCGGGGCCCCTTTTGCGGGCGCCCAAGTCGGCAGGCTCGAACGATTGTTGCGAAAATATCGCCATGAACCCTGCACCCACCGCTGTTCCCGAACCCCGCCGCGTTGGCAATTTCAACGTTGAGCGCGTCACCCAGGTCCATCACTGGACCGACGCCTATTTCAGTTTCTCCACGACCCGCAGTGAAGAGTTTCGCTTTCAGAGTGGCCAGTTCGTGATGATTGGACTGGTGGTCAACGACCGGCCGCTGATGCGCGCCTACTCGATCGCCTCGGCGGCCTGGGAAGACGAACTCAACTTCTTCAGCATCAAGGTGCAGGAGGGCCCGCTCACCTCGCACCTGCAGCACCTGTCGGTGGGCGACGACGTGCTGGTGGGCCGCAAACCTACCGGCACGCTGCTGATCGACGACCTGCACCCCGGCCGCACCCTGTTCCTGCTGGGCACCGGCACCGGGCTGGCGCCGTGGTTGTCGGTGGTGCGCGACCCGGCCACCTACGAGCGCTTCGAGCATGTGGTCGTGGCCCACGGGGTGCGTCACGTGTCCGATCTGGCGTATCAGGACGCGCTGTCGTATCAGCTGGCGCGCCATGAGTGGCTGGGGCCGAGCATTGCGCAGAAGCTGCATTACTACCCCGCCGTGACGCGCGAGCCGTTCCGCAACCGGGGCCGCCTGACGCACCTGCTCGACAGCGGCCAGATGTGCACCGACCTGGGCCTGCCGGCGCTGGACCCGGTGCACGACCGCGCGATGATCTGCGGCAGCCCCACGGTGCTCGCCGATCTGCGGGCGGTGCTGGACCGGCGTGGCTTCACGCCCTCACCGCGGATCGGCACGCCGGGGGATTACGTGTTCGAGCGGGCCTTCGTCGAACACTGACCGACCCCTCACACCCCTGACACCCGTGCCGCGTCAGTGCCCGAAGGCTTGGCGCGGCGCCGCCTGTTGCCGCACTCAGCCCAGGGCCTTCAAGGGGGCCAGCTCGGCGGGGCTGAACCCCGCTGCCTCGCGCGCGGACCAGTTGAACGGGGCCTTCAGGTGCATGCCGTATTCACGCAGCAGCGCCGGGAACAGGGTGTCGGCATCAAGACCGCGCCGGTCGCACAGCCAGCGGAACCAGCGGCTGCCGATGGCCACGTGACCCACCTCTTCACGCAGGATGTCGTGGAGGATGGCGACCGTGTCGGCATCCCCGGCCTGGGTGAGCCGCTCGATCATGCCGGGGGTCACGTCCAGCCCGCGCGCCTCCAGCACCCGCGGCACGCAGGCCATGCGCACCAGCACGTCGTGGGCGGTTTTCTCGGCGGCTTCCCAGAGTCCGTTGTGGGCCGGAAAGTCACCATAGGCATGGCCCAGTTGCGCCAGCCGCGCGCTGAGCCAGCCGAAATGGCGGGCCTCGTCCTGGGCCACGCCCAGCCAGTCGTCCGCGTAGGCGGGCGGCAGATCACCGAAGCGGCAGGTGGCGTCCAGCGCCAGATTGATGGCGTTGAATTCGATGTGCGCGATGGCGTGAATCAGCGCCGCGCGACCGGCCACCGTGCCCAGGCCGCGATGCGGCACCTGGCGCGGCGGCACCAGCGCCGGCCGTTGCGGGCGGCCCGGCACCGCGTGCGCTGGTGGCGGGGTGGCTTGGGCCGCGGTGCGCGCCTGGGCCGGGGTGAGGGCGGCAACCCGGCGGCACTTGGTGGCCGGATCGGGCTCGACCAGCGCCGCCCACACCGGATGCCATGCGCTCACGCGGCGGCGAGTGCCCGGTCGAGGTCGGCAATGAGATCCACCGGGTCCTCAAGCCCCACGGCGATGCGCACCAGACCTTCGGTGATGCCGGCATCGGCGCGGGCCTCGGGTGAGATGCGCCCGTGGGTGGTCGAGGCGGGATGCGTCAAGGTGGTCCGCGCGTCGCCCAGGTTGGCGGTGATCGAGCACAGTCGCGTGCCATCGACGAAGCGCCAGGCCGCCTCTCGGCCGCCCTTGATCTCGAAGCTGATGATGCCGCCGGCCGCGCGTTGCTGCGCCTGGGCCAAGGCGTACTGCGGGTGCTGCGGCAAACCGGGGTAATGCACCGTGCTGACCTTGTCGTGCTGCGTCAGCCACAACGCCACCTCGTGGGCGTAGCGGGCGTGCGCCTCCATGCGCACCTTCAGCGTTTCCAGCCCCTTGAAAAACACCCAGGCGTTGAACGGGCTCAGGCACGGGCCACAGTTGCGCATGAAGCCGAACACGTCCTTGCCGACCCGCTGGGCGTCACCGACGATGGCGCCGCCCACGCAGCGGCCCTGGCCATCGAGATACTTGGTGGCCGAATGGATGACAAAGTCCGCGCCCAGGGCCAGCGGCTTCTGGAACACCGGGGTGAGAAAGCAGTTGTCCACCGCCAGCGGCACGCCGCGCGCCTTGCACAATGCTGACAGGCCGGCAATGTCGACCAGCTGCATCAGCGGATTCGACGGGGTCTCGACGAACACCAGCCGCGTGTTGTCGCGAAACCCGTTCGTCCAAGACGCCAGATCGGTCATGTCGACATAGGTGACGCTGATGCCCACCCGCGACAGCCAGTTGTTGAACACCTGAATGGTGGAGCCGAACAATCCGCGCGAGGTCAGCAGGTGGTCGCCGGTCTTCAGCACCGCCATGCACAGGGTAAAAATGGCCGCCATGCCGCTGGCCGTCGCCACGCAGGACTCGCCGCCTTCCATCGCCGCCAGCCGCTGCTCGAAGGCCTGCACCGTGGGATTGGTGAAGCGTGAATAGATGAAGGCATCGGGGTCCGTGTCGGCAAATGCCGAGGCTGCCTGCGCAGCCGATGCAAACGTGAAGCTCGAGGTCAGCGCAATCGGCAGTGAGTGATCACGGCTCAAGGTTTCGGGCGCCGCGGCGCGAACGCCCAGCGTGGCGGTGGACCAATCAGGATCAATCGGCAGGGTCATCTCACGGCACTCCACAACGAAAAAAGCCCGCCAGCAGCTGCGTGCTCAAACGGGCCTGGCGCACGTTTAGCGGCATTTATAACGCGCCCGCAAGCTGGCTCAAATCGGCGCGGGCAGACCTTACGCCGAAACCCCCGCGCGGCTCAAGCGTTATGAATGTCGATCAAGGTCTGGTTGCTGCGGTCGCGCTGCTGCTTGGCAGCGTCAGACCGGAACAATTCCAACTGGCTCAGGTACTCATGCGTGATGTCCTGGGTGATGTACTCGCCGGTGAACACCGAGGTGTCGAAGCGCTCAATTTTCGAGGCCTTGTGCTGAACCGCATCGATCAGGTCTTCGAGATCCTGGTAAATCAGCCGGTCGGCGCCGAGCAACTGCTCCAGCTCGGCATCGGTGCGGCCGTGGGCCACCAATTCGGAGGCCGAGGGCATGTCGATGCCATAGACGTTGGGGAAGCGCACCGGCGGCGCCGCCGAGGCGAAATACACCTTGTTGGCGCCGGCCTCGCGTGCCATTTGCACGATCTCCTGACTGGTGGTGCCGCGGACGATGGAGTCGTCAACCAGCATCACATTCTTGCCCTTGAACTCGATCGGCACCGGATTGAGTTTCTGGCGCACGCTTTTTTTGCGCTGCGCCTGGCCGGGCATGATGAAGGTGCGGCCGATGTAGCGGTTCTTGATGAAGCCTTCGCGGTAATTCACCCCCAGCCGGGCAGCCAGCTCGGCGCCGGCCACGCGCGAGGTGTCGGGAATCGGGATCACTACGTCGATGTCGTGGTCCGGCCAGGTGCGCAGTATCTTTTCGGCCAGCTTGATGCCCATGCGCAGGCGCGCCTTGTAGACATAGATGTCGTCCATCACCGAGTCGGGGCGGGCCAGGTACACGTGCTCGAAGATGCACGGCGAGTAGATCGGTTTCAGCGCGCACTGGCGCTTGTGCAGCACGCCTTCGAGCGTGATGTAGACGGCCTCGCCGGGCTGGATGTCGTCGATCATCTCGTAGCCGAGCGCGTCCAGGGCCACGCTTTCAGAGGCAATGAGATAGTCCACCCCGTGCGCCGTTTCCCGCTGGCCATAGACCACGGGACGAATGCCGAACGGATCACGGAAGCCGACCAGGCCGTAGCCGGTGATCATGGCCACGCAGGCGTAGGCACCCCGGCAGCGCCGGTGCACGCCCGACACCGCCGCAAACACGTCGTCCGGGGTCAGCCGCTGGGTGTTACGCATCATCAGCTCGTGCGCGAACACGTTGAGCAGCACTTCGGAGTCGGAGTCGGTGTTCAGGTGCCGGCGGTCTTCGGCGAACAGCGCCTGCTTCAGCTCATCGGCATTGGTCAGGTTGCCGTTGTGCGACAGCGAGATGCCGAACGGGGTGTTGGTGTAGAAGGGCTGCGCCTCGGCACTGCTGGAGCGCCCCGCGGTGGGATAGCGCACATGGGCAAGACCCATCGGGCCGGTCAGGGCCGCCATGTCCGATTCCTTCTGGAACACATCGCGCACCAGACCGTTCTTCTTGCGCAGAAACAGCCGCTGGCGGTGATTGGTGATCATGCCCGCCGCATCCTGCCCGCGGTGCTGCAGCATGGTCAGGGCGTCAAACAGCTCCGGCGCCACCGGCCCGGATTGCGAAACGATTCCGGCGATTCCACACATGGCAACTCCACGCAAAAAACAACAAAAGGGGAACGGTGAGGCGTCAGGCCTGCGGCGGCGCGGCGCTGCTCACCGGGTCGGGGCGCAGGGCGTCCAGCCAGGCCTCCGGAAGCAGGGCGGCAATTGCACGCCGCACGATGTCGAAATGGCCGGCCAGTTCCGAGTTCTGCCACCAGCTCGCATCCTGCGCCTCGGCAAGCTGCACCAGCAGCGCGCCGCCGCCCACCAGCAGCACTGCACGCACCAGGCCAAACCCGCCGCCGAGGCTGCGATCGGCCGCTGAAAGGCCGGTTTGGCGGATCCAGTTGGCCAGCAGCGAGGTGAGCACGGCACCGATGGCCAGCACCACCAGAAACACGCCGGCATAGGCGGTCAGGACGCGCAGCGCCGGATCGCCGATGAAGCCGGAGAGGGCCGAGGCCACGGTGTCGGCAAAATAGAACGCCATCACGAAGGCGAAGATCCAGGTGCCCACGCCCAGCATCTCGCGCACCACGCCGCGAATCACCCCCACCAGGGTGGAGAGCACCAGCGTGGCGAGAATCACGTAGTCCAGCCAGTTCATCGGGCGCCCGGTCTCTCAGCCATGGCGGATTTTATCATCCGCACCCGGGGCACTGGCCCGGCGCTCATGTGCCGACCACCTGGGCGTTGCTGTAACCCAGCAGCACGGCCCGGGCCTGAGCCGACTCGGCGTCGCCGCGTCCCTTGAACGGCCCGATGCGCACACGGTGCAACTGCTTGCCATTGACCTCGGCACTGATCACCCGCGCGGACAGCCCGGCCACGCCCAATGATTCACGCACCTGCTCGGCACTTTCGCGCGTGCCATAGGCGCCCACCTGCACCCAGAACTGACCGGCCGGGGGCGGCGCCTGAGCCGCCGTGGGGCTGGGCCGCGGCGCCGGCGTGGCGGTGGGCCTGACCACCGGCGTCGGCGCGCGACTGGGCTGCGGCGTCGCCTGCGGTTGCCGGGGCGCCACGGCGGGGGTCGGAATCGATGCCGAAGGCGCCGTCTCCGACGGCGGCGCGGCGGGCGCGTCTGAGGCTTCAGCCGGGTCGGCGGTGTCGGCCGGCATTGCGTCGTCGACGGCTGGCGGGCCCTCGGCCGGCGGGGTGGCCTCGACCGGGCGCAGGTCGATCACCACGGTGTCTTCATCGCGTTCGGTGACCGGTTTCGGCGGCGGCAGCAGGGCGGCCACCAGCCATGCCAACACCAGCAGGACGCCGCCGCCCAGCAGGCGACGCAGCAACGCCTCATCCACGCGCGGCCTCCTGCTCGATCACGATGTCGCGCGCCGCCACAACGGTCATGAACGAGCCACAGACCAGCACCGTGCCGGCGCTCTGTGTCGCCTGCGCCAACGCCGCCCGCATGTCGCCCACCACCTGCACCTGCCGCGCGGCATCGCCCAGACGCCGCGCCAGCGTCGTGGCCGTCATGCCGCGCGGGCCCGGCGTGTCCACCAGCCGGATCGACTGAACCTGCGGCGCCAGTGCCGCCACGACGTCTTCGCAGGGCTTGTCGCTGAGCATGCCCAACACCAGATGCACCGGCTGCGGCACGCCCGGCAGCAGCGTCGCCAGGGCCAGCGCGGCTTCGGCGTTGTGCGCAACGTCGAGCAGGTATCGGCCCCGGCGCTCGAAGCGGCCGGGCAAGGCCCAGGCCCGCAGCGCCGCGTCGAGCGCCCCCTCGGGCAGCACCACACTGGGCCGCAGGTGCTGCAGCAGGGTGATCACCCCTGCGGCATTGCGCAGTTGATGCAGACCCGGCAGATGCGGCGGTTGCGGCAGGCTCAGGGTGGGGCCGTCGGCGGCCTGAAGCTGCCAGTGGGGGCCACCGTCGCTCACCACCGAAAACGCCTGCCCGATCCACAGCGGGCGGATGTCGCGTTCGGCCAGATGCGGCGCGAGTTCCGCCGGCGGTGCGTGTTCGGCACACACCGCCACCTTGCCGGGGCGAAAGATGCCGGCCTTCTCGACCGCGATGGCCTGGCGGCTGTCGCCGAGCCAGTCGCCGTGATCGGTGCCGATGCTGGTGATCAGCGCGGCGTCGGCATCGAGCAGGTTCACCGCATCCAGCCGCCCGCCCAGCCCGACCTCCAGCACCTGCGCGGTGCAGCCCCGGGCGCGAAACACCCACAGGGCCGCCAGCGTGCCGAACTCGAAGTAGGTCAGCGGGGTGTCGCCGCGCTGCGACTCGATGGCGACGAAGGCCTCGACGATGCACGCCGGGTCCACCGGCTGGCCATTGACCACGATGCGCTCGGCATAGTCGTGCAGGTGCGGCGAGGTGAACTGGCCCACGCAGTGCCCGACACGCTGCAGCAGGTCGGCCGCCAGGCGGGTGGCCGCGCCCTTGCCATTGGTGCCGCCGATGGTCAGGGTCAGCGGCGGCTGTCGCCGCAGGCCCAGGCGGTCGGCGACCCGGGCGACCCGTTCGAGGCCCAGCTGAATCTCGTCGCGGTGCAGGCCGAGTTGCCAGTCCAGCCATTGCGCAAGGCTGGCGTCAGCCGCCGGGGAGGCACCCGTGTTGGTGGTCACCCCGTGAATCAACCGTCGATCACGGCGCGGCGGAGCCGCTGGCCAGCGCGGGGCCGTGGGTCATGATGGCCAGCAGGCGATGCACACGGTCCCGCATCTCGCGCCGGTCGACGATCAGGTCGATATGCCCGTGCTCCAGCAGAAACTCGGCGCGCTGAAAACCTTCGGGCAGCTTCTGGCGCACGGTTTGTTCGATCACGCGCGCCCCGGCAAACCCGATGAGGGCATTCGGCTCGGCGATGTTCACGTCGCCCAGCATCGCCAGGCTGGCCGAGACCCCGCCGGTGGTCGGGTGGGTCAGCACCGAGATGAACGGCAGGCCGCGGTCGGACAGCTTGGCCAGCGCTGCCGAGGTTTTCGCCATCTGGAACAGTGAGAACAGCGACTCCTGCATGCGCGCCCCGCCCGAGGACGAGAAGCAGATGTACGGGCTGCCCTGCTGGATGGCCGCTTCGGCGCCGCGGACGAATTTTTCACCGACCACCGAGCCCATCGAACCGCCCATGAAGGCGAAGTCGAAGGCGCTGGCCACCAGCGGCAGGCCGTGCAGGCGGCCGCGCATCACGATCAGCGCATCGCGCTCACCGGTGCCGGCCTGGGCGACCTTGATGCGCTCCTTGTACCGCTTGCCGTCCTTGAACTTCAGCGGGTCCAGCGGGCTGACATCCATCGCCAGTTCTTCGCGGCCGTCTGCATCAAGGAACTGCTGCAGCCGGGCGCGGCCGCGTATGGGGCGGTGCGCGCTGCATTTGGGACACACCTCAAGGGTGCGTTCCAGCTCGGTGCGATACAGCGCCGCATGACAGCTGTCGCATTTGATCCAAAGCCCTTCCGGCACGTTGCGCGTGCGCTGCGCCGCGCTGACCAGCTTGGAACCCGTAATTTTATCTAGCCAACTCAAGACCAGTCCTCCCAGAACGCGCGTTGATGATAAGCCTTCACCACCCCCCTATCTTGCATCCATGGCGTTGCGCAGTGCCGACAGCGTTGCCGTGAGCCGCGCCGGCAGCGCTTCGGGCTGTTCGGCCAACTCGGCAATCTGGTTCACCAGGGCGCTGCCCACCACCACGCCATCGGCAATCTGCGCCACTGCCGCGGCGGTGGCCGGATCGCGGATGCCGAAGCCAACGGCCACCGGCAGCGCGGTGACGCCGCGCAAGGCCTGTACCTGCGCGGCCACCGCCGCCACATCCAGGTTAGCCGCGCCGGTCACGCCCTTGAGTGAAACGTAATAAAGGTAGCCGCTGGCATGTTCGGCGATCCGCGCCATGCGTGCCAGCGGCGTGGTGGGGCTGAGCAGGAAAATGGGCGCCAGCCCGCGGGCGGTGAGCACCGGCAGGTAGCTGTCGGCCTCTTCCAGCCCCAGATCGACGATCAGCACGCCGTCGACCCCCGCCTGCTCGGCGGCGGCGGCGAAGGCGTCAAGACCAAAGCGCTCGATGGGATTGAGATAGCCCATCAGCACCACCGGCGTGTTGCGGTTGGTGCGGCGAAACTGCGCGACCATGGCCAGGGTGCGGCGCAGGGTCGTGCCGGCCATCAGCGCCCGCTCGCAGGCCAACTGTATGATCGGGCCATCGGCCATCGGGTCGGAGAACGGCATCCCCAGTTCGATGATGTCGGCACCGCCGGCGACCAGCGCATGCATCAGCCCCGCGCTGTGATCGGGATGCGGATCGCCCGCCGTGATGTAGGGAATCAGCGCCTGGCGGCCTTCGCCTTTCAGGCGGGAAAAAGTTTCATCAATCCGCGACATACGGTCTCCGCGCCGGTGGGCGCACGATCATCAGGTACTGAAACGGGCCTGGCGAGCGCAGGCGCGCTGTCGAGGGGGCTCAAAGCAGCTCGATGCCCTCGCGCTTGGCGATGGTGAAAATGTCTTTGTCGCCACGGCCCGAGAGGTTGACGACGATGTGGTGATCCGGACCCAGCCCGGTCGCCATCTGCTGGGCATAGGCCAGCGCGTGGGCCGACTCCAGCGCCGGAATGATGCCCTCAACGCGGGTCAGCTCGTGGAACGCCGCCAGCGCCGGCTCGTCGTTCACGGCCACGTACTGGGCGCGGCCGCTGTCTTTGAGCCAGGCATGCTCGGGGCCGACGCCGGGATAATCCAGGCCCGCCGAGATTGAATGCGTGTTCGAGATCTGCCCGTCTTCGTTGGCCATGATGTAGGTCTTGTTGCCGTGCAGCACCCCCGGCATGCCGGCCGACAGCGGCGCGGCGTGATCGGGCGTGTCGATGCCGTGACCGCCGGCCTCGACCCCCACCAGCCGCACTTCGGGATGCGGCAGGAACGGGTAGAACATGCCGATGGCATTCGAACCGCCGCCCACGCAGGCCACCATCGCGTCCGGCAGTCGGCCGATGCGCTCAGGGCACTGGGTCAGCAGTTCGCGCCCGACCACGGCGTTGAAGTCGCGCACCAGCATCGGGTAAGGGTGCGGGCCGGCCACGGTGCCGATGATGTAGAAGGTGTCATCGACATGGGTCACCCAGTCGCGCAGCGCCTCGTTGAGTGCGTCCTTCAGGGTTTGCGTGCCCGACTTGACCGGAATCACCTCGGCGCCCAGCAGCTTCATGCGATAGACGTTGGGCGACTGCCGCTGCACGTCTTCGGCGCCCATGTACACCACGCACTTCAGGCCCAGACGGGCGGCGATGGTGGCGGTGGCCACGCCGTGCTGGCCGGCGCCGGTCTCGGCAATGATGCGGGTCTTGCCCAGATGCTTGGCCAGCAGCGCCTGGCCCACGGTGTTGTTGATCTTGTGGGCGCCGGTATGGTTGAGGTCTTCGCGCTTCAGCCAGATCTGCGCGCCGCCACCGTTTTTCGCCCACTTCGCGGTCAGCCGCTCGGCGTGATACAGCGGACTGGGCCGGCCCACGTAATGCCGCAGGTCGTTGTCCAGTTCGGCCAGAAAGGCCGGGTCGTTCTTCAGTCGCGCATAGGCCTCGGTCAGCCGCGCCAGCGGCTCCATCAGGGTTTCGGCGACAAACTGCCCACCGTAGGGACCGAAATGCCCGCGGGCATCCGGAAAGTCGTAAGCCATCGTGTTCAACCTGGTTGATCCGCAGCGCGCACCGCTGCGACAAAGTCCGTCATTTTGCCGCAATCCTTGATGCCGGGCCGCGCCTCGATGCCGCTGGACACGTCCACCGCGTAGGGACGGGCGATGCGGACCGCCTCGCCGACGTTGCCGGGATGCAGCCCCCCGGCCACGATCAGGGGCATTGCCAGGCGCTTCTGCGCGCTGTGCCAGTCGAAGGTTTCGCCGCTGCCGCCCATGGCGCCCGGGGCGTGCCCGTCCAGCAGCAGGGCGCCGGCGGCGGCGTAGCGGCGCGCCGCCTGGTCAAGATCGACGCCGCCCTTCATCGCCACGGCCTTGAACCACGGCCGCCCGGCCCGCGCGCACTCGGCCGCGGTTTCAGCCCCGTGGAACTGCAGCCATTCGGGTTGGAAGACCCTGAGCGCCGCGTCCACATCGGCAGGCGCGGCGTCCTTGAACAGCGCCACGCTGGTGACGCCAGGCGGCAGTTTGCGGCGCATCGCTTCGGCCTGCGCCGGCGCCACATGGCGCGGGCTCTGCGGCACCAGCACGAAGCCCAGCAGATCGACGCCCAACGCGACGGCGCGCTCGGCGTCTTCCCAGCGGGTGATGCCGCAAAACTTGATGCGGGTGCGGCTTTGGAACGGGGCAGCGGCGTCGGTCATGCGCCAATTATGGGCCGGTGGGGAAAGGCCAGGGGGGTGGCGGCGGTATCGCGAAGTGCGCCGGGTAGCGTGGCCCGACGAAATACAGCCCGTCTGCCGCCGCCGTCATGCCCGCCAGACGACGGTCCCGCGCTGCCAGCACTTCGGCGATCCAGGTTTCCGGCTGCCGGCCCAGGCCGACGTCGATCAGGCTGCCGACGATGTTGCGCACCATGTGATGCAGAAAGGCATTGCCGCGCACCGACACGCCGATCATCTCACCGTCGCGGACCACGGCGATGTCGGCCAGTCGCCGCACCGGGCTGGGGGCCTGACAGCGCGTGTCACGAAAACTGGAGAAGTCATGCTCACCCCGCAGGCACTGCGCGGCACGGTGCATGGCGGCGGCGTCCAGCGGCCGCATTTCCCAGGTGGCGCGACCGCCCCAGACGGCGCTGCGCGCCCGTTGATTGAGAATCAGATAGCGATATTCCCGCGAATGGGCCTCGAAGCGGGCGTGAAAACGCTCGTCCACCGGCATCACCCAGCGCAGGCTCACGTCGGGGGGCAGCAGGCTGTTGCTGCCCAGCAACCAGGCGTAGGGCGTGCGCGCGGCGTCGCAGTCGAAATGGATCACCTGCTGCAGGGCATGGACGCCCGCGTCGGTACGCCCGGCGGTGATGACCCGCACCGGCTGGTGGGCCACCGTGCCCAGCGCGGCCTCGACCGCGCCCTGTACCGTCGACCGTTCGGGCAAGCGCTGCCAGCCGGAATAGGCGCTGCCCAGGTACTCGACACCCGCCGCCCAACGCTGGCTCATCGCGGCCAGTTCCAGACCATGAGCAGCATCAGCGCCAGCAGCAGCCATTCCCACACCCGCGGCCACGGCAGGAGCAGCACCGCGTGCGTGGCCGTGGGCGGCTGGTGCTCGATGTCGCCGATCCACGCCGCGGCCAGATCCAGGCCTTTCAGGCCCTGCGCCTTGAGCGTTCGGTAGCGGCCTTCCACACCGTCCACGGCCGAGAGCGTCAGCGCCACCAGGGCCGTGGCGCGGCCGGTGGGCAGGCCCAGACGCGACAACGGCGTCAGCAACTGATCCAGGGCGGCCACCAACTGGGGCACCGGCGTGGCCGACAACAACCAGTAAACCGCCGCCAGCAGGCTGACCAGCACCAGGATGCGCCGGCAGCCTTCCCACAGCCCTTCCCAGCTCAGGCCGGGCGTCCAGGGGCTGAGCGCTTCGCCAGGCGTGAAGCCGAGGTAGAGCACGATGATGCTCAGCAGCAACCAGCGCAGGCGCAGCACGCCGAAGCGCAGACGACGCAGCGCGGTGCGGTCGGTGGCGGCGTAGGCCGCGACCAGCGCCAGCGCCAGCAGCAGCAGATCGGCCAGCGGAAAGCTGCTGATCGCCGGCGCGACGATCAACAGCATCAGCACCCGCGTGAGCGGACGTAGGCCGTCACTGGGGAGTCCCCTCACCGAGGCCCTAACCCAGACGGTCCATCAAGACCTGCGCCTCGTGCTGCTGGGTGTCGTTCCCCTCCACCAGCACCTCGCCCAGCAGGGCTCGGGCCATCTCGGCATCGCCCATGTCGACATAGGCGCGCGCCAGATCGAGCTTGGTGGCGGCTTCGTCGCCGCTGGCCAGCGACTCGCTGTCGGCATCGGCATCCTCGATCGAGGCTTCGTCCAGAGCGAAGTCGTCGAGCTTGAAATCATCAAGCCCGTCAAGCCCGTCAAGCGCACCCAGCGCCTCGTTCTCGGCGGCGCGGGGCGCGGCGGGCGGTGGCGTCGATTCAACCGGCGGCAGATCAAACCCGCTCAGGTCGAACTCAAGGCCGTCATCGCGCGGCGCGTCAGGCGCCGTTGACGCTGATGGCGGCGGCGGCGTCTCGTCGAAGGCGCTCAGGTCAAAGTGCAGACCCTCACCCCGCTCGTCCGGCGACGGCGGCGGCGTGACGGACGCAGGCGCGGACGGCGCGTCGAAGTTCAGGTCGAAATCGATGAGGTTGTCATCGTCCGAGCGTGCCTGCGGCGCGCGCGGCGGTACGTCGTCGGCGGCGGGGGGCGGCACGGTCGGCAGCTCATCGAAGCTGAAGTCCAGCCCGGCATCCCCTGCAGGCGCCTCGGGCACCGCGGCCCGTTCCGGCAGGTCGTCGTCATCGGCAGGCGGCGAATCTTCGCTGGGCGGCGGGGCCGCGGTCACCGCGCCCGGCGTCGCGAACAACGGCTCGTCCGGAGCCACGCGGCGGCCCGCCTCGGCCAGTGACTGCCACTGGGCGTCGTCGAGGTGCGGCCTGGCGTCGCTTGCCGCCGCAATGAAGGCGCGCACGCGACCGGCATCGAGCAGCACCTCGGCGCGTTTCAGCAGATAGTCGGCGCGCTGCGGCTCGCGCTCAAGGGCGGTGTCGAGTGTGTCCAGAGCGTCGTCGTAGAGCCCGAAGGCGACGTGGGTGTCGGCCTCGGCCAATGGATCCAACCCGTCAGTGGTGGATGGGACCTCATCGCCTGGCGCCGGCTCGGGCTCGGGCTCGTCCAGCGCCGAGAGCAGGGCGTCGGCCTTGGCCCAGCCGCTCTGCGACCGCGCGTCCGCCTCCGAGCCCGGCGCTGCGGGCGGCGGCGCGTCGCTGTCGGCCGCCGGTTCATCAATGATCTGCGCCGCGTCAAAGTCGGGAATTGCATCGACATTGCCGGGATCGGCCTGCGCACGGGTGCGCTCTGCCTCGGCCTGTTCTTCGGCCTGCTCTTCGGCATAGGCCGCCATGAACAGCGCCTCGGCTTCATCGGCCTGGCGCTGCGCCGCTGCGACGCTGTCGGGGGGGGCGTGGGTGGCCGATGCCGCACCGGCACCTGCCGCCGCAGCCGCAGCCGTGGGCGGCGATTGAGGCGTCGGGCGCGGCGCGCGTCGGGCCGGGCCGGCGGCACCGTCGCGACGGCGGCGGCGGCGCAGCAACAGCAGCGCAATCAGCACCAGCATGAAGATCAGCAGCAGGACCAGCCACCACGGCCGATCACGCGCAGCGGTAACCGGCTCGGGCGCCGCGATCTCGGCCGACGCCGCGTCGTCGGCCATCAACTCGGTGAGGTTGTCTTCGGCCTGCTCATCCCGCGGCGCATCCGCCAGCGGCGCGTCGGCGGGGCCGGTCAGCGCAGTGTCGGTTGCATCGCCATTGGGCGCGGGGGCGCCGGACGCGCCGCCCCCGTCGATCACGTTCACATCGGCATCGGCGCCGGCGGCGTCGCCCTCGGCCGCCAGCGCGGCGGCGGCGTCGATCGGGTTTTCAGACCCGGTGTCGACCGGTTCGCCCGACAGGCTGTCATCGATCGCGGGCACCTCGGCGTCGTTGCCGCCCACGCTCGCGGCCGGCGCAGCGGGCGCAACCGGCGCGGCGCTGGGGGTCACCGTCACGGTGACGGTCGGTGCCGGGGTGGCGGTGGCTTGCGCCGAGGGGGCCGGCGTGCGGCGGGGCGCCACGCTGGCACGCGGCGTGGCGCCGGCCGTGATACTCCCGCTGCGACGCCAGGCCGCAACACCGGCCCGTGCGGCCTCGACGGGGGTGGCGAGCATCGTTTCGCGGCGCGGCACGTCCAGGGTGACGTTTTTCATCAAGCCTTCGAAGCGACCCCGGTCGAACGCGGTGGGGTTGGCGTTGACCAGCGCGTAGATGACCTGGTTCATGTCGACACCCTCATCCGGCCGAAGGGCGGTGGCCACCCCCCACAGGGTTTCGCCGGGCTTGACGGTGTAGCGATCGGCACCCGCCGCAGCGCCGGATGAATCGGCCGGCGGCGGGGGCGTCGCGGCCGCAGCGGCGGGCGCGGGCGCCGGGGCACGGGCC
>PAKU01000040.1 GCA_002706265.1 Polycyclovorans sp. | reverse complement strand
TCTTGCCGATCAAGTCAGAGGCCTGATCGTGCAGGCGCCAGGAATAGCCAAAGGTGGCGGCGTTGTTGATGACCGCATCCACCCGGTTGCCGAACACGTCAAAATCGAAGGTTATTGCCATCCCCTGCAGCGGGAACAGCGCCAATACCCACCCCAACAACAAGCCTCTTGAAACGCGCATTGCTCTCTCCTCATCAATAAACCACTGCACTTGAGCTGTTTTTATAAGTGCCCCACCGAACCATTTCCCTGTTCGGTGGGGCAACAGTCATCCAGTTGCCTTACTTCGAAGCGCGGTTTTGCACCGTGTTCGCTTCAAAGTAGTTGCTTGCAAAGGTCACGGTGTTGTCGTAAGGCTGGTCTTCGTTGCCCATGGCGGTCATGAAGTAGCGCCCGGAGTTGAAGTGGTAGATCACTTCCGGCTGCGTGGTATGCGCCAGCACGCCGTAGTACGTCACCAGATGGCCTTCCTGGAACTGCATCAACTCGCCCTGCTGGTCGTAGTTGTCCACGCCCACCACGGTCCATGTGTCTTCGTCAACATAAAGACGACGGGACTTGAAGGTGTGGCGCTGATCCGGCTTGTTCTCGGCTTCCACCACCCACACACGGTGCCGTTCATAGCGTGGCAAATCCTGGTTGAGGTGGTTGGGCCTGGCCATGTCGGCGTACTTGGTCTGCGGACCGGTGATCCGGTTGGCGTTGTAGGGAATGTACATCTCCTTCTTGCCGACCAGCTTCCAGGTGAAGCGCTCGAACACCCCGTTGTACATGTCGACCTGGTCGTAGAACTGGTGGCCATCGGTGCCTTCATACGGGTTGTCGCAGCACACCGCAGGGGCGCGGCGAATGCGCTTCAGTGCCGGCGCGTAGAGCCAGGCGGAACGGCCTTCAGGACCGAATCCCGCCTTTTCATGCACCAGAATGTAGGTTCCGGCAATGCGCGGCGGCGAGATGGTTTCGGACAGATAACGCAGGAACTCGGCACCCGGTTTCAGTTCGTCAGGGTTTTCCTTCGCGATGTTCGAGTAATTGAAGGTCACGTCTTCAACGATCTTGGTCAGCGAGAAGCTGCCGTCCTGCTGGACGATCATCTGGTTGTTGAAGCGGCGGATGTCTTCACCACGATACTTCACGCGATGGTTCCACAGCGGCTCGTTGCCCTTTTTCGGGATCGGGAACGGGAAGCCCACAAAGGCGCCCTTGGGGTTGTCCACCCCTTCAAGCGACGCACGGGTGGCGTTCTTCTTGGTTTCTTCAAGAATCTTGTCGGGGAAGGTGGCCAGTCGGTGTGACGGATAGATATTCAGCTTGTAGCTGTCGGGGAAGCGCTTCAGCAATTCCTTGTGGCCAGTCATCACCAGATCAGCGTGCTCGCTCAAATTGGCAGCGGTGATGGTGAACAGCGGCTTGTCGCCGTCGATGTCTGGATTACTGGGGTACACGCCGCTGCGCGGACCGCGGGCTGCCTGGGGTTTCCATTCGGGAATGGTCCCGTCGGCATTGCCGGCACGCTCTGCGCCGACCGGGGTCAGGCTTTTGCCAAGCTCTGCGGCTTCTTCGGCACTGACTGCAGCCATGGCCATGGCGGGGATTGCCATCAAGGCCCCAAAGGCCCACTGGCGGTAACGTTTCGTTTTCATCGCTTAACTCCTCGTGACTAAATCGAATGCGCCGTCGTCATGCGGTGGCGCGGAATCATGGGGCGCCTAAACGGCGTGCCCCGTGTTGCTCTCTACGTCTGAATCTTCAGGTGGATGCTTTGGCGCCTTCAGCAGGAAGGCTGCGAAGGCCGGCAGCAGCACGGCGGCGGCGATGGCGTTCGCAAAGAACATCAGCGTCAGCAGAATGCCCATGTCGACCTGGAACTGCAGATTGGAAAACAGCCAGGTGCAAACGGTCGCGCCCAAGGTCAGCGCGGTGAAGATCACCGCCTTGCCGGTCTGGTGCAGCGTGTCGGCATAGGCCTCACGCAGCGCCATGCGCTTCTGCAGCACATTTTCTTCAAGCACGCTGTAGATGTAGATGCCGTAATCGACGCCGATGCCGGCGGCAAACGCTGCCACCGCGAGGTTGGAGAACTTCACCCCGATCTCCAGCCAGACCATCACTGCGTAGCTCACCACATGCACCAGCGCCAAGGGCACCATGATGCAGACCAGTGCGGCAAAGCTGCGGAATGACATCACGATGCAGACGCCGATACCGAGGAACAGCCACAGCAACACGGTGCTTTCGGTTTCTTCGATGACATCGTTCACCGCAGCCATGACGCCCACGTTGCCCGTTGCCAGCTTGAAGGTGACCGGCGCATCTTCGGGTTGCTCCTCGATGAAGCGGTTGATCTCCTCGATGATGTGATCAATGGTCTCGGCCTTGTGATCCTGGGTGAAGATCTGCACCGGCATGGCGCTGCAATCCTCGTTCAACAGACCCGTGGAGCTGGGGAACGGCTGCACCGTGACCACCAGAGCGCCGCTCTCACGCGGCAGCGTGTTGAACTTGGGGTTGGATTCGGTATAGCTGTTGAAGACGATGCGCTGCAGGGTCGGCAGCGCCAATGTTGACTGCACGCCAGCAGTGTTTTCCATGCGCCAGGCGAATCGATCCATCAGCGAGATAATGCTGTGGTCGATACAGCCGTCCGGTTCGCCTTCCGCAACGATCTTGAGCACGTCCACACCGATGGCGAACTCCTTGACGATGCGTGCCGAGTCCAGGTTGTAGCGGGCATCGGGGCGCAGTTCCGGCACGCCGTCATGCAGCTCACCAATCTTCAGGTCCTTGGCCACCCACTGCCCATAGCCCCAGAGCGCGGCGGTGATCAAAAGCACCGTGGCGGCAACCGGCTTGCGCGTCACGCCGGCAAGGGCGTGCCAGATCGGCTGGAGCCGTTCGTCACGGCGTTGCTGGTGCGCCATGAACTTGGCGGGATCCTTCAGCGTCGCGAATGACAGCAGGCAAGGCAGCAACACCTTTTTACACAACACGATCGCCACCAGACCGAACATGGCGTTGATGGCCATCTCGCGAATGATGTCGATGGGAATCAGGAACATGGTGCCGAAGCCGACGAAGTTGGTCGCCAGCGCCGAAATTCCGGGGATCACCAGACGACGGTAGGTGTTACGCGCGGCCGCGAAGGCGGGCACGCCGCCGGAGGATTCGTTCAGCCAAAAGTTGGTGATCTGGATGCCGTGCGAGGTGCTGATGGCCAGCACGATGAAGGGCATCAGAATCGCGAACGGGTCCAAGCCGAAACCGAACAGGTGCAGCATCCCCAACTCCCATGTGACCGCCAGAATGCCGCAGGCGGTGGGAATCGATGCCACCTTGAATGAGCCGCAGTACCACGCCAGCAGCAGCCAGACGAGAAACACCGTGACACCAAAGTAGCTGAACACCTCAAGGGCACTGTCAGCGATGTCGCCAACGGCCTTGGTGAAGCCAATGATGTGGATGTCGATGTCGGGGTTGTAGTCCGGATTCTCCAGCTCGGTCACCTCTACATCCCAGCCCCGCACCTTGTGGACGATCTCGGTACCGCCTTCGCCCTCTTCGGTCGCCTTCACTGACGAGAACGGGAACGTCAACCCACGCGGGTCGGCGTATTCGGTCTTGATAAGGGCACCGGCTTCCAGCGAGCCGACGGGCTCCTTGAGCCTCATTTCGTACATCTTGGGCGACGTGAAGCGGCCGCGGATGTCTTCAAGACGGTGCGCCGTCGCGATGTAATCGAGACGCTCGCCGGTCACCGGGTGGCGTTCGAGCAACTCGGAAAAGACCATGGCGCCGGTCTGGTCGTTGGCGACCAAGCGCCCGATGATGCCGGCCTTCTCGACGTTGGACTTCACCTTGTCCAGCATCTCGGGCGTTGGGCTGAAGTCCGCGGGCACCACGTTGCCGCCCGAGAACCCGCCCTCAACCACTTCAAGGTAGCGGACGTTGGGCGTGAAGATGGAACTCACACGCGACCGGTCGACGCCCGGGGTGAAATAGACCGCGTCGGTGAGGTCGCGCAGGGTCTTCATGAAGGTTGGGGTGTAGATCTCACCCTCGTTCTGCGTGAGCGCCACCAGCGTGGTGTTGGCGCCGCCAAACTCCTTCTCGTACTGCTTGTAGACCTTGATATACGGATGCTGCAGCGGAATCTGCTTCTCGAACCCCGCGTCAATCTTCAGGTGGCTCGCCTGCCACGCCATGAAGAGCGTGACGATCGCCATCACGGTCAGGGTGACCCCGCGGCGGCCGAAAATAATTGGTTCCGTCAAGCGTACAAAGGCCTGAGAAAAACGTCCCCGTGTGTCTGCGTGCATGCTTAGTGGCTCTCGTCCAGAAAATACGTACCCGACAATAATTCTTGTCATCTGGCGGGTAGGCGGAATGTACCGCGTGTGAAACGTTGTTCTGTTACCGGCGTCTTCGGCACAGAACTTAATTTACCGCAACTTAACAAAACGATCATTAGGCTGCAAGGCCTATTTTTTGCAGCTTTGTGAGGCTTTACCCGCACCGGGCGTCGGGTCACGAGGGGGGTGCGGCAAGGCCTCCATGCACCGCGCTCATCAAGTTCGATCAAGTGATCGCCAACTGATGGCAATCGCGGCTGGCGATCCCCAGGAGTGATGCCCGCCAGCAGGCCCCATGGGGCGCAGTGCTTGCGCGTTCGATGGCGTCATCTGTCGGGAAAAGACGCCAAACGGGTGATAAGGCGACGGTTTTTTGACTTTGGGCCGTTAGGCCACTAGACTTCTTGCCTCGATTTTTCAGGTTTGTCAAGGCGCTCGAACCTGCAACCGGCGGCGACGGTCATGCAACGGCCATCGCGGTGGCCCCGAAGCGCCGCCATCGCCCGCAGGACCTACACGGGCGTCTCGAACAGGGTGATCTCCATGGCGACAACGCGTAAGACATCAGGCTCAGGGCTGCTCGGCGCACTGAAGAAGGTCGTCAAGAAGGGATCGGAGCAGGCCGCTAGGTCACTGACCAAGACCCGCCCGGCGGCAACGCCGACCCAGACCGAGAAGCCGGCTGCAGCCGCCTCGACAACACCGACCACGACCGAAACTCCTCCGAAGGCCACAAAGATCAATACGAAAACCCGCGCCCAGACGCCCGCGACACCCGTCACGCCCGCGCGTGCCGCCCCCAAGCCAGCTGCAGCCAAGGCGCCTTCGATGGCCAAGAAGGCTTCCAGCCGCGTCAGCGACGCCGGTAAATCAGCGAAGGCCAGCACCCAGAAGGCGGCCAAGCAGGTGAGTGCAGCCGCCAAGAAGACCGGCACGGCCCTCTCGAAGCAGGCCGCGCCGCACATCGACGGGGCAAGAACCAAGGCCATGAAAGCCGGCAGCGCCGTGCAGACGGCGGTCAAAACGCCCTTGTTCAATGGCCACACCAAGGCGCGTGAAATGGCCGACAGCGCCCGCATTCGCGTCGGCACCGCCATGCAGGCGATTCGCCCCAACCTGGAATCACGCGCCTTCATGGCGACGTCGCGCGGCAAGCGGCTCGCCAAAGAGCAGGCCAAGGCGGACGCGGCGGCGCAGGGCCAGACCAAGAGCGACGACACGCGCTCGACCTGAGTCGACGCGTCGGCGGCTGCGCCCTGACGCCGCGACCGCGCGCGTCGCGGCACGGTCACGGAAACGTCACAATCGCGGCATGCCCCTGAATCTCGAACAAAGCACCGAGCTGTGCCAGTTGCTGGGCGACGCCAGCCGCCAGCGCCTGCTGCTGCTGCTTGAACAGTTCGAGCTGACCACCGCCGAGCTGACCACCATCACCGGACTGGCACAGAGCCGCGTCTCGACCCACCTTGCCCGCCTGAAGCGCGCGGGCCTGGTGCAGGATCAACGCGTCGCGGGCTCGGCACGCTACAGCGCGTCGCAGGACGGCGCGGCACACCCGGTCTGGGCGCTGTTGCGGCAAGGGCTGGATGATCCGCGAACCCTGCTGGACCGCGAACGGGCGGCCGAATGCATTCTCGCCCGCAAGCACGGACGCACCTGGGCCGAGTCGGTGGCCGGGCGCATGGAGGTGCACTACTCGCCGGGCCGCACCTGGGAGGCCACGGCACGCGGGCTGATCGGCCTCATCGCGCCGGGCCGGGTCCTCGATGTCGCCAGCGGGGATGGCGTGCTCGCCGAATTGCTGGCCGAAGAAGCCGAGTCGGTCGATTGCGTCGACATCAGCGAGACCGTGGTCGCCGCCGGTCGCGCGCGGCTGGCGGCGCACGCCAACGTGCGGTTTCACTGCGCCGACATGCACGACCTGCCCTTCGCAGAGGCCAGCTTCGACACCGTGTTCGTGATGCACGCCTTGACCTGCAGTCGCACACCCGCCGAGGTGATCCGCGCCGCCGGTCGGGTGCTGGCACCCGAGGGCAGGCTGGTGGTGGTCGCCCTCAAGTCCCATCAGCATGAAGCGGCCATGGTCGCCTACGACCATCTGAACATGGGCATAGAGCCCGCCGCACTGCGCAAACTGCTGGTTGCGAACAAGCTCAAGGTTGACGCCTGCCGGGTGACCTCGCGAGAGTTGCGCCCCCCCTACTTCGAGGTGGTTACCGCCCTCGCGCACCGGCCCGGCTGAAGCCCCCGCCGGCGGCGATCAGCCGCCTTCGTTCTGCCACCGCACCGGCGCCTTCTTCGCCATGGCCTTGAGGCGCGCGCGGTGCGCCGCCCATTCGGCTTCGCTGGGCACCACCACCGGCACCGCCACCTGCGGCAACGGCCCCAGTTGGTCGACAAAGCGCGCGGCGCCGCGACTGCCCTGCTCCGACACGAGACCCAGGTCAGACTGCCCGCCGGTCATGGTCAGAAACACGTCGGCCAGCAAACGCGCGTCGAGCAGGGCGCCATGAAAATCACGGCCTGAATTGTCGACGCTGAAGCGCTTGCACAAGGCATCAAGGCTCACGCGCTGCCCCGGCATCTGCCGGCGCGCGAGCGCCAGGGTGTCGGTGATGAGGCACACCTCGCTCAGCTTGCGCTCGAAGCCGGCCTTGGCGAACTCCGAGTCCAGAAAGCCGACGTCGAATGGCGCGTTGTGAATCAGCAGCTCGGCGCCTTCAAGGTAGGCCCACAGGTCGTGGGCAATCTCGGCGAAGCGCGGTTTGCTGGCCAGAAAGTGGGGGGTCAGGCCGTGCACGTCCACGGCGCCCTCGTCGATCTCACGCTCGGGATTCAGATACTGATGAAAGTCATTGCGGGTGAAGCGCCGCTTGACCAGCTCGATGCAGCCGATCTCGATGACGCGATGCCCCTGGCCCACCTCCAGCCCGGTGGTTTCGGTGTCGAGCACGATCTGTCGTTCACGCTCCACCGTCATCGGGCCGCCTCCAACCCTTGATTGGCGAGCGCATCGGCCGCCTCGTTGCCGGCATCACCGGCGTGGCCTTTCACCCAGCGCCATTCGAGGGTGTGGCGCTGGCAGGCGGCATCGAGCCGCTGCCAGAGGTCCTGGTTCTTGACCGGCGCGCCCGCCGCGGTCTTCCAGCCGCGCCGCTTCCAGCCCGGCAGCCATTCGGTGAGCCCTTTCATGACGTATGTCGAATCGGTGAACAGGGTCACCGCGCACGGTGATTTCAGAGCTTCGAGCGCCTGAATGGCGGCCATCATTTCCATTCGGTTGTTGGTGGTATTCGGCTCGCCGCCGGTGAGCGCGCGCTTGCGGTCGCCGTAGATCAGCAACGCGCCCCAGCCGCCGGGGCCGGGATTGCCGCGGCAGGCGCCGTCGGTGTAGATCACCACGGCCTTGTCGGACGCATCCGGAGCGGTGGTCATTGCGGGCGCTGGGGCAGGCGGGCCACGGCGGCGCCCTCGCCCACCGGCATGCCCAGGCCCGAACGGCTGCGCTGGCGGACAGATTGCGGCAGCCGGTTCATCGGAATCACCCGCTTGCGGGCGGTCAATATGTAAGCCCCCTGCAGAGGTTGCATGAGGCGCCGCAGCCACGCGCCCTCGCCGTCACGCAGCGCCATCAGGCCACGCCAGCCGGGGGTGTACCGCAGCACGTCACTGACCTCGAAATCGAGCAGTTCCAGCCAATCCCGCAACCGCTGCAACGAGGGCGTGCTGCGCAGCACCGGCACCCGTTGCGCCGACCAGCCCCAGCGCAGGCGCCAGTTCCAGGGGCTCCAGGGGTTCAGGCCCACGATCACCAGCCGCCCCCGGTCATTCAACACGCGGTGCGCCTCGCGGACCACTTCGCGCGGCGCGCCGCACTGACCCAGGGTGAACGGCAGCACCACCGCATCGGCGTAGGCATTGGGCACGGGCAGCGCGGTCAGTTGCGACCAGACATCGGCGGGCGCCGAACGCGGGCTGCCGATCACCACGCTGGGCATCAGCGCGGCATCGCGAATCGCAGCGGCCACTTCGGTACCGCCCACCTGCACCAGCAGCCGGCCGAACAGCTCGGGCAACACCTGGCGCAAGTGGTGCTCGCTCATCTGATGCAGGCGCCGCAGGCCGGGCAACGGGGAAACGGGATGTTGGGCCATGGAATCGGTGCTCCTTCGGCAAGGGCCTCACATGATAAGCGTCACGGGGGGCGCGATATGCTTGGGCTCCGCCTTTTTCATGAGCTGCACCATGACCCACGCGCATGCCATTCCCATCCTGCAGGACAACTACGTCTGGTGCTGGCCCGCGGCGGACGGCGCCTCGGCCTGGGTTGTGGACCCCGGCGAGGCCGCCCCGGTGCTCGCGCATGTGCAGGCGCGGGGCTGGCAGCTGGCCGGCATTCTGGTCACGCACTGGCACCCGGACCATATCGGCGGCATCCCGGCGCTGCTGGAGGCCGCGCCCTGCCCGGTCATTGGCCCGGCTGCCGAGGCCGACCGCATCCCCACCCTGACCCAAGAGGTCCGCGGCGGCGACGTGCTCGACTTGCCCATTGGCCGGGTGCGTGTCATCGACGTGCCGGGCCATACCCTGGGGCATATCGCCTTCCTGCTGGACGATTGGCTGTTCTGCGGCGACACCCTGTTCTGCGGCGGCTGCGGTCGGCTGTTCGAGGGCACCCCCGAGGAGATGCTGGCGTCGCTGACCCGCCTTGCCGACCTGCCGGCCGACACGCGGGTGGCCTGCACCCACGAATACACCCTTGCCAATCTGAGCTTCGCCGCCGCGGTGGAGCCCAACAATGCCACGCTGAGGGCGTTTCGTGACCACGCCCAGGCCCTGCGCGACCAGGGCAAACCGACCCTGCCCAGCACCCTGGGCCGCGAGCGCGCAATCAACCCGTTTCTGCGCACCGACCAGCCTTCGGTACAGGCCGCCGCCCGCGCCAGGGCAGGCAGGTCACTGGCCACGCAAGCACAGGTTTTTGCCGAAATCCGCGGCTGGAAAGACCAGTTCTGAGCGCCTGCGCCCTGGCCGCCGAGTATGCCGACCGGCGCGGCGCGAACTGTTTCACGCAAAGGGCTTCCCGAAAGCGGAAAACCCTGCTAAATAGCCGCCCGAATGCTTTATCCGCCGCCGCCTCCATCGGACAGACATGGCCCGCAAACCCAAGAAAGCCGCTGAAAAACCCGCCGCAAAGCCGGCCACGAAACCGGCCGAAAACACTGAAGACTACGACGATCTGCCCGACGACGACCTTGCAGGTGACGGCGACGAGATCGACATCGACGAGCCCACGCCTCCCGCGATCAAAACGCGCGACTGGCGGGACGTTGAGCGGCTCAAGGAAGAGCGCCGACTGCGGTCACTGATCGAAGACGATCTTGACATCGAGTAAGCAGGCGCCGCGCGCCCGGCGTCACGCCTCGATCGGCGGGGCCTCCAGGCCTCTGCGCAGGCACTCGAACGCCGAATCGACATCGTCCTGCACGCTGTAGAGCAGGACGTCTTCAGGGCTGATCAGCCCATGCTCCACCAGGGCGTCGAACTTGATCAGATCGGTCCAGAACGCCTTGCCGTAAAGAATGATGGGCATCGGCGCCGATTTTTCGGTCTGGGTCAGGGTCAGCAGCTCGAACAGCTCGTCGAGCGTGCCGAAGCCACCGGGAAAGATCACGGCGGCGCGCGCGAGCTTGAGGAACCAGAACTTGCGCAGGAAGAAATAGTGAAACTCCAGCGCATGGTCGTCATCGACATGCGGATTCACGTGCTGCTCGAAAGGCAGTGAAATGTTCAGCCCGATGTTGAGCCGCCGATCGACCCGCGCGGCGCCCTCGTGTCCGGCCTGCATGATGCCGGGACCACCGCCGGTAATGAGGTGAAAGCGTTCGTTCTCGGGGTGGGTATCGACCGTCCAGCGCGCCAGCCGCTCACCCAGGTCGGCCGCCTCGCGGTAAAAGTCACGCCGGCCATCGACCGAGCGGGTGCGCGCCGACCCGAAAAAGATGACGCCCTTGTGAACGCCCAGCCGTTCGAAGCGCTGCTCCGGCTCGGAGTATTCACACAGAATGCGGATGCCACGCGCCTTTTCGCTGTTCAGAAAGGCGTCGTTCTTGTAAGCCTTGGTCATGGCCATTGCGGCAATTACCGGTAAATGGGCGGGCGACCATAGCAGGTCAGCCCGAACGTTCGTGCGTCGCGCTCAGGCCGCGCGTTGCCCGGCGGCGATGACCGACGGGTGCGATTTGTGGCGCAGCAATTGCCCGAACCGCTCGTGACCGAACGCCGCGCTGTAAGCGCCGTCGCGCCACGCGATCTTGCCGTTGATCACGGTGCAGCGCACCACCGCGTCACTGCGGTTCACCAGTTGGTGGTGCTGGAAAGCATCGCGGTAGACGTACTGCACGTGGGCGTCGGAGTCGTAGGCCGCAAGCGCTTCGGGATCGATGGCCACCAGGTCGGCCCGCGCGCCCACCTTGAGCACGCCCACGTCCAGCCCGAACAACGATGCCGGCTCTTCGGTCAGTCGATGCACCGCATGGGCGACCCGCGCCAGGCCCTCCTGCTGGGCGATTTTCAGCATGCGCAGGTTGCCGTCGTAGAAGGCCATGTTGGTCAGGTGCGCGCCGCTGTCATTGAAGCCGGGCAGCAGCAGCGGGTTGAACACCAGGTCGCGCACGACCTTGGGATCCCGGTTGGCCGTCACCGTCGTCCAGCGCAGTTCGGTGTCGAACATGCGCAGCAGGTGCAGGAAAAAGTCCGCGTCGTCGCAGCCCTTCGGAAACCCCGCGAACGCTTGGGCTTCGGCGTGCGGCACGGCGCCAAGCCCGTCCCGTTGCCAGCGTTGCAGGCGCTGGAACACGGTCTCCATCAGGGTGTTGTTCCATTCCGGCTGCGGGCAGCGGTCTATGGTCATGTCATCGAGGCGCCGCGACAGCACCATGTCTTCACGTTTCAACAGGCGCAGCAGGTGGGCCAGATTGAAGCCGCGCTTGCCCTTGAACCACATGCGCCGGTAGGCCTTGACCCAGTCCGGGTCGTTGAGAATGGCCATGCGCGCGGGCCGATCGTTCAGGTCGCACTCGTTGAGCCGGCGCAGTTCGGGAATCTCTTCAGACAGCGGCGTGATCACGCCGTCGCTCCAGGTCTTGAACGGCGCGGCCAGTGCCTGCAGGCGGAAGTGCCCCCGCAACAGGCGCGAATTGAGAATCTTCGACAGCAGCAGGCCCAGTTTCAGGATGGAGCGGTTGGTGCTGACGTCGATCGCCGCCACCGCCGTCACCCTCAGCGGCTTGCCGTGCAGGCGGCCCGAGGTGAGCAAAAAATGACGCACCACGGCCAACTTGTCGTCCTTGGGCGGCGTGGCCTGCCAGACACGGTCCCAGCGCCGCACCACATCGGTGAGGGTCTTCAGCTCGCGGTACGGGGCAAATTGGGTGGGAATCTGTTTGTCGGTGTGCGGCCGGTTGGCGAGAAAATGAAACGGCAGGCCATCGGTCGAAAAGCCCACGTAGCCTTCCTGCATGCCCTTTTCGAGCAGCGCCTCCATCTGCGCCAGCTCATCGGCAGTGGGGTCACGGCTTACCGAGGCCTTCAGGCCCATCACCTCGATGCGCAGCATCGAATGCGGAATCATGGTCACGAAATTGGGCCCCAGGGCGAGCCGGTCAAAGTGATCGAGATAGGCCGCCGAGGTGGTCCAGGTGCACTGATCGGCCACTTTGGCCAGCACCGGCTTGGGCACGTTTTCGACACGCGCAAAGCAGTCAACGATGGGGTCTTCGCCATTGCGCCGTTGATGCCCGTAGGTAACGCCCAGCGAGCAGTTGGCGGCAATGACGGTGGTGGTGCCGTGGCGTACGGCCTCGGGCAGACCCGGCTCAAGCTCCACTTCGAGGTCGAAGTGGGTGTGCACGTCGAGCAGGCCGGGCATGAGCCACTGGCCTTCCAGCGCCAGGGTCTGCTTGGCCTGCCGGGGCGAAAGATCGGGCGCGATGGCCGCAATCACCCCGTCACGGATCGCGATATCGGTTTCAAGACCCGGCGCGCCGGTGCCATCAAAGACCCGCGCATTCTTCAGCAGCAGGTCCCATTGGGGCGATGTTCCGTCCATGTGCTCTCCTCTTGCAGGCGGTCGAACGCGCATGCTCCAGGCCAGACTCTACGGCCTGCGCGCCCCCGACCCGCTAGGACAATCAACCGTGTGGACGCCTCCGGAATAGGAAATACAACCCAGCACCCGGGCGCCTCGCCGCCCGCTCGGGGCGACAACGCAAAAGGCGCGCGCCTTCGTGCCAGAAGACGCGCGCCCGGAGCCGGGACCTCGGTGCGGCCGAGATGGCCCTCAGATGGCGGTCAGCCAAGCCTTGTGGGCGGGCAACTTGCCGGTGACCGCATCGAGATACGCGGCCTGCAGTTTTGCGGTGACCGGACCGCGACTGCCCTGACCCACCGCGCGGTTGTCGACTTCACGAATCGGCGTCACTTCGGCCGCGGTGCCGGTGAAGAAGGCTTCGTCGCAGCAATACAGCTCGTCACGGGTGATGCGCCGCTCACGAACGGTGTAGCCGAATTCCTCAGCCAGGGTCATCACCGTGCGGCGGGTGATGCCATCCAGCGCGCTGGTGACATCGGGGGTGGAGATCACGCCGTTGGTGACCACGAAAATGTTTTCGGCGCTGCCCTCGGCGACGTAACCGTCGGGGTCGAGCATCAGCGCTTCGTCATATCCGTCTTTCAGCACTTCGTTGAGCGCCATCGACGAGTTGAGGTAATTGGCGTTGGCCTTGGCGCGGCACATCGAGGCGTTCACGTAGTTGCGCGAAAACGAACTGGTCTTCACGCGAATGCCGCGCTCCATGTTCTCGACCCCGAGGTAGGCGCCCCACTCCCAGGCAGCGACGATGACGTGGGTTTTGAGGCCGGTTGCCCGCAAGCCCATGCCTTCGGAACCGTAGAACGCCATCGGCCGCAGGTAGGCGCTGTCAAGCTTGTTGGCGCGCAGCACGTCCTTCTGGGCTTCGTTGAGCTGCCCGGCGGTGAAGGGCATTGCCATGCCGATGATCTTGGCCGAGTTCATCAGGCGACGGGTGTGTTCTTCCAGCCGGAAAATGGCGGTGCCGCCGGGCGTCTGATAGGCGCGCACGCCCTCGAAGCAGCCCACGCCGTAGTGCAGCGAATAGGTCAGAACGTGGGTGGTGCACTCGCGCCAGGGCTTGAGTTCACCATCGAACCAGATGAAGCCGTCGCGATCGGCAAAGGAGGTCATGCGTGTCAGTCCTAGGAATGGGTTGGCCGCGGCCTGCGGGCAAGCCGGCGATTATAAGGAGCGCGCGGCGAAAGCACAGACGCAGGCGCAGCCCCTAGGCGTCCTGCCCCGCCGCACCGCCGCCGAACACGGCCGTCCACGCATCGGCAATCACCGCCTGGGACGCGGCGGCGGTGCCGCGCGGCGCGAGGTTGCCGGCGTTTTCCAGCGAGCGGCCGTGGGCCAGGTCTCGCAATTCCCGGTAGGCGCTGATCAGATCATCCTTGAACGCGGTGGAGATCACGTCGCAGTCGGCCAGCACCTCCAGTTGCCGCCAGTTGTCGGACCACTGCAATACCGCGGGCACACGCGCCGCCTCGCGCAGCACCAGAAACTGGGTGATGAACTCGGCGTCGGTCAGGCCGCCGACACCGTGCTTGATGTCCCAGTCGGTCTCGGTGCTGCGGTCGAGGCTGGCGCGCATTTTCTGCCGCATGTCGACGATGGCTTTGGCCAGCGCGCGCCGGTCGCGCGGCTGTGCCAGCACGTCGCGGCGTAGCGCCCAGAAGGCCGCCTCCAGCGAGGCCGGACCGCTGAGAAACCGGGCGCGGGTCAGGGCCTGATGCTCCCAGGTCCAGGCGGATTCGAGCTGGTAACGGGCAAAGCCCGACAGCGAGATCACCACCAGACCCGATTGCCCGTTGGGGCGCAATTGCAGGTCCACTTCATAGACTCGCCCGGTGCCGGTGCGCGTTGACAGCAGGTTGATCAGCCGCTGCGCACAGCGGGCGAACCAGGTGCTCACGTCGAGGCTGCGCGGGCCGCCCACGGTCTCGGCCTGCGGGTCGTCTGCGTCATGGATGAACACCAGGTCGAGATCGGAGCCATAGCCCATTTCGATGCCGCCCAGCTTGCCGTAGCCGATCACGCCCAGCCCGGCGGCGCTGCCGTCGGCCTTCACCGGCTGGCCAAACTCTGCGGTCATTGCCTCACTGGTCTGTTTCAGGGCGGTTTCGAGCAGGCATTCCGCCAGCCAGGTCAGGCAGTCGCTGACCTTGACCAGGGGCAGGTCTTCCAGCAGATCGGCCGCCGCGACCCTGAGGGTGATGTCCTTCTGGAAGCGTCGCAGGGTGTTGTTCAGCCCCTCGGGGTCTTCGGGAGGCAGGTTGTCGAGCCGGTCCTGCAGTTCGCTGGCAATGCCTTCGCGGGTCATGGGCGCAAGCAAGGTGCGGGGGTCCAGCAACTGGTCGAGCAGCGCCGGGCTGCCGGCCAGATACTCACTGAGCCAGGGGCTGGCCGCGGCCAGTTGCAACAGGTGGCGACGCGCCACCGGCGCATCGCGCAGCAGGCTGATGTAGGTGCTGCGGCCGGTGATGGCGGCGACGATGCGCAGCACCCGCCGCGCCGTGACCCCGGGCTGCGGCACGTCGACGGCTTCGCCCAGCACCTGGCCGACCAGGGTGCGCAGGCGCTCGACGGTGCTGGCACGCAGGAAGCTCAGGTGCCGGTCCGCCGCCAACGACACCAGGTCTCGCGCCAGGGGCTCGGCGGGCTGCAATCCAGCCTCGTGCAGGGCTTCGGCCAAGGCGTCCACCTCGATGCGCTGGTCAAACACCAGCCCCACCAGCCGGGTCAGCGGCGAGTCGTCGACCTTGTCCTCGGCGAACACCTCTGCAAACAGGGCGCGCACCCGCTGGCGGACCGCGCGCGTGGTGTCGACCAGCGCGGCCGCATCGGCAAGGCCCAGGGGACGCGCCAGCCGCGCCTGCACCTGCGGGTCACTGGGGAAGCGATGGGTCTGCTCGTCGGCCTGCATCTGGATGGCGTTTTCCAGCCGCCGCAGATAGGCATAGTCGGCGTCGAGCTGCCGCGCGCGCTCGGGGTCGAGCAGCCGCTGATCGCCCAACAGCGCCAGGGTCGGCCGAAGCTGCGTCGAGCGCAGACCGGTGTCCTGTCCGCCGCGCACCAGCTGAAAGCTCTGGACGATGAATTCGACCTCACGAATGCCGCCGGCCCCGAGCTTGATGTGGTCATCCAGCCCCTTGCGCAGCACTTCATCTTCAATCAGCCGCTTCAATTCGCGCAGGCTGTTGATGGCATCGAAGTCGAGATAGCGCCGGTAGATGAACGGCGTGAGGCTGGCCAGCAACCGGCATCCGGCCTGCAGGTCGCCGGCGATGGGCCGCGCCTTGATCAAGGCGTAGCGCTCCCACTCGCGGCCGTGGACCTGGTAGTAGTCCTCCATCGCCGCAAAGCTGGCGGCGGCGGCGCCGGCGCTGCCGAAGGGTCGCAGCATCCAGTCGACACGGTAGACAAACCCGTCGGGCGTGCGCTCGGCCAGCAGGCGGGTGAAGCGCTGCACCACCTTGGCGAAAAAGCCGCCGGCATCCAGCGTGCGCGGGCCGTCGGTCTCGCCCTGGGCGGTAAAGGTGAAGATCAGGTCGATGTCGCTGGAAAAATTGAGCTCGCGCCCGCCGAGCTTGCCCATGCCGAGAATCATCGGCTGAATGCGCTGCCCGCGCTCATCGACCGGCCAGCCGTGCACCTGAGCCACCACCTCCTGGGCCACCGTCAAGGCCAGCGCGCACGCCGCTTCGGCCAGGTCGCTGAGCCCATGCAGGGTGGTGTCGAGGTCATCCAGCCCTTCGAGATCACGCACCGCCAGGCGCATGCGCTCGCGCAACACGTTTTCGCGCAGGTAGCGCATGGCTGCGGGTTCATCGCTGGGGCGTGGCTCGGTCCAGCGCACGCTGGGCTCGGCCAGAGCTGCATCGGTAAACCAGGCGGGCCGTAGCTGTGCCCACTCCGCCAGCCACGGACTGGCCTGCAGTGCCGGCCTCATGGCATGGGGCGGCGCTGCGCCCAGGGGTGTGCCGCTTCAAGCTGGGTGGCCAGTTGCAACAGGGTGGCCTCGCCGCCCACCGGGCCGTTGAACAACACCCCGATGGGCAGGCCATCGTCGGCCTGATGCAGGGGCACGCTCATCGACGGCGTGCCGGTGAGGTTGGCCAACTGGGTAAAGGGCACGCGCGCCAACTGTTCGTTGGCCATCTGATCGACGATGCCGGTCTTGAGCAGGGCGCCGCCGAGATTCGCCGCCAGCAGCGGCTGCACCGTCAATTGCTGCCAGCGCGGCATCTCCTGACTGCCGATGCGCGCCGGCGGCTGCGCGAGGCTGGGCGTCAGGTACAGGTCATATTGGGCGTAGAAGCGCCCCAGCGCGCGGCTGAACTGGTTCCACAGTCGGTGCTGGGCGACATATTCGCCGGCGCTGATGGCGCGGCCCAGCATCGCCAGCACACGGGTTTCCAGCTCGAACGCCTGCTCGCTGGCGCCGCCCGCCACCGCTTCGGCAACGCTGGCGGCAACCTGCCCGAAGTACAGATGAAAGTAGGCGCGGGCCAGGGCCTGACCGTCGATTTCAGGTTCGGCGGCCTCGACGTGATGCCCCAGTTCCACCAGTTGCACCGCCGTGCGCTGCAGCGCGGCGCGATAATCGGCGTGCACCGGGGTGCCCAGCGGCGAACGGTCGCAGTAGGCAATGCGCAGCGGCCGCGGCGGCTGGGCCGCCTGTTGCTGATAGGGCGCGGGCGCGGCGGAAAAGGGGTAAGGATCACCCGTTTCAGGTCCGCTCATGACATCGAGCATGGCGGCGGCGTCGCGCACGCTGATGCTGACCACGCCATCGGCGCTGGCGCCTTCCCAGACCTCGGCGAAGGCCGGCCCGACGGAGACGCGGCCGCGCCCCGGCCGAAAGCCGAACAGGCCACACATCGCGGCCGGGATGCGGATCGAACCGCCGCCGTCGTTGGCGCCGGCCATGGGCACGATGCCGGCCGCCACTGCGGCCGCCGACCCGCCACTGGAGCCGCCGGCGCTGTGTTCAAGCTGCCAGGGATTGCGACACGGCCCCCACAGCAGCGGCTCGGTGGTGCCCTTCAGGCCCAGTTCGGGCGTGTTGGTCTTGCCGAAGATCACCAGCCCGGCCTTGAGCCACCGCGCCACCATGTGGGCATGCTCGGTCGGCACGTTGCCGACCCAAGCCCGCGAGCCCCAGGTGGTGGGCACGCCTGCGTAATCCTGGATCAGGTCCTTGATCAGGAACGGCACGCCGGCAAACGGACCCTTCTGCGGCAGGCGGGCCTGTGCCTCGGCCTGGGCGGCCATGTCGACGACGATGGCGTTGATCTTCGGGTTGACCGCCGCCGCGCGGGCCTGTGCCAGCGCCAGCAGCTCGGCTGCGGTGGTCTCGCCCGCCGCCACGGCCTGCGCAAGGCCAAGGCCATCGCGTTGTCGGTAGGCGTCAAAATCCACGTTCGTCTCCCTGGTTGAGGCGGGCCCGCGTCACCATGCCGCCGCGATGCGCGAGGCTACAGAAACTCGCAGAGATACGCGGCCGGCCCCCCAAGCGCTTCAACGTCGAAACCGCTGGACGGCGGAATCTCGAAACAGGTGCCCGCCGGGTAGTGCACCCAGTCGGCCGTCCCGTCGAGCCGGGCCCGCAGCGTACCGCTGACCACGGTCATGCGCTCGGCACCGTCGGTGCCGAAGTGGTATTCACCGGCGGCGATGACGCCCACGGTGGCGCGCCGGCCCAAGCGCTCGAAGCCGACGCTTTGAACCGCGCCGTCGAAATAGACACTGTGTTTCAACATCATCGACTCTCCCATTCATCATCAAAAAAGCCCGCCAACGGCTGGCGTCGACGGGCGGACACGGCAACCGGTTCAGTATCGGCTGGGCTGGGCATTCCACAGCGGCGGCGCCGGGGGCGGCACGCTGGGCTGATTCAAGGTGGGTGTGCCGTCGGCGGGGTGCGGCAGCACGCCATAAGGGTCGGCAGCGCTCATGCCATAGGCCTGCACCCAATGACGCAGTCGGGCCAGATTGGCGGCGATCTCGGGATCGTCGGGTGACAGCCGCGACGCGCGCTCCAGCAGGTCAATGGCCTCGTAGTAATGGCCTTGTTCACTGCGCACCACCGCCAGGTTGTTCATGGCTGCCGGGTCGAAGGGGTTCACTTGCAGGGCTTCCTGCAAGGCCTGTTCGGCGGCATCGGGTCGCCCCTCGGCAAGATGCTGCCGGGCCACCATGTCCTGGGTGACGAACATTGGCTGACGCTCGGGCTCGAACGGCGTTTCGCGCACCGGCACCGGGTAGGTGTCGCGCAGCGGCCCCGAGGTCTCGACGCGGTAGTCGGCATCTCCCACGGGAATGATGCGCCGCTCGGCCTGCTGAACGGCACAGCCCGTCATCATCAGCACCAGCAAGGGCGCCCACCACAGCCAGCGGCTCATAGCCTGGGGTCTCCAAAGTTGTAGTAGGGGAACAGCGGCGCGGGCGGAATCGCCACACGCCCCTGGGGCGTGAGGAAATAGCGCAGGTAGGCCGAGGCGTAGGCCTCGTCGTAGTCGCGGGCGTTGTCCAGGCCCACGCGCGCGCCGGCGACCAACTGCGCGGTGATCAGGTACTCCAGCGTGCCGCCCAGCGAAAAGCCCAGGCCGCTGGAGCTTTGGCTGGTGTAGCCGCCCACCTGCTCGGTGTCGGGGCTGTCGAGCACCAGCGCCTCGACGGCGGTCTGCAGGGCCGAGTCGTTGGGGAACAGCGCCGTGCCATCTTCACGAAAGCCCTGGATCCCCAGTGACCCGCTGAGGCGATACGACAGCCGGTTGCGCCCACCCACCAGCTCCACCGGTATCGCCAGCGACACATAGGATTGCGGACTGAAATAGCCGCCGTGCCCGAAGGTGAAACGCCGCAGGTTTTCGTCGAAGGCGAAGGTGGTGAGGTTGAGCCCCCAGGTCACGCGCATGTTGGGTCGCTCGATCGCACGGGCGTAGAAGCCGGTGCCCAGCTCGTAGGCGTGGTTGCGCGCGACGTTTTCGCCGTCATACACGTGATAGCCCACGTTGCCGTAGACGCCGTAGGCCCCGAGGCCCTGGCTGATGTCGAGACGCGCGCCATTCTTGGTGACGCCGCCCCAGTCCTCGCCCAGACCGGGATCGAAGGCCCCGGCGTAGGACAGCAGGCTGTCGGTCACCGAGCGCCGCGACAGGTCCAGCTTGAAGCTGGTGTCGCCGATGGACGGCTGCCAGTTCATGCCCCCCACCAGGGTTTCGATGGGGAACCCCAGCGGCGTGCTGCCAATGTCGATCTTGAACGGGCCGGCCTGGTAGGCCGCACCCAGGGCAATACCGCTCTCGCTCTGGCCGAAGCTGCGCCCCTCAAGGATGTCGGGGTCGACCAAGGCCAGCGCGCCGAACAGCGGCAGTTGACTGCCGGCCACCGTCCCGGCGTCGAGAAACACCGGCACGGCCCGCAGACGGACGCGCCCCGCCCGCTCGCCGGCGAAACTGAACTCGATGGGCATCTCCATATCGGACAGTTCATCCAGCCCGGCGACGCCGTCGCGACTGCGCACGCTGAGCCCCATGCCCGCCCAGGCGCTGCGCCGCGCACGCAGGTCGGCAATGTCACGCAGCAGGGCATTGCCCGGCGCGTCCTGCCGTATCGTCGGCGCCGGTTGGCGCGCAAACGATGGACGGCTGAGCAACGGGTCCTGACGCAATTGCACATCGGGTGTGCGCGGCGCGCGCGCCGGAAACGCCGGGGTCTGCACCACCGCGGGCGCCGGCGGCGCGGCCTGCTGCCGGTAAACGGGCGTGGACAACTGGGTCGCCATGCCCGGAGGGCCCACGCGCAACCCCTGGGCTTCGTATTGTTCGGCCGGCGCACCCCATTCAACCTCGGTGCGGGGCCGGATCACCTCCACCGGCTGGGCAGGCGCCGTGGTCAGACCGCTGCCCTGTACCGATGGTACCGGCTGGGCCGGGACCTGGCTGCCATACACCTGCGGCACCGGCACCTGCGGCGTTGGCGGCGCGGGGGGGCGTGTCAGCCGGGTGGAAAATCCACCGGGCACCGGCGCACTGGAGGGCACGGCATAACCGCCCTGCGGCCCGGTGATCGATTCAATCTCGTCCAGCACCTCGTCGCGGAAGCGGTTGTCATTGCCCAGCCGCTGGGGCGGCCGCGCGGTGGCCGGTGCCTGGCGCGGAAACACCGGCCCGGAGGTTCGCGAGCGCCAATCGTCTGGTTGCGCGGCCTGGCCCTGCGGCGCGGCGCCGGCCGGCCCCGGCATCACCCGGGTCGTGGTGCCGCCGTACTGCGGGACGCTGGGCGCCTGGCTCGCGGGCGTGCCGGGCTGATACACGTACACATCATCGCTCTGTTGCACCCAGACCCCGCCCTCGGCACCGGGAATTCCCTGGGTGACCACCGGTGGCTGGCCACCTTCGGTCACGGTCGACACCCGCACCAACTGCAGGCCGGCCGGCACCGCCCAGGCATCAGCGGCGTAGTCCCCCCGCGGCCGCAGGTTCAGCGCCGCTACGAGCCACGGGCTGCGGCCAGGCTCAGGCGATTTTTTTTTTGCCGGCCCGCTGCCGGTGAGGTCATCGGGGTGGGTGACCACGCCCTCGGCCCGCCCCTGCGTGTAACCGGTGGTGTGACGGGGCGCCACCAGAAACAGATTGGGTGAATACGGCGCATCACCGCTCACGCCCTCGGCGCCCCCGACCTCCTGATCCAGACGCAGGGCGTGCTGGAACAACTGCAGCGCCCGCCCCTCTTCACCGCGCGCCCGCGCGGCGCGTCCGGCCAGCGCGTAGAGCCGCGCACTGTTGGGCTCCAGCGCGAACGCGTCGTCGAGCAACACGTCGGCCTGGTCAAGCTCGTTCATCGCCAACGCGGCATTGATGGCACTGCGATAGGCGTCGGCATTCTGCGGATCGATGTCGATGACGCGGCGGGTCAAGGCCACGACCCGATCGTATTCCCGGGCGTCGTTGTACAGCCGCGCAAGCGCCATCAGCACGCGAGGGTCGTTGGGATTGACCCGCAGCAGCGGCTCCAGATACTCGTAGGCTTGCGCCAGCTGGCCGTCTTCTCTGACCAGGTCGGCCTGGCGCAGCCGGTAGGCGATGCGCATATTGGCCATCTGCAACGACTGCTGGTCGTTGAAGCCGGTCTGGCGCAGCAGGTCTTCCATCACCACTTCGAACTCGGCATCCTGCTGCAGGGCAAACAGCAGACCGGCGTACTGCAGGCGCATGCCAATGTCGGGGTTCGGCACCCGTGACAGGGCCTGGCGCATGTACGACATGGCCCGTGGCTCATCGCCCACCGCCGCCCACGCCGTCGCCAGCGCGCCCAGCAGCTCGGGCGTTTCGTCCACATAGGGCTCGACCACGGCAAGGATTTGCACGGCTTCTTCAAGCCGGCCATGACGCGCGAATACGGCGGCCCGTTCGGTTTCGTAGCGCACCCAGAGGCGACGCTGCAACGCGGCCATGTCGTCGGTGCGGTTGGCCGCCGGAATGCGCTCCAGCACCTGCAGGGCGTTGAACCAGTCCTGCTGCTCCGACAGCAGCAGCGCCTTGATGTAGTAGGCGTCTGCCAGTTGCTTGCCCTCGGTGATCAGCCCGTCGACCAGGGTGTTGGCGTCGCGGGTGCGGCCCTCACGCTGGTAAATGCGCGCCAGCGACAAGCGCGTCCACGGGCTCTCGGGATCGAGCAGCAGCGCCTCTTTCAACAATCGCTGGGCCGTGGCGTCGTCGCGATTGCGCACCGCTTGGTCGGCCTGCTCGCGCAGGAACTGGCCACGCAACTGGCTGAGGTTGCCGATTTCGTTCTGCAGCTGGGGCGGCAGGCGCTCGGCCAGCGCAATGGCCTCCTGCAGACGATTGGATTGCGAGTACACGCCCACCAGGCCGCGAATGGCGGTCAGGTTCTGCGGGTCGCGGGCCAGCAGGTCACGGTAGATCTGTTCGGCCTCGCCACTTTGGCCCTGTTGCAACAGCACGTCGGCCAGGGTCGACTGCACCTCGGGCTGCTGGCGGGCAATCTCGGGATTGGCGGCGATGGCGGCGCGCAGCCGTTGGGCCGCTTCGTCGGGCCGACCGGCTTCGCGCGCGGCATCGGCGCTGCGCACGGCGCCCCAGAACCGCGCCGAACCCAGGGCCTCGCGCCAGCGCTGCGCCGACTTGGGCTGCGCCTGCGTGGCGCGCTCCAGCAGGCTACTGGCCTCGCTGTAACGCTCCTGCCGCAGCATCACGATGCCCAGGCCGCCCAAGGCGTCCGCGTTGCCGGGCTGCTCGGCCAGCAACTGCGCAAAGTCCTGCTCGGCGTTGACGATGTCGCCGTCGTTGAGGCGCTCGAACGCCTGGCGGACCCGCTCGCCGAACACCTCTTCGGCGGTGCGCCCACGCGGCGCGGCGCCGGTGGACGTGCGCACCTGCGGGCCGGGGTAGGTCTTAATCTCGCCAGAATCGAGCGTGGCCACGGTGCCGCCCGGGCCGACTTTTTCGAGCGCGGCGAGCCGCTTGCCCACTTCGGCATCGTCACCGAACGTGCTGATGAAGCCGCGATACAGCGGCAGGTCACGCGGCGTGGCCGACAGCCAGATCAGCCCCTGCCGCCAGGCTGATTGAACCTGGCCCGCCACCGACGCCTCGTCGGCGAGGGCCGACAGGCGCTGCACGCCTTCACGGCGGGTGGCTTCCTGATAGGTGAGGTGCTGCGCCAGGGCGACCTTGAAGATGGGCTCGTCGGGGTTGGCCTTGACCAGCCCTTCGAGGCCGTCACGCGCCGGCTGCCAGCCGCCTTCGGTGCCCGCCAGGGTCTGGTAGTACTCCAGCCCCAGACGGGTGTTGGGCACCTTGCCGTCGAAGGCGCGTTGATAGGCGGCCACGGCGTCTGCGAAGCGCCCCTCCTGCGCCAGTTTGCGCGGCGCATCAAGCTGCTTCTGATCGAAGGAGGCGGCACGAATGGCCGCTTCGGCACGCGGAATCTCCGGGTGGTCCGGGGCGACCTTGCGCAGTCGTTCCAGATACACGCCGGCGGCGGACTGGCGGCCGGTGCGGGCTTCGGCCAGCGCCAGGCCGGCCAGCGCGCTGGGGTTGTCGGGCGACACCCGCAGCAGGCGCAGCCAACTGTCACGCGCCAGATCGTCACGACCCTGTGCCTCCCAGTGGCGGGCCTGGTTGGAAAACGCGATCTCGGGGTCGCTGCCTTGCGCATGGGCGGCGGTCACACCCATCGCAAGGACGATCAGCCCCGTCGCGATCCATCGGCCCCAGTCGTCTGGCTCAATCAATGCGCCCACCTTGTGTTCAAGCGGCCCAAACCGTCAAAACTGAATCGTTGATCGTGATGCCCTTCGCCGAACAGCGCGAGCACCTGATCGTAATAATGCGGCGGGCGACCCAGCAGCCCGTCGTGCCGATGGTCCTTGAGGCGCGCCTCGAGGGCGGCCACCGATTCATCATCATCCAAGGCGCTGAAATAGGGCAACAGCGCGGCGGCGAATCCCAGCGGCATCGGCCCTTGGGTCTCGCCGGTCATCACATCGATCTTTTCCAGCGACCCATCGGCGACGCCGCGCCGCAGTGTCGACCGGGCCTCGGCGACCAAGGGCATCAAGCCCTGTCCCTCGGCTGCGGCCGGCGTCATCGCCGCCCAGAGATAGCTGCGTATTGCGTCATAGCTGCCCAGATGGCCGGTGACGCGGCAGGGGACGGGCTGACCTGAGGGGGCCACCTCGAACCAGTCGGGCACCAGACCCTGTTGCCGATAACGCTGCATCAGGCCCAGGAAGTTGCCCCACACCGACGACCACGGACCCTCAGGGTCCTGCTGCTGGAAGTAGCGGAGCTGGAACTCCGGCAGATAGCTGGGGTTGAGGCGCCAGTGGCCGTCGTCGCGCTGGAATCCCTGCGGCGCGGGAATCAGCATCGGCCCGACGCCGGGCAGCTCGACGATCTCCTTGGCCTTGACCTGGGCCAACAGGTCCTGGGCCATGGCGTGATACCGCGGAACGGCCCACAGCCGTGATGCCTCGAACAAGGCATAGGCCAGCCAAAGATCGGCATCGCTGGCGGCATTGGCGTCTTTCACGCCCCAGCTACCATCGTCCTTTTCGCCCCACAGCCAGGCCGGCAGCTGCTTGGCGAAACTGCCGGCGCTGAGGTTGTTCTGCGTCCACTCGATGATGCGATCAAACCGCAGCGGGTCATTGGCGACCAGGGCAAAAAAGGCGGCGTAGGCCTGTCCCTCCGACACCGTGCGGCCGCCCGCGGTGTGGTCCACCACGCGGCCGTCGGCCTGCACGAAGCCCTCGGCAAACGCTTCCCAGGCGGGCCACGGCGCGTTGCGCACCGTCAGCCACCACCACAGGCCGACGGCCAGCCCCCCCACCGCGAGGCCTGTAATCGCCCATCCGAGCACTTTGGCCATGCGCTACGCGGACGCGGCGGTGAAAGACGTCAGGGCTGCGGTCACGTGCGGGCCTCCTTGCGCGCCAGCGCCATGCGGCGCAACACGCGGTAAAGCACCAGGGCGATCAACAGCGACGCCAGCAGGCCAATCACCACCAACATCATCGGCTGGTGCGACAGCCACCAGCGCAGGCCCAGCACCAGCGGCAGCCGCCCCATGGCGTAGCGCGCGCCCAGATCGTAGTGGTTGACCACGTCACCGCTGACCAGCACCAGTTCGTTGCGGACGAACTGGCTCTTGCCGGGGTCGGAGAGCACGTCGGCCATCTGCCCCAGGCCCTGGGGCGTGGAGGCGGCAATCACCACCACCGAGCGATTGCCGTTGAGCGGCGACTGCAGCCCCATGATCGCGCCAAGATCATCCGAGGCATTGAGCACCATGTTGCCAGCGTGGCGCTGCGCGCCCGACACGTCCCGGTTCTCCCAGCGGGCGCGCAGGCGTTCCACCGGGCCGATGAAATTGATGCGCATCTCGGTCGACGTGAAGGTCATGGGCATGTCATCGGCCCAGCGGCTGAGCAGTGGCTGCGTGGCGCCGGTGCCCAGCACCAACAGGTGAGCGTCTTCGAACTGGTCGACTTCGGCGGCCCGGGCCAGGCGCACGCGGTGCGCCGGGAATCCGGTGGCGCGTCCGATGCGGCCCATCAGCGCGAGGAACAGTTCGATGTCACCGGCCTGCAGGCTGTCGGGCAGGATCACCGCCGTTTCCGACAGGTCGGCCATGCGGGTGAACGGCCAGCCGGCGCTGGCGAACTTCGACAGGTCGGGCATCTGCGTGTAGTGCGGCATGCCGCGCAGGTCAAGGGTCGAGTCCTTGTCGATGCCGCCACGCAGATTGTCCAGCACGATGTCGCGGCACGGCCCGCCCTGCTCCCGCTCGAAGTAGTACTGGAACTGCAATTCGTTATCGACCCCGAATTTGTAGTCGGGGATGTAGACCGTGGCGGCGTTGACCGCGTCGTACTGGGACACGAAGGGCAGGTTGATGCGGTCTTCGGCATAACGCTCGTCATTGGTCACCGACAGCGCGACCGCTTCGACAAACTCATTGTTGACGTTGACGTTGAGCGTGGACTTGCTGCCCACCGACGGTGTGTAGCGATACTTCAGATCAAGTTTGAGCCCCTTGCTGCGCCAGGTGAACAGGTCCGGCGGCAGACTGAACGGCACGCGGATCAGGTCGGGGTAGGCCCCGCTGGCGACCAGCGGGAATTCATGGATCTCACCCAGTTCGACGGCGCGGTCGGTGGGCAGCCAGCGCGGCGCGTCATAGGGCGCGCGGGGCGGCGGATCGGTGAACTCGCGAATCTGGGCGAGCGGCCCCGACAGCGAGCCGGTCTTCAGGCTGACCGCCTTGGCGGCAATGTTGAGCGCCTGCCCGTCGGTGCCGGCCACCACCAGCAGTTTCGAGTCGGGCGAACGCGGGTTGGACGCGATCGACACACTGGCGCCCGGCGCGCTGGGTCGACTCAGCCCCTGCGGCATGGCCCCGCCCCCGCTGATGACGATGGCGTGACCCGGTGGCAGCTCGCCCACGTGCACCGGGAACTCGGCGCCGCGGTAGGCCGCCAGCGCCCCGAACCAAGAGGCCACGACCCCCGCCGCACGCAGCTCGTCAATATTGGGCGGCGCGGCGAAGACGATGGGCAGCACCAGTCGCCGCTGGTCGCGGCTGTCGAAGAACGGCTGCGGCAACAGGGTCAGGTCATCGGGTAGGTTGATCGGCTCGATGTCGAGCTCAAGGGTCGACTGGTTGCTGATGATCGACCACAGCACGCTGTTCAGCGGGTCCTGGCAGTCCAGCGTGTAGTTGCCGATGAACTGCAGGCCGATCTGGTTGAACCGCACGAACAGCAGCGGGTCGAGTTCGATGACGCGCTCTGCGCCCTCGGCGGTTTCCGCGCTCGACGGAATCGTTGCCGACAGCTCGTTGTTCATGAAAACGTTGAGGTGCGACAGCGGGAAAATCAGCGACGGCGAATGCGCGTACTTCAATCTCAGCCGGGCGCGCCGGACGATTTCATCGTCACGCACGCTCAGTGGAATCGCGATTTCACCCTGCGCACCGCGCAGACGGATGGGCCGGTTGATGCCCATGTCTTCAAAGCTGAGCGTGCGGCTTTCGGCCCGCGTGGCGCGTGCCTCGCCGTCTTGCGCCGCCGCGGTGCCGTGCACGCCCAACACGCCCACGACGAGCAGGATGCCCAGCGCTGCCGCGCCTGCCCCACGTCGCCGACCCAAAATTCGCATGACCCCAGCCGTATTCTTTTTCATGGTTGCAACTAAGTTGGTTATCCCCAGGTGAACGATGCGGGCCACGCCCGACACCCCGTAACGCGCCACTTCACCGAACGACTCTCCCAGCCGGTCGCCCCGCCGATTGGTGGACCATTCCATCCACGCATCAGCCCGACCGAATATCGCGAACACCAGCTGCCGCTCCTGCTCAAGATTCAAGGGCAGAAAGCTCACGCTCATCATGCCCTCGACGCTGCGCACGATCTTGGCCTTGATCCACACCTGCTGATACTGAGGCAGCAGGGCCACGTCCACTTCGGTGCCGCTGGGCAGGCTACCCTGCCCGGCGACATTGAGCGCGGTGCCGCCTTCCGAAATGTCACGCGTGGTGCATTCAATCTCGCGTCCGTCGGCCAGGCGCACGCGCGCGGGCAAGGCCACCGCCACGCGAATGGTCCGCCGAATCTGTTGCGACTCCCAGGCCACCGCCACCGCCGCGCCCAGAATGACGGCGTTGTACACGGTCCAGAACATGTTCAGCAGCACCGTGTCGAGTTCGTGCGTGTTGAAGTACATGAACCGCGCCACGCCAAAGCAGAAGGCCGTCACGTTCAGCCCCAGCAGGATGAGATAGGGCTTGGCGATCGAGCGGTCGAAGTATTCCCTGTCGACCATGCCGCCCTTCACGGTCACGTTGAACGTGCCCAGTTTCGGGTTGATCAGCGCCACCGTGGTCGGAATGAGGATGTAGGTAGCCAGCACGGTCTCGTAGACCTCGGCCCAGAACGAATGTCTGAATGCCCCCTGCAGCCGTGAGTTGGTGAGGTTGGCGTGCACCAGGTGCGGCGCCGCATAGGCGGCAATCGCCAGCGCCGAAGCCTCGATGATGTGCGCTTCAAAAAACAGGTACGACAGCGGCGCGGTCAGAAACACCAGGCGCGGCAGGCCATAAAAGAAGTGCAGCATTGCGTTGGCGTAGCACAGCCGTTGGCCGATCGACAGGCCTTTTGCAATGAATGGATTGTCGGTACGAAAAATCTGCGCCATGCCGCGCGCCCAACGGATGCGCTGCCCCACGTGGGCCGACAGCGACTCGGTTGCCAGACCGGCGGCCTGCGGCAGATTGAGATACGCCGTCTTCCACCCCTTGCGGTGCATCTTGAGCGCGGTGTGCGCGTCTTCGGTCACCGTTTCCACGGCAATGCCGCCCACATCCTCCAGCGCGGTTCGGCGCAGCACCGCGCAGGAGCCGCAGAAAAACGTGGCGTTCCAGAAATCGTTGCCGTCCTGCAGCAGGCCGTAGAACAGCTCACCCTCGTTCGGCACCTTGCGGAAGGTGCCCAGGTTGCGCTCGAACGGATCTGGCGAGAAGAAGTGGTGCGGCGTCTGCATCATCGCCAGCTTCGGGTCCTTGATCATCCAGCCCATCGCCACCTGCAAGAAGGAGCGCGTGGGGATGTGGTCGCAATCGAAGATGGCGATGAATTCGCCCTGGGTCTTGGTCATGGCCCGGTTGAGGTTGCCGGCCTTGGCGTGCTTGGAGTCGGCTCGGGTGATGTGCGTCACCCCCACCTCGTCACAGAACTGCTTGAACTCGGCACGCCGGCCGTCATCGAGCACATAGATCCGCAGCTTGTCGCGCGGCCAGTCCATGGCCATCGACGCGAGAATCGTCGGCCGCACGACGCTCAAGGGTTCGTTGTAGGTGGGGATGTAGATGTCGACGGTGGGCCATTGATCGACCTGTTTGGGCAACGGCACCGGCTTGCGCTGCAGCGGCCACAGCACCTGAAAATAGCCCAGAAACAGCACGATGAAGGCATACATTTCGGCGGCCACCAGACCCACCGAGAAAAAGGTGTCGATGCCGTCGCGATGCGACATGCCCCAGCCCAGCGTTTCGGTCAGGCGCCAGTACATGTAGCGGGTGCTGACCAGGATCGACAGCGTGATCATCATCAGCGACGCCAGGCGCCCGTCCATGCGGTTTATCCACAGGGCGAGGATCAGCGTGACGGCTCCCATCACGGTTTGCTGGGTGATCGACAGGGGGGTCGAAATGAAGCCGATGGCCGGCAGCAGGCAGATCAGCACCATCAACGGCAACGCGAACGGAATGCCCCAGATCGGCTGCTCGACCAGACGCTCGATGCGGCGGTCGAGATTGGGGTTCATCAGGCCGCGCTTGAACGCCTGTTCTTCGTTGGAGCCGCTCATGTGTGGGCCACCAGCCAATCGGCCAGCACGCGGTAATCGTCGTTGACCGGGTCGGCAGGTGCGTACTCCGACACCGGCTGCGCCGAAGCAAAGGATTCCCGCAGCACGTGGCTGCGCCGAATGGTGCAAGGGGCCAGGCGCGGGCCCACGCGAGCCTTCAGGGCCTCGATCACATCTGTCTCCAGTGCATCGGCGTCCGACACGGCGTTGATGAGGTAGGCGCCCAGCATGAAATCCGGCTGCCCCAGGCAGTAGGTCTGCAACCAGCGCTCCATGGTCGCCACCGTGACCAGTGACGCAACCTCGGGCAACAGCACGCACAGCAGCGCATTGACCTGTGGCAACAGCTGCCGCACCTGCAGTGCACTGCCGGGCGGGGTGTCGATGACCACCCAGGTGCGCGGCTGGAGCTTCAGCGAGGCGAGCCCCTGCGCCAGCCACGCGGGTTGGTCCTGGCAGCGTCGTTCGAACCGATCGACCGCGTCGTCGTCCAGCTGGCCGAACGGCAATACCGTCACGCCACAGGGGCTCACGCACAGCGCCGCGGACCAGGGTTCGTCGTTGAGTGTCTGCACGGCGTGGCCACCGACCTCGGCGAAGGGCAACTGCAGGTGCAGACGCAGCGCGTTCTGAGGGTCGAGATCAATCACCAGCACCGACTGCCCGGACGCCGCCAGCTTGAGGGCAAGGTTGGCCGTCACGGTCGTCTTGCCGACGCCGCCTTTGGGCGACACGACCGCAATCAGCCTGGGATGCTCATGGTTCATGGGCACCCGCGGCTACTGCCGCGTACGACTCAGACGGCCAAATACCGCACCCAGATCGGAACTCTCGGCCGGCGCTTCGTCACGCCCGGTGCCGGCCAGTGGCCGCGGCGCGTAATGCAATTGCGGGGCAGCGCCACGATCGGTGGTCATCTCGGGATGCGCCAGGCGTGCGATGACCTGTTGCAAGCCCGTGGCCGGCGCGGCCGCCTCGTGGCCACGCTCAGCGGCATCACGGGCAGCGGCAGGCGGCGCCTTGCGCGACAGCGGCCGTTGATTCAGCCCGGCCCAGGGGCGGGCGCCACCCGCGGCAGGGGCAGCCGGTGCGGCGGGTGCCGCTTGCGGCGCTGGCGCCGGGCTCTGTGCTGGGGTGGGTGCGCGCACGCTCGCGACCTTGTCGGCGGACGACGCCGTGGCGGCATCGACCATTGCCCAGCGACGCGCGGGCCGCGTCACGGTCGGCTCCGCGGGTGCCGGCGCGATGGGCGCGGTGGGCGCGACGGCATCGACCACGGGTGCCGGTCGACGTACACGCGGAACGGTCGGTGGGGGCGGTTGCTCTGGCGCGCCGAGGTCGGGCGTCAGGCCCGGCAAAAAAACCTTGGGTTGTGTCTGCGCGTTGAAGCGTCGGGTGGTGTCCCCGGCGGGCGTCGCGGTCGCACCTGGCGACGGCGCCTCGGGGCGGGGCTCGGCTTCGGGTTGCGGCTTGGCGCGCTCGGCCTCGGTGCCCCCGCTTTGGCGACGCAGCTCCAGATAGTCCTGGTCGTTGAGGCCCAGGTGGGAGAACAGCTGCTTGATGTCGTCGTTGCGGTTGCTCATGCGAATCAGGCGAACAGACTCTGGTGGGCGAGCCGAAATTTCAGCACGTCTGCCGGACCTTCAGCCTCGCCGATCTGCCGCAGGGCCAACTTGTCATCGACACCGACCTGCGTCAGCCAGGTGCTGTACAGCCCCTCGATGATGGCACCGGCGGCGGCCATGCCGCGCTCGCCAAACGCGGCTCTGAGCGGCGCACAGGCGTGGGTCAGTTCGAGGGCGCTCTGCCGGTCGTGAATGCGCACGAAGCCCCAGTCACGCTGCGCCAGCCAGTCGTTGAACGCCAGTTCAAGTTCGGCCAGCGAGCTGCCCGCCGCCACCGGCGCGGCCGCCGCCATGCGCGCGCCCACGGCGTAGAAGAAGCCGCGCAGCTCGGGCAAAGACAGCTGCTCGGACAGCTCTTCGGACATGGCGTAGAGAAAATCCTGCCACTGGGGGTCGCATCCACGCTGGACGAAATAGCGGAGGCTTTGCTGTTCGATGTCGCTCATGAGTGAGGCAGGCGCTCCGCTATGGTCAGGACACAGGTATCCGTTCACGCCAACATAGACACTAAACCACTTGATATCAATGGCGAAGACGGCCCAGTCGACGGGCACCGTCGCCTGGGGTCATCAGCGGCGCCCAAACGGTTCCGGACGCGGGCTTGCGCCCGAAGCCTGCACCTCAGGGCTTCAGATGTGCCTCGAGGAAGTGCTTGGCCTTGTCGAGCCACGAGGCGGTTTCGGGGTTGTGTGTGGCGCCGCGGCCTTCCATCGACGCCCGGAGCTCCTGCAGCAGCTCACGCTGACGACGGCCCAGATTGCGCGGTGTTTCCACCCGCACCTGGCACAGCAGGTCGCCCTGCCCGGCGCCGCGCACCGACTTCACCCCACGTCCGCGCAGACGGAAGGTCTTGCCGCTCTGGGTGCCTTCCGGAATTTTCAGCGTGACCGAACCCTCCAGGGTCGGCGCCTCTACCTCACCGCCCAGCGCCGCCGTGGTCATGTCGACCGGAATCGTGCAGTGCAGGTCGTTGCCGTCGCGGTCGAAGAAATCGTGCGGGCGCACGTTGATCTGCACATACAGGTCGCCTGGCGCGGCGCCCTTCTCACCCGGCTCGCCTTCACCGGACAGGCGGATCCGGTCGCCGGTGTCCACACCGGCCGGAATCTTGACGCTCAGCGTCTTTTCTTTCTGCACCTTGCCCGCCCCTCGACAGGGCTTGCAGGGATCGGTGACCACGGTGCCGCGGCCGCGACAGGCCGGGCAGGTCTGCTGCATCACGAAGAAGCCCTGCTGTACCCGCACCTGACCGGCGCCATGGCAGCTCGGGCAGGTGCCGGGGCGCTTGCCGTCGGCCGTGCCGTGGCCGTCGCAGCTTTCGCAGCTCGACCAACTGGGAATGCGGATGGTCTCTTCGGTGCCGGCGGCGGCCTGTTCGAGCTCGAGGTCCATCATGTAACGCAAATCGGAACCGCGGCGCGGGCCGGCGCGCCCGCCGCCACCGCCACCCCGACCGCCAAAGATGTCGGCGAACACATCGCCAAAAATATCGGAGAAGCCGCCTGCCCCGGCGCCACCGCCGCCGCGGCTCAGGCCGTCATGCCCGTGCTGATCGTAAACCGCGCGCTTCTGCGGGTCGGTCAGCACTTCATAGGCTTCGTTGGCTTCCTTGAACTTCTCTTCGGCCCCGGCATCGCCCGGATTACGATCGGGATGCAGCTTCATGGCCAGCCGCCGATAGGCCTTCTTGAGCACATCGTCGTCAGCGTCGCGGGCCACTCCCAGCACTTCGTAATAGTCGCGTTTGCTCATGCCGCGTTTCCCGATAAAAGTGAATTGCCACGTGCCCACCAGCAGAAAAGCGAAAGGGATGAGGCGCCTTCAAGCGTCTCACCCCTTAGGCCACGACTGCGGTTATTTCTTGTCTTTGACTTCGGTGAACTCGGCGTCCACCACGTCGCTGTCGGCATTGCCGGCGCCGCCCGCAGCCTGATCGGCCGCCGCGCCCGCCGGATCACCGCCGCCGGCCTTGGCATAGGCGCGCTCGGCGAGCTTGGTGGCCACTTCGGCCAGTGCCGCGGTCTTGGTGTCGATCGCCGCCTTGTCGCTGCCCTTGGCGGCTTCACGCAGTTCGGCAATGGCTGCCTCGATCTGCGCTTTTTCCTCGCCCTGCACCTCGGCTTCGAGGTCCTTCAGCGATTTTTCGACGCCGTGAATCATCTGGTCGGCCTGATTGCGGGCGCTGATCAGCTCGTTGAACTGACGGTCTTCCTCGGCGTGCAGTTCGGCGTCCTTGACCATTTTGGCGATCTCGTCGTCATTCAGGCCGGAGTTGGCCTTGACCACGATCGACTGGGTCTTGCCGGTGGCCTTGTCCTTGGCCGACACGTTGAGAATGCCGTTGGCGTCGATGTCGAAGGTCACCTCCACCTGCGGCACACCGCGGGCGGCGGGGGGAATGTCGGTCAGGTCGAAGCGGCCCAGGCTCTTGTTGGCCGAGGCAATCTCGCGCTCGCCCTGATAGACCTGAATGGTCACTGCCGTCTGGTTGTCGTCGGCGGTGGTGAAGGTTTCGGACTTCTTGGTCGGAATCGTGGTGTTCTTCTCGATCAGCTTGGTCATCTTGCCGCCCAGGGTTTCGATGCCCAGCGACAGCGGCGTGACGTCGAGCAGCAGCACGTCTTTCACGTCGCCGGCCAGCACCGCGCCCTGAATGGCAGCGCCTACGGCCACGGCCTCGTCGGGGTTGACGTCCTTGCGCGGTTCGCGGCCGAAGAAGTCCTTGACCACTTCCTGCACCTTGGGCATGCGGGTCTGACCGCCGACCAGGATCACTTCCTGAATGTCGCCCGCCTTGAGGCCGGCGTCCTTGAGCGCCACCTTGCACGGCTCGACCGAGCGCTGGATCAGCTCATCGACCAGCGATTCGAGCTTGGCCCGCGACAGCTTCATGACCAAATGCTTCGGGCCCGAGGCGTCGGCGGTGATGTACGGCAGGTTGATCTCGGTCTGCGTGGTGCTCGACAACTCGATCTTGGCCTTCTCGGCCGCTTCCTTGAGGCGCTGCAGGGCCAGCGCATCTTTTTTCAGGTCAACGCCCTGCTCTTTCTGGAACTCGGTGGCGATGTAGTCGATCACGCGCATGTCGAAGTCTTCGCCGCCGAGGAAGGTGTCCCCGTTGGTGGCCAGCACTTCGAACTGATGCTCGCCGTCGACTTCGGCGATCTCGATGATCGACACGTCGAAGGTGCCGCCGCCCAGGTCGTACACGGCAATCTTGCGATCGCCCTTGACCTTGTCCATGCCGAAGGCCAGCGCAGCCGCAGTGGGCTCGTTGATGATGCGCTTGACTTCAAGGCCGGCGATTCTGCCCGCGTCCTTGGTGGCCTGGCGCTGGTCGTCGTTGAAGTAGGCCGGCACGGTGATGACCGCTTCGGTGACTTTCTCGCCCAGGTAGTCCTCGGCGGTCTTTTTCATCTTCATCAGCACTTCGGCGCTGACCTGCGGCGGGGCCATGCGCTTGCCGCGCGCCTCGACCCAGGCATCGCCGTTGTCGTTCTTGACGATCTTGTAAGGCACCATCGCGATGTCTTTCTGCACCACGGCGTCGTCGAAACGACGGCCGATGAGACGCTTCACTGCATGCAGGGTGTTGTGCGGGTTGGTGACGGCCTGCCGCTTGGCCGAGCGGCCCACGATGGTCTGGCCATCATCGGTGTAGGCGACGATGGACGGCGTGGTGCGCTCGCCCTCACTGTTTTCGATGACCTTGGCGGTGCCGCCGTCCATGATGGCCACGCAGCTGTTGGTGGTGCCGAGGTCGATGCCGATGATCTTTGCCATGGGTGACTCCTGAAAATTTCGCGATACGGATTTGAGGAATGAAGTGGGCGCGCATCACCCGGATTCAAGGGGCGCGCCGGGGAGAACGCTCAGTTTTCTGCTGCTTGTGCCGGCGCTTTGGCCACGATGACCATGGCCGGCCGCAGCAGTCGGTCATGCAGCCGGTAGCCCTGCTGCATCACCGCCAGCACATGATTGGGCGGCACGTCGGCACTCTCGATCATGCTCATGGCCTGCTGCTCGTCAGGGTTGAAGGGCTGCCCGGCGGGGTCCAGCGCGGTGACGCCCTGCTTTTCGAGAAAGCTGTTGACCTGCCTCTGGGTGATTTCCATGCCTTCGGTCAGTGCGGCAACCTCGGCATCGGGCTTGCGCGCGGCCTTGAGGCCCAGTTCCACCGAGTCGGCGACGGCCAGCAACTCCTTCAGCAGGTTCTCGGTGGCGTACTGGGCGGTGCGCTGTGCATCGCGCTCCAGTCGACGGCGGGTGTTCTCGAAGTCGGCGGCGGCGCGCAGTTGCGCGTCCTTGGCCTGGGCCGCGGCCTGCTCGGCTTCGGCCAGCGCGGCCTCAAGGGCGACCAATTGCGCTTCGAGCGGAATTTCAGACTCGGGGACGGCGCCCGCGCCTTCGGGCGCGTGGGGCACGGTGTCTTCTGGCTGGGCGTCGGGCGACGGGGAGGGAGGCGGGGCTGAGGTCATGGGCCGGAGCTGTGTTGGAAATGGAACGGCCGTGCGTTCACGGTCTCGCCCAAACGCTGGAGGTGCCCCCGCCCTTTTCAAGGGCTGACGTGATCGAACCGCGTCAATCAGCTGCCGGCCAGCCCTTTCGACAGCATGCGCGCCGCCTCGCCCACCAGCGGGATGATGCGCTGATAGGCCATGCGGGTGGGCCCGATCACCCCCAGCACGCCGGCCACGGCGCCCTCGACGTAGTACGGCGCGGTGACCACCGTCACCTCGTCAAGCACTCGATAGCCGGACTCCTGACCGATGAACACCTGCACGCCGTCGGCCGCCAGGCACTGGTCGAACAGCCCCAGCAGGTCGCGCTTCTGGTCCAGGGCGTCAAACAGGCCGCGCAGCCGCTGCACGTCGGTCAGGTCCTGAAAACCCAGCAGGTTGCTGCCGCCGGCATGCACGAAGTCGGGCGCCTCGTTGGGCGACATGGCCCGCCGCGCCATGGACGCCGCATCGCGCAGGGTCACGGTGACCCGGTCCTGGGCATCGATGGCCTCGTCCAGCAGCGCCTGCCGCAGCGCGCCCAGTTCACGCCCGGCGTAATGCTCGTTGAGCACGTTGGCATAACGGGTCAGCTCATCGGCGCCATAGGCGCGGTCCATTTGCAGCACCCGGTTCTGCACCTCGTGCTGGTTGACGACCAATATGGCCAGCACCCGCTGATCCGACAGCGGCAGGAATTCGATACGCCGCAAGGTGGCCAGATTGCGCCGCGGCACCGTGACCACGCCGGCCATCTGCGTCAGTTGCGACAGCAGCCCGCTGGCGGTCTTGGCCAGGTCGGGCCCGTGCGCCAGAGCTCCGCCGCCAAAGGTCTCTTCGAGCCGGGCGCGGGTGATCACGTCCAGCGGCTCGGGTGACAACAAGGCATCGACAAAATAGCGATAGCCCCGCTGGGTGGGAATGCGCCCCGCCGAGGTGTGCGGCGAGGCCACCAGCCCCAGTGCGTCGAGGTCGGCCATGACATTGCGGATGGTGGCCGCAGACAGCCCCAGACCGGCCGCCCGCGACAGGGTGCGGGAGCCCACCGGCTGGCCGTCCTGGATGTAGCGCTGGATGAGCAGATTGAGTAAATCTGCCGCCCGTTCGTTCAGTGGTTCGGTCATTCATCATCCCCGCGTTCTGGTGTCGAGCGGCACCCTGCAGCCGGCCTCGATGCCGTGAACAATCTGCCGCATCATCGCCTGCCGCAGGCCGCGACGCACGGCGGCGCTATGGAATACTAGGCGCCTGATTCACCTTCCCAGGTCGTCCACGCTTGACCCAAGCATTCACCCGAATGGGCATCATCGGCAAGCAAGACCGCAACGCCCTTGAAACGGTCGCCCGGCTGGTCGACTGGCTGGAGTCGGTGGGCCGCGTGCCGCTGCTGGATCAACGGCTCAGCCCCCATATCGACCGTCCGGCTGAACGCTTCTGCCCCCGCGACCTGCTGGCCGCCCGCTGCGACCTGGCGCTGGTGGTCGGCGGCGACGGCACGCTGCTGGCGGCGGCGCGGGTCATGGCGCCGCGCGGGGTGCCGATTCTCGGCATCAATCAGGGGCGCCTCGGCTTCATGGTCGACGTGCCACCGGATGCATTCGAAGCGCCCATCAGCGCGGTTCTGTCCGGGCAGCACATCACCGAAAGCCGCCTGCTGCTCAGCGCCCGCGTGATCAGTGCCCATGGCGAGGTGGGGCCGCTGCTGGCCATCAACGACGTGGTGATCCGCAACCAGGCGTCGATCCGCATGCTGGAGTTCGATACCTGGCTTGGCGAGCAGTTCATCAGCCAGCACCGCGCCGACGGCCTGATCGTCTCCTCGCCCACCGGCTCGACCGCCTATGCGCTGTCCAGCGGCGGCCCGGTCATGCACCCGTCGCTGGAGGCCATTTCACTGGTGCCGATCTGCCCGCACACCCTGTCGGACCGGCCGCTGGTGGTGGCTGCTGACCGGCCCATCAAGATCCGCCTGGGCGGCGGCACGGGCACCCTGGCCACCGTCACCTGTGATGGCCAGTCGCACGAAGCGCTGCGTCCGGGCGACGAACTGATCGTGGAACGCGCCGCGTTCCGCATGCAGTTGATTCACGCCGCCGGGTACGACTATTTCAATGTGCTGCGCAACAAGCTGCACTGGGGCCGCGGACCCAACTGATGCTCAAGTCGCTCTCGATTCAGAACCTCGCCATCATCGACTCGGTGGCGCTCGAATTCGGCCCCGGCTTGACGGTGCTCACCGGCGAAACCGGCGCCGGCAAGTCAATCCTCATCGATGCGCTGGGGCTGCTGGCCGGCGCCCGAGCGGACAGCCGCATGGTGCGCGACGGCGCCGAGAAGGCGGACATCACCGCCACGTTCGAGCTGCCACCCGAAGATGATTCGGCCGCCAGCCAGTGGCTGAAAGCCCAGGCACTGCTCGACGAGGATGACCCGGGCCTGGTGGTGCTGCGCCGGGTGATCTTCAATGAGGGTCGCACCCGCGCCTTCGTCAACGCCCAGCCGGTCAACGCCAGCGCCCTGCGCGAGCTGGGCGACTGCCTGATCGAGATTTATGGTCAGTCGGAATCGCAAACCCTGTTGCGCGGCGACGTGCAGCGCCAGACCCTCGATGATTTCGGCCAGCATGGCGCGGCGCTCGACAAGGTGGCCAGCGCGGCGCAGGCCCTGCACGACACCGACGCCCAGATTGCCGCCTTCAGCGCGCAGGGTCAGGGCGATCCGGCACGACTCGACTTTCTGCAATTCCAGATTCAGGAGCTTGAGGCTCTGGCCCTGCAGGCCGACGAACTGCCCCGGCTCGAATCTGAGCACCGCCGGCTGGCCAACGCCGGGCGCCTGCTCGAAGACGGCACCCAGGCGCTCAACAGCCTGGCCGGCGACGATGCCGCCGCCGATGCCGCGGTGGGCCGCGCCCAGCAGCTCATCGCCGCGCTGGCCGAGCTGGACCCGGCCTTTGCCGAGCTGGTGCCGACGCTGGAGTCTGCCCGCACCCAGCTGCAGGACGTGATTCACGCCCTGCGCGACGCACTGGATCGCCTCGACCTCGACCCCGGCGAACTGGAGCGCGCCGAGCGCCGCATGAGCGCCATTCACGACACGGCCCGCAAGCACCGCGTGCGGCCCGAAGCCCTGGGCACGCACCTGGACGCGCTCCGCGAAGAGCTGGACCGCAATCAGAATCATGAGCAGCGCCTGCTCGCGCTACATGGCCAACGGGCCGCGCAAATGGAGCGCTACAGAACCGCCGCCACGGCACTGAGCAAGGCACGCGACAAGGCCGCCAAACAGCTTGCAGAGGGCGCCACGCCCATCGTTCAGGGTCTGGGCATGGCCAACGCCCGATTCCAGATTGCCGTGACCGCCGACCCCCGCGAGCCGGTGCGCAGCAGCGGCTTTGATGACGTCAGTTTCGAGTTCAGCGCCAACCCCGGCCAGTCGCCCCGACCGCTGAACAAGGTGGCCAGCGGCGGCGAGTTGTCGCGCGTGTCACTGGCGCTGCAAGTCGTGGCCACCCAGTTGCGCGGCATGGCCACCATGGTGTTCGACGAAATCGATGCGGGCATCAGTGGCGGCGTCGCGGAACGGGTCGGGCAGGAACTCCGGTCCCTGGGCGCGCACCGTCAGGTGCTGTGTGTGACGCACCAGGCACAGGTTGCGGCGCAGGCGCACCATCACCTGTCGATTCATAAAGAGATCAGCGGCGGCAAGACCTACACCCGGGTCACGCCGCTGGACCGCGAGGCGCGCATCGATGCCCTGGCGCGCTTGCAGGGCGGGCAGAAAATCACAGCCTCGGCGCGGGCGCTGGCTGCCGATCTGCTGGATCAGGTCGAGGGCGGCGCCTGATCCCTCCGGCGCGGCGTGGCTCAGCCTTTCTTGGCGGGCTTCACGTACAGCACCAGGCTGTGATCGTGCACCTCGTAGCCGTACTGTTTGGCGATCGCGTGCTGCAGCTTTTCAATGTCTTCGCTGACAAACTCGATCACCTTGCCGGTTTCCAGGCAGACCATATGGTCGTGGTGCTCGCCGCTGGCCAGCTCGAACACCGAGTGACCGCCTTCAAAGTTGTGCCGCATTACCAGGCCGGCCGCTTCGAACTGGGTCAACACGCGATACACCGTCGCCAGGCCAATTTCTTCGTGCGATTCCAACAGCAAACGGTAGATGTCCTCGGCCGACAGATGGGCATCAGCGTTGGCTTCCAGAATCTGAAGAATTTTCAGGCGTGGCAGCGTGACCTTGAGGCCGGCATTGCGAAGGTCAGATGATTCCATGAGTGCGCTCCAGGTAATGCCGTATTATGACCGCTGGCTTCGACCACAACGAATCGCAATGCGTTTTTGGATCAGCAGCGCCCTGGCAACCTTATGCATCATCACCCTGGCAGGCTGCCAGCTGGTCTATAAGTTGCCCACGCGACAGGGCAATTTCATCGAGCAGGACAAGCTCAACCAGGTCGAGCTGGGCATGACGCCCGAGCAGGTTCGCTTCTTGATGGGCACCCCGATGGCGGCTGATCCCTACGATCCCAACCGCTGGGACTACCTGGGCTACTACCGCGCGCCGCGCGGTGCCGAAGTCCAGCGCATCGTGTCCCTGCATTTTCGCGACGGCCAATTGGCCCGTATGGAGGGCGTTGAAGCCGACAGCGCCGAAACGTTCATCATTGATCCCAGCGCCATTTACCGGCGCCCCACGGGCGATGACGAACCGGTCGAGATTCCCGCCGACCGCCCCGACACGCAACCGAAACCCGGTCGCAGCTCGCCCACCGACCCCGGCTCGGTCTAGGCCTACTGGGCCTTCGCCGCCCGCGACGCCTTGGCGCGTCGCGCGGTTTTTGGATCGGCCTGCAGGGGCCGATAAACCTCGACGCGATCGCCCACGCTGACCGCATCGTCGAGTGACACCAGGCGGGCGTAAATGCCCACCCGCTGATGCTCAAGGTCTATGTCGGGATAACGCGCGAGCAGACCCGAGCGCGTCACTGCGTCCCGCACGGTGGCGCCGGCAGGCAAGTCCACCCGCAGCACCACCTGCTCGCTGGGCAATGCGTAGGCCACTTCAACCTGAATCAGTTCACCGCTCATCACTAATTTCCCCGCAACTAGAACCACAGCGCCCGGATGGCCTTGAACACCCCGATCGCGTCCAGGACGATGACCACCGCCCCCACTCGCGCCGGGTAACGCAGCAGCGCCGCCCATACCGAGTAGCCGCGCGCCTGCCCGAATACCGCGCGTCGCAGGTCGGGCGGAATCATGCGGCCGGCAAACACGCAAACGGCCAGGGCCGAAACCGGCGCGGCCAGTTGCGCGGTGGCCACGATCAGCGCATCGAAAATCGAGAACTGCTCGGCGTCCAACGATGCCGGCCCCGAGAAACTCCACAGACACGCCACGCCCAAGGCCCAGATCACGGCCGCCGAGGTGGTCGCCGCATCGATTCGCGTGTGCCGCCAACGCTCCATGGCGAATCGGGTGACCACTTCCAGCAGTACCACGGCAGAGGTCAGGCTCATCACCACCAGCAAGCCATACACCAGGGTGCCGATCAGCACGCCGCTCAACCCGGCAGGCAAGGCCTGCGGCAAGCCCACGAAAACCAGCTCGAATCCCGTCCCGGTCGAGGCGCCGCCACCCAACAGAAAAAGCACCATCGTCGTCAGAACGCCGAAGATGATGTCGAGCATGATCACGATGCCGGCCGTGGGCAGTAGCCGCAGGTCGCTGGGCAGATAGGCACCCAGGGTCATCATGGCGCCCAGGCCCAAGCCCGCGGTGATGAAGGCTTCGCGTATCGCCGTCAACCACAAATCCAGCGCCAGCAGCGAGGTCTTCGGCGCGAGCAGCGCCTGCCAGTCGGGCGGCGGGTCGTTTCGCAACAGCAACACCAGGGCCAACAGCGAGACGACCAGCATGGAGGCCGGCAGCACCCGCATCGCCAACCGCTCGACCCCCGATCGAAAGCCGCGCGACACGACCACGCACGTCACCACCATGAACAGCGTGTGCCACGCCAAGCCACGTTCGGGCTCGCCCACCAGTTCCTGATAATTGTTGACCAGCGCCGGAAGCGCCTGTGCGTTGAGCACGCCACCCACCGCGCGCACCAGATAAGCCATTCCCCAACCGGCGATCACGCTGTAATAGGACAGAACCATTGCGGCGGTCACCACCATCACGCCGCCCAGCACCCGCCATCGCCGTGTCAGCCCGGCAGTTTCAGCGGTATTGGCAAAGCCACTGACCAGATCACCGCGCATCCACCGCCCCAGTCCCCACTCCGCGGCCAGAATTGGCCAGGCGATCAACAGCAGGCACAACAGGTAAGCCGACAGAAACGCAATGGCGCCAAACGCCTGCATCTGGGCCGGAAAACGCAACATCGTGCCCATGCCCACGCAACTGCCGACCGCGACCCAGATGAAGGCGCGGTTCGACGACCAGGTTCCCGTGCGTGATTCCGGAATATGCATGCCGCGAGTGTAGTGCGAAGGGCGGTCAAATCGCCGTTTCCAGTGCGCGGGGCCGATGATGCAGGCCGTCGCTCCCCTATACTTTGCACATGAGTGAAAAGAACAAGGCCAAAGCGGCCGACGACACCATTGCACTGAATCGCAAGGCGCGGCACGACTACTTCATCGAAGAACGCTATGAAGCCGGCCTTGCCCTGCAAGGCTGGGAAGTGAAGTCCCTGCGCGCCGGCCGCGCACAGATCGCCGAGGCCTACGTCATCCTGCGCAATGGTGAGGCCTACCTGATTGGCGCGCATGTCACCCCGCTGCCACAAACCAGCACCCACGTGATTGCCGACTCGACCCGCACGCGCAAACTGCTCTTGCACCGCAAGCAACTCGCCACCCTCATCGGCAAGGTCGAACGCGCCGGTTACACCCTGGTGCCGCTGGACCTGCACTGGAACCGCGGCCGCGCCAAGCTCGCCGTAGGCCTCGCCAAAGGCAAGAAGCAGCACGACAAACGTGCCGACATCAAAGACCGCGACTGGCAACGCCAACAAGGCCGCATCATGCGTACCAGCGTCCGCAACTGACCCATCGTTACGCGGGTCAGGGCGTGTTACCCTTCACGCACACAACGGGGATGACTGGCTTCGACGTCGGTGCTGAAACTCGCGGTGCATGCCGAGCTGCAAATCTGCTCGTTAAACGGTTTGCAAACAAGCTAGTTGCGAACGACGACAACTACGCCCTCGCCGCTTAATCCGGTGAGCATCTGACCAGCTGGTGTTGGTACCGCTGAATCAGGTGTCGACTCATACCAACTCGTGCAATGGTTCGCCCTTAACCAACGCACTAAAACCCTAAGGGGATAAGCAACAGCGATCCGTGCCCATCCGGGAGCTGAAGACGAAAATTAAAGACCGGGCTACGCATGTAGATCTGTAGGCGGAAGGCTGGCGGACGGGGGTTCAATTCCCCCCATCTCCACCAATTGAATATGGCCAACCGTAATAGGTTGGCCAATTTTTTTTGCGCAACTCCGCGTTTTATTGGGCGTTTTTGAGCCGTATTGCGGACTTCTGCGCGGCAGGCCATCGCCCAATCCCTACGACCGCGGCGACTTGTCGCGATGCTGGACATGGGTGTACCTCGCTCAGTTAAAGCTGGCCCCGACCTGACCCAGTCCAAACACTACGCGATCAATGAAGACATCGCCGAGTATGACGACGACGTTGGCGGCCCGGCCTTCGTGGCAGGCGACGACGGGGTGGAATTGATCGCTGCTGTCGCCGGAACAGGACCTCGCTGCACGAGCCGAGGCGCAGAGGCTCTTTAGTCGCCTCCAGCAGCCTAGGTAGCCGACTGGCGGGCCGGCCCGTCCAGCGTTCGGGCGTCCTCTCGGGTTCTATTTATCTGCCATATATGGCAGACTATTGGCGTTTCCATGCCAGATATGGCCGATGAAGACCGCCGCCGCACCACCGATTGCTGTGCAGGCCCAGATGCGGGTGTACGCCGAAAACATTCGGGCGGCCCGCCAGCGTCGGCGGCTGTCCGCCGCCCAGCTCGCCGAGAAGGCCGGCGTCAGCGTCCGCACCCTACATCGGATCGAGAGCGGCGAGCCAGGCGTCGCGTTCGCGCATGTCGCCTGCGTGCTGTGGGCCATGAACCTGCTACCGAGCATCGCCGATCCCAAGTCTGACGAGGAAGGACTGCGCATGGAACTGAGCCGCTCCCGCAAGACCTCCAGCCGTCACCGCGAGCTGCTCCGTGACCTCTGAACGCAGTTGCGTCGTCTGGATCTACCTTCCCGGTGGCGCGGGAGCCGTGCCCTGCGGCGCGCTGACCGTCGACCAGGCGGGCCGGAGCACGACTGCCGAGTTCACCTATGGTGCCCGCTACCTCGCGCGCGAGGACGCCATCGCGCTGGATCCAGTTCACCTGCCCCTGAAGGCGGCCAGCTTCAAGGCCGATCGCCTTTTCGGGGCCATTCGCGACGCTGCGCCGGACAGCTGGGGCCGCACGGTTCTGGAGCTGCGGCACGCCGCTCTCCAGTACAACGAGTTCGGCGAGCTGCCGGAGCTCGAGTACCTGCTCAAGTCCTCCGGCGACCGCATCGGCGCTCTCGCCTTCACCGCCGGTACCGGCACGCCGCCCGCGCTCCCGACGCGCATCGCGATGGCCGGGCTGGCCGACGCCATCCATGCCGTAGAAACCGGCCGTGCCGTGACGCAGGCCCAGGGCGACCTGCTGACGGGGTCACTCGGCGGTGCACGCCCTAAATCCTCCTACCAGGATCCGCATGCGTCGATGATCCTGAAGTTTGGTCGGCAGGACGACCGCTTCGATCAGGTGCGCGCCGAGAAGGCGATGCTCGACATGGCAGAGGCCTGCGGCTTCGAGGTGCCAAACCGAGAGTTCGTGCAGGTCGACGGCACTATTGCGCTGGGCATCCATCGCTTCGACCGCGCGCGGATCAAGGGCCAGCATTACCCTCGCCACTACCTCAGCGCCAAAACGCTGCTTGGGCAGTATGGGGAAACCGAGGTCGGCAGTTATCCGGCCTTCGCCGACGAGCTGCGCCGGTGGTCCGACCAACCCGCCAAGGACTGCCACGAACTGTTCGGGCGCATGTTGTTCAGCATCGCCACCGGCAACCGCGATGATCACGCCAAGAATCACGGTGCACTCCACGTGGCCGGCACAACCTTCCGTCTCGCTCCGGCATTTGACCTCGTGCCGATGCCGCAGGTGAGCACCACCTATCGGCAGGCAATGATTGTTGGCCTGCAGGGCCAGGAGTCGAACCTCGCCAACGCACTGAGCGCGGTTCAGCACTTCATGCTGAACGACGACGATGCAAAGGCCATCGCCCGCCGGGTCAGCGAGGTCGTGGCGTCGTGGCGGAAATACTTCGCCGACGCAGGCGTCCGCGAGGCCGACATGGACTACGTGCAGGCCTGCTTCGACGTCGGCCGAATCACTCTCTGAGTCCGGCAGTTCGATTCCGTGTTTGGGAACTGAACCCGCGTCCGGTCCGCACTTACTCTTTACGGATCACGGCGTTTCTGTGCATTTGCACCTAAACACTCTCATCTTGTGTAGGGTCTGGGTCGTAACCGTGACGCTCTAGCACCACCAATAACAAAACCCCAGCCGTTCTAGGTTGGGGTTTTTTCTTGCCCGCTCGCGCCGGTTCCCGCGTGTTGTTGGGGGTTCCTGCGGAAGCCCGCGGACTTCGCCAGCCGCCAGAATTGGCCGTTCCAGGCCACATTCCACTCTCTCGTGGCCATTCCTCGCTCCGACCTCGCGCCCTGGAACTGGCCCGAAGTCCGCAAAGGCCACATCGACAGCATTCACACGCTCGGACAGTCTCTGCGTGCGGCGCGCAGGCAGCTTGGCCTGACCCAGGCCCAGCTGTCTTCGGCGGCCGGTGTCGGCCTTCGTTTCATCGTCAAGCTTGAGTCTGGCAACTCGACTCTCCGGCTCGAACACGTGCTGCGCGTTATCAAGGCGTTGGGTGGCGAACTCAGCCTGAGCGGACTGTCGTCAGCCCCGGCTGATGCCATCGCCGCAAGGCCATTGTCGGACGCTGACCAACCGGCCAGACACGCTGTGCGACATCAGGCCTTGGATGAACTGATTGCCCACGCCCAAGCCCTCAAGATGGGGTACGAGTAGACGCACGCGGCGCCAATCACTGTGCTGCTGTCGCCCTGGCCAGTGATTCCTGCAGCCGCTGCGATTCTTTTTGCGCCTCAGCCAGTAGCCGATCCCAGTCATCAGGCGGATGCCCGCTTTCCAGCATCTTGCGGAACACCCGGTAGGCGTCGTTGCTGCTTTCATAAGCGCGTTTGGTGTCTTCGTCGTTCACCCAGGCGTAGACGATCACCTTGCTCGGGGCGTGGTAGCGGAAGAATAGTCGGTACTGCTGGAAGAACTTGGCCCGCAACCAGTGCTTGTGATCGTCACCGAGCGTCCCACCCTGGCGGTACTCCGGTCGCGTCGGATCTTGCGGGATGACATCGAACGCCAGTTTGGTGATCGCGGCCAGCCGTTTGCTGGCGTTCTTTTTGACGTACCCAGCCGGGTCCTTCTGCTTCAGGGTCTCGACCTGCCGCGCCAGCGCTTCGATCTGCGCCAGGAACAGTGGATGGGCGAAGACCGTCCAGCCATGAATGACCAAGGGCTCAGGCTTTCCTGCGCTCATTCATCGTCTTCCGACAGGGCGGCATCGAGATCGACATCGACGCCGCCGACCAGCGCCTGGAGGCGTTGGACGAGGCCGGCATCCACAGCTTGCAGCCGCTCGGGATGGCGAGTGATGTCGGCGGCCAGGAAGCCGAGGAACTGACCGAGCACCGGGTCGTCACCGTCCGATGCTTCGACGCGCGTCAGCACCACCTCTCCGCTGGGGCGAATGGTGTAGTGGATCTTGTCGCGCTTGCCCAGCTTGAGGGCACGACGCACGGTTTCCGGCACCGTGGTCTGGTAGCGATCGGTGAGTGTGGATTCGACTTCGAGGGTCGCGGCCATGGCAGTCTCCTGCGGATCTGGGTTGATGCTTGAATGGTAATGCAGTCGCATTGTCCTATCAATGCAGTTGCATTACCTCCAAGGACGCCTGGCTCGAATGGGTGTAAATGGGTGTAAATGGGTGTGCTTTTGGTCGGAGCATCGGACGCGGATTCGATTCCCAAACCGGAATTGAACTGGCGCCGGAAAGCAGACGAGGTTGAGCGGCCATTCCGGGCACCAATCAGAGCGAAAAACCCGCTTGATCGTCCACGGCCGCAGGGCGCCCCAGCAGGCCTTTCGATCGAGTTCGCAATGGTTCGCAGCAGCCCGCAGCGCTTCGATTCCGTACTTTCAATAGTCGTTTGATGCGGGGTACCACCCCACCACCAAAATCAAAACCCCAGCCGTTCTCGGTTGGGGGTTTTTCTTGCCCGCTCGCGCCGGTTCCCGCGTGTTATCGAGGGTTTCCGCACGGGCCTTGCCAAGCGTGACAACTGCCCCGCCGCTGAATCGTGATTGACCAAGTGATTGAGGTCTAGAGCATTTTCGACTCAAGACCTGACATGCCCCCAGGATGCCAGGTCATCGGCTCCGGAAGATCGTTCAATTCGTAGCTGGTGCTGCGCCCGCCCGCATCCGATTTCCGCAGGACACCCCGCGCAAGCAGATCGTTGATGTCGCGCAGGGCCGTGTCCGGCGAGCACTTGGCGATGGCCGCCCACTTGCTGCTGGTGAGCTTGCCTTCGAACCCGTCGAGCAGCTTGTTCAGCAATTTCACCTGCCGCTCGTTGAGTGGCGTGGTTGCCCAGCGCTGCCAGAACCGCATCTTGGTCAGCACGGCGTCGAGTGTCTGCTGCGCCTGGTCGACAGCGCGATGGAGCGTGTCGAGGAACCAGGCGAGCCACTCGGTGACGTCCAGCGACCGTTTCTGGGTCTGCTCCAGGATGTCGTAGTAAGCCTTGCGTTCGCGCTGGATCTGCGCCGACAAACTGTAGAAGCGTTGCGGGCTGCCGTCGGCGCGTGCCAGCAGCAGATCACCAATGGCCCGCGCGATACGGCCATTGCCATCGTCGAACGGGTGCAGCGTGACGAACCACAGATGGCCGAGGCCCGCTTTGAGCAGCGGCGGTTCGTTCGATGGCCCGTTCAGCCAGTCCAGGAAGCGGCTGGTTTCGGCCTCGAGGCGATCGGCGGGCGGCGCTTCGAAGTGCACCCGTTGGCGGCCGATGGGTCCGGACACCACCTGCATCGGCCCGCTGGCATCGTCGCGCCAGGCGCCGACCTTGATCTTGGAGAGCCCGGAGTAGCCGGCGGGAAACAGTGCGGCATGCCAGCCGAACAGACGCTCCCGCGTTACCCGGGCCTGGCAGTTGGCCGTGGCATCGAGCACCATCTCGACCACGCCCTCGACGTGCCGATCGACCGGCGCAAGCGCGCCGATGTCCACGCCCAGCCTACGCGCGATAGAAGAGCGCACGGACTCGACATTGAGCTGCTCGCCCTCGATCTCGCTGGTCTTGACCACGTCTTCGGTCAGTGCCGCAAGACTCGCCTGATCACGCAGCGCCATGCCCACGTCGGCCAGACGGCCCATTAGGAGCCCCTGGGCGCGACTGACCTCAGCCATGGGGCCGGCCAGCGCCGCCAGGTCGAAGCGCCAGTTCGGCCAGTCACCAGCCTGCCAGATGTAGTTGTAATCGCCGCCATTCATGCGGAGATTATGGGTCGCAATCCCCGCACGCACAAACTATTCGTCGCACAGAATGCGGCGACAAGGGTCACTATTCGCCGCGCGGCGGGCCGCGTGGTAAGACCTTTTCAATTTCGGATATTGCGACTATTCGTTTATTTCGTTTGTGCTTCCCCCCATGATGCATGCTGTTTGAAGCGCCCAGGAGGCTGCCATGACCACACGCTCTCCCACCCATTCGTTGCCGACGGCCGAAGAAGTCGCCATCGCCCGCGAGAGCGGCCGGGCGCTGTCCGCCTTGCTGCAGACCCGCGCGCAAACCCAGCAGATCGAGATCTTCGACGACAAGGGCGCGTCCCATCCAGTTCGCGTCCCGATGTCGGCGCTGCGGCTGCTCGTCGACGTTCTGACCGAAATCGGTGAGGGCAACGCGGTCAGCATCATCCCGATCCACGCCGAGCTGACGACCCAGGACGCAGCGGACGTGCTCAACGTCTCGCGGCCCTTCCTCGTGCAGTTGCTGGAGCGCGGCGAGATCCCGTTCCACAAGATCGGCACGCACCGTCGCGTCCGCTACCAGGACGTGATCGCCTACAAGGAGCGGATCGACGCTGAGCGCAGCAAGGCCCTCGATGCCCTGGCCGAGCAGGCCCAGGCGCTCAAGATGGGGTACGACTAACGAGCCTTACGGACGCGGGTTCGATTCACGTTTGGGAACTGAACCGGTCCTAACGAGCGGACGAAGTTGAGGGCCCTTCCCGGCGACCGATCCGGGCAAAGAACCTGCTTGATTGTCCGCAGATTCGCCTGTCAACCCCCGCTTCTCGCACCGGCACGCAGGGTCTCGCAACTGGCCAGAACGCCGGCATCGCGTACTGTCAACAGCCCTTTGATACCGGGAACCAACCCCCACCAAACAAAAACCCCGACCTCTCGTGGCCGGGGTTTCTTTTTGCCATTGGCCTGCCATCAGCTCTGGTCGCGGCGCAGGACGAAGAAGAACGCCTGCTCCATGCCCTTCATGTCCATCACGCCCAGCAAAGTCTTGTCGTCCACCTTGCGGAACACGTCAATGATGGCGAGCTGGTCGTAAACCATTGCGGACGTGCATTGCCCGCGAAACTCCACCGTGCGCAAACGGGCACGCGGCGCCCGGGTGGCCATCAGCGGTTGCAACACGCGAAACATTGCGGCCACGACATCGTTGTTCAGCCACGGACAGCGCAGCGCCAGATTCATCGGCATGAGGCCGGGATTCAAGGCGCGAATGCCGCCCCGCTTTTTGAACAGCAGCGGATGCACCCGCTCAGGGTCGACAAACGCCTTGCCAAACCAGCCGAAGCGTTCCAGCACACCATCCAGGGGATGACCGGTGTTCAGCCCCTCGCCACGCCAGCGGCCGAGCATGAAATTCACATCAGCGGCAGCCAGTCCGTCATAGAACGCGAACACTGTTTCGGTGGCTGGCGCAGTGGACTGCAGGGTTGCGAGATCCATCAGAAGCTCCAAGGTTGACCGTTGCCAGCTTAGACGAGCGCACGGGCCGCAAACTTGGCCCAACCGCCAGTCGGGCTCACACGCAAGGTGCAGCATTTTTCTTGACAGCACGTGGGAACTGCGCGAGCGTCGGTGCCGTTCACTCAACCCCAGCCCTCATGATTCCTGCTCAACGCCTTGCCGCCACCCTTTTGGTCTCAGCGTTCGCCACTGTTGCAATGGCGGCCAAACCACCGCTCAACACGGCGGAACTCTCGGCCTGCGCTGACCGCGTCCAGCACTTACGCACGCAGTCGCCGCTACTGTTGCAGCGCCATGCCGACCACGATGCGCGCCGCGATGCGATCCTCGCGCGACGCCGCGCACTCGACAACCAGTCCATGACACGGCGCAAAGATGATCTGGAAGCCGGTCTCGAAATACGCCGACAGCGCAATGCCTTGAACGCCGATGCGCTGGCACTCAACCGAGAAATCCAGGCGCTGCGGACGGCGATTGCCCGCAACAGCGAAGTGCGTGATGCCTACGACGCGGAATGCGCGCGGCGACCCTACTCGCGCAACGACTTCAACCGCCTCCCGCAACCCCAGCAGGACGCCATGCGCGCCGGCCTCGCCGACATACAAGTGCCCAAACTGCCGCCAAACATGAAGCCGCTGCCGGGCGTCGACGCCCCATGAGCATGCTGGCCATGCATGGTCAGGTCGATTGCACTTGTCGCCACCCCGGCCAGCCAGACCCGCTGGCCTGCGAACGGTCGCATTCCTTGATGGGGTGACGGGCCACGTTGATACTGCACATGCATCGGGGGCGCCATTGGCGCCCCTTTTTTGCTTTTGTGGCAACGTCTGCCCATGACACTGGCGACATCCCTTTGCGTTGTCGGCGCCGGCAGCGTCGGCTGCTACATCGGCGGTCGCCTCGCCGCCCACGGCAACAGCGTCGGGTTCATCGGCCGTCAATCGATGGCCGACGCGCTCGCGCAGCACGGCCTGCACCTTTCAGACCTTCACGGCCAACACTGGCGGGTGGCCGCATCGGCCATCCGGTTCAGCACCGATCTGAGCGCTGCAGCCGACGCCGACCTGATCCTGGTCACCACAAAATCGGCAGCGACTGCCGACATCGCCCGCGGCCTTGCGGCAATCGCGAGGCCCGGCGCCGTGCTCATCAGCCTGCAGAATGGCCTCCGAAATGCCCAGACACTTGCCGCGGCCCTGCCGCAGCACATCGTGCTGAGCGGCATGGTGCCGTACAACATTGCCCATGCTGGCAACGGCCGCTTTCATCAGGGCTCCAGCGGGGAGCTGGCGGTGTCTGCGCATGCCGCACTGGCACCGTGGCGAGCGCTGTTTGCAGATGCGGGCATGCCCCTCAGGCCCCGCCGCGACATGCTCGCCGTGCTGTGGGCCAAGCTGCTGATGAACCTCAACAACCCCATCAATGCGCTGTCGGGCTTGCCGCTGAAGGCCGAACTGCAACAGCGCAACTACCGGCGCTGCCTTGCCATGGCCCAGCGCGAAGCGCTTGCACTGCTGGCACTCGACGGCATCCAGCCCGCCAAGTTGACGCCGCTGCCCGCCACTTGGCTGCCGGGTGCACTGTCCACACCCGACTGGCTCTTCCGGGCACTGGGCAACCGCATGCTGGCCATTGATCCCCTGGCCCGATCCTCCATGTGGGACGACCTCGAACGCGGGCGCCCCACCGAGGTGGACTGGATCAACGGCGAGGTCACGACGCTGGCCGAGCGCCACCATCGACCCGCCCCCGTCAACGCCAAGCTGATCGATCTGATCCGCGCCGCAGAATCCGGAGGCAAACGCAACTGGTCTGGTGCCGAATTACTGACCGCCCTCAGTACCGCGTCAGCGGCCACCCCAGCGACGTCAAACCCGTGATCAGAGGCGTGGCGACAAGGCGAGGTTGATCGCGGTCTGATCGCCACGGGGCGTCAGGGTCACGTCCACCACCCGATCTTCCTGCGTGAATCGAAGGCGACGCATGCCAATATCTGCCCCGGCAGCATCACTCTCATCGACCCAGCCCTGCGCCTCCATCTGCCGCTGATAAAAGTCGGTAATCGCCGCCATGTCGTCGGCCACTTCGCCCTGCAGCATCATCGTGTCCGACATGCCGGTGGCCGATGACAACGTCATGTCGGGGTGCAGGACCACGTCGCCGGGAAAGTTCTCCGGCACCGTCACCGACGTCGCCGCGGCCACGCCCGGATCGCCCGCCTCACCGGCTGCAGTCATCGCGCCCGGCTCGTTGCGAGCGGCGTCGTCCTGCTCGGCCTGCTCAGTGAGTGCGGCCACCTCTGCGGCAAACAAATCCTGCTCAGACTCACTCGGCCCGCAGGCTGTCAGCACGAACGCGATGCTGCACGCGCCAAAAATCGAGGCCACTTTCATGCTCTTGTCCTTCGGCAAATTAAGCGCCCGAGGGTACCCGGACAGGCGCAACTGCGCGTGAATGAACTGAATGAACCCAAGAGGTCGTTCCACGCCTGGCGCTCAAGCCGCGTGAGGCGCGACTGCGCATACGCGTCGACCCTCCGGATCTGGTTTCAATCCGGGTTCATAACGTTTCGTGTGAAAAGCACCAAGATCGGGCGTTAAGGCGAGTGGTCGTACATAGGGCGGAGCGGGCAGGTGGGTGCACTTGCCTGTGATCGGGTAGACCACCGCCATCAGGTTCTGATGGGTACGAAATCCTCGTGCTCTGGCGATGGTGGCCTGCCCGATTGGCGCTGTGGGCGAAATGGGAGGCATTCATCAGTCAACCTGCAACGCCGAACCTGATGATGCGACCGCGAGCAACGCGGGAATGGACGCGAATCATGTGCGCTGTGTCGCCTCGATAGAGCAAGCAATGTCCAACCCTACCCCACTCCCGTCTCATTCCGTGAGACGCCTACCCACAATTCCCGGCAGAATCGGCCCGGGATTGATTTTCGGGGACGCGCACCATGCTGGCCGCACGGGAACACTGGGGCAGCCGCTTCGGCTTCATCATGGCCACGGCCGGGTCGGCGATCGGGCTGGGGAATATCTGGCGCTTTCCCTACATGGCAGGTGAGAACGGCGGTTCGGCGTTCATTCTCATTTACCTGGCCGTGGTGGTGACCTTCGGCATTTCGCTGGTCATGGCCGAGATGGTGCTGGGGCGCGTCACGCAGCGGAATCCGGTGGGCGCGTTCCGGGCGCTGGGCGGGCGCGGATGGGCGTTGGCGGGCGGCCTGGGGGTGCTGACCGGGTTCGTGATTCTGTCGTTCTACGTGGTGGTGGCGGGCTGGACCCTGGCCTACATCGTGTTCATGGCGGGCAACCAGTTGCCGACCGCCGACCCGGCGGTGCTCGGCCGCCATTTCAGCGGCTTCGTGGGCCGCACCTTCAGCCCGCTGTTCGCCGCGACGATCTTCATGGGTCTGACGGCGTGGATCGTCGCCGGCGGCGTGGGCAAGGGCATCGAGCGCGCCAGCAAGGTGTTGATGCCGCTGCTGTTCGTGCTGCTGCTGGTGCTGGTCGCACGTTCGGTGACGCTGCCGGGCGCCGACCCGGGGCTGGCCTTCTTGCTGACGCCCGACTTTTCGCGCGTGACCATCGACACCATCATCAGCGCCACCGCGCAGGCGTTCTTCTCGCTGTCGATCGGCATGGGGGTGATGATCACCTACGGCTCTTACCTGCCACGCAACGTGAACATTCCACGTTCGACGCTGATCATCGTGCTGCTCGATGTCGGCGTGGCCGTGCTGGCCGCGCTGATGGTGCTGCCAGCGGTTTTTGCCGTGGGGCTGGACCCCAGCGCCGGACCGGGCCTGACCTTCATCACCCTGCCGGCCGTGTTCGCGAGCATGCCGTTCGGCAACCTGTTTGGCACCTTGTTCTTTGCCCTGCTGGCCATCGCCGCGCTGACCTCGGCGGTGTCGATTCTCGAACCGATGATCGCCTGGGCGGTGGACGAGCACGGCATTGGCCGCGGCGCCGCGACTCTGGCGGCCTCGCTGGTCTGCCTGCTGCTGGCCATTCCCGCGTCGCTGTCGTTTGGCCCGCTGAGCGACACCACGCTGGCCGGCAAAACCTTTTTCGACTGGATGGATTTTCTGGCCAACAATGTGATGCTGCCCCTGGGCGGCCTGCTGGTGGCCAGCTTCGTGGGCTGGCGCTGGGCCAAACCGGCCTGCACGCACCTGACGAACGACGGCACCCTGCGCCTGCCGTGGCTCACGGCATGGATCTGGCTTCTGCGGGTGGGCGCGCCGGTGGCCATCGTCGCGCTGGTCTGGCAGGCCGTCAGCACCCCTTGAAATCCGCTCAATAAACCGTAAAGGCCAAGACTCTTGGATGCTTTTTTCTCGCTGATCAATTCGCTCAACGCCGTCATGCTGTCGGTGCCGGTGCTGTTGGCCCTGCTGCTGGTGGGCGTGGTGTTCACCTTCTGGAGCGGCTTTTCGCAATACCGCTCGCTGACCCACGGCGTGGCGCTGGTCACCGGGCGCGGCATCAAGACCGGGGATGGCGATGGCGTGCTCACCCACTTCCAGGCGCTGTCGGCCGCGCTTTCGGCCACGGTCGGGCTGGGCAACATTGGCGGCGTTGCCATTGCGGTGGCGCTGGGCGGCCCCGGCGCGGTGTTCTGGATGTGGATGGTGGCGATTGTCGGCATGGCCATCAAAAGTGTCGAGGTGTGGCTGGCCATGCTGTACCGCGACACCTCCGACCCGGCCAATCCGCGCGGCGGCACCATGTATGTGGCGCGCGAGGGCCTGAAGCAGATTCCCGGCCTCGCGAAGATTGCCCCGCTGATCGGCGCCGCGTTCAGCATTCCGCTGATTCTGTTCGGCGTGACCGGCGGCAACATGTTCCAGGCCTGGAACGTGGCCGAAATTTCACACAGCTATTTCGGCATTCCCACCTGGATCAGCGGCGTGGTCATGGCGGTGATCGTGGGGCTGGTCATTCTGGGCGGCATCCGCCGCATCGGCCGTATCGCCGCGGCCCTGGTGCCGCTGATGTGCGGCGTGTACGTGATTGCCGCGCTGGTGGTGCTGGGCAGTGAATGGCAGCAGTTGCCGGGCCTGTTCAAGCTGATTGTCAGCAGCGCCTTCCAGCCCACCGAAGCGGGCGGCGCGTTCCTCGGCGCGACCATCGGCGTGGCGTTCATCTTTGGCATGAAGCGCGCGCTGTTTTCTTCAGAGGCGGGGCTGGGCTCGGCCCCGATCGCGCACGCGGCGGTGAAGACGCCCGAGCCCGCCACCGAAGGCATTGTTGCCGGCCTTGAGCCCTTCATCGACACCATTGTGGTGTGCACGCTGACGGCGCTGGTCATTCTGGTCAGCGGGGTGTGGAACCGCAACGCCGAGGCCCCGTGGACCACACCACCGGCCATGGTGGAACGCAGCGCCGGCCAGTGGCAGCCCGATCTCACGCATGCGCCGCCCGGCCTGGACCTGCGGGCCAGCGCGCAAGTCTTCGTGGTGGTGCGAGATGACGATGGCCAACGCAGCCGCATCTTCGCCTCGCTGGACGCCGACGGCGGCCTCGACTGGCGGCCGCTGGCCGCCCAGCAGCCACCGGTGCTGCTGGAATCGGGTGTGTTCGCCGACTATCCGGCGGCGACCCTCACCGCCCGCGCCTTCGACCACGCCTTCGACGGCCTCGGCCGCTGGATGGTGGTCATTGCCGTTTGGCTGTTTGCGCTGTCCACGCTCATCACCTGGAGCTACTACAGCGAACAGGGTCTGGTGTACCTCATGGGCAGCGGCTGCGTGACCGCGTTTCGCCTGCTGTGGTGCGCCTTGATCGTGCTGGCCACGGTGGGCGTGATCCGCACCGATGTCGAGATCGACGCGCTGTCGACCGTGGCCATTGGCTTCATGCTGCTCATCAACCTGCCCATGCTGGCGCTGCTGGGGCACCACGCCATGCGCTGTTACAAGGACTACATTCGCCGTCTCGACGCAGGCGAACTGGACCGCCGTTAGGGGCCTTGCCCGGCAACCCGCAGCAGTGACGCGGGCGGGTCGGTTCCCGGCCAGCAGGGCGCACACGGGGCCTGCAAGCGGCGTCCGGCGTCGCGAATCAGGCCCGCCCATCTCCAATGGCCCATCGACCGCCGCAATATGCCCGCGTGACGCCGGTTTACGCCACACTTTGCAGATGAACGAAACGCCCACGACCACGCTCCCCGACCGCCTGATCCAGGCCCACCAACCGGGCCGCCGCATGGGCGTGCTGATGGTCAACCTTGGCACGCCGGAGCGCCCCACGCCGGGCGCCATTCGCCGCTATCTGCGGCAGTTTCTCAGCGACCGGCGCGTGGTGGAGGTGCCCCGGCCGATCTGGTGGCTGATCCTCAACCTCATCATCCTGCCGCTGCGGCCGATCAGGCTCGCCAAGACCTATGGTTCGGTCTGGCACCCGCAGGGTTCGCCGCTCATGGTCATCAGCCAGCAGCAGCACCGGGCCCTGCAGGCCGCGCTGGCCGACACCGCCTTGGTGGAACTGGCCATGACCTACGGCCAGCCCTCAATTCCCGCTGCGCTGGCACGCCTCAAGGCCCAGGGCGCCGACCGGGTGCTGGTGCTGCCGCTGTATCCGCAGTATTCGGCCACCACCACGGCGGCGGTGACCGACGCCGTGTTCAGGGTCCTCATGCAAGACCGCGACCCGCCGGCACTGCGCATCATTCGCCAGTACCACGACGACCCGGCCTACATCGACGCGTTGGCGCAGTCGGTGAAGCGCCATTGGGCCCAGCACGGCCGGGGCGATCACCTGCTCTGCTCGTTTCACGGCATCCCACAGCGCAATGTGCTGCTGGGCGATCCCTACCATTGCCAGGCGCACAAGACGGCGCGGCTGCTGCGTGAACGGCTGGGGCTGGCGCCAGATGCGATGAGCCTCAGCTTTCAGAGCCGGCTTGGCCGAATGCCGTGGCTGCAGCCCTACACCGAGGCGCACGTCACCGCGCTGGCGCACGCAGGAGTGAAACAGCTCGACGTGATCTGTCCGGGCTTTGCGGCCGATTGTCTGGAGACGCTGGAAGAGGTCGCCATCGGCTATCACGAGACCTTCACCCACGCCGGCGGCGGGGCGCTGCGCTACATCCCCGCCCTCAACGCCGAGGCCGAGCACATGGCCGGTCTGGCCTCACTGGTGCGCAGGCATCTGCAAGGCTGGGGCGAGAGCCGCAGCGAATCGCCTGCCGAGATCGATGCGCGCCTGGCCGAAGTCACCCGCGTGCTGCCCGGCGCGAATTTCAGCGGCCTTTGAACCCTCATTGCGCGATGCCGCGAATGTGCACCTCGACGACGCCTGAGGCTTCGGCGCCTTCGGCGGTACGCACGGCGTAGATCACCCGGTCGGGGGGAATTCCCAGCCCCACCACCAGGGCGCGCGCCACGCGCACACGCCGCGCCATGCCCAGATCACCGGCCGTGCGCCCCAGCCCGATCAACTGCACCTGGCCACGACCGGAGCGCAGCAAGGCTTCGCGATGCGGCGCCAGCATGGCCCGCAGGCCGCTGATCTGGGCGCCGGAGATTTCGTAGTCGCTGCCGGCGTCGAAGACCAGCCGCCAGATCAGTGACGGGTCTGCCATCGGCGGCGCGACGGACGGCGCGGCACGACCCACGCGGATGATGCGCGAAGGGTCGGCGGCGGGCGCACGGCCCGCCTGTGGCGCCGCGGTGGGCCATGGCGTGGAACGCGGCCCCGAAGGCCGCGCGGGCTGCTGCGTGCGACCGGGCACGCTCACGGCGCTTGGGATGGGGAGGGGTGTCGGGGTCGGGGTCGGGGTTGATTCTGGTGCCGGTGGTGCCGGTGCGGCCACGGGTGTTGGCGTCGGCACGGGGGTTGCCGCAGATGTGGGACTTGGGCTCGGGCTGGGGCTTGGGCGCGCGGTGACCACGGGCGTTGGTCGCTGGCTGTCTGAGCGCACGACGGCGCCGGCCAAGGGCAGCATTCTGGGCGTCGGGTCCGCGGGGGGCGGCGTTCGGGTGGGCGTCATCCCTCGGCGCGGCGGCGGGGTAACGGCAGGCAAGCTTTGCAGGGGGCGCGGCTGACCGCTGCGCGGCAGCTCGACCCGCACATCCACGGCACGTTGGTCACTGCCATCCACCGCGCAGCCGCCCCCGGTGGCGGGCGTGCCCAGCGGCGTGTCCTGGCACTGGTCCAGGCCATCGGGAACGCCATCGAAATCGCTGTCGATCGCGCAGCCCTGCGCGTCAACCTGCGCGCCCGGAGGCGTTCTGGGGCAGGGGTCGGCGTGGTCGGGCACGCCATCACCGTCGCTGTCGGTCTCGAACGGACAACCGTAGGCATCGATCACGGCCTTGGCCGGCGTGCCGGAGCAGAGATCGGCAATGTCGGGGATGCCATCGCCGTCAGTATCGAGGCGCTGCGGCGTGGCGCGTGCACAGCCGAAAACATCCACCTGCGTGCCCGCGGGCGTGTCGGCGCACAGATCAAAGGCGTCGGGAATGCCGTCACGATCCCGATCAGGACCGGCAGCACTCAGCGCCGTGACCGCCGTCACGGCAAGCAAACCCACCGCACGCCCCACTCCCCGAAGACCTCGCATGCGCCCCTTTCAAACGATTCATTTATCGACTGCTGGGCCCACTTTATGCGACGCCGCCCCACGCCGCAGCGCGCCCGCGCCCATGCCGCGTCTTGCTGCACAACCCCAGCGCAGGCCAACCGCCGGTCAATGCCCGACCGGAATTCTCGCTTCGATGCTCAGCCCCCGGCCCGCGCGGCTTGCAAGCCGCAGGGTTCCGCCCAGCAGCGCCGCCCGTTCGCGCATGCCCATCATCCCGAAATGCCGTGCGGTTTCAGCCGGGTCGGCCGGTAAGCCGACGCCGTCATCGGCAATCACCAGATGCAGCGCCCCTGCCGCCTGGGTCAACGACACGGTGAGCCGCGTGGCCGAAGCATGGCGCAGCACGTTGGTGGTGGCTTCCTGCGCGATCCGGAACAGGGCGTTCTCGATTTCGGGCGTGCACCGGCCAAGGCCCTCGTCCGCGCTAAAGCTCAGCGACAGGCCGCCGAGGGTCGCCTGCCGTTGCGCGTAGCCGCGCAGCGCCGGCACCAGGCCCAGGTCGACCAGCATGGCCGGGCTCAGGTCCAGCGACAGGGTGCGCACCTGCTCGATCAGGCCGCCGAACTGTTCGGTCCAGCGCGTGCGCAGCGCCTGCGGCAACCGCAGCGCCGGATCGCGCAGCTCGATCAAGGCAGCGGTCAACTGTTGGCCGATCTCATCGTGAAGTTCTCGCGCCAGGTGGCGCCGCTCGTGTTCCTGCACCTGAACCAGCTGGGCGCCGAGTGCGCGCAAACGCTCGGCCATGGCCGCGAGTTCGGCCTCGCGCTGGCGCTGTTCGGTCACGTCCATCACCACCGCCAGCAGTCGTCGCTGTTGCGGTGCGGCCAGGCACAGGCCGCGCTCGCCGATCCAGCGGGTCTCGCCCTCGGCAACGATGACCCGATACGCCTGCTCATAGGGCAGGCCCTGGTCAATGGCCTGCTGCCATTGCGCGCTCACCGCGTCCCGGTCGGCGGGGTGTATGTGCAGAATCAAATGCTCGAAATCCTCCAGCAGCTCCTGTGCCGCGCACCCCAGCACCGCTCGCGCCTCGGCCGACACCCGCAGCCGCCGGGCATCGACATCCCGCTGCCAACTGCCCATGCCGGCCGCCTGCAGCACCAGACGCTGCTGCACCTGTGCCGCGGCAAGCTGCTGCTGCAGGCGAACCTGCTCGCGCGCGTCCCGCACGATCACCGTGTAAAACGAGTCGCCCCGCAGTTGCAGCAGGCTGATCGACGCCGTCACCGGAATGGTTGCGCCGTGTGCGTGCCTGAGCGTCATCGCCTGCCCGGTGCCCACGGTGAGCGACAGCGCCGGCGCCTCCTCAGTGCACAACCAGCGGCCCAGTGGCCGCCCTTCGATATCGGTTGCCGGCGCGCCCAGCAGGCGCTCGGCCGCGTGGTTGCAGGACAACACCTGCAAGTCGGCATCGAGGGTGAGCATCGGGTCGGCCGCACAGCGCACCAGACCTTCCTGCCGCAGCAGCCGCTGGCTCTGCCCGGTGGCCTGATCCAGCGCGTCGGTAATGTCGGCCTGATGCGCGATGACGCAGATGCCCTCGACGGTCTCGGCCAGGCGCTGGGCGGTTTCCTTGATCCACCGCAGCCCGCCAGCGGCGCTCACCCAGCGATAGATCTGCTCGTAGCGATCACCTGCGGTGGTCAGGGCCTGGCGCGCGGCGATCAGGCCGGGGCGGTCGTCGGCGTGGACCAGCCAGTCGGGCTCGGCCCACCGCGCCGCAACCGGGTTGCGGTACACGACCGCCAGGCCGGCATCGAATCCGATGACCCCCAGCGGCGAGGTTTCGGCCAGCATCTGCAGCACGGCCGCGCCGGCGGGTCCTGTTGCACCTGGGTCAGCGATCAGTGGCAGGTTCATGACCGCAGCCTGCCGCATCAGCCGCCGCGATCAAACCCCAGGGCGATGGGACGCCCGGTTGAGACGACGGATGGCACATCGCCTGAAACGCCGGCAACTAGAACAACTCGACCCCGCCGGCCTGCATCGCCACCTGCGTCACCGGTTTGTGCGGCGCCACCACCACCCGCTCCCGCACGTTGCGCACGCGGATCATCACCCGCTCAAGCTCGGGCACCACGTCGTGGCCACCGTTGAACTGCAGGGCTTCCAGCGCCCGGGTCTCGCGCTCAATCTCTTCCAGCCGCGACAGGTGCACCTCGGCAGCGCCCAAGGCCTGACTGGTGATGTCTTCAAACTGCAGGGCCCGCACCGCTTCGGCCACCGCATGGCTGATGCGCTGCGCCGAGCCCTGCGCCTGTTGCAGCGTGTTGCCCAGGGTCTCGTTGAGGGTTTCGACATGGCCGATCAGGCGCGCGGTGCCGCTGTGCGCATCGTCGCTGAGCGAGCCGTCGCGCTGGCTCATGGCGCTGACCGTGGCGCGCACCGTCGACACCGCCTCGCGCGCCCCCAGGGCCAGGCCGCGAATCTGTTCATTGAAGGTGTTGGAGCGCTGCGACAGCGAGCGCACTTCGTCGGCCACCACCGCGAAGCCACGCCCGGCCTCACCGGCGCGTGCGGCTTCGATGGCGGCATTGAGCGCCAGCAGGTTGGTCTGGTCGGCGATGGTTTTCACGTCTTCGAGCAGCACGAACATGCCGTCCAGCTTCTTCGACATTTCGTCGATCTGCTGCACGGTCATGCCCGACTGGCTGGACACCTGACCCAGCGCCGTGGCCATGCGCTCCATCAACTGCCGCGCCTCGTCGGAAAACTCACGCACATTGCCGGCGCCGGTGCCCTTGCCGCGGTGGGCAACGACGCCGCTCATCAGCTCGGCCTGGCTGCGCGACTCCCGGTTCAGCCCCTCGAAGCTCTGCCCCAGCTTCTGCACCGCATCACCGACCAGACCCCGCGCACGGACAATCTCGGACTGGGTGCCCTTGATCTCGGCAGCGACGAACTCGCGCATCTCGTTGACCAGTTCGGCGCCGCTTTTCATCGCCCGGCTGGCCGCGCCGTAGTGCGTCATCTGGTATCGGAGCAGGTAGGCGAGCGACCAGGCCACCACCGTTGCGGCGGCACTGAGATACACCCACCCGGGTTGGTCACTGACCAGCAGCAGATACAGGTGAATGCCCGACAGGCTGATCGGCGCAGCCAGCAGAATCAGGTCGATGTGTGCAGTCTTGAGCGTCATTTAAGGGACTCCGGGGGCAGGCATGAAAAGGGCTTTTTCTTGTTATCGGCTGCGGTCGGTCTGACTTAAGCGACCGCGGTGCCGTCGGGCCGCATCCATCAACCGTTCAGCGACCTGACCGATGGGCAGCACGGCCTCTGCGGCGCCGAGCCGGAACGCGGCCCCCGGCATGCCCCAGACCACCGAGGTGGCTTCGTCCTGCACGCAGGTGAAGACGCCGCTCTGGCGCAGGCGCAACAGGCCCTGCGCGCCGTCGTCGCCCATGCCGGTCAACAGCGCCGCGGCCAGATTGCTGCCGGCGGCTTCAACGGCGGCGTTGAACATCACATCGACCGACGGCGCGAATCCGTTGACCCGATCGGCCTCGCCGATCCGGCAGACATAGCGCGCGCCGTCGCGTACCACGCGCAACTGGTGACCGCCCGGGGCAATCCACACCTGACCGGTGGCCAGTCGCGCGCCGTCGAAGGCCTCGCCCACGCGCACCGCGCAACTGCGGTCCAGCCGCTCGGCAAAGCTGCGCGAAAACACCGGCGGAATGTGCTGCACCACCACCGCACCCGGCGCATCCGGCGGCAACGAGGTCAGCACGTCGTGCAAGGCTTCGGTGCCGCCGGTGGAGGCGCCCAGCACGAAGAAAAAATCGGTGGACAGCGCCAGCGGCTGCACCCGGCGCGGCGGCGGCCGATCACGCGGTCCAATCCGCGCCTGGGCGGCGCTGACCACGGCATTGCACAGGGTCTGCGCGGCGTCACGCAGCCCATCGGCGATGCCCAGCGTCGGCTTGGCGACGATCTCGACGGCGCCCAGTTGCAGCGCCCTGATCGCCGCGTCGGCACCCTGCTGGGTCAGGGACGAGACCATGACCACCGGCATGGGGTGCAGCCGCATCAGATGGTCGAGAAAGGTCAGGCCGTCCATGCGCGGCATCTCGACATCCAGGGTAATCACATCGGGCTGCAGCTGCTTGATCAGCGCGCGGGCCTGATACGGATCGTTGGCGGTGCCCACCACCTGTATGCGCCGGTCGGCGCCCAGCAGTTCGGTGAGCAGCTTGCGGATCATCGCCGAGTCGTCGACCACCAGTACGCGCGTGACCATCAGAACAGCTCCACGGTGCCGCTGGACACCGGCGCGGCAACCAGCTGGGTGCGATAGCGGGTTTCTTCGGCCAGCAGCGGATCACGCGCGGCAATCGGCAGCGACTTCACGAACGCCTTGCCCGACTGGGTGTGAAAGGCGACCTTGCGCGGGTGAATGTCGAGCAGGTCGCGCCCGATCACCGGAATGCGCTCCAGCGCCAGAAAATCTTCGACAAAGCGCACGTTGCGCTTGCCGACATCCATCGCCGTCATGCCGCGCAGCACCGCGCCGCCGCCGAAGATCTTGGCCGTGAGCTTGGACCGCTGCGCGCCCAGCTGCAGCAGCGCGTTGATCAACAACTCCATGGCATGAATGCCGTAGCGCGCCGAGCCGTTGGACTCGGCACCGCCCTCCGGCAGCATGAAATGGTTCATGCCGCCAATGCCCCGCGTGGGGTCGTGCAGGCAGGCGCTGACGCACGACCCCAGCGTCGTCACCAGGGTCACGTCGCGGGCATCGGCGTGGTAGCCGCCCGGCAGAATCTTGATGACCGGTGTGCCGGCGCGGATGGACGGGTTGGGCGCGTTCATGCGCTGGCCGCCGCTGCCGGTGCGTACACGGTCTGCCCCAGCGAGCGGAACAGGTGCTGGGCATGAAAGAAGCTTTCGGAATGACCGGCGAACATCAGCCCGTCCGGGCGCATCACCGCCCGCAGTTGGCCCAGCACCTGCAACTGCGTGGGCTTGTCGAAATAGATCATCACGTTGCGGCAGAACACCACGTCGATGTCGCGCCAGCGTGGCGGCTGGGCGTTGAGCAGGTTCCACGGCTGAAAGCGCACCCGCGCGGCCAGCTCGGGCCGTACTTTGGCTTCGCCGTCCTGGGCGCCGCGACCGCGCAGAAAAAAGCGCCGCTTCTGGTCCAGGCTCAGGGGCGAAAGCCGGGTCAGCGGATACTGGCCTGCCGCGGCAATGGCCAGGGCATCGGTGTCGATGTCGGTGGCCAGAATCTGCACCGGCGGTTGCAGCGTGTCGAAGGCCTCGCAGGCGGCCATGGCCAGCGACCACGGCTCTTCGCCGGTGCTGGCGGCCGCGCACCAGATGCGGATCGGTCGCGGTGCGGTGGCGCGCAGCAGGTGCTGCTTGAGCCGGTCGAAGTGATGCGCCTCGCGAAAGAACGCCGTCAGATTGGTGGTGAGCGCGTTGATGAACGGCTCGATCTCATCGCCACCCTCATCGCGGACGGTGGCCAGGTAGGCGTCGAAGCCATCGAGCTTGCGCGCCCGGATGCGGCGAATCAGGCGGCTGTACACCATGTCTTGCTTGGCGTCGGTGAGCGCGATGCCCGCCAACTGGTGGATGCGCTGCTGCACGAAGCGAAAGTGCGCGGGCGTAAAGCGAAAGTCGCGTTGTTCAGCGGTCACGGCGGCGGGGGCCGACACGGTCATGTCACCTGCGCTTCACTGTGCAACGCGGCACGGCCGGGTGTGGGTCGCCGCACGCAGCGCGCCCCCCTGGAACCGACCCCGCGGCTCGAACGCCACCGGGGCGCCCGACAGACTCAGACCCCAATTGGCCATCCACACCAGCCAGCGGGCGGGGCAGAAGCGGCCGTGACGATAGGCACCAAGCAGATCCATGACGAACTCCCGTGGCGTGACGCAGGAAAGAAGGGCCCGCCATGCCTTCAGGCGCATGGCGGGCATGACGACCGCAGGGCTCAGAACTCGGCCCAGTCGTCCTGCGCAGCGGCCGCCTTGGCGCTGCCACCCGGCGCGCTCTTGATGGCCACCGCACGGCTGGGGGCCGGTCGGGCATTGCCAAGGGCCCGATGGCCGCCATCGCTGCCGCCGCGTGCGTTGGGCAGCGTGGTGACCTTGGATGAAGGCGGCGGGCTCATGCCGCCATCGCCGGCCAGACGGAAGCTGCCCACCTGCTCTGAAAGCCCGGCGACCTGATCTTCCAGCGACCGTGCGGCGGCCGAGGCTTCTTCCACCAGCGCCGCGTTTTGCTGGGTGACCTCGTCCATCGAGGTGATGGTCTGGTTGACCTGTTCGATGCCCTGGCTCTGCTCAAGGCTGGCGGCGGTGATCTCGCCCATGATGTCGGTCACGCGCTTCACCGACTGCACGATCTCGTCCATGGTTTTGCCGGCCTGTTCCACCAGCTCGGAGCCACCGTGAATCTTGCTCACCGAGTCTGAGATCAGCGTCTTGATCTCTTTGGCCGCCGCCGCCGAGCGCTGCGCCAGCGAGCGCACCTCGGAGGCCACCACCGCAAAGCCGCGGCCCTGCTCGCCGGCGCGGGCGGCTTCCACCGCCGCGTTCAGCGCCAGAATGTTGGTCTGGAAGGCGATGCCGTCGATGACGCCGATGATGTCGGCAATCTTCTTCGAGCTGTCGTTGATGTCGGCCATGGTGGTGACCACCTTCGACACCACCGCCCCGCCCTTGCCGGCCACGTCGGTGGCACCGATCGCAAGCTGGTTGGCCTGCTTGGCGTTTTCGGCGTTCTGCTTGACGGTGCTGGTCAGCTCTTCCATCGAGCTGGCGGTTTCTTCCAGGCTGGCCGCCTGCTGCTCGGTGCGGCGTGACAGATCGAGGTTGCCGGCTGCAATTTCGCGCGAGGCGGTGTTGATGGTGTCGGTGGCCAGCTTGATCTGGGTGATGATGCCGGTGAGCTGCGCCACGGTTGCGTTGGCATCGTCCTTGAGCTTGCCGAAGGTGCCCTTGAAGTCGCCCTGCACGCTCTGCGTGAGGTCCCCCTGGGCCAATGCGCCCAGCACGCGGGCCACTTCGTTGAGGCCGACGCTGCTGGTTTCCATCAGCACGTTGATGTTCTCGGCCAGCAGCCTGAAGAAGCCGTCCTTGTTTTCGACCGCGATGCGCTGGGTGAAGTCACCGTTGGCGGCCGCCTGCACGATGCTGCCCACCTCGACCTCCACCGCCACTTCGGCGGTGCGGTCCTTCCATTCCACCACCGCGCCGAGACGCTCGCCGGCGGCATTGATGATGGGCGCCGCGATCAGCGAGAAGGTGCGGCCACCGACCACGATCTGCGTGCGGTGCGTCTCGCGGAAGGTCGAGAGCATGCGCGCCTGATGCTCGGGATGCTTGTGAAAGACGTCGATCTTGGCGCCCTGCAATTTGGCGGCGTCGAAGTGCGGCAGGGCTTTGCGGATGTCGGCCTCGGCGTGCACCATCATCTGCTGCACCGCGCCGTTCATGTAGATGATGTTGCGATCGTTGTCGGCAATCATCACGTTGGTGGTGACGTTGTCCAGCGCCATCTTGATGCGCAGGTTTTCGTCGCCCAGACGCCGCTCGGTGGCCTGGCGCTCGGCTTCCACCCGCTGCAGTTCCAACTCGGCCGTCATGTCTTTCCACTCAACCACGTAACCGAGGCGCATGCCCTGATCGTCGTTGATCGGATTGAGGATCAGGCTGAAGGTACGGCCACCCAGCACCAGCTTGGCGTTATGGGTATCGGTCATCTTGGCCAGCAGCTCGCGCTGGTAGGCCGGCTTCTTGTGGAAGGTGTCGATGTTGGTGCCGACAACCGCCTCGGCCTTGAAGCTCGGCACGTCCTTGCGGATATCGCTCTCGGCGGTCGCCAGCATCTCCTTGATGGAGTTGTTGACGTAGACCACGTTGAGGTCGGCATCGGCAATCATCACGTTGGTGACCACCACGTCGAGACCCTGTTTGACACGCGCGGTTTCGGCCGCCATTCGGCGCTCGCGATCGGCTGCGGCCAACTCGGCCGTGAGGTCCTTCCATTCGACCACGTAACCGAGGCGCGTAGCACCGTCGTTGATCGGGTTGAGGATCAGGCTGAAGGTCCGGCCACCCAGCACCAGCTTGGCGTTGTGGGTGGTGGTCATCTGCGCCAGCATGTTGCGCTGGTAGGCGGGGTTTTTGTGGAAGGTGTCGATATTGGTACCGACCACCGTGTCGGCCTTGAAGCTGGGCACGTCCTTGCGGATGTCGCTTTCAGCCGTGGTCAACATCTCTTTGATCGAGTGGTTCACGTACACCACGTTCAAGTCGGCATCCGCGACCATTACATTGGTTTGCACCACGTCGAGCCCCTGCTTGATGCGCTGGGTTTCGGCACTGAACACGGCTTCACGGGCTTGAGCCGCCAACTCTTCGCGCTTCATTTCGGTGATGTCGGTGGCAAACTTGACCACCTTGACCACCCGGCCGTCGGCGCCCATCACCGGGTTGTAGGTGGCCTGAATCCAGAGGTCGCTGCCGCTCTTGGTGCGGCGGCGGTAACGCGCAGCGTCAAACTCGCCGCGGCCCAGCTTTTCCCAGAACTGGCGATATTCCTCGGTCTTGCGGTAGTCCGGGTCGACGAACAGGCCGTGGTGCTTGCCGACAATTTCATCTCGGGTGTAGCCCAGCGCCGCCAGAAAATTGTCGTTGGCCTTGAGCACTTCGCCGGTGGGCGTGAACTCGATCACCGCCTGCGAACGATCGAGCGCGGCCATGACGCCGGCCACGGCCTGCAGAGACGCTTCGGTGTCCGCCAGTTGGCGGCGGTGGCGTGCGCCGGCCTCCTCGGTCTGGCGATAGGCCATCGCCACCGCGGCGATGGCAACGATCACCAGCAGCAGGCTGCCGGTGATCCAGGCCTCCATGCCCAGCGCGCCGTTCATGTGCGCCAGGCACAGCGCCGGCAGCAGCAGGGTGGATGCAACCGCCGCACCCAGCGGCAGCTTGGGGTTCAGCGGGGTGACGGATTTGGCAGTCATGAGAGGCTCCGGGAAGAACGGCAACGGGATCAGGCGGCAACAGCGGCGTCGAACAACGCCATGTCTTTGCTTTTGAATAATTTTTCGATGTCGAGGACGATCAGCATCTGGTCGTCACGCTCGACCAGTCCGGCGACGTAGTGCACGTCGATGCCGCTGCCGAACTCGGGGGTGGCGCGAATTTCCTCATCGACCAGACGCACCACGTCGGAAACACGGTCCACCACCATGCCGATGACGCGCTTGGCGACATTGAGAATCACCATCACGGTGAAGTCGTCGTACACGGCTTCACCGAGGTTGAACTTGATGCGCATGTCCACCACCGGAACGATGGTGCCGCGCAGGTTGATCACGCCCTTGATGAAGTCGGGCGCCGAGGGCAGCCGGGTGACGCTGTCGTAGCCGCGAATCTCCTGCACCCGCAGGATGTCGACGCCATAGGTTTCCTTGGCGAGGCAGAAGGTCAGGAACTCGGCGCCGGCGTCGTTGTTGTCGAGGCCGCGTTTGGGTTCCGACGCGCTTTGGCTTCCATCCATCGTGGGCTCCAGTGATTGAGGTTCAGGCTGCAATGGCCAGCGCCGAAACGGCGGTCAGCCTTGACACATCGAGGATCAGCGCCACGCGCCCATCCCCCAGAATCGTCGCCCCGGCAACGCCGGGCACAGATCGGTAGTTCTGCTCCAGGCTCTTGATGACCACCTGTTGCTGGCCCACCAGGGCGTCCACCATCAGCGCCAGACGGCGCCCGTCGGCTTCCACCACCACTGCAATGCCGGGGCCTTCGTAGGCGGTTGGCAGACCAAAGTGATCGGCCAGCCGCATGAGCGGCAGATAGGTGTCGCGCACCTTGACCAGCCGCTGCTGCCCGCCCAGCGGCGGCATCTGCCCCGGCTGCGGCTGAAAGCTCTCCATGACGCTGGCAATGGGCACGATGAACACCTCATCGCCCACGGCCACGCTCATGCCATCGAGAATCGCCAGGGTCAGCGGCAGACGGACCGCCACGCGGGTGCCCTTGCCGGGGTTCGAGAAAAGCTCGATGCGGCCGCCGAGGGCGAGCACGTTCTTGCGCACCACGTCCATGCCCACGCCGCGGCCGGACACGTCGGTGACGGCATCGGCGGTCGAGAATCCGGGCTCGAAGATCAGGTTGTCGATGTCGGCATCGGTGGCCGGGCGCTCGCTGATCACGCCGCGCTCGATCGCCTTGGCGAGAATCTTTTCGCGGTTCAGGCCGCGCCCGTCGTCCTCGATTTCGAGCACGATGGAACCGGAGGCATGACGGGCACTGAGCTTGAGGCGGCACTCTTCGGGCTTGCCGACGGCGCGCCGCTCTTCGATGGTTTCAAGACCATGGTCGAGCGCATTGCGCAGCAGGTGCATCAGGGGATCGGTGATGCGCTCGATCATGCCCTTGTCCAGCTCGGTGGCCTCGCCTTCGAGCACCAGCTTGACGCGCTTGCCCAGCTTGTCGGCCAGATCGCGCACCACGCGCGGGAAGCGCGAAAACACCGTGCCCACCGGCAGCATGCGCACCGCCAGCACCGAGGACTGCAGCGAGCGGGTGTTGCGTTCAAGCTGCTCCAGCGTGGAATGCAGGCGCTCGAACTGCACGGGGTCGAGGCCCGACACCGCCTGGTGCAGCATCGCCTGGGTGATCACCAGCTCGCCCACCAGGTCGATCAGCGCATCCACCTTGTCCACCCCGACGCGAATCGAGGCCGTGGGCAGTTGCGGCGGGGCGGCCACCGTCGCTTCGAGGCGCGCGGGCTGTTCGGCAACTGCGGTTGCGGCGACGGCGACCGGCGCCGTGGCTTCAGGCTTCGGGGGCGCAGTCGCCGCACCCTGCGTCACGGTCAGGGCACAGCAGTCATCGACCCAGGAAAACACGTCGCGAATGGTCGCTTCATCGGCGTCGGTGACCAGCGTCAAATCCCAGGCCAGCCGGCAGTCGTCCACCGACAGGGTTTCGATGGCCACGTCTTCGCCCTGCGGCTCGATCAGCGTGCCGGTGAGTTCCCCCAGCTCGGCCAGGGCCTGCATCAACAGCAGCGGCTCGTTGCCGGTGGCGAGCAGGCCGGGGGCCGGGGCGCAGTGAATCGACCACGCGGCGCGCGATGAGGGCGCGGGCGCGGGTGCGTCTGCCTGCGCGGCGCTGCCGCTGGCCGGCGCCGCGCCCAGCACCGCCTTCAGCGCGGCCTCGAAGGCCTGCACCTGGGCTTCCGGGCAGGGCTGTTCGGCCTGTGCGGCACTGATCATGGCGCGCACGCCGTCGACCGACTGGTACAGCACCTTGAGCACACCGGCATCGGCACTGCGATGGCCCGCGCGCATCTCGTCGAGCAGGGTTTCCAGATGATGGGTGGCCTGGCTGATGCGCGAAAAGCCAAAACTGCCGGCGCCGCCCTTGATGGAGTGGGCCGCGCGAAAAATGGCGTGCAGGGTTTCTTCCGTGGCCTGCCCGGATTCAAGGTCGAGCAGGCCGGCTTCCATCACCGACAGGCCTTCGAGGCTTTCCTCGAAAAACCCGGCGTGGAACTGCCGGATGTCGATGCTCATTGCGGCAGCACACGCTTCAGCGTGGCGAGCAACTGCTCGGGATTGAAGGGCTTCACCAGCCAGCCGGTGGCACCGGCGGCGCGGCCTTCCTGCTTTTTGCCATCACCGGCTTCGGTGGTGAGCATCAGCATTGGCGTGTACTGGTAGGCCGGCAGCGCACGCAGCGCCCTGATCAGGCTGATGCCGTCCATGTTGGGCATGTTGACGTCGGCCAACACCAGGTCATATTGCCCGCCCCTGGCCTTGTCCAGCGCAATGGCGCCGTCTTCGGCTTCGGTCACGGCATAGCCGGCGCTGGCGAGGGTGAACGACACCATCTGGCGCATGGAAGAGGAGTCGTCTACGGCAAGAATGTGCGGCATGAAGGGCTCCAGCTCAATTGGCGGAAACCGCGTCTCTGGGCAAACCCAGAGCGTCGGTCATGAACAGTTGACGGGCCGCGCGGCGCAGCGGCTCGGATGCCGACAGCCAGCGCCATTCGTGCGCCTGATCGATCACATCGCGCCGCGCCAGCCACAGCAATTGCAGTGCAGCGGTGCCGATGCGGGTCACGGCGTGGCCATCCACTTCGATCGCCTCGCCCGATTTCAGGGCGCCGAGCAGCACCTGCGACAGGGTCTGTGCGTCGGGTAGCAGGCATTGCGCGGGGAGTTCGAGTTTCATGGCGGCGACCACGTCAGAGGTATCCCCGCTATCGGCGCCGCGCCTGCCAGATTGAGACCGCTCGTCTGCCCGGCGTGCGCCTTGGTCGCCAAGCGCGCTCGGCTGACAAACACTGTCGCTGAAACGGCGGCCCCGGTCCCCCGTGGGCACCGGGGCGGATATGCTGGCGCCCTTTCGTTGCCGGTCTGCTGAGTGAAAGTTCCCCCACGCCTACAACCCCTGATCGACGAAGGCATCATCGATGCGGTGATGCGGTCGTTGAAAAGCGGCAAAGAAGCCATCGTGTACGTGGTGCGCTGCGGCGACCAACTGCGCTGCGCCAAGATCTACAAGGAGGCCGACCAGCGCGGCTTTCAAAAGCTCGCCGCCTATCAGGAAGGCCGCAAACGGCGCGGCGGCCGTGACGAGCGCGCCCTGAAGAGTGGCGGCCGGCGCGGCCGCGAACTGCAGGAAACCGAGTGGCAGAGCGCCGAAGTCGACGCGCTGTATCGGCTCGATGCCGCCGGCGTGCGCGTGCCCAAACCCTACGGCATGTTCAACGGGGTGCTGATCATGGAACTGATCTGCGACGCCGAGGGCGGCGTCGCGCCGCGGCTGATCGACGTGGATTTCACTGCAGAAACCGCCCGCCTCTGGTTTCGCAAACTCATCGGCGATGTGGTGCGCATGCTCTGCGCCGGGCTGATTCACGGCGACCTGTCGGAATACAACGTGCTGATCGACGACACGGGCCCGGTGATCATCGACCTGCCGCAGGTGATCAACGCCAGCGCCAACCATCAAGCCTTCCGCCTGCTGGAACGCGACATCAACAACCTGCGCGCCACCTTGGGCCGCGCCGCGCCCGACCTGCTCGACACCCGCTACGCCCACGAGATCTGGGCGCTGTTCCAGTCCAGCACGCTGACCCCCGAAACGCCGCTGAGCGGCCAGTTTCAACTCGACGAGCAGGCCGCCGACCTCGACTCGATCTTCGATTCCATCGAAGACGCCAAACGCGAACAGGCGGCCCGCGAGCGCGGTCGCATCGAGGCCGAGCAGGCACTGGATCAGGAGTAACGGCCAATGATTCACCCGATACTGAAAATGGGCGACCCGCGGCTGCTGCACGTGGCCGCGCCGGTCACCGGCTTCAACACCCCCGAACTCGATGCGCTGATCACGGACCTGATCGACACCATGCGCGCCGCCAACGGCGCCGGGCTGGCCGCGCCGCAGATCGGCGTGCCGCTGCGCGTGGTGGTCTTCGGCTTCGACCACAACCCGCGCTATCCCGACGCCGAGGCCGTCCCCTTCACCGTGCTCTGCAATCCGCGCCTGACGCCGCTGGACGGAACGCTGGAAGACGGCTGGGAGGGTTGCCTCAGCGTCCCCGGCCTGCGCGGCCTGGTGCCACGCCATACGCATCTTCACTACACCGGTTTCGATGCCCAGGGCAACGCCATCGACCGTCGCGTGCAGGGGTTCCACGCCCGGGTGGTGCAGCACGAATGCGATCACCTCGATGGCGTGCTCTACACCCGCCGCATCCGCGACCTCACCCGGTTCGGGTTCATTGACGCGCTGCCTGCGGCCCCCACCACGGCGGCGGACGCATGAATGCCTGCCCCGTCATGCGGCCCTGACCCGAGCCACGTTCTCCAACGCGATCCCGCGTGCAGAACAACGGCCCGGGCAGCGTCACGGTGATGCGCAGTCAGAACTTTTGAGCGGCCTGAACCTCAGGGTTGTGGTGCCGCTCTTGCCAAACGTTTCGGCCCCCACAGCGGCAGACCGACTGAACCCGGGGCGGTTCAGTCCAGTTCATGGCGGGGGCACGGCTCGGGCGATGGCCGCCTTCACGCGGGTCAGCCGTTGAACGGTCCGGTGATTTCGTAGGTCAGGCCGCCGGACAAGGGGCCGCCGCGCTGCGAACTGAAGTAGAGCCGCGTGCCGTCCGGCGAGAACGCCGGTCCGGTGATTTCGGAACTGTCCTGCCCGATCAGTTGCAGCAGCGGCAGCACCTTGCCGTCCGGCGTGACGACGACGATGCGGCTTGCCTGTTCGTTGTCCTCGGCGATCAGCACGTCGCCGGCAACGGTGGTGGTGATGTTGTCCGGCCCGTTGATCACCGGGTCGAGTCCGCCGAGCACGGTGTCGTAGACGATTTCGACCGTGCCACCGACGGTGTCGTAGGCCCACAGGCGCTTGTCGCTGGTGGTGGTGAAGTAGACGATGCCGTTGGTGAACCACATGCCCTCGCCACGGCGGAAGCGCGTGTCTTCCGGGCGTCGCTGGCTGTTCTGCTTCGCCGTGGGATCGGCGACGGCGACCCACTCCACGCCCCAGCGGATGCCGGGCATCGCGGTTTCGTAGTCGAAGTCGCGCAAGCGCGCGACCTGAAGTTCGCCATCTTCGAGGCCCGGTCGGGCGGCGTCGGCAGGCCAGTCGAATTCGGAACAGGCGAAACGGTAGAGCCGGCCGTCACTGTCGTCTTCGGTCATGTAGACCGCCTTGCCGGCCGGATCGACCGCTGCGGCTTCATGCTTGAAGATGCCGAGCGCGCGCCGCTCTTGCGCATCGCGGGCGCGCCCGAACGGCGCGCATTCCACGACGCGGCCGTTGTCGACCTCCTCGCAGGTCAGCCACGTGCCCCAGGGCGTCGGGCCGCCGGCGCAGTTGGTGATGGTGCCGGTGCAAATCGAGTAGGCATCGATGATGTTGCCCTGCGCGTCGAAGCGCAGCGCGCCGACCCCGCCCGGCACCGACTCGCTGTTCGACACATAGACCCAGCCGCCATCCTCGGCCGCAAAGGTCGCGCCGCCATCGGGAAAGGTGTGCCAGGTGTACAGGGGCGGCAGCAGGCCGCCGAGAATGTCGCCGAGGATGGGAACGCCGGAGCGCGCGACAATGCGTGACGAGAACCCCGCAGGCAAGCGGATGCCGTTGCCATCCGGCTCGCCCAACGGCCCAATCGCGCCGAGCGTACTGCTCGGAATCGTCGCGCCGCCGCCGCCACCACCACTGCTGCAGGCGTTGAGCAACGGCCCGGTCGCGGCGATCCCCGCCCCCATGAACAGCTTGATCAGGAAATCACGGCGGGACTGCGGCGCAAGTGCCGCAGCACGCGCATGGGGCATCAATAGCACTGGAAGAACCTGTCGCTGGCGTGCCGGAGCGGCACCTACGGCGGCGCACTTTAGTGCGGCTCTATGTCAGTGCCGTGAATCGGTCGATCGTCAGCCGGTACGGTGCTGGCAATGCGCGTGACGCAGGCGCCGCGCGATGCCTCTCAGGTCAGGGCTGAACGCCGGCGGCAATCAACATCCAGAGCGCCATGCCCACCATCATCAGGTTTTCGGTGAGCGAGACAAAGCCCAGTGGCACGTTGGAACTGCCACCCACGCAGGCACATTTCAGTTCGCGCCGCTGCACGTAAACGGCATAAAAGACCGACACCGCGCCGACGCTGCCGATGAACAAGGCCACGGGAATGGCGATCCACAGCAGTGACCCTGCAATCATCAGCACCCCGGCCAGCGCCTCGCCAAAGGGATAGAGCCGCGCATAAGGCACCCAGCGCCGGGCCAGCAGGTCGTAGCCCAAAAACATGGTGGCGAAGCTCTCAACATTCTGCAGTTTCTGGATCGCCAGAATGCACATCGAGATGGCGATGAACCACTCACCCGCACGCATCGTGAACAGCGCGCCCTGCATGGCCCAACTGGCGGCCATCGCCATGAGCGCCGCCATGGCAAAGATGGCGATGACAGGCTTGTAGCTCACCGCATCAGGGTCTTTGACCGCCTTGCCGAAATGGCGGCGCAGATCGTCGTAGCCCCCCACCCGCTGGCCGGCGATGAAGGTCTGCGGCGTGGTGCCCACGTCATGCTCGGCCTTGAACGCGTCGATTTGATCGCGCGATGTCAGATGGCGATCGTCCACCGCGTAGCCCTGCTGTTTCAGCAGATGCAGCGATTTCAGCCCATAGGGGCAAAGATGCTTGTCCATGACCATGCGGTACAGCACCGCCGTTTTCGGGTCGTTGTCAGCGCTCATGTCGGCCTCCTGTCACATTCATCATGAAGCGCGCGCAGGCGCGCTCGCGCAGGGCTACAGACTAGGGCATGACGCGGCGGCGGGGTGACCGCCGCCGGTGGGCTGGCATCAAAAAATGGCGTTCAGGTCGCTTAATGTCACCATCAGCGTCATGGGATCAAGCGGTGATGCCTCAAAGCCCATCCGCTCATAAAACGCCTTGGCGTCTTCAGAAAGGGCGTGCACGAGCAATCCGCGAATGCCAATGGAGTCGGCGGCCTGAACGACACGTTGGCCAGCATCCTTGACCAGCGCCCGTCCAAGGCCCATGCCCTTATAGGATTGATCAACAGCCAGTCTGCCCAGGACAACCACTGGAATCGGGTCAGGCATGTTGCGGCGGAAGCGGCCTGGCGCCGCGTCGGTCATGATCGCGCTGGATGCAAGGGCGTAGTAGGCCACCACGCGACCATCGCCGCAGGAGACAAAGCAGCGAGATGCTCCGGCAGCCTGATTTTTCAAGGCCCGGCGCTTCAGCCAATCATCCAGGCTTTCGACCCCGGATGAGAACTCTTCAATCGCATGCTGAGCCGCCAGCGGCTCGGGTGCGGAAAGCGTCACGCCTTTTCCCATGGAGCGGTCGCCTGCATCGTCTTACGCAAGCGTTCGTTGGGCTGCGGTGGCATGTCCAGCCGCGCCAAGAAGCGGGCGTAAGCCTCCGGGCTGACCGAGATGAGGGTTTGGTCCAGTAAGGCTTCCTCGGCTGCCGAACGCGCAGCATCCAGTACGAAATCCGTGCGGTTCTTCCCTCGTGCCCTGGCGGCACGGTCGATCAGGCTCCGCTCTTCGGGCTTGATGCGCAGGTTCAGCGTTTCGCGCTTGCCGGGGGTGACGCCGATTGCGGCCATGGTCTGATGTCCTGCGAGGGGGATGACGCAGCGTATCGTACTGTCAATGTCATTACCATTTCGCAGGCCACATCACCTGCGCCGCTACGCTGGGTTGGGTGCACCGCGCAGGAACCAAAGTCGAGAGTGACCTCGCGGCCACCCGCTACAAATTGATGGGAAGCCGTGCGGCTTGATCAGCACCGGCCCAATCTGCACAAGGCAGCTTCCGATGAGCGGATGGCCAAACGCGTGGCAGGTGACGCCCGCTTTCGTGCGCGCCTGCACGCCCCTGATTCGCAGCCTTCGCGCCCGCCCGCCCATCCGACGGACCATCCCCAAATGATTTCGGGAATTGTTCGGGGAAGGGAATCACCACCTTGGCCGCTTTGGGTGGAATTGTAACGTGCTGATTTTATTGTTATTTGGTCGGGGCGACAGGATTCGAACCTACGACCTCCTGCTCCCGAAGCAGGCGCTCTACCAAGCTGAGCTACGCCCCGACACTGTTGAAACTGCTAACCGCCTCGTGACTGGTTGAACGCAATCAACGAGCGCAGTGCCTGCTGGGAGGGGGACGCGGGAAGTCGCTCCAAGGCCGCTGCGGCTTTGGCCCCATGGGCCTCGGCGAGCGCGCGAGTGTACGGGATCGCCTGGCTTGATTCAATCGCGGCGAGCACCTTTTCGAAGTCATCGACGGTGCCGGTCTGGATGGACCGCTCGATGAGCACGCGGGTGGCCACGTCACTGTGATCGCGCGCATGAATCAGCGGCAGGGTCGGCTTGCCTTCGGCCAGATCGGTGCCCACGGCCTTGCCGCTTTCGTCGGGGTCGGCCACGTAATCGAGAATGTCATCGACCAGTTGAAACGCCATGCCCAGGTGATGCCCGAACGCGGCAGCCGCGTTGATCTGCTCGGCGCTGGCATCGGCGCCGATGGCCCCGACCCGACAGCCGGCCTCGAACAGCCGTGCGGTCTTGAGCTCGATCACCCGCAGGTAGCGGGCTTCGTCGGCCTTGGGGTCGCCGCAGTTCAGAAGTTGCAGCACCTCGCCCTCGGCGATGGCATTGGTGGCGTCGGCCATCACCTGCATCACCGGCATGCGCCCCACTTCCACCATTAACTGAAAGGCGCGCGAGTAGAGGAAGTCGCCCGCCAGCACCGCCGCCTCATTGCCCCACAGCGCATTGGCCGTCTTGCGGCCGCGGCGCAGGCCCGATGCGTCGACCACATCGTCGTGCAGCAGCGTGGCGGTGTGAATAAACTCGATCGTGGCCGCCAGCAGGTCGATCTGCGGGTCACGGCGCCCCAGCGCGGCGGCGCTGAGCAGCACCAACGCCGGGCGCAGGCGCTTGCCGCCGGCATGGACGATGTGCTCGCCAATCTGGTCGATGAGCGCAACCTCGGACGCAAGACGCCGTCGAATCAGGGTGTCGACGCGCGCCATGTCGTCGGCGATCAAGTCCAAAATCTGCGGCAGGGCCATTGATTGCTCGGGGGAAGTCTGGTTCTGGCGCGAATGATGGTCGATTTTGCCCCGCCGGGGGGCAAACGCAGGTTTACATTGACGCGAGCGGCCTGCGCCCCTAGAATCGCGCGCTTCTCGCGGTCTGCCCCTCCGGGCCTCTGGCTGCGACTCCCTATCCGTAACAAGGTGGCCCAACGATGTACGCGGTGATTAAAACTGGTGGCAAGCAGTACAAGGTCGTGGCTGGCGAGCGCCTCAAGATCGAAACCCTGACCGCCGAAGTCGGCGCCACGGTGTCGTTCGACGAAGTGCTGATGATCGGCGAAGGCGAACAGATCACCGTTGGCGCCCCGCTGATCAGCGGCGGCAAGGTCAACGCCGAGATTCTGGCCCACGGCCGTGGCGAAAAGATCCGCATCATCAAGCATCGTCGCCGCAAGCACTACCACAAGGAACAGGGACATCGTCAGAACTTCACCGAAGTGAAGATCACTGAGATCGTCGGCGCCTGACGCCACCTCGTTCGCTCAATAAAGGAAACCTTTAAATGGCACACAAAAAAGCCGCCGGCTCTACCCGCAACGGTCGCGAATCCGAAAGCAAACGCCTCGGCGTCAAGAAATTTGGCGGCGAGCACGTGATTGCCGGCAACATCATCATTCGCCAGCGCGGCACCCGCTACCACGCGGGCGTCAACACCGGTCTGGGCAAGGACCACACCGTGTTTGCCACCGCCGAAGGCAAAGTAACCTTCAACACCCGCGGTCCGCGCGGCGGCAAAACGTTCATCGACGTACTGCCCGCCTGAGGCGTTTGCCCGCGCAGGCCGAAAAGCCCCGGCAACCGGGGCTTTTTTGTGCCCATCCGGCATCACCCCCGCCTACACTGGAAGTGTCATGAAATTCGTTGATGAAGTCCGAATCCGCGTCGAAGCCGGCAATGGCGGCGATGGCTGCGTGGGCTTTCGCCGCGAAAAGTTCATCCCCTTCGGCGGCCCGGACGGCGGTGACGGCGGCGATGGCGGCAGCATTTATGCCGTGGCCGACGCCAACCTCAATACTCTGGCCGACTTTCGCTTCACCCGGCGCTTCAATGCCCAGCGCGGCACCAACGGCGGCGGCTCGAACTGCCGCGGCAGCAACGGCGTCGACCTCGACATTCCCATGCCGCTGGGCACGCGCATCGTTGATGAAACCACCGCCGAGCTGATTGGCGAGCTCACCCGCCACGGCCAGCGGATGAAGATTGCCCAGGGCGGCTTTCACGGCCTCGGCAACACCCGCTTCAAGTCTTCGGTCAACCGCGCGCCGCGTCAGTACACCAAAGGCTCGCCGGGCGACCAGCGCGACCTGCATCTTGAGCTGTCGTTGATGGCCGACGTGGGCCTGCTGGGCCTGCCCAACGCCGGCAAGTCCACCCTGCTGGCACAGGTGTCGGCGGCGCGTCCCAAAATTGCCGACTACCCCTTCACCACGCTGTATCCGCAGCCGGGCGTGGTGTCGGTGGGGCCGTTCCAGTCGTTCGTGATGGTCGACATTCCCGGCCTGATCGAAGGCGCTGCCGAAGGCGCCGGCCTTGGCCATCGCTTCCTCAAGCATCTGTCGCGCACCCGGCTGATGCTGCACCTCATCGACATTTTGCCGCCCGACGGCAGCGACGTGGTCAGCAACGTGCAGACCATCAATCAGGAACTCGCGCAGTTCAGCGAAGAACTGGCGGCGCGCCCCCAATGGCTGGTGTTCAACAAGATTGACCAGTTGCCGCCCGCAGAGGCCGACGCCCTCATCGCCGGCTTCCGCGAGGCGCTGGGCAACGCGCTGCCGTGGTTTGCCATTTCGGCCGTGACCGGCGCCGGATGCGAAGCCCTGTGCGCCGCAGCGCAGCGCTGGGTTGACGAGCGCGCCGCGCAGGCGGCAGCCGATGACGATGCCGCCTTGGCCGACGCGAAATCTGCCTCGGCCCCGGCCGACGCCGATGGCGCGCCGACCGACCCGGCGCCCTCCCCCGACTGATCACCGAGCGCACGGCGTGACCACTGCTCCCACCCGCGACCCCCGCGACGTGTTGCGCACCGCGCGACGTTGGGTGGTGAAGATCGGCAGCTCGATGCTCACCGCCAACGGCCGCGGCCTCGACCATGACGCCATTGCCCGCTGGAGCGCCCAGATCGCCCGCCTGCGCGACGCCGAGTGCGAAGTGGTCGTGGTGTCTTCTGGCGCCGTGGCGCAGGGCATGTCGCGCCTCGCGCTGAAATCGCGCCCCAAGGCCGTTCACACCCTGCAGGCCGCCGCCGCCGTGGGCCAGATGGGCCTGGTGCGCGCGTGGGACACCGCGCTGGGCGCGCACCACATCACCACCGCGCAAATTCTCATCACCCACGATGACGTGGGCAACCGCCAGCGCTACCTCAACGCCCGCAACGCGCTGCGCGAACTGCTGGCCTTTGGCGTGGTGCCGGTGGTCAACGAAAACGACACCGTGGCCGTGGATGAAATCCGCCTCGGCGACAACGACCGCCTCGGCGCCATGACCGCCGGGCTGATCGAAGCCGACGTGCTGGTCATTCTCACCGACCAACAGGGCCTGTTCACCGCCGACCCGCGCACCCACCCCGATGCAACGCTGATCCGCGACGCAATGATCGACGACGCCGCCCTCACCGACATGGCCGGCGACAGCAAGGGCGCGCTGGGGCGTGGCGGCATGAAAACCAAACTTGAAGCCGCGCAGATGGCGGCGCGCTCCGGCGCGGCCACCCTCATCGCCTACGGGCACCACGACGACGTACTCGACGCCGCGCTGCGTGGCGACCCCGTGGGCACCCTGCTGATGCCGCGTGACCCGCGCGCCGGCCTGCCGGCCCGCAAGCGCTGGATTGCCGACCAGTTGCAGCGCCGTGGGCGCCTGTATCTCGACAGCGGCGCCACCGACGCGCTGCAAAGCACCGGCCGCAGCCTGCTGCCGGTGGGCGTGACGCGCGTCGAAGGCCGCTTTCAGCGCGGCGACGTGGTGGGCTGCATCGCGCCCGACGGTCACGAAGTGGCGCGCGGCCTCATCAATTACAGCGCCGATGAAGTGTCACGCCTGCTGGGCGCGCGCGGCGCCGACATCGCCAACCGCCTGGGCTACCCCGGCGACCCCGAGCTGATTCACCGCGACAACCTGGTCGTGCGCTGAGCGCGGCCCAGCGCGGTGTTGCATGCACACCGCCGCCGTGCGACCGCGGCGCGCCCGGCGCCTGGCCCCCGGCTCAGTTCAGCACCGAAGACGGCACCCAGCCCAAGGCGTCGTCCACGCGAATGAAGCTCCAGTGGCCATCTTCGTTGTAGATGCGCTGATACGCGCGCACCTGCACGCCCGACGGCACCGACAGCCCGGGGCGCACCGCGTTGCGCGGCTGTTCGCGCAGCGCCGTGGCCTCCATCAGCACCACCGGCGTTGCCGGCCCCAGCCTTGCGGCCAGATCGGCCTCGCTGACCTGCTGCCCGGGCTCTACCGCCGCAATCGCCGCGCCGCCCACAAAAAGCGTGCCCATGGCGGCCGCCGCAACGGCCGAGCGCACCGCCTTGCCTGACAAGAACCTGTTCATGATCAATCCCCCTCTCACGTGCTGACCCGCGCACTCTATCGTCGCCGGGTCGAAAGATAATTGAGCCTGCTCGCGGCACTTCAACCCGCACACCGGCTCAAGCCTCGGGCAGCTTGGCCCGGCCATACCGAACCATTCATGAAGCGCGCGATAAGCTGCCGGCCTCCCATAACGCTCTGGCCTGCTCCTTCTCGTGATTCCCCTACCGCGCTGGCGACAATGGCTGCCGCCCCTGGCCCTGATTCTCTACGGCCTGATTCTGATCCTCGGCAACATCCGCGGCATGGGCGAACAGTTGCTGCCCGACGCCTCCGACAAGCACCTCCACGCCCTCGCCTACGGCGGGCTGTCGGCGCTGCTGTTCGTTGGCCTGCGCGCGCCGGTGGTGTACCGCACGCTGGGCATCATCGCCCTCATCGCGGCACTGGGCGCCGTGGACGAATGCATACAAACCCTCATGCCCCACCGCCAGGCCGACCCGATGGACTGGGCCGCCGACGTGCTGGGCAGCACCGCCGTCTGCGCCGTGCTCGCCACCCTGCGGGTCTGCATGCCCGGACGGCTGCGGCGCTGGTGGCGCGGGCATGGACATGGGCATCGGCAACACCAAAAGCGGACCGGGCCGCGAACCAGAACTGGAACTGGAACTGGAACTGGAACTGGAACCGCAGCCCATCGCTGAGGCCCGAGGCGGCGCACGCTCGGAGGTACCGCAATCGTCGTGGCTTGAGGCGCGTGTCGTTGGGGCAATGCGCGCGGGCTCACGGCCCTTTGGCGATGGCCTGCGCGGACCAGAACGACGGCGCCTGATGACACGGCTGCGTCTCGGCGCCGGCGGCAGGGCAGGACTCACGCCACGACAAGGCCACGGTGCCGAGCAGCGCCATGCCCAGCAGCCCGGCCATGATCATCTCGGGACGCCGCAGCCTGCGGCACGGCGCGGCATCCTGCGCCTTCACCGCCGCAAGCAGCAGCCCCAGCGTCACGGCAAGAAGCAACTGCGCCATCGGCATCACCGTCACCCCCGACACCTGCGCGTGTGCGAACGCGCCGTAGGCTGCCGCCGTGAGCGCCACCGGCCATCGCGCGTCAGCCACCGCCATGGCCCGCAGGCGGCGCGTCAACCGCAGGGGTGAAAACCAGCGCCACAGCAGCGCAATCAACAGCACCGCTGCAGGCAGGCCGTAATCTGCCGCAAAGGCCAGCACGGCGTTGTGCGGATGCGCCGGGCGCGCGGCCACCTGCAGCGGATACTGGCCCGGCCCCAGGCCCAGCCACGGCTGCTGCGCCAGCGCCGAGATGCTGAGGCGCCAGATTTCCAGCCGCCCCGCGTCTTCCACCGCCGTGGTCTTCTGCACACCGCTGAGCACCGGCACCCAGGCATTCAGAATCTGCACCAGCACCATGGCCGCCAGCGCTGCCACGGCCATCGTGGCCAGCAAGCGCCAACTTCTGTGCCAGCCCGCCATCAGCGCGGTTGCCGCCAGCGCCAACGCAATGGCGTAGAACGCCCCCGCGCTGCCGTTGAGCCACAGCAGCACACACCAGGCCACCAGCGCCACCGCGCACAGCGGCCGAAATGCGCGGTGCGACAACGCGCCCTCCGCCCCAGGGGCAGGCGGCAGGCAGCCCGCCGCAAGCAGCGGCATCACCATGGGCATGAGCTGCGCAAAGTGCCGAACGTTGGCGAAGCCCAGAAAAATCTCCGACAGGTGGATGACGCCCTGCGGCACCGCCGCACTGATCGCCGCCGCCGTGCGCACCGTGTAGACCAGCGCCATGGCCAACACCGCCCAGCCCCACAGGGCCAGCACCGCCACCGGCCGTGACGCGCCCGCGCCATACACCGCGCTGGCGACCGCCAGCAGCCCGACCCAGCTCAGCGTCAGGGCCAGCCCCGTCCAGCTTGGGGTGGCCAGCAGCGCCAGCAACATCACCATCAGCAGCGCCGCCACCTGCACACGCGCGCCGCCGCGCGCCGGGCGCGCCATCATCGGCAGGGCGACGGCCGCGAGCAGCGTCAGCGCCATACGCTGCAGGTCGTGAATGGCAAGATCAACGGGCAGCGGTGGATACACCGCCAGCAGCAGCACCAGCACAGCGGCGGCAAGGGCAATCACGGGCATACGCGACTTCAGGTTGGGGTCTTAATCCGGGGAAATTAAAAAGCCCGCCGGTAAAGGCGGGCTTTGGGTCACAAAAACAGCGTAGTTAAAAACGCGTTGTCGTCGTTGTACTGACAACCACCGACAGGCGGAGGTGCATCAGCTTGCAGTGCCTTCGCACGAACCGGGCAACCACGCAGTTTTAGCGTCACCGCTGGCGATTCCCGTGCAAACCCATTCAGTGATAACGAATCCGGGCGGATCAAAGTCTGTAGCGATAGCAGGGGTATCTGCTGCACTTTGCGGGGTCAAGATGATCGACAGTCCGGCCATTGAGTCCCGTCCGGCAACGGTGATCACGCCGGCATCAGTCACATCTAGGGATGCCGCATATTTCGTAGCGGTGAAATCTGTTGCGCAGGCCGCTGGCTCGCCCCCGACCTGCGCTTTTTCGCTCACGCACGTACGGGCAGTGCTCGCGGCAAGCATCAGTTCAGATGCGCGAGCCCGATTGGTGTAGTCCTGATACGCCGGCAACGCAATTGCCGCCAAAATCCCGATGATGGCCACCACGATCATCAGTTCGATGAGCGTGAAGCCTTTCTGCATTTGCTTCGTCATGAGGTCACTCCTGGGTTGAAATTCAATCTGGGAGCCGATTGTCGGCCCATGACGAAGGGAGCAACGCCCGTGCCAACGGCGGCCGGCCGCGCAAAGCCCGTTGAAACGGCGCTTTGGTCCCCGGTCGTCATGGCGCCGTCATGTAGGTGATTCACCTACATGACGTTTTGTGACGCTGTGGGTCAGTGGGTGACAAAAAATGTCAGTCGGGCAGCAGGGCTACAGGGTGGCGGTCGATGGCATGGCTTTTTGCACCCCCGGCAATCCCGGCACGCCGGGCCAATCTTGCTGACCCTGCCGGGCGGCAAGTGGCCCGGCCGGGCCTGCGGGGACGGGCCGGGCCAAGGCGGGGCGGACGGCGTGGGGCGGCGTCGTGCCCGTTGGTCGTGCCCGCAGGGCGGCGGGGCGGGCGGCGGGCGCCCTTACAGAATGAAGCGCGACAGGTCTTCGTCGCCGGCCAGGGCGTCCAGCCGCTGGTCTACAAAGGCGCGGTCTACGATCAGGTCGGCCTGGCTGTGGTCGGGGGCTTCGAAGGCCACCTCTTCCATCAGCCGTTCCATCACGGTGTGCAGGCGGCGGGCGCCAATGTTCTCGGTGCTTTCGTTGACCTGAAAGGCAATTTCGGCCAGCCGCTGCACGCCCTCGGGGGTGAACTGCACGGCCACGCCCTCGGTGGCCATGAGCGACTTGTACTGCTCGGTGAGCGCGTAATTGGGCTCGGTGAGAATGCGCACGAAGTCTTCGGTGCGCAGCGCTTCAAGCTCCACGCGTATCGGCAGGCGGCCCTGCAGTTCGGGGATGAGGTCTGAGGGTTTGGCGAGGTGAAAGGCGCCGCTGGCGATGAACAGAATATGGTCGGTTTTCACCGGCCCGTATTTGGTGGTGACGGTGCTGCCTTCGATCAGCGGCAGCAGGTCGCGCTGCACGCCTTCGCGTGACACGTCGGCGCCGGTGAGTTCGCCGCGTTTGCACACTTTGTCCAGCTCATCAAGAAACACGATGCCGTCTTGCTCGACGCGGTACACCGCCTCGGTCTTGATGGCCTCTTCATCGACCATTTTCAGCGCCTCTTCGTCCACCAGTTGGCGGTAGGCTTCGCGCACTTTCATCTTTTTGGTTTTGGATTTTCCGCCGCCGGCGTTGGCAAACATCTGCTGCAGCTGCTGGGTCATTTCTTCCATGCCCGGCGGGCCCATCAACTGCACGTTGGCGGGCATGGACGAGAGCTTGATCTCGATTTCCTTGTCGTCGAGCTTGCCTTCGCGTAGCTGCTTGCGAAACACCTGGCGCGCGGCGCCGTTTTCGCTCTGGCGGGCGCTGGAGGCTTCGCCAAAATCTTGCGGCGGCGGCAGCAGCACGTCGAGCACGCGCTCTTCGGCCGCCACTTCGGCGCGGTCGCGCACCCGTTTGGCGGCGCGGTCGCGGGTGTCTTTCACGGCCACGTCGACCAGGTCGCGGATGATGGCATCGACGTCTTTGCCCACGTAGCCCACCTCGGTGAACTTGGTGGCCTCGACCTTGATGAAGGGCGCGTTGGCCAGCTTGGCCAGCCGCCGGGCGATTTCGGTCTTGCCGACGCCGGTGGGGCCAATCATGAGGATGTTCTTGGGCTGAATCTCGGAGCGCATGGGGTCGTCAACCTGCATGCGCCGCCAGCGATTGCGCAGCGCCACGGCAACGGCGCGCTTGGCCGAGGCCTGGCCCACGATGTGGCGGTCGAGTTCGGCGACGATTTCGCGCGGGGTCATCACCGCGGTGCCGGTGGTGGCGGTCATTCGAAGGTCTCGATGGTGAGGTTGTGATTGGTGTAGATGCAGATGTCGGCGGCGATGTGCATGGCCTTTTCGACGATGTCGCGCGAGCCCATGCCGGGCACATCGACCAGCGCCAGCGCGGCGGCCATGGCGAAGGAGCCGCCCGAGCCTATGGCCATGACGCCGTGCGGTTCGGGCTCGATGACATCGCCATTGCCGGTGATCATCAAACTCGCGTCACGGTCGGCGACCAGCAGCAGGGCTTCGAGGCGGCGCAGGGCGCGGTCGGTGCGCCAGTCTTTTGCAAGCTCCACGGCGGCGCGCACCAGTTGGCCGCCGTGCTTTTCAAGCTTGCCCTCGAACCGCTCGAACAGGGTGAAGGCGTCGGCGGTGCCGCCGGCAAAACCGGCGATCACCTGGTCCTTGTACAAACGCCGCACCTTGCGGGCGTTGCCCTTGACGCAGGTGTTGCCCATCGACACCTGACCATCTCCACCGATCGTCACCCGTCCGTCCTTGCGGACGCTGAGGATGGTCGTGCCGTCAAATTGCTCCATTACGCGTCTCGATCAAAGTCATGACCTGAGGATTGGGACGCGCACCCCGCTTTCAAGCGACGCTATTGGTCGGGCCCGCTGCGTTTGCGGGCGCGCGGGTGGGCGCTGTCGTAGACGCTGGCGAGGCGCTTGAAGTCCACATGGGTGTAAATCTGCGTGGTGGCCAACTGGGCGTGGCCCAGCAACTCTTGCACGGCGCGCAGGTCACCCGATTCTTCGAGCAGGTGGGTGGCGAAGGCGTGGCGCAGGCGATGCGGATGCACGCGGCCCTCAAGCCCGGTGCGCCGGGCGAATGCCTTGACCGCCAGGCCAATGCCGCTGCGCGACAGCCGCCCGCCCCGCGGGTTGAGCCACAGCGCGCCGGGGTCGGTGGCGCGCAGCCACTGCGGCCGCACCGCCAGCCAGGCATCGACCGCCGCGCGCGCCTTGCCGCCCAGCCACACCATGCGTTCTTTGTCGCCCTTGCCGACGATGCGCAGCTCGGTCTGCCCGTGGGCGACCTGTGACAGGTTCAGCCCGTGCACCTCGGCGAGGCGCATGCCGCTGCTGTAGAGCACTTCCAGCAGGGCACGGTCGCGCCGTTCAACGACGCTGACGGCCGGCTGGTCCAGGGCCTGGCCCAGGGCATCGGCCGCCACGCCCATGGGCAGCTTGCGACGATGCCGGGGGGCGCGCACGCCGGTGGTGGGGTTGTGCGCCAACCCGCCGCGGCCCACCACGAAACGGAAGAAACCCCGCGCCGACGACAGGTAGCGCTGCAGGCTCGCGGTCTGGTGGCCGTCATGGTGCAGGGCGGCAATCCAGCGGCGTATGTGCACGCTCTGGCAATGGCCGACGCCCTCAAGCATGGCCTGCAAGCGGCGCAGGTCGCGGGCGGTGGCATCAAGGGTGTGCGGCGAGGCGCGGCGCACCACCCGCAGTTCGTCGAGGTAGTCGGCGACCCACCGGGCCCAGTCTGGCGCGCTGGCCGGGCCGGGCGGCATCACGGTCTCAGCCCAGCCTTGCGCGAAGCGCGGCGGCGACCAGTTCGGCAATCATTTCCAGAAACAGCTTGCCCTGGCGCGGCTGGAAGCGCTCGGGGTTGTGGGCGCCGAAGGCCAGCATGCCGAGGTACTTGTCTTTTTCCAGCGGCACGATGGCGGCCGACTGCGGCACGACCTCGGCCTTGGGGAACAGCAACCGCGCGCGTGGCTCGGTGATGGGGCCACATTCGATGAGCCGCGTGCGGGTGAAGTTTTCATAGGCCTTGGCGATGCGGCCTTCGGGCTCCAGCGGGACCAGCCCGTCGATGTCGTTGCGCTTGTAGTAGGCGTTGTTGAGGCCGATGAACACTTCGTCAACGCCGAACTCGGCGCGCAGCACCTGGCGCAGCCCCGCCGCCACGGCCGCCAGCGATGGCGCGCGAATCAGGGTGCGCGCCAGGCGCAGCACGTTTTCGGCGCGGCCTTCGTTGTCGCGCGCGGCTTCGACCAGCCGTTCGAGGTGGGTTTCGAGCTTGTGCACGCGGGCGCGCAGCACGTCGACCTGGCGCTCCATGAGCGACACGGCCGATCCGGCACTGTGCGCCAGCTCCAGTTTTTCGAGCACCTCGGGACGCCGCGCAAACAGGTCGGGATGGGCCAGCAAATAATCGAGCACCGCCTGCTCGTTCACTTCAGGGTCCGCCGGCTGGCGTGACTCGACTGCGGTCTGATTCACAACAATTCCCCTCGATACACGGTGTCTGTGTCGCCTGCCAACCATACCGGAGCATCGCCGCCGGCCCAACGCACCGCAAGCTGCCCGCCCGGCACGCGCACCTGCACGTGGGCATCGAGCAGGCCGGCCTGGATGCCGGCCACCACCGCCGCGCAGGCGCCGCTGCCGCAGGCCAGGGTTTCACCGGCGCCGCGTTCGTACACCCTGAGCGCGATGGCATCTCGCGCCAACACCGCCATGAAGCCCACGTTGACCGACTCGGGAAACGCCGGCAGGGCCTGCAAGGCCGGCCCCAGGGTGGCCACGGGCGCGCTGGACACGTCGGCCACGGTGATGACCGCGTGCGGGTTGCCCATCGACAGCGCCCGGAAGGCGACCTCGCCATGGCCGGGCACCGACAGGCGGTAAACCTCGGCCGGCGCCAGCGTCAGGGGTATGTCTTGCGGCGCGAATGCCGGCGCGCCGAGGTTGACCTGAATGAGCCCGTCGGCGCCGTGGCGCAATTCCAGCACCCGCGAGGCGGTGCGCACCCGCAGCCGGTCGGCCTGCGACAAGCCCTGCTCGCGCACGAACCGCGCCAGGCAACGGGCGCCGTTGCCGCACTGCCCCACTTCTGAGCCGTCGGCGTTGAAGATGCGGTAGTTGAAGTCGACGTCGTTGCTGGACGGCCGCTCGACCACCAGCACCTGATCACAGCCCACGCCGTAGCGCCGGTCGGTGAGGCGCGCAAGCCGCTCGGGGGTGGCGTGAAACGGCTGGCGGGTGGCGTCGATGACCACAAAATCATTGCCGGCGCCGTGCATTTTCGTGAAGGCCAGTGTCATGGCGTGATTCTATTGATTCAGGCCCCTGCCCGTGCAGCCGGACGCCGCCGCTTTGATGCTATTTTCACGCCCACAACAAGGTCCATCTTGAGGTCGCTCGTGAAAGTTCTTGCCACCGACATGGGGTTTGGCTACACCAAGGCGACCGATGGTCGCAGCCATCAGTTGTTCAAATCGATACTGGGCGAGGCCAATCCGGCCCAGTTTGGCGAATCACTGGTGGGCAACGGCAGCCAGCCGCCGCGCCATTTTCGCCTGGGCGACGAGGCATTCTTTGTCGGCGAGTGGGCCGAAACCCAGTCACGCGGCCGGCGCTTCACCCTCGACCCGGCGCAGTTCATGGCCAAGCACGCCAAGCATCTGGCACTGGCGGCGATTGCCCCGTATGCGCCGGATGGCGACCCGATTCGCCTGGTCACCGGCCTGCCGGTGAGTTTTTTCAAGCGCTATCGCGAGGCCGTTACGGCCTTGCTCAAGGGCCGCCATGCGCTGGTGGTGTTCGGCGCCGATGGCCGGCCGGTGGAGCAGCAGCTTTACATCGAGCAGGTGCGGGTCATTCCCCAGCCCTTCGGCAGCCTGTTCGGCTTGATGCTGAACAACCTGGGCAAGCCGTCGTCGCAACGCTTCGTGACCGAGAAGATCGGCATCATCGACATCGGCTTTCGCACCGCCGATTTCACCATCAGCGACAAGACCCGCTATTCCGAGCGCGGCAGCCTGTCGACCGACTCCGGCATGTCGAGCGCCTATGCGCGGGTGGCGTCGCATCTGCAGGATCAGTCGGGCGTGAGCATCGAACTGTTCCGCCTGCACGAGGCCTTCACCCACGGCAGCCTGAGGGTGAAGGGCACGCTGTACGACCTCAAGCCGGTGATCCAGCAAGCCTTCGACCAACTGGCCGAACGCATCGCCACCGAGGTGAACCGGCTGTGGTCGGACGACTGGGACCTTGAGGCCATCGTCATCACCGGCGGCGGCGGCAAGGCGCTCTATCCGCGCCTGAAGCCGCTGATCGACGGCGAAGTGCTGGCCATGCCCGAGCACGAAGACCCGCGTCTGGCCAACGTCAATGGCTACTGGAAATACGGCGTGCACCTTTGGGGCGGCGCCGCCAGCGCGACGGCACCGCCCGCCTGAGGACGCGCCTTCAGGTCTTGAGGCCGGGGCCGGATCTGGCTCTGGGCTTGGCCTTGGGTTTGGGTTTGGGCGTTGCGCGCGCCCTGGCCGGTGCGGCCTGCGGCGCGAGCGCCTGCTCAAGTTCTGCCAGCGTGTCCCCCATGTACACCGCCAGCCGCTGCATGTGCGGCAGCGAGTCGCGACAGCCGGTCAGGCCAATGTTGAACTGGCCGGCGTAGCTGAGGCAGGTGATGTTCAGCCCCTGCCCGTGCGTCAGCAGCGACACGGGGTACATCTGCTCCATGCGGGCCCCGTTGAAATACAGCGGCACGGTGGGGCCGGGCACGTTGGACACGGTGATGTTGAACATGGGCCGCGCCACGCCACCCAGGCCGGCCAGCAGCTGCACCATGAACGGCGCCATGAACAGCATCGTGTAGCTGGTCAGGCCCGCCGCCGGCAACTTGTGCAACTGCGCCTTGGCCGCTTCGGTGGACCGGCGTATGGCCTGCAGACGGTCCAGCGGGTCGCTGAAGTCGGTGTGGAGACTGGCAATGATGAAGCTGATGGCGTTGCTGGATTCATCATCGCCTTCGGGCCGTATCGACACCGGAATGCCGGCCGTCAGCGATGCCTCGGGCAGGGCGTGCACCTCGGCCAGATAGCGGCGCAAGGCGCCGCTGCACAGGGCCAGAAAGACATCGTTGACCGAAACCGACGCCGCCTTGGCCACCGCCTTGATCCGCGCCAGGTCGTAAAACTGCGTGGCAAAGCGGCGCTGCCCGGACACCCGCTGGTTGAGCAGGGAACGAGGCCCCTCGAACGGCAGCGTCTCGTCCATCACCACCCGGCGACGAAACCGCTCGGCCACCACATGACCCACGGCCTTGCCCACCTGCGGCGCCGCCGCACACTGCGCGCGCAGGCGCTCGAACACGCGCGGCGGCGGGCGGGTGCCGTCGCGCGGACCGGCGCCCCGGCCAATCGCCCAGGGCGGCGGCAGGGCGGAGGCCTTGGGATCGGGCACCATCATCTTCTGCAGCATGCGCATGCCGCCCACGCCGTCGACCATGGAGTGGTGCATTTTCATGTAGAGCGCAAAGCGCTTGTTCTCCAGCCCTTCGATGATGTGCGCTTCCCACAGCGGCCGGTTGAAGTCCAGCGGGTGTGAGTGCAGGCGCGACACCAGCACCCCCAGCTCGCGCTCGCCGCCCGGCTTGGGCAACGCGGAATGCCGCAGGTGATAGTCAAGATCGATCTTGCGGGCGGTCTGCCACACCGGCAGCACGCTCTTGAAGCGCGGGCTGCGCAGCTTGAGATTGAACGGCGCCGCGAACTGCGGTGCTTCGCGCAAGTGGCTGAACAGGTTGGCGATGAAGTCGGGGCCGGCATCGTCCGGCAGCGAGAAGATCGCCATGCAGCCCACGTGCATGGGCGTCTCTTTGGTGTCGACGTAAAACCAGGCGGCGTCCAGCGGTTTGAGTATGGCCATCGGCATTTCCCCCGTGTTGTTGTCGTACGCCCGGCAGGTGGGTGCCCGGCGTCGCGGGCGCAGCATTTGGCCTGCGGCCCTACCCGCAAGTGTAGCGGCGCCGGCTTGTGACACGCTTGCCTGTCCTATAACGTTGCCGCCTGTTTCATTACGCTTAGGAGAGGTCATGAACCTTGCCGTCAACAATCTGCCCGGCACCGGCAATCCGCCGCAGACCCGCATCCGCGACATCTTTGATTCCCATCGTGAAACGGCGCTGCGCCTGCGCACGTCCACCGCCGCTGAGCGCATCGCCAAGCTCAAGCGCCTGAAGGACGCGATGTTCGCCAATCAGGATGCGATTCGCGAGGCCGGCCATGCCGACTTCAGGAAGCCGGCGGTCGAGGTCGATGCCACCGAAATTCTGCCGGTGATCGCCGAGATCAACGACGCGGTGCGTCATCTGAAGAAGTGGATGAAGCCGCGCAACGTGATGCCCACGCGGATGATGCTGGGCACCAAAGCCTGGGTGCAGCACGAGCCCAAGGGCCGCTGCCTGATCATTTCGCCCTGGAACTACCCGGTGAACCTGAGCTTCGGCCCCCTGGCCTCGGCCATTGCCGCAGGCAACACGGTCATCATCAAACCGTCTGAAATGACGCCGCACGCCGCCGCGCTGATGTCACGCATCATTCGCGAGGTGTTCCCCGAAGACGAAGTGGCGGTGATCGAAGGCGAGGTGGAGGTCTCCACCGAACTGCTCAGCCTGCCGTTCGACCACATCTTTTTCACCGGCTCGCCCGTCATCGGCAAAGTGGTGATGGCCGCCGCCGCCAAGCACCTGACCAGCGTGACGCTGGAACTGGGCGGCAAGTCGCCCACGGTGATCGACGAAAGCGCCGACCTCGAACTGGCCGCCCAGACCATTCTCTGGGGCAAGTTCACCAACAACGGCCAGACCTGCATCGCGCCGGACCACATCTACGTGCACGAATCGGTGAAGCCGGCCTTCATCGCCGCCTGCCTGAAAGTGCTGAAGACCGTTTACGGCGACGACGACGCGGCGCGCCAGGCCAGCCCCTTCCTGGCACGCATCGTCAACAGCCGGCACACCGGCCGCATCAAGGCCCTGCTCGACGATGCCGTGGCCAAGGGCGCAACGGCGCTGTGTGGGGGCACCGCCGACGCCGACGACTGCTTTGTGGCGCCTACCCTGCTCGACAATCTGCCGCCCGACGCGAAGATCATGGAAGAGGAGATTTTCGGGCCGCTGCTGCCGATCATGGGTTATCGCGATCTGGACCAGGTGATCCGCAAGATCAATGACGCGCCCAAGCCGCTGGCGCTCTACATCTGGAGCCGGGACGAGGCCAACATCGAGAAAGTGAGCAAACAGACCAGCGCCGGCGGCACCTGCATCAACCATGCCGTGGTGCATTTTCTGCACGGCAACCTGCCGTTTGGCGGCGTGAACAACTCCGGCATCGGCTCGGCGCACGGCTTCTGGGGCTTCAAGGCGTTCTCGCATGAACGGGCCATGGTCCGCACCCGCTTCATGCTGGCGAAGCTGCTGTTCCCGCCCTACACCAAGACCTCGGAAAAGATCGTCAAGCTGATGATGAAGTTGGGGGTTTGATTCAATACTGATGAGATTGGCATAAAAAGCCGGGCTACAGGCCCGGCTTTTCTTTGTTCAGCGCCTGAGACTGCGCTTCAGAGCTGACCCGACAACTTGACCACGGTGCGCCCCACCAGTGCGCCGGCGATCTGCTGGTCACAGGTTTCCTTGACCTGGTCCAGTGTGATCTCACGCCTCACGAGGGTGTCGAGGTGACGCAGCTTCCACGGCCCGGCCAACTGCTGCCAGATCCACTCGCGCCAGGGGCGCGGACATTCCACCGAGTGAATTCCGAGCAACGATACGCCGCGCAGGATGAAGGGCATCACCGTGGTGTCGAGCGTGTGCGCCTGCGCCAGACCGATGGTGGCGATGTTGCCCCAGGGCTTCACGGTGCGGGTCAGGTAGCCCAGCGTGGGGCCACCGAGGTTGTCGACGGCGCCCCCCCACAAGGCCGACTCCAGGGGTTTGTTGCCCATTTCCAGGGTCAGCCGGTCGACCACGGTGTGGGCGCCAAGCGCCTTGAGGTAGTCGGCCTGGGCCTCGGCCTTGCCGGTCAGGGCGTGCACTTCGAAGCCTTGACCGCTGAACAGGTCGAGGGCGACGCCGCCAACGCCGCCGGTGGGGCCGCTGACCAGAATCGGCCCCATGTCGGGGTGCTGGTGGTTGTCGCGCATGCGCTTGAGCGCCAGTGCCGCCGTGAAGCCGGCGGTGCCGATCACCATGACCTCGCGCAGGCTCAGGCCCGCGGGCAGCTTCACCACGGCCGAGGCCGGCACGCGGGCCATTTCTGACAGGCCGCCGTCCAGGGATTCACCGATGCCGCAGCCGGTGACCAGCACCTTGTCGCCCGGCTTGAAATCGGCGGCGTCACTGCTGACGACTTCGCCACTGAGGTCGATGCCGGCGTTTCTGGGAAACGATTTGATGATGCGGCCCTTGCCGCTCACGGCCAGCGCATCTTTGTAATTGAGGCCCGACCACGCCACACGAATCACCACCTCCCCTGCTGAAAGGTCATTCAGGGTCAGCGTTTCAAGTTGGGAATGGGTCGCGCGCTCGACCTGATGCACGCGTATCGCTTTGAATGAGCTCATGGTTGATTCCGTCACAATAGAGCGCCCGAGTTTGCCAGAGGTCACCGTGTCGCAATACACGAAGAATCCGCCGTTGAATGTCGACGATGTGGCGGCCGATCCGCTCGAACAGTTCCTGCGCTGGCTGGAGGACGCACGCGCGGCCGGCATGATCGAGCCAGGGGCCATGGCGCTGGCCACGGCCGACGCCCAGGCCCGCCCCAGCCTGCGCATCGTGCTGTTCAAAGGGCTGCACGAGGGGGCGTTCACCTTCTATACCGACTATCGCGGCCGCAAGGCGCAGGAATTGGCGGTGAATCCGGTGGCGGCGGCGACCTTCTGGTGGGACCGCCTGGAGCGCCAGGTGCGCATCGAGGGGCCTATCCATCCCCTGCCGCGGGCGCTGTCGGCCGCGTACTTCGCGACGCGTTATCGCGGCTCTCAACTGGCGGCGCACGCGTCGCGGCAGTCGTCGGTGGTGCGTGACCGGTCGGAACTCGATGCCCGGCTGGCCGAGATCGAGGCGCGCTACGCTGACGGCCCGGTGCCGCTTCCCGAGCACTGGGGCGGCTACGGGCTGACGCCGCAGCACATCGAGTTCTGGCAGGGCCGCGGCGGACGCTTTCACGACCGCCTGCGCTACGCCCGCGAGGGTTCCACATGGCGGCTGGAACGGCTGGAACCCTGAGGCCGTCTCATGCCGTGTTCATGAATTGCGCTTAGAGTGCGCAAGCGCTTTTAAGACTCGGGGAATCAGGCAGATGCAGATCGAACGCACGCGGTGGGCCAATCGGTGGATGTCGGGACTGGTCGTGGCCGCCGCGACCGCGGCCGTCGTGGCCTGCGCCACCTCGCCGACCGGCCGCAACCAGCTTCGGCTGATCAGCGACGCCCAGCTCACTGAAATGGGCGTGCAGGCGTTCACCGAGATGAAGCAGGAGCTGCCGGTCACCCAGTCGGCCGCAACGCGCCGCTATGTGGAGTGCGTCACCAACAACATTCTGCCGTTCATCCCCGGCCGCACCGATTGGGAAGTGCAAACCTTCGAGTCTGACCAGGTCAATGCCTTCGCACTGCCGGGCGGCAAGATCGGCGTCTATACCGGTCTGCTGAAAGTGGCCAAGACGCAGGACCAGTTGGCCGCCGTCATCGGTCACGAAATTGCCCACGTCATTGCCGGCCATTCGGGTGCGCGCGTCTCCAACCAGATTGCCACGCAGCTCGGCGTCTCGGTGCTTTCGGCGGCCACCGGCGTGGGCGGGGATTTGATTGGTGCCGGCGCGAACATGCTGCTGGTGCTGCCGAACTCGCGGCGTGACGAGTCCGAGTCGGACATTCTCGGCATGCGCTACATGGCCGAAGCGGGCTTCAACCCGGCCGCCGCCGTGCAGCTGTGGCAGAACATGGCGGCCGCCGCAGGGGGCCGGTCACCCGCTGAATTCACCAGCACGCACCCCTCCCACGACACGCGCATTCGGGACCTGAACGCCGAGCTGGCCAACTCGATGCCCCTTTATGAGCGCGCCCGCCGCGCCGGTCGTACGCCCAACTGCCGCCGGTGAGGCTTTCGATCAGACGCCGAGCGGGCGACTGAGTACGGTTGAACTCATGGCCGCGTTGCCGCCAATGAAGTGACAGGCGGCCGAGCCGTTCCGGTGGCGGTGCACCGGCGGCGGCTGCATGGAGCACAGCCCTTCCGCGATGGGGCATCGCGAGGCGAACACACAGCCCGGATGCACCATTGCGGCCGACGGCAGCTCGCCGCTCAGACGCTCTTCATCGGTTGGCAGCGGCCGGTCGGGACGAGGAATGGACGCCAGTAGCGCGCGCGTATAAGGGTGCCGCGGCGACTCGAACAGGGCATCGGTTTGCGCCTGCTCCATCACCCGGCCGAGGTACATGACCATGATGCGATCGGACAGATGCCGCACCACCGCGAGGTCGTGGGCGATGAACAGCATCGACAGTCCACGCTCGCGCTGCAGGCTGCGCAGCAGATTGACGATCTGCGCCTGCACGGAAACATCCAAGGCCGAGACCGGCTCGTCGCAGATGAGAATGGAGGGCTCCACCGCCAACGCGCGGGCGATGCCGACCCGCTGGCATTGGCCGCCCGAGAACTCGTGGGGATAGCGGTTCTGTAGCGCCGCTGACAGACCGACGCGCTCCATCAACTCCGCCATGCGCCGTTGCCGTTCGGCCGCGCCCCATTCCGGGCAGAGCGACATCATCGGTTCGGTGATGGCCTGACCGACGGTCATGCGTGGATCGAGGCTGGCCAGCGGGTCCTGGAACACGAACTGCACCTGCCGCCGCAATGCTCGCCACTGGGCGGCATTGAACCGGGTGATGTCTTGGCCGTTGATCTCCACCGAGCCTCGGGTCACCGGCACCAGTCCGATCAGCGCCCGGGCGAGCGTTGATTTGCCGCAGCCCGATTCGCCGACGATGCCCAGTGTTTCGCCGGGGTGGAGGTTCAGATCGAGCTGATCGACCGCGCGAACCTCCGACGCCCGCCCCCACCAGTGTCTGGCCCGGCGACGGTAGTGCACCGACAAACGCCGCGCCTGGATGACCGGGCGCGGCGTTGAAGACCCAGGCGGGGCGGTCATGTGCCTACTGCAGCAGGCTGCGCAGCATCCATGCGGTCTTCTCGTGCACCTGCAAACGCTGGGTCAGCAGGTCGGCGGTGACCTCGTCCTGGCCGCCTTCGGCAATCGGAAAGACGGTGCGGGCGGTCTTGGCGCAGGCCTCGTGCCCCTTGACCAACAGCTTGACCATCTCCAGCGCCTCCGGCACGCCGGATTCTTCTTCAATGGTCGACAGGGCCGCGTACTGCTTGTAGGTGCCGGGCGCCGGGAAGCCCAGGGCGCGGATGCGCTCGGCAATGTCGTCGACCGCCAGCGCCGATTCCTGATAGTGCGTTTCAAACATGGTGTGCAGGGTGTTGAACATCGGCCCGGTCACGTTCCAGTGAAAATTGTGGGTCTTCAGGTACAGCGTGTACTCGTCGGCGAGCAGGCGGCTCAAGCCTTCGGCCGTGGCTTCGCGGCTGTCTCTGGGAATACCGGTGTCAATCTTCGGGGTTTTGGGTTTGGCCATGAGGCGCTCCTTGTTTCGATGTGGGCTTCAATCAAACTGCAAGCAAACTGCAAGCAACCGGTTCACTGACGATCAGCGGCGCTTGGCGCGGCGATAGATCTCGAAGATCTCGGCTGCGGTGTGTACCGGCTGCCAATCAAAGGTGTCTGCAAACAGGCTGCCATCGATGACGACGGGATATTTGAGGTAGTTGATCAAGTACGGGGGAAAGTACGCGTTGCGGTTCATCACTGAACGCAGCAAGCGCGGCAAGCTTCCAGGCAAGACTACCGGCAGCCGCCGGCACCCAGACTGAACAACGGCCGCTTGATACGGCACCGATTCGGCCGGGGCCACGTTGTAGATGCCCGGCCGATTGCCCTGCTGGGCCAGCACCAGGGCGTGCGCCATGTCATCGACATGCAGGAACTGCATCAACGGCGAATGGCCGACGATCACCGGCGCGACGGCCCGCGACAGCAACAGCGACAGGCTGTTGCGCACGCCCGGCCCGAGAATGTTGCAGGGACGCAGCAGGGTGATGTTCAGCTCGGGGTATTTCCGCAGATAGATCTGCGTGAGGTTCTCGAGCTCGACGGCGTCCACCAGGTCGTGCGTGACGGCGCTGGCCTTGAGCGGCGTTTCTTCGTCCATCAGCGCGGGGTTGAAGCGCGCCGCGCCGTAGACGAAATAGGTCGAGTGCACGATGAGCTGGCGCACCCCATATTTGCGCGACAGCTCGAACAACCGTTTGCTGCCCAGCACGTTGGCGTTGTAGCGGTGCTGGCGGCTCTGCTCGTGGGCGAACACGCGGCCGATGTGCATCACCGTGTCGATCTTGTGCTGGCGGAACACGTCTTCGAAGCCGCGCGTGTGCACGTCGAGCTGGTAGGACGCCGCAGCGTCGGTGCACTCGACCTGGCGTCTGAAATCCACGGCGATGACCCGATGCCGGGCGGCCAGAAGGCGAATCACGCGGCGCGCCAGCGCGCCGGCGGCGCCGGTCACCAGAATCGTGTTTGCGGTAGGGCTCATGGTCGTTTTTTACAGCGAGGGCCCATGACTTTATCCGGGTGGAAGCAGGGCTGCAGCAGGCGTCGCGACTTCACGGGCCAGAGGTGACGTCATCGTGCAGACGGTGCGCAATCTGCGCCCGCCAGAGCCCGGCATAGGGGCCTTGCTGGGCCAACAGCGTTGCATGCGTCCCCCGTTCGATCACCCGCCCATGGTCCAGCACGATGATCTCGTCTGCGTGACGAATCGAGGCCAGCCGGTGGGCGATCACCACACAGGCGCGGCGCGGCACGCGCGCGGCCAGGGCGCGGAGCACGCGCTGCTCGGTGAGGGCGTCGAGCGCCGAGGTGGCCTCGTCCAGCACCAGGATCGAGGCCGGCTTGATCAGCGCCCGCGCCAGGGCGACGCGCTGCTTCTCGCCGCCACTGAGTTTCAGGCCGCGCTCGCCCACCGGCGTGTTCAGGCCCTGCGGCAGGCGCGCAATCCAGTCGGCAAGCTGCGTGGCGGCCAGAACCTCTTGCACGACTTGCGGATCGGGCGCTGCTTCGCCGTAGCAAATGTTGTCCCCCAGGCTGCCGTTGAACAGCACCGGCTCTTGCGGCACCACGGCAATCCGCCGCCGCAGTGACTCGGTGGTCCAATGGTCGATGTGCTGCCCGTTGACCGTGATCGCCCCCGCAGTGGGCGGGTAGAAGCGGTAGAGCAGGCGCGCCAGCGACGACTTGCCGCTGCCGGTGGCGCCCACCACCGCGAGCGTCTGCCCTGGCCGCAGCTCAAAGCTGACCTCGCGCAGCAGCGGCCGGTCGGCGGCGTAGGCAAAGTCCACGTGCTCGAAGCGCACGGTCACGTCCCCTGCCGGCAGGGGACGCGCGTCGGGGTGATCCGGCCACGCGGGCTTGCGGTCCAGCAGCCCGAACATGCGCCCCATGTCGGTGAGTGCGCGGCGAATTTCGCGGTAGACGAAACCCAGCAGGTTCAGCGGAATGAACAACTGCATCATGTAGGCGTTGATGGCCACGAAGTCGCCGACGGTGAGGTCGCCGCGGGTGATGCCCTGCGCGGCCATCCACATCATCGAAGTCATCGCCACGGCGATGATCAGGCCCTGGCCGATGTTCAGGCCGGCGAGGCTGAGGCGGCTTTTGAGCTGGGCGCGCTCCCAGATCCCCAGTGCCTCGTCGTAGGCCTGCGCCTCGCGCGCCTCGGTGTTGGCGTACTTGACGGTTTCATAGTTGAGCAGGCTGTCCACGGCGCGCGTATTGGCATCGGCGTCGAGGCGGTTGGCATCGCGCAGAAACTGCGTGCGCCACTGCGTGACGGCGATCGAAAACACCAGGTAGACGGCAACCGAAACTGCCGTCAGCACGGCGTAGGGTGCCCCGTAGGCGGCGCCGAGAATCACCGCGACCATGCCGATCTCGAGCACGGTCGGCAGAATGTTGAAGAGCAGGAACCGAAGCAGAAAACTGATGCCGCCCTGGCCGCGTTCGATGTCGCGCGAGAGTGCGCCGGTGCGGCGTTCGAGGTGGTAGGCCAGTTCAAGCGCATGCAGGTGCTTCAGCACCGCACCCGACACCTGTCGCACCACCCGTTCGCCCACATGGCCAAAAGCGATGTCCCGCAGCTCGGCAAACAGGCCACTGGCCCAGCGCATGACCGCGTAGGCCAGCAACAGCGCCACGGGCATCACCAACACCTCGGGCGCGCCCGAGAAGCCGTCCACGAGACGCTTCATCAGCATCGGCAAGGTGACGGTGGCCAGCTTGGCCAGGACCAGGCAGGCCAGTGCAACCGTGATGCGTCGCCAATGGACCCCGAGAAACGGGAGCAGCCGCCCGATGATGCGCCAGTCGGGCGCGCTGTCGGGCGTGTCGTCGTCAGGCGGGCGTGAGAACGCGCGCACCGGGCTCAGCGGCCGGCGCGCAGGTCAAGCGCGCGCCGAACCGCGACGGTTTGCATGATCAAGCGGGCTTCTGGTCGACCTGCACGAAGCGGTCAATGGCCTTGAGCACGTCGGAGCGCGACACCTGACCGACCAGGCGCTGCTGATGAATCACCGGCAAGCGCTTAAACGGGTTGGTGAAGAAAATCTCGGCCACTTCAAGAATGCTGGCGCTGGCATCGACGGAGATCGGATTGCGGGTCATGAAGTCGGACACACGGCCGCCAAGCTCGTCGTGGTAGGCCGCGTTGAGCGCCACTTTCATGCAGTCACGCTCGGACAACATGCCGATGATGTTGCCGAACTGATCCAGCACCGGCGCACCCGAAACCGCGCGCGCCACCAGCAGCTTGATGGCCGCGAAGATGTCGGTGTCAGGGCTGAAGCTGACCAGCGACGCCGACATGAATTCTTTGACGGTGATGTCGCGCAGTGAACGGCTCATCCAATCTTCCCCTGTGTTTGAATCAGTTCTGGGCAACGTTGGCAGGCCACGCGAATCAGGGCGCCGACGCCTTTTCAAGCTCGGAGAGCTTCTTGACCCGCTCGTCGCAAGGCTTCTTGCAGATGCCGCAACTGTCGCCCCCCAACCCGCCACAGCTGCCCTTGATGACCTTGCCCTGCACCAGCCAGCCCACTGCCATGCCCCCCACGGCAAGCATGAAGACCGAAAAGGTCACCAACAGCGTGGCCAACAGTTGACTCACGATTGACCTCGCGTGTCAGCGCAGGCCACGCCTTGCCAGGCCACCATCCGTGGCCGCACCTGCGTGTCATTTTTCGCGGCACGATGGGCGGAGCTCGTGACTGCCCTCCGTGGCGCGACCGCGTCACGATGAGCGCAGCCCGGCCCGGCCATCCGTGGCCGCACCCGCGTGTCATTTTTCGCGGCACGATGAGCGGAGCCCGCAACTGCCCTCCATGGCGCGACCGCGTCACGATGAGCACAGCCCGGCCCGGCCATCCGTGGCCGGGCGTTCGCGTCATTTTTCGCTTCGCTAAAAATGACGCTCACCCCCCAAAGTCGTCCAGCATGATGTCTTTGCGCTCAACGCCCAGATCGAGCAGCATCTTGATGCACGCGGCGTTCATCATCGGCGGGCCACACATGTAGTACTCGCAGTCTTCCGGCGCCTTGTGATCCTTGAGATAGTGCTCGTAGATGACGTTGTGGATGAAGCCGGTATAGCCGGTCCAGTTGTCTTCGGGCTTGGGCTCAGACAGCGCGACATGCCAGGTGAAGTTGTCGTTCTCCTTGGCGAGCATGTCGAAGTCTTCGACGTAGAACATTTCGCGCAGCGAGCGCGCGCCATACCAGAAGCTCATCTTGCGCTTGGACTTGAGTCGGCGAAGCTGGTCGAAAATGTGGCTGGGCATCGGGG
>PAKU01000039.1 GCA_002706265.1 Polycyclovorans sp. | reverse complement strand
TGCCGATCTGCTCCCTGTCGCCGGCGTGTCGCTGGGCGTTGCATCTGCGGCGATCAAGAAGGCGGGCCGCGACGATCTGCTGGTGATGTGCTTTGCGCCCGGCACGGTCGCAGGCGGTGTCTTCACCCAGAACGCCTTTGCGGCGGCCCCCGTGCACCTGTGCCGCACGCGGCTGGCCAGCGGCGCCGGTCGCCTGCGCGCACTGCTGATCAACAGCGGCAATGCCAATGCCGCCACCGGCGATGGCGGTGCCGAAGACGCGGCAACCCTGACCCACGCCCTGGCCGCACAACTCGGCTGCGAGTCGGCGCAGGTGTGGCCCTTCTCCACCGGCGTGATCGGCGTGCGGCTGCCGGTGGCACGCATGCGCGACGCCCTGCCGCGCGCCCTTGCCGCCGCCGACCCCGGGCACTGGGCAGCCGCCGCGACCGCGATCATGACCACCGACACCGTGCCCAAGGGCCTGTCGCGGCGGGTCGAGACCACGCGCGGACCGGTCACGGTCACCGGCATCGCCAAGGGCGTGGGCATGATCTATCCCAACATGGCGACCCTGCTCGCGGTGGTGGCCACCGATGCGCCGATGGACGCCGATGCGGTGCAGGCTCTGACGCGCGAGGCGGCGGATCGCTCGTTCAACTGCGTTACCGTCGACAGCGACACCTCGACCAACGACAGCTTCGTGATCGCCGCCACCGGGGCGGTTGGCGGTGCGCCGTTTGCCGAGGGCAGTGCCGACGCCCTGGCCGTCCGTGAGGCGATTTTCGAGGTCTGCGAAACCCTGGCCCAGGCCATCGCCCGCGACGGGGAGGGCGCCACCCGCTTCGTGACCATCGACGTGGCATGCGCCCGCAGCCGCGACGAGGCCCGTCAGGTGGCGATGTCGATCGCCAACTCGCCCTTGGTCAAGACCGCGCTGTTTGCCGGTGACGCCAACTGGGGGCGGCTGGTCATGGCCATTGGCAAGGCCGGCGTCGAGGGCCTTGATCCCGCCGGCGTCGATCTGCGGCTTGATGACGTTGCGCTGCTGGCCGGTGGACAGCCGCATCCCGACTACACCGAGGCGGCGGGCACCGCCGTGCTGGCCCAGGCGGCCTACACCATCACCGTGTCGCTGGGGCGCGGCGACGCGTCGATTCGCTGCTGGACCTGCGATTTCAGCTACGACTACGTGAAGATCAACGCCGAATACCGCACCTGATGGACGCGGCTGCCGATCGACGGCCGCTGATCGAGGTGGCGTGCGGCGTGGTGCTGAACCGCGGCGGCGAGGTGCTGATGGCGCAGCGCCCCAGCGGCAAGATTGCCGCCGGCTACTGGGAGTTTCCCGGCGGCAAGATCGAAGCCGGCGAAAGTGCGGCAACGGCGCTGGCCCGCGAGCTTGACGAGGAGCTCGGCATCCAGCTCGGCAGCAGCGTGCCGCTGATCGACTTCGTGCAGCCCTACACCGACCGGCGCGTGCGCCTGGCCACCGCCTGGGTGCACGACTACCTGGGCACGCCGGCGGGCCGCGAAGGGCAAGCCCTGGCCTGGGCCCGGCCCGACCGTCTGCTGCACCTGAGCCCGCAGTTGCCCAGCGTCGCGCCGATTCTGGCTGCGCTGCGCTGGCCCCGGTGCTATGCGATCACGCCCGCCGTGCCGTGGGGTGCTGCCGTGCCCCGGCCGCTGAACCTGCCGCTGGGCAGCCTGATTCGCCTGCGCCAGCCGCAGTGGCCGGACGCTGCCTACGAACAGGCCGCCGACGCCTGGGTGGCGACGCAGCGCGCCGCCGGGTATCAGCCGGTGCTCGATCGCGACCCGCAGCACGCCGCCGCGCTGGAGACCGTGTTCCACGCCCCCGAGGCATTCTGGCGCGCCCGCCCGCTGGGCACCGCGGCACCGCGGCGCTGCATCGCCTCGGTGCACGATGCCGAAGGGGGCAGGGCCGCGCGGGCGTGGGGCGCGCAGGCGCTGCTGCTGGGCCAGGTCGAGGCCACGCCGAGTCATGCCGGGGGCGCGGCGCCGCTGGGCTGGCCGGCGTGGTCGTCGATTGCGCGGGCGGCGGGCATGCGGGTCTATGCCATTGGCGGGCTGGCGCCAGACCGGCTTGCCACCGCCCTGGCGCACGGCGCCCACGGCATTGCCGCGATACGAGGTTGGGGTTGGGTCTGAGGTTGGGTCTGCGCCCGCGCCCGCGCCCGCGTTGAGTGCAAGGCCAGGTTTGCGCAACCACGGACGTTCAGGCGATGGGGCGTGAGGGCTCAGTCCGCAGGGTCAAACGGGTCGCCCGGCAGGGGCTCGATCACCTGATGGCGTTCGGCAAACCAGTCGCCCAGATCGATGAGCTTGCAGCGCTCGCTGCAGAACGGACGCCAGGCGTTCTGGGTGTCGAGACGGCTCGACGTGCCGCACTGGGGGCATCGCCCCAGGCGGGGCACTGCTTTCACCTCGCTCACAGGGTGCAGCACTGCATCAGGAACGGCACGTCCACGCCGAGCTGCGTCGCGCGGTCTTTCACCGAGGCCACGGTCATGAAGCGGATGCTGAAGCGATGGCGGCTGGCGCTGATCTCCGGGAAGGTCGCGATCGACCGTGGCACATGGGCGCGCAGCAGGTGACACGGCCCGTTGGGCATGTGGATGTGCATGCCCTTGATGGCGGTGACGCGCTCGGTCTCGCGGCTTTCGCGCAGCAGCCGCAGGTAGAGCGCGATGGCCTGCTCGAACGGGATCATGTCGGCGGCCCAGGTGTCGAGGTCCTGCTCTTGCAGGTGCCGGGGCTGAGACAGCCAGAAATGCAAGGTGGGCAGGTCGAATCCGCAGGTGCCGCCCGGCATGGCATAGCGGTTGGCCACGGTGGTCAGGAAGTCGCTCTCGCGCAACAGGTTGCTGGCGAAGTGGTTGGCCAGCCCTTTCAGGCCACGAATGGCGCTGTTGATGCCATCGAGCGTCTCGATCAAGGCGTCCTGATCCACGCCGGGGCGTTTTGACAGCAGCGTCAGCGAGGCCTTTTGCTCGGTGAGCTCCTTGAGCAGGTCGGTTTTCAGATCGGACCGGGACATCACCGCCAGCAGGTCGAGCAGCACGTGCAGGGTGCTGCGCACGCCGAACTCGGTTTCATCGCGGCGGTGATGGCGGCGCTGCGCCAGTAGAAACTCCAGACGCAGAAAAATGCGCACGCGCTCGGTGAGCGGTTGCTCGAAAATGACGAAATCGTCTGAACTCGACACAGCAGACCTGGTTACGACCGACCCCGGATTGTGACCACTCCCCTGTCTCATTTCAAACGGCATCATCGTTCCGCCATTTCGTCAGAAATTGCTGATGCCAGTCGGCGACCTGTGCCTGCAGCGCTTCGAGTGAACCACTGTTGTCGATCAGGCCGTGCGCGGCGGCGCGACGGGCATCGCGGCTGGACTGGGCCGCCAGCATCTGCCGCGCCAGGGTTTCGTCGATGCCGTCACGCGCGCGCAGGCGCTCGATCTGCACGGCTTCGCTGACATCGACCACCAGAATGAAGTCGGCGCGCGCGCGGAAGCGGCTCTCCAGCAGGATGGCGACCGACAGAACGGCGTAGGGCGCCGCCGCCTGGGCGCGACACCACTGGTCCATGGCCTCGCCGATCAGTGGGTGGGTCAGGGCCTCCAGACGCGTGCGCTCGGCGGGGTGGGCAAACACGCGCTCGCGCATCCGGCGTCGGTCCAGTTGCCCGTCCGCCGTCAGAAAGTCGGCGCCGAACGCCTCGATGACCGCCGCCAGACCGGCACTGCCGGGCGCCACCACCTGGCGGGCGACCTGGTCGGCGTCAAGCACCGGCACGCCCAGCGCCCGGAACGCCGCTTCAGCCGACGACTTGCCGCTGGCAATGCCGCCGGTAAGGCCGACGATGGGGGGGGTGGTGCGGCTCACAGGCCGACGCTCTGCAGATAGGTCAGGGCGATCGCGTCGCCCCACAGCAGGGCGATCCAGCCGGCGGCGGCCAGGTAGGGGCCGAAAGGCAGTTGCAGCTCGCGGCCGGCGCGCTTGGCCATCATCAGGCCGATGCCGACCACTGCGCCCACCACCGAGGCCAGCAGAATGATCAAGGGAAGTTGCGACCAGCCCAGCCAGGCACCCAGCGCGGCGAACAGCTTGAAGTCACCGTAGCCCATGCCGTCCTTGCCGGTGATCAGCTTGAAGGCCCAGTAGACGCTCCACAGGCTCATGTAGCCGGCCATGGCACCCACAACCGCGTCGCTGAGCGACACGCTGCTCCACCCCAGCAACGCGGCCAGCAAACCGCCCCAGATCAGCGGCAGGGTCAGGCTGTCGGGCAGCAGTGTGGTGCGTGCGTCGATGACCGCCAGCACCAGCAGTGTCCAGGTCAGCACCAGTGCCAGCACCAGCGGCAGGCCGAACCCAAAATGCCAGGCGCAGGCGGCGCTGAGCAGGCCGCAGGCCAGTTCCACCGCCGGGTATTGCAGGGCGATCGGCGCGCCGCAGCAGGCCGCCCTGCCGCGCAGCCAGCACCAGCCAATCACCGGCAGGTTGTGCCAGGGGCGGATGCGCGCCTGGCAGGCCGGGCAGGTCGAGGGCGGATGGGTCAGTGACAGCCGCGGCTCGTCCACGGCGGGCAGGTCGAGAATCTGCCGGGCTTCCAGGCGCCAGTCGCGCTCCATCATCCGCGGCAGGCGCAGGCTGACGACATTGAGAAAGCTGCCGACCACCAGCCCCAGCGCCAGGGTCATGCTGATGAGCAGGGCGGGGCTGCCGGCCAGCAACGCGATCAGGGGCTCGAACATTCAGATGGCCTGGCCCATTTTGAAGATGGGCAGGTACATCGCGACCACGAGGCCGCCGACCAGCACCCCCAGCACCGACATGATGAAGGGCTCCATCAGCGAGGTGAGGCTGTCGACCAGGTTGTCGACCTCGGCCTCGTAGAAGTCTGCGACCTTGGCGCACATGGCATCCAGCGAGCCGGATTCCTCGCCGATGGCGACCATCTGGGTCGCCATGTTGGGAAACATGCCGGACTGCGACATCGTCAACTGCAACTGGGTGCCGGTGGCCACCTGGTCCCGCATGGTGAAGATGGCCTCGGTGAAGACGATGTTGCCGGCGGCCTTGGCGACCGAATCCATCGCTTCGACCAGCGGCACGCCGGCGGCGAACATGGTCGACAGCGTGCGGGCGTAGCGCGCCACGGCCGACTTGTAGAGGATGTCGCCGACCACCGGAATCTTCAGCGAAATGCGGTCCAAGGCCCGCCTGAACTTCGCCGAGCGCTTTTTCAGCGCGATGAAGCCGACAATGAACGCGGCGATGCCCGCGATCAGATACAGGCCGTTGGCCTGCATCCATTTCGACAGGTTGATCACGAACTGGGTGAAGGCCGGCAGGTCGGCGCCGAAGCCCTGGAACAGGTCCTGAAACTGCGGCACCACGAAGTACAGCAGGATGCCGGTCACGATCATCGCCACCACCAAGACGGCAATCGGGTAGGTCATGGCCTTGCGCACCTTTTTCTTCAGCGCCTCGGTTTTTTCCTTGTAGGTGGCAATCTTTTCGAGCAGCGTTTCCAGGGCGCCGGACTTTTCGCCGGCATCGACCAGGTTCACGTACAGCTCGTCGAAGTGCAGGGGGTACTTGCCCAGGGCCTCCGAGAACGAGGCGCCGCCCTCGATGTAGGTCTTGATGCCCAGCACCATCTCGCCCATGGCCGGTTTGTCGTGACCGCGACCGATGATCTCCAGCGACTGCACCAGCGGCACGCCGGCGGCGAGCATGGTCGAGATCTGGCGGCTGAACACGGCGATGTCGAGCGCGTCGACCTTGCCCTTGCCCTTGGCGAACAGGGTCGAGGCCTTGCGCACCGAGATGGGGTTGATGCCCTGCTTGCGCAGGCTGAACTTGATGAAGTCGGCAGTCGGCCCACTCGACTGGCCCTTGATGCGGTTGCCTTTGCGATCAAGGCCCTCCCATTTGAAGGGATATTCCTTGGGCGCCTTGGCGGTGGTGGTGGCCATTCAGGTCAACTCGCGAGCAGAAGAAAAGGGGGACGGGGCTAGTCGCCTACGGTACAGGCGTTGGCCTGCAGAAGATCGATCGCACCCGACCGAACCTTGCGCAGCGCCGACTGACGGAGGTTGGCCACGCCCTCAGCCTGTGCCTGATCCTGAATGTCCCGCACGTTGCCATCTTCCATGATGATGCGGCCCATGGCGTCGGAGAACGGCATCACCTGATAGACGCCGGTACGGCCCTTGTAGCCGCTGTTCTCGCACTGATCGCAGCCCACGGCCTCCATGATCTGCGTGTCCGGGTCGTCCAGCTCGGCCTCGGTAAAGCCCTGGCGGATCAGCTCGGGCCGCGGAATCTGCGCCGGCCGTTTGCACACCCTGCACAGCTTGCGGGCCAGCCGCTGGGCAATCACCAGCGACAGCGTCGAGGCGATGTTGTACGCCGGCACGCCCATGTTCATCAGACGCACGATGGTTTGCGGCGCGTCGTTGGTGTGCAGGGTCGACATCACCAGGTGTCCGGTCTGCGCGGCCTTGATGGCGATCTCGGCGGTTTCCAGATCGCGGATTTCGCCAACCATGATCACGTCGGGGTCCTGGCGCAGAAACGCCTTCAGCGCGGCGGCGAAGGTCAGGCCCTGCTTGGGGTTGACGTTGACCTGGTTGACGCCCGGCAGGTTGATCTCGGCCGGGTCTTCGGCGGTGGAGATGTTGATGTCGTCGGTGTTGAGGATGTTCAGTCCGGTATACAGCGACACGGTCTTGCCCGAGCCGGTGGGGCCGGTGACCAGAATCATGCCCTGCGGCTGGTTCAGCGCCTTCAGGTAGGCGGCCTTCTGTTCCGGCTCGTACCCCAGGGCATCGATGCCCATCTGCGCCTGCGTGGCATCGAGAATACGGGCGCAGATTTTCTCGCCGAACAGGGTCGGGCAGGTCGACACACGAAAGTCGATGGCCTTGTTGCGCGACAGGTTGAGCTTGATGCGGCCGTCCTGCGGCACCCGCTTTTCCGCCAGGTCCATACGGCTCATCACCTTCAGTCGGGCCGCGAGGCGTACGCCCTGGCCAACCGGCGGCTGGGCGATGGTTTTCAGCTCGCCATCGCGCCGGTAGCGGATGCGGTAGGTCTTCTCATAGGGCTCAAAGTGCACGTCAGACGCGCCCTGGTTGATGGCATCGACCAGCACCTTGTTGATGTAGCGGACAATCGGCGCGTCATCGGCGCCGTCCTTGCCCACGTCGTTGCCGGAGGCTTCGGCTTCGGTGTCAGACAGTTCCAGGTTTTCGAGGTCGGCGTCGCCGCCCGACATGTCGGCCTGCGCCAGCACGCGGAGGGCGCTTTCCAGTGCTCGGGCCAGCTTGTCTTCTTCAACCAGCACCGGCTCGGTCTGGCTGCCGGAGGCAAACTTGATCTCGTCCAGTGCCTGCAGATTGAGCGGGTCGCTGACGGCGACGAAGATTTTCTTGCCGCGCGCGTAAATCGGCACGGCATGGGCCTTTTTCAGCACTTTTTCGCTGAGCCCGTGAATCAGCGCCAGATCGATGTCGATCACCGACAGGTCGAGCAGCGGCATGCCGAATTCCTGGCTGGCGACATGGGCCAGTTCGTGGGCCGCAACCCGGGTCGACTCCACCACCACCGCGACGAACGGGCGCTGCTCCTTGATCGCCTTGGTCTGCAGTTCACGCGCCGCCGACTCCGACAGCAGACCGTCGGCCACCAGACGGCGCGCCAGGCCGCCCAGAAATCCGGACGTGGTGGTCGGTTGGTTCATCGTTTCAGGCCATCCTCATGGCGCGATAGTGGAAGCCGCGTTCCGGCAGCGTCAAGCGCGGGTCGCACCGGGCTCAGCCGGTCTTTTCCAGCCACACGCCCAGGCCCTGGGCGTTGAGGTCGAAGTCCAGTCCCAGAATGGCTTCGATCTGGTCGTCGCCCAGGGTCACGCCGTGGGCGCGCAATTGCCGGTGGGTGAGTGCCGCGATGCTGTTGCGGATGGCTTCGTGGCGGCCGTCCCCGTCGGGCGCCGCGCGGGCAAGCTGCAGGTAGTCGCTGATGCCCTGACGCAGCGTGTCTGCCAGCGCCGGCAGGCCTTCGACCACGCCAAAGTGCGTCAGAAAGGCGCGCTCGGGCTGTTTGGCCAGCAGCCGGTCCAGGGTGTGGCACCAGGCATCGGGCTCGAACTGCACCGGCGTGGTGGTGGGCATCAGGAACGGCCCCTTGGCGGTGTCGAATTCCCGATACGACAGCCCGAACACGTCGCCGGTGAACAGGCCGCCGCTGGTGGCGTCGTAGACGCAGAAGTGATGCCGGGCGTGGCCGGGCGCGTCGATGATCTCCAGCGTGCTGTCCCCCAGCGGCCAGAGACTGCCGTCTTCGCCGATGTCGACCCGGTCGGCGGGCACCGGCGCAATCTCGCCGTAGGCGGTTTTCACCCTCTCGGGGCCGTACACCGCCGTGGCGCCGGCGATCAGTGCGGCAGGGTCGATCATGTGCCGGGCGCCGCGCGGATGAACCACCAGCCGCGCCTGGGGGCAGGCGCGCATCAGCAGGCCCACGCCACCGGCGTGGTCGAGGTGAACGTGGGTGGGCATCACGTACCGCACCTGCGCCACCGACAGGCCTTCTTGCGCCAGCCAGTCCAGCAGGGCCGGGACGCCGGGACTGGTGCCGGCTTCGATGAAGGCGACCTCGCCGTTGCGGACGATCGCGTAGCAGGCGGCCATGCCGGCCCGGCTTTGCAGGGTGTCGAGGCGGGTGATGCCGTGCATCAGGGGCTGGGCGGGGGCGGCCATGCGCAGATCCAGGTTCAGTGACGGGCCGCCAGCCTAGCGCGGGCCCCGAAGGGCTGCAGCCGCCCAGCGCCGGGTGGCCATTCGTCAGCCCGGCTGCGGCGCTGAATTCGGGCTGAACCATGCGGTCATGCGCCCGGCGCGACCGCCTGTGCCGTTGAGGGACGCCGCTGGTCTGCCCGCGCGTTTGGGCGGCGGAACCTCGACGCCGGAGGTTAAGGAAAGACCCTACAGACGTAATCCAATGCTTACATTGGCAGCGACAATTTCGTAGGGCAGTCTTGCGCTGTGTCGGGAATCCAACACCCCGTTGATTCCAGGATCGCAGTCCCACCGGAGCCCAGCATGCACGCCATTCTCAGCGGTCACCTGCAACAGAAGAGCTACGCCGCCCGCATCCAGCAGAGCCAGTTGCTGCAGATGGATCTGGTGGGTCTGCACGAGACCGTGCAGGGCTGGCTGGCCCAGAACGTGATGCTCGACGCCGAGCAAACCGTCGAACTCGACGCCGACGATGCCGACGACACCCTCGACATGGACGCGGTGACGCGCGCCAGCGAAGGCATGGCCGAACTGCCCTGGGACGCCACCCTGGCGCGCCTGTCGCGCGGCGATGACTTTGCCGACGCGTCTGCAGAGGCCCGGCTTGCCGCGCCGGTGTCTGATGACCCGCAGGTGCAGGTGCTTGAAGCGCTGGCGATCGAACCGATGAGCGACGCCTGCCGTGCCGCCGCCGAGATCGTGCTGGCGGCGATGGACGCCTCGGGATTCCTGAGCGTGCCCCTCAACCATCTGGGTTCGCAGAACGGCATCGATGTGGTGCTGCTGGAACAGGCGCTGGGCGTCATCCAGAACCTGGGGCCGGCCGGCTATGGCGCGCGCACCCTTGATGAAGCCCTGGAGCTGCAATTGCACCGCCTGCCCGCCAGCGATGCCCAGGCCTTGGCGCTGCGCATCGTCCAGCACGGCGTTACCCGCCTCAGCCGCCGCGACCTCGACAGCCTGCGGCGCGCGCTGCAGGCCAGCCCGGCCACCTTCAGTGCCGCCCTGGGCCTGCTGCGCAGCCTGGTCACCCGCCCCGGCGCCGTCGACGCCGACGCAACGCCCATCGTCCCGGATGTCTGCGTGGTGCGCCGCGACGGCCGCTGGCAGGTGGCGCTGACCCGCCACGCCACGCCGCGGCTCGACATCAACCACACCTACGCGCGGATGATCAGCAGCATGGGGCCCGAGGCCAGCAGCCTGCGGGGCCAGCTCACCGAGGCGCGCTGGCTCATCAAAAGCCTGCATCAACGGCAGGAAACCATTCTGAAGGTCGCCCAGGCGGTGCTGGCGCGGCAGTTCAAGGTGCTCAGCCACGGTCTGGAGGCCTGCCGTCCGCTGGCCCTGAAAGAGATTGCCGACGTGGTGGGTGTGCACGAGTCCACCGTGTGCCGCGCGGTCAACGGCAAGTATGTGGCGCTGCCGGGGCAGACCCTGGAGCTGCGCGCCTTCTTCAGCCAGGCCGCCGGTGAAGACAGCGTGGCCGGGGTCGCGGCCCGCGCGCTGGTGAAGCGCCTGATTGCCGGTGAAGCCCCCGACCAGCCCCTGGACGACGCCGCGCTGACCGACGCGCTGGCCCAGCGCGGCATCCGCCTGGCGCGGCGCACGGTGGCCAAGTACCGCGAGGCGCTGGGGTATCCGGCCGCCCGCGATCGCGCCCATCCGATTGCCGCCTGAGCCCGCTGCACCCGATTCATTTCCGATCTGTCACTGACCGGCCGCGTGCCGATCAAGGAGCCTGCCATGCTGCACTTTGAAGCCCTGCCACTGGAACCCGACACCGACAGCCCCGTGGTTCGCGAACGGCCGCGCCCGGCCCTGCCGGGCAGCGGCGTCCGCCTGGCCGGCGAGTCCATCGCCATGCGCCGCATCCGGCGCCTGATCGGCCAGGTTGCGCAGCACGACACCACGGTGCTGATCACCGGAGAATCCGGCACCGGCAAAGAAGTCGTTGCCCAGCAGATCCACGCCAGCAGTCCGCGCGCCCACAAGCCGTTTGTCGCGATCAACTGCGGGGCGATTCCCGCCGAACTGCTTGAAAGTGAATTGTTCGGCCACGAAAAGGGCGCGTTCACCGGCGCCATCACCCAGCGCAAGGGCCGCTTCGAACTCGCCGAGGGCGGCACGCTGTTCCTCGACGAGATCGGCGACATGCCGTTGCCGATGCAGGTCAAGCTGCTGCGGGTCTTGCAGGAGCGCAGCTTCGAGCGGGTCGGCGGCGGCCGCACCATCGCCTGTGACGTGCGCATTGTGGCCGCCACCCACCGCGATCTCGATCAGGCCGTGCTCGACGGCGAATTCCGTGAAGACCTGTACTACCGCCTCAACGTGTTCCCGGTCGAAACCCCGGCCCTGCGCGACCGCATCGACGACCTGCCGGTGCTGGTCGACACGCTCTGCGAGCGCCTCGTGGCACAGGGGCGGCCGGCCGTGCGGCTGGATCGCGGCGCCATGACGGCGCTCGCGCAATACCCCTGGCCCGGCAACGTGCGGGAGCTGGCCAACGTGCTGGAACGGGTGGCCGTCACCGTGCTGGGCAGCGTCGCCAGCGTCGAAGACCTGCCCGTTCGCTATCGCCTGCGTGCCGTCGACCCGGTGATGCCGCTGCCGGTCGCCGCGCCCGCACCTGCCCCTGCGCCCGCGGCGGTGGCGGCGCCGGCGGCCAGCGACACGCTCGCGGCCGACGGTGTCGACCTGCGCGAACACCTTGCCGGCATCGAGGTCAGCCTCATCCGTCAGGCGCTGATGCAGACGCAGGGCGTGGTCGCCCACGCGGCGCAGAAGCTGCGGATGTCGCGCACCACCCTGATCGAGCGGATGCGCAAGTACGGCCTCTCGTCGGTGGAAGCGGTCCGCTCGTGAGCGCTGCGCCCCGGGCTTGCTGCACCGTCAATCTGACGCACCATCGAGGAGGCTGACCGTGACACCTGTGGGCAATGACGGCATCCAGTCGCTACTGGCGCAGATGCGGGAGATTCGCAGCCGCTCGGCCTTGCCGAACCTGCAGGCCGCATCGGCCCCCGCAGGCCCGCAGGGAGTCAAGGAATCGGCGTTTGCCGAACGTCTGGGTGAGGCGCTCAAAGGCGTCAACGACAAACAGATGACCGCCGCCTCGATGGCGCAGGAATTCGAACTGGGTCGCGGCGATCTCGCCTCGACCATGGTCGCAATGCAGAAGTCCCAGGTGGCCTTTCGCGCCACGGTTGAGGTCAGAAACCGTGTCGTGCAGGCCTACCAGGACGTCATGAACATGCCGATCTAACCGTCAGAGCTATCCGCCATGGCCGATCTAGCGCTCACGCGTTCTCTCCCCAAACCCAGCCCGACCCTCGCGGTCGACACCTGGCTGGACCGCAGCAAGCCCCTGCTGCTGCTGATCGGTGTCGCCCTGGCGGTGGCCGCCGGTGTGACCGTGGTGCTCTGGTCGCGTCCCGCAGCGCAGACGGCCTTGTTCACCCAGCTCAACGACCGCGATGCCGCCGCAGTGGCCGACAGCCTGCGCGGCGCCGGATTCGCGGTGCAGATCGGCCCCGGCCCCGGCGTGATCCAGGTGCCGGCGGCCAGCGCCAACGACGCCCGCATGCACCTCGCACGCAGCGGCGTCACCCCGCAAAGCACCGGCATGGACATGCTGGGCGAACCGCAAGGCTTCGGCGTCAGCAGCTTCATGGAAGGCGCCCGCTACCAGCACGCGCTGGAGCAGGAACTGGCCCGCACCATCAGTGCCCTGCAGCCGGTCGCCAATGCCCGCGTGCACCTGGCCATGCCCAAGCAGAGCGCCTTCATCCGCGACCGCGCGCGGGTCACCGCCTCGGTGGTGCTCGACCTGTTGCCGGGCGCCCGGCTCGACCAGGGGCAGGCCGAGGCCATTGCCCATCTGGTGGCGGCCAGCATCCCCGAACTGCAGACCGAAGACGTCACCGTGGTCGACGCCCGTGGCGCGGTGCTGTCGCAGCTGAACACCGAAGGCGCCGCCATGGAGCGGCATTTTGAACTCGCCCGGCGCATGGAATCGATGCTGGTGGCGCGCGTGCAGCAACTCATCGCGCCGCTGGTGGGGCGCGCCGAAGTGCAGGTCATGGTCGAACTCGACCCCACCGAGGCCGAGCAGGCCAGCGAAGTGGTCGACCCCAACCCGGTGATGCGCGAAGAGCAGATCACCCGCGAGACCGGCGCCGCCGCCGGCACCGCCGCGGCACCTGCCGGCGTGCCCGGCGCGGCCGCCAACCAGCCCCCGGAAGCCGGCGGCCTGGCGCCTGAACCGGCAGCCCCGGTCGCGTCGGTCACCACCGCCGAGCGGCGCAGCTTCGATGTGTCGCGCGAAGTCCACTACACCCGCACCCGGGGCAACCGGGTGGCGCGCGTCACCGTGGCGGTCCTGCTCGATCGCCCCCCGCCGAGCGCCCCGGTCGAGGACGGCGTCCCGCCCGCAACGCCGGCGTGGAGCGCCGAGACCCTGGCCGATGTCGAGGCCCTGGTGCGTGACGCGGTGGGCTTTTCAGAAGCGCGCGGTGACCGGGTCACCGTGCGCCAGGGCGCGATGCAGGCCGCCCCGGTCATCGAACCGCCGCCGCCCGCGCCCTGGTGGCAGGCCGCCTGGGTGTACCGCAGCGCCCGTGAGGGCCTGGGCGTTCTGGCCCTGGCGCTGATCGCCTGGCTGCTGATTCGCCCCCTGCTGAAGAACCTCAGCGCACCGCGCGCCGCCGAGGGGCCGCCCGCCATGGCCTTGCCGGGCGATGCTGCCGATGAGGGAGAAACGCCGCCGCGCAATGCCGCGCTGACGGCCCTGGAGCGACCTGGCCTGTCGCTGGACGACAAGCTGCTGCTGGCGCGCCAGGCCGTGAACGAAGACGCCAAGCGCGTCGCCCAAGTGGTCAAATCGTGGGTGGGAACCGATGCCTGACGCCATCACCGCACCGCCGCCGGCGGAGATGACCGGCCTGCAACGCGCCGCCATCTTTCTGCTGTCGCTGGGCGAGAAGGAAGCCTCCGACGTGCTCAAGCACATCGGCGCCAAAGAGGTGCAGAAACTCGGCCAGGCCATGGCCAGTCTGGGCAGTGTGTCGGCACCGCAGGCCAATCAGGTCATCGACCGCTTCATCAACGAACTGGGCGACCAGACCTCGCTGGGCGTGGGCGCCGATGACTACGTGCGCAAGGTGTTGGTCGGCGCGCTGGGTGAGGACAAGGCCTCGGGCCTGATCGACCGCATTCTGCTGGGCCGCAACACCAAGGGTCTGGAGGCGCTGAAGTGGATGGAACCCCGCTCCATCGCCGATCTGGTGCGCAACGAGCACCCGCAGATCATCGCCATCGTGCTCTCGCACCTCGATGCCGACCAGGCCGCCGCGGTGCTCGAAGCATTGCCCGAACGGTCGCGCGCCGACGTGGTGATGCGCATCGCCACGCTGGAGGGCATTCCGCCGCACGCGCTGCACGAGCTGGACGACATTCTCGAGCGGCAGTTTGCCGGCAACCAGAACCTCAAGTCGTCCAGCGTGGGCGGCGTGAAGGTCGCGGCCAACATTCTCAACCTCATGGATTCGGGCGCCGAAGCGGCGTTGATGTCGCGCATCCGCGATGTGGACGACAACCTCGGCACCCGCATCCAGGACCTGATGTTCGTCTTCGACAACCTGGGCGAGCTGGACGACCGCAACATCCAGCGGCTGCTGCGCGACGTGGCCACCGACAAGCTGGGTCTGGCGCTGAAAGGGGCCGACCCGCGGGTGCGCGACAAGATTCTGGGCAACCTGTCGAAGCGTGCCGCCGACATGCTGCGTGAAGACATGGACGCCCGCGGCCCGGTGCGGGTGGCCGACGTGGAGTCGGCCCAGAAGGAGATTCTGGGCATCGCCCGCAAGCTGGGCGACGAAGGTGAGATTCAGTTGGGCAGCAACCGCGAGGACTTCGTGTGAGTGAGCCCGCAACGCCCTTCGGCACCGACGGCGCCGAGCAGGTCCACCACTGGCAGGCGCCGCAGCTCGACCGTCCCGACCCGCGTGCGGCCCGCAAGCCGCCCCCCACCGCCGCGCACCTTGAAGCCCTGGAGCAGGCCGCCTGGGACGAGGGTTATCAGCGCGGCCGCAAAGAAGGTGAGGCGGCCGCGCGCAAGGCGGCCGAGCCCAAGATTGACCATCTGCGCCTGCTGATTGCCGCGCTCGATGAGCCGCTTGCCGCCGACCGCGCACAGCTCACCGACACGCTTTGCCAGCTCACCGTGGCGCTGGCGCGCACGCTCACCGAGCAGGCGCTGGCGCTGGACCCCGCCGCCCTCAAGCCCCTGGCCGAAAAGGCCCTGGCGGCGCTGGGCGAGTCGCGCACGCCGGTCACGCTCAGGGTCGCGCCGGCCGCCGCCGCCGCCCTGTCGGCACTGGTCGAGCAGCCCGCAGGCTGGCGCATCGAAGCCGACCCGGCGCTGGGCGCCGCCGATGTCTGCGTCGACAGCCAGCCGCTGTCGATCGACGCGCGTCTGAGCACGCGACTCGCGCAGTGGGTTGCCGACTGGCAGGGCCGCGCATGAGCGCCACCCTGGCCGAACGGTTCAGCGAGCGCGCCACGCAGGCGCCCGATCAGGCGCCGCTGCTGCGCACCGGGCGTCTCGACCAGATGGTGGGACTGGCCCTGCAGGCAAGGGGCCTCAGCCTGCCGCTGGAAAGCGCCTGCGCCATCGAAACCGCACCCGATTGCTGGGTGCCGGCCGAGGTCGTCGGGTTTGCCGATGACCGCACCTTTCTCATGCCCGCCGGGCCCCTGACCGGTCTGGCGCCCGCCGCTCGGGTGGCGGCGCGCCGCCTCACCGGCGAGCCGCGCATCGGGGCCGACTGGCTGGGCCGGGTGATGGGCGCCGATGGCCTGCCGCTGGACGGCAAGCCGCCGCCCAAGGGTGAATTGCCCTTGCGGCTGTCGGCGCCGCCCATCAATCCGCTGCAGCGCGCCGCCATCGACACTCCCATGGATGTCGGCGTGCGGGCGATCAACGCCATGCTCACCCTCGGGCGCGGCCAGCGCGTCGGCCTGTTTGCCGGCTCCGGCGTCGGCAAATCGACCTTGCTGGGCATGATGACGCGCCACACCACGGCCGACGTGACCGTGGTGGGGCTGATCGGCGAGCGCGGCCGCGAAGTGCGCGATTTCGTTTTCGACACCCTGGGCGCCGATGGTCTGGCGCATGCCTGCGTGATTGCCGCACCGGCCGACGCCAGCCCGCTGGCCCGGCTCAACGGCGCGCGCCTGGCGACGGCGGTGGCCGAGTATTTCCGCGATCAGGGCTGCCATGTGCTGCTGCTCATGGACTCGCTCACCCGCTATGCCCAGGCCGCCCGCGAGATCGGGCTGGCGGTGGGCGAGCCACCCGCCACCCGAGGCTATCCGCCGTCGGTGTTTGCCCGCATTCCGCAGTTGGTCGAGCGTGCCGGCGCCTTGCAGCGCGGCGGCAGCATCACCGGCATCTACACCGTGCTGACCGAGGGCGACGACCTGCAAGACCCGGTGGCCGACAGCGCCCGCGCCATTCTCGATGGTCACATCGTGTTGTCGCGGCGCATTGCCGAACAGGGCCGGTTTCCGGCCATCGATGTCGAGGCCAGCGTGAGTCGCCTGTTCACCCACTTGGCCGACGGCGCCCAGCGCAAGGCCGCAACCCAGCTGCGCCGATGGCTGGGCGCGCTGAGTCGCAACCGGGACTTGATCGCCGTGGGCGCCTACCAGAGCGGCGCCGATGCCGACACCGATGAAGCCTTGCTGCATCAGGCCAAGATCGAGCGATTTCTGTCCCAGGCGGTCGAGCAGGCGGCACCCTTGACCGATGCCCGCCGCGCCCTTGCCGAACTGACCGGAACCCTGCCATGACACCTGCCACGCCCCGCCTGCAACGCATCGCCGACCTTCAGCAGCGTGCGCGCGATCGCGCGGCCGCCAGCCTGGTCACCGCCCGCAAGGGCGTGCAGGTGGCGCAGGGACAACTGTCCGAACTGCAGCGCTACGCCGAGGAGTACGACGCCCGGCCGCTGGCGCAGAGCGTCTGGCAGATTCAGGCCCGCCGCGCCTTTGCCGAGCGCTTGAGCGCCGCCCGCCAACAGCAGCAGCAGCGCATTGCGCGGGCAGAGCGCCAGGCCCTGCAGGCGCAACTCGATTTTCAACGGGCGCACACCCAGGCCCAGAGCCTGTCGCGCGCCGCCGAGCGCCAGCGCCAACAGCTGCAGCATGATCGTGATCGGCGGCAGCAGGCGAGCGACGATGACCGCAGCCTCGGCACCGTTGTCGCCTGGGCGGCGGGCGGATGATGGCCGTCTCGCCCGCGTCCGCGCCTGCCGCGCCCGCTTTGAGCGGAGCCCGCGGCGATGTCGCGTCGCACAAGGGCGGCTTCGCGGGTGCGCTCTCGGCCCAGCACGAAGGCGCAAGCGCCGCAGGTGACGCGCACACACGGTCGCTGCAGCCCGCGCCCGCGTCCGCGCTGCCCGCGACGGCCACGGCGGGCACCGAGTCTGACCCCGAACCCGCGCAGGACGCCGAGGCATCGATTGCCTTCGACGGCGCCACGGCGCTCGCGTCCTTGCAGGCGCGCGCCGAGCCACAGACGGCGCCGACCCAGCCCGCCGGCGCCGCGCTGCCGCACGCCGATGAGCCCACGGCTGCCACGCCAGATGCCGAGCCTTTGGATGGGCGCGCGGTCAATGCCGGTGCGGCCCCGACCCTGAACCCGGTTGCGCCGACGCCTGCGGAACCCCCGAGGGCTGCGGGCACCGCGCTGGGCACTGAGGCCGACCCTGCAGTGGTCGCTGGGACGGAGCCCGTCACCCTGGCCGCCGGCGCACGCGACGCGACCGCGCAAAGCGTCACGGTGCCGTCGACCGATTCCGCCGACGCGGCGCGGGCCGCCGGGCCAGCCAAGGGGCGGGCCGTCATCGCGCACACGGCCTCGGCGTCGGTCATGCCGACGCCCGCTGACGCCGTGAATGGTGCGGGCCCCGAGGTCGATTCACCGATGCTCGGTCCGTCCATCGACCCCGAGGATGCGGCACCCGCCAACGCGCCTGATGTGCCGGACACACCAGCGTCCATCGCGGGTGCAAGCCTGGTGCCCGCCGCCGCCGTGCACACCGATGATCTGTCGCAGAGTGCGGCGGCTGAAGCGGATCGGCCTGCCGCCCAATCCGCCGCTGTGGCTGTGGCCGAGGCCGCGGCCGCGGGTGGTGAGCCGCCGCTCGCGCGGCTGGAGATGGCGGGGGGGCAGGCGCCGGCACTGAGCGCCGACGCCGGCACCGCGAACGGGTCACCGACAACGGCGATCACCGCGGGTGCCGGCACTGCGATGGCGACCGGCCCGGCGACATCCGCCGCCCCCGCTGCGGCGCCGGCCCTGCCGCCGCTGCCGATCGCCGACGCTGCGGCGGCACTGGCCGAGCAGATCGAAACCATGGTGGAGGACGAGGTCTGGCAGATGAAGCTGCGCCTCGACCCGCCGCGCCTGGGCACGGTGGACGTGCACCTGGCGGTGCGCGACCAGCAGGTCGCCGTGAGTCTGGTCAGTGGCGATGCACAGGCGCGCATGCTGCTTGCGCAAGCCTTGCCCGAGTTGAGCAACGCGCTGGCGGCGAAAGGGTTGCAGCTGATGGGCGCCGATGTGGGGCAGTCGTCGTCGCAAGGCCGGGATGACGCCCCGGCCCGGCGCGTGGCCCGCCCGGCGCGTGAAGCCGCCGCTGATCTGAGCCGGGTCGCGCCGCAGGCCGGCGCCAGGCAGGGGCTGCTCGACCGCTACGCCTGAGTCGGGGGGCGTGATGTCCCGCCCCCGTCCTTCAGGTGCGCCCGCGCGTTGACGCGCTGCGTCCGGATCAGCCGAGCGCCTTTTTCACGAAATTGGGCAAGGCAAAGCACGCGCGGTGCATGTCGCGGTTGTAGTACTGCGTGTCCAGCGACTCGGCGTGGTCCAGGCGCTGAACCATCGAGCCCGCTTTTTTCAGCGCGATCGAGCCGCTCCACCAGCCGCTGGGGTAGATCACCTGCGGGAAGTGCAGCAGGGTGGTTTCGGCAAAGCCGGCCTGCTTCATCGCCGCGTGCATGTCCTGAATCAGGCTCAGGTGCAGCAGCGGCGACTCAGACTGCTGCACCAGCATGCCGTCGGGCTTCAGTGCGGTGATGCAGTCGCGGTAGAACTTCAGGCCGAACAGACCCTCGGCGGGGCCGACGGGGTCAGTGGAGTCGATGATGATCACGTCCACCGAGCCCGGCGCGACGTCCTTCATCCACTGGATGCCATCGCCAAAGAACAGCGTGGCGCGCGGGTCGTCGTTCTTGTCGCAGAGTTCGGGGAAGTATTGTTCCGACAGGCGCGTGACCCGCTCGTCGATCTCGACCTGGGTGGCGGCCTTCACCTCCGGGTGCTTGAGCACTTCGCGCAGGGTGCCGCAGTCACCGCCGCCGACGATGACGACGGTTTCGGGGTTGGGGTGCGAGTTGAGCGCCGGGTGGCTCATCATCTCGTGGTACAGAAAGTTGTCGCGCGTCGACACCATCGTGCAGCCGTCGATGGTCATCAGATGGCCGAAGGTCTCGGTTTTGAAAATTTCGATCTTCTGGTAGGGCGTCTGTTCTTCATGGACCCGCTCGCCCTTGAGTGCAAAGGCGGTGCCGGTGGCGTCCACGGCTTCAGAAACCCAAGACTGATCAAGCGACATGACGTTACCCCGTAAAATAAGGGCGCGAGTATATCGGCTCGTCTTTTCAACCTGAGTGACAGCCCTGTGACCTCTTCCGCCTGGACGCCGCGCGATGCCGCTGCCCGCTACAACCTCGACCATTGGGGTGACGGCTACTTCGGCGTGGGCGACCAGGGCCATCTGCAGGTCCGGCCGTTTCGTGACCGTTCGCCGGTCACCGTGGACCTGTACCGACTCGCCCAGCAGCTGCCCAGGGAAGGTCTTGATCTGCCGGTGCTGGTGCGCTTCACCGACATCCTGCGCGACCGGGTCGACATGCTCTGTGATGCCTTCGCCGGGGTCATTGCCGACTATGCCTATGAAGGCCAGTACACGGCGGTGTACCCGATCAAGGTCAATCAGCAGGAGTCGGTGGTCGAGGCCATCGTTGCCCACGGCGGGGCGCGGGTGGGCATCGAGGCCGGCTCCAAGCCGGAGCTGGCCGCGGTGCTGGGGCTGGCGCCGCCCGGCAGCATCATCGTGTGTAACGGTTACAAGGATCGCGCCTACATCCGCCGTGCACTGATCGGCCAGAAGCTCGGCCATCGCGTGTACATCGTGGTCGAGAAGCTCAGCGAACTGCCGCTGGTGCTGGAAGAAAGCCAGCGGCTGGACGTGACGCCGATGATCGGCCTGCGCGTTCGGCTGGCGGCCAGCAGCGAATCGACCCAGCAGAACACCGGCGGCGAGAAGGCCAAATTCGGCCTTGCCACGCCGCAAATTCTCGAAGCGGTGGAACTGCTCCGTGCCGCAGGGCGGCTGGACGTGGTGAAGATGATTCACTTTCACCTCGGCTCTCAGGTCGCCAACGTGGGTGACATTGCCCGCGGCCTGCGCGAAGCGGCGCGGTTTTACGTGGAGCTGAAGCGCCTCGGCGCGCCGGTGGACGTGCTCGACGTGGGCGGCGGGCTGGGGGTGGACTACGAAGGCACACGCTCGCGCAGCTACTGCTCGATGAACTACTCGGTGCGTGAATACGCGCGCACCATCGTCCGCACCGTGCAGGCAGTGTGTGAGGAGGCCGGCCTGCCGGTGCCCGATCTGATCAGCGAGTCCGGGCGCGCGCTCACCGCGCACCACGCCGTGCTGATTGCCGATGTGGTCGATGCCGAAGTGCTGGGCGATGCGCCGCTGCCGCCCCTGGCCGATGATGCGCCGCAGGTGCTCTGCGAGTTCAGCGATCTGCTCAATGAGCTCACCGAGCGCGGCCCGCTGGAAAGCCTGTACGAGGCCGGCACCCTGCTCGCCGAAGCGCACGCGTCGTATACCGACGGACGCATCACGCTCACCGACCGCGCCTGGGCCGAACGTGCGCAGGTCGCCGTGGCAAGGGCGCTGATGCCGATGCTCGACACCGGCATTCGCGCCCATCGTGAGGCCCTGGACCGGCTCAATGAACGATTGTCGGCGCAGTACTTCTGCAACTTCTCGGTGTTTCAGAGCGTGCCGGATGCCTGGGCGATTGATCAGGTGTTTCCCATCCTGCCCATCCATCGCCTCGACGAGCCGCCCACCCAGCGCACCCGGCTGTGCGACCTCACCTGTGATTCCGACGGGCGACTCGACGCGTACGTGGACCGTGAAGGCGTGATGCCCACCCTGGCGCTGCACCCGCTGCGCGCCGGCGAGCGCTACCTGCTGGGGTTCTTCATGGTCGGCGCCTACCAGGAGATTCTGGGCGACATGCACAACCTGTTCGGCGACACCAACGCCGTCAATGTCGTGCTCGACGCCAGCGCGCCACAGGGCTGGAAGCTGGAAGGCGCCGAACACGGCGACCGCACGGATGAACTGCTGCGCTACGTGCACCTGGCGCCCGAACAACTGGCCCAGAGCTATCGTCGCAAGTTCGCCGCCAGCGACATCCCCGCAGGCCAGCGCGCCAGCCTGCTGGCGGAGCTGGAAGCGGGGTTGTCGGGGTATACCTATCTGTCGGAATGAACACCGGCGCTACAATCGGTTGCAGTCGATCAGGAGCAGCTCCATGCATGACGTTCGAATTACCTGGGACCCCGCGCAATGCGGCGGCAAGCCCTGCATTCGCGGCATGCGCATTCGTGTCAGCGACGTGCTGCAGATGCTTGCCAGTGGTGTGCCTGAATCTCAGATTCTTGAGGATTTTCCAGATATTGAGGTTGAGGACATCCGCGCCTGCCTGAGCTTTGCCGCACGCCGAGCGGACCTCGAACGATTGGTCGCGTGACGTTCTGGATCGATGCGCAGCTCCCGCCGTCGCTGGCGTCCTGGCTGACACAACGGTTTTCAGTGACGGCCATGGCGGTTCGGGACCTGGGCTTGCGTGATGCCACCGACGAGGTGATTTTTCGGCGTGTCCGTTTGGCGGAAGTCGTTGTGATCAGCAAGGACGGCGATTTTGTCGAAATGGTCACGCGCCACGGTGCCCCGCCCCAACTGCTTTGGGTGACTTGCGGCAACCTCAGCAACCAACGACTGCGGCAGGTCTTCGAAGCCTTATTCGAAAAGGCGCGACAACGCCTCGCGGACGGTGCGGATGTCGTCGAGTTGGCAGATGCCGGGGCTGTCAGCGGTCGTTTCGCCGCGATCTCACCCAGCGTTGCGGGGCAAGGGACGACAATCGATCAGGTTCAGCGCGCGATTGACGATGATGACGCCAGCGACATGCCGTAAGCGCAGTGACCTGTCTCAACATCGCCGCCTACCGTTTTGTCACCCTGACCGACCTGCCTGCGTTGCGGGAACGGCTGCACGAGGCCGCTGCGTCGCGCGGGCTCAAGGGCACGGTGCTGCTGGCCGAAGAAGGCATCAACCTGTTTCTCGCCGGCGAGGCGCGTGCGGTGCGCGCGTGGCGGGCGCTGCTCTGCGAAGACGCACGATTCACAGACATCGAGGTCAAGGAAAGCCATTCAGACACCCAGCCGTTCCAGCGGCTCAAGGTGAAGATCAAGCGCGAGATCATTCGCATGGACCACCCCACGCTGCGCCCCGAAGCCGGGCGGGCGCCGGCGGTCGATGCCGCCACGCTGGCCCGCTGGCTCGATGCCGGAGTGGACGATTCAGGCCGTCCGGTGGCGCTGCTGGACACGCGCAACGCCTTCGAGGTCGATCACGGCGCGTTTGCGGGCGCCATCGACTGGCGCATCGACAAGTTCACCGAGTTTCCGGCGCGGCTGGCTGAACAGGTCGAGGCGCTCAAGGACGTGACCGTGGTCAGTTACTGCACCGGCGGCATCCGCTGTGAAAAAGCCGCGCTGCTGATGCGTGAGCGCGGGCTGGCGCACGTGTATCAACTCGATGGCGGCATCCTGAAATACTTCGAGACCGTGGGGCAGGCGCACTTCCACGGGGGCTGTTTCGTGTTTGACGAGCGCGAAGTGCTTGATGCCCGCCTGGCGCCCCTCACCGCACGCGCGGACGAGCCGCCGGGGTCGTCGGTGGCCTCCGCGCCGGACTGAAGCGCCGCAGCCTCAACGACCGCTGGCGGTGTTGAGGGGCGCGCGTGGCTCAGGCATGCAGGGTGCGATCGGTGGCCAGCCGCGCGTCACCGTGCGCGGCAAATTCCTCACGCCAGCGCTGGATGCGGGCCACGTCGCCCTGATCGTTGGGGTGAAATCCGAAGCGGTAGTACTGCAGATATTCCCCCAGCAGCGGCCGCAGCAGGCCATCGCTGCCCAGCAGCCATTGGCGACCGTCTTTCCACACCTGCGGGTCGGGCAGCACGCCGTCGAGCTTCAGCAGGTGGTTCATGAGCAGCACGACGTGCAGCGGAAAGGTCACCGACACCTGCAGCATCGAGGCCGCGCGGTTGAGCCAGCCGCCTTTGGCAACCGTGCGCAGCACATCGAAGGCCACGGCTTTGTGCTCGATCTCTTCCACGGCATGCCAGGCAAACAGGGCGCGGGCAATCGGGTCGGCGCGGCCGAACACGTCGGCGTGGGTGAAGCGGTGCGCCATGATGGCGGTCAGGTGTTCGGCTGCCGCCGTCTGCCCCAGGGTGTAGCGCCGCGGCAGCTTGCCGCGGAAGCCGTCGAACATGATTTTGCGTTGCCGGGCGAGGATGCGATCCACCTGCACGCCTTGGGCTTTCAGGCGGTCGTTGAAGGCGGTGTGCAGCGCGCCGTGCTGGCCTTCCTGATAGATGAAGTCTTTGACCTGCTGCTGCAGCGCGGGGTCGGTGATGTTGGCGCGGTAGTCGCGCACGCAGGCGATGAAGAATTTTTCGCCTTCGGGAAACAAGAGCGACAGCGCATCGAAAAAGCGGGTCTTGAAGGGATCGTTGTCGAACCAGAAGCGCGGAATGGCGGCGATGTCCAGCGGCGGTGCCTTGCGCGGCACGATGCCGAGGCCAGGCGGGGTGGGGGCGTGCAGACCATCCATGGGCGACTCCAGCAGAACAGGATCAGCCTGGATGCTAGGTCGCGCCCGGATGTGCGTCGATGACGGGCCGCGACCCCAGGGAACCGATCACGACAGCCGGCCCAGGTCCTGCCCGGGCCTGTGTCCTTGCCCTTGCTGTTGCCGCCAGGCGCTGGGGGTCAGGCCGCTCCAGCGGCTGAAGGCGCGGGTGAAGCTGCGGCGATCGGCAAACCCCAGCGCGGTGCTGATGTCGTCCAGAGGGGTCAGCGGATTGGCCAGGGCCTCGCAGGCCATCTGGTGGCGCACCCGCGCCTGAATCGCGTCGAAGCGGTCGTTCGCTTGGGCCAGGCGCCGCTGCAGGGTGCGCAGTTGCAGGCCCAGCTCAGTGGCCGTGGCGGCGGCGCCCAGCCCCAGCAGGGCGGGTTTGCGTTGCAGGGCCCGTTCAACGCGGGTGATCAGCGAATCCTGCGGCAGCACCCGCTGCAATTGCTGTTCGATGCGCGTGCGCGCCTGGCTGTGCAGGCTGGGAAAGTCACCGCCCAGGGGCAGGTCCAGCAGCCGGCGGGCGAACACCGCGGCGTCTTCTTCGGCATTGAAGATCACCTCGACGCCAAAGAAATCGCGGCAGGTCTGGGCGTAGGGCGGCGCGGGGGTTCGCATCATCAGGCGCGCAAAATCGTGTGGCGGCGGCATCAGCAGCCGGCCGAAGCGGAATATCGACGCGAACAGCGATTCCGCCAGCCAGGGCGGCTCTTGCCGGCTGCGGGCATCGCCCAGCACGTGCAGCACCAGGCGCGCCTCGTCGCCGTGTTCGCGCAGGCGCACGCTGATATAGGGCGTGATCAGCGCCTGCACCCATTCAAGGACCACGACGGCTTCGCGCAGGGTCGGGCTGGTGGTGATGAAGGTTTCAAGGTCGGCGAGGTATTCAAAGGAGTACGTTTCGCCCAGCACGAACGGAAAGTGCCGGGTGCGTGACTGCTGCACGCAGGCGGCCATCAGCCTGGCGAGCTGGCCCTCTTCGATGGTGGCGTGCTCCAGCCGGCCGGGCTCGATGACAATGCCGAGCTCCTGCAGCACGCCCTGAAAGTGGATGCCGCAGGCGGCGGCCGCCTTGATCCAGTTGGGCAGGGTGATGAACGGAATGCGTCGTGCCGCAGTAGCCGCTGTCATGGGCCCAGTATGCCGTGCGTCAGGCTTGCGAATCGGCCGGTAGACTGCGAGTCTGGCCCGTTCCGACCCGCAACCCGAACCGCACCTGATGGCCCTCAAGAACCAGATTCAGCTCATCGCCTATCCCAACCGCATCGGCCACAACCTCGCCGACCTGCTTGCAGCGATCGACACGCATTTGCAGGGCGCGGTCGGGGGTGTGCACATCTTGCCGCTGTATCCGTCGAACGCCGACGGCGGGTTCTCGCCGCTGACCCACGAAGAGGTCGATCCGGCCTACGGCACCTGGGACGACGTGGAGCGCATCTCGTCGCGCTATGACCTGTGTCTTGACCTGACCATCAACCACATCTCCGATGCGTCGGTGGAGTTCAAGGATTATCTTCAGCACGGCAAGAAGAGTGAATTTGCCGACCTGTTCGTCGATGTCGACGAAATGGGCGACATCACGCCCGACGACCTTGCAAAGATTCACATCCGCAAGGAAAAGGAGCCGTTCCGCGAGATCACCTTCGGCGATGGCAGCAAGGGGCGGGTGTGGTGCACCTTCACCGAAAAGCAGATAGACCTGAATTTTGCCAACCAGAAAAGCTATGCGCTGATGGAGCGCTACATCCGCTTTCTGGCGGCGCGTGGCGTCAAGCTGTTCCGGCTCGATGCCTTTGGCTACACCACCAAGCGCATCGGCACCAGCTGTTTTCTGGTCGAGCCCGATGTCTACGAAATTCTCGACTGGGCCAACGGAATTGCCGAAGAATGCGGCGCCGAGATTCTGCCCGAGGTGCACGACCATTCCAGTTATCAGTACGCCATCGCCAAGCGCGGCATGTGGCCCTATGCCTTCGCCCTGCCACCGCTGCTGATCTACTCGCTGCTGGATGCCAACAGCGTCTATCTCAAGCAATGGCTGCGCACCTGCCCGCGCAAGCAGATCACCGTGCTCGACACCCACGACGGCATCTGCATTCCCGATGTCGAAGGCGTACTGCCGCAGGACAAGATTCAGGCCATGGTCGACAACGTGAGCGAGCGCTCGGCCGACCCCATCCTGCGTCGTTCAGCCGCCAACGTGCACAGCGTGGGCGCCATCTACCAACTCACCTGCACCTTCTACGATGCCCTGAAGGGCAACGACGACGCCTACATTGCGGCGCGGGCCATCCAGTTCTTCGCGCCGGGCATCCCGCAGGTCTATTACTCGGGGCTGATGGCGCTTTCGAACGATCACGAATTGATGGACGAGACCGGCGAGCTGCGTGACATCAACCGGCACTGGCTGAGCCTCGACGAGGTGGCGAGCAACGTACAGCGCCCGGTGGTACGGCGTCTGTTGGAGCTGATGCGGTTCCGCAACAGTTATCCGGCCTTCGAGGGCAGCTTCGAGCTGCACTACTCCAACGATTCCAGCGTGCACATGGCCTGGCGCAACGGGGAGTGGCTGTGCAAGCTGTTCGTGGACCTCAACTTCAAGAAGGCCACCATTCGCCATATCGACGTCAAGTCGAAGCGCTGGGTGGCCAAGACCTGCTGATCCGGTCGGGTCAGGCCGTGGGGCGTTGCTTGAGCAGCTGACGCAGCGCCTCGCGAGTGAAGGCCTTGGGCCGCCGGTTGAGGATGGCACGGGGGTTGACGGCCTTGAGCGCCTGCTCGGCGCGCGCCAGATTGGCGTCAATGGCTTCGCGATAGCGGTTGCGACCGCCAAAGCAATGGGCGAAGTAGCGGTGGATGGAGCCGAATGCGCCGTCCAGCCGGGTCTCGCGCACGCGCTCGTTGAACGGCTCGGTGGTCGCCAGCAGCGACATCGGGTCGGGGTGGTCGCAGGCCTTTGCGCCGGGCGCCACGCGGCCGGCAAGCCCGCAGGCGACGAATTCCGGAAACAGGAAGTCGCGACATTTTTCCAGATAGCAGCGATCGGCGGTTTGCGACATCAGGTCGGCCGTGCCGAGCATGTGGCCAAGTTTGCGGTCGGCCTCGTCGGGCACGTCGAGTTGCTCCAGCGGCACTTCGAATCCGGTGAAGTGCACCAGCTTGGCGGCCAGCTCGGCGTGCCTGCCCAGCCCGATCAAGGGCAGATGCTCACGCAGGAAGTCGGCGCTGCGGCTGACGTGGGTCAAGGTGTAGAAGGCACCGTTGTCGGCGGCGTCCGACTTGTGGCGCACATAGCCGGCGTCGTGAAACAGCGCGATCACCACCCCGAGAATGGCGCGGTCCACCCCGAGCCGATCGCCGGGCGTCACCGCGGCATCGTGGGCGGCAATCAGGCGCGCGAAGGCGAGGGCGCCGTCCAGCGAATGGCGGGCGTCGTGATACGGCGTGTCGCAGCCCACATAACCGGGCAGCCGGCCGGTGAACAACTGCACGAACAGCCGGAACGCCGCGTTCACCGGCGTCAGATTGGCCGCCGGCTCCATGTCCCGCAGAATCGCGAGCACGGCCATTTTGACCGCGCGCGGGTCGGCCACACACACGGTGTCGGTTACATCAAAATCATTTCGGCGTGTCGCGCTCATATGTCAATCATGGGTCCGATGTCGGGTGAGGCAAGTCAGTAGAATGGCGCAAACGGCGTGCGCAATCCAACGGGTCGATCGGCGGCGCAGGACTGGGCCGGCGCCCGGTTCGCGCCACGCACCGGGATGCGGCCCTCATTCCAGCGTGATGATCACCGGCGCGTGGTCGGACGGGCGTTCGAGCCGGCGCGGTGCCTTGTCGACCCGCCACCCGGTCAGTCGCGCGGCCGCCTCGGGACTGAGCAACAGGTGGTCGATGCGCAGCCCGAGGTCGCGGCGGAAGCCGGCCTGCCGATAATCCCACCAGGTGAAGCGGCCTTCGGGTGCCGGGGCCAGGTCGAAGCCGTCGGCCAGCGGCAGGTCGGTGATGGCCCTCAAGGCGGCCCGCTCCGGCTCGGAGCACAGAATCTTGCCTTCCCACTGGGCGGGGTCGTGGGTGTCGTCCGGCGTGGGGGCAATGTTGAAATCGCCCATCACCACCAGCTGCGTGTGCGCAGCGTGCTCGGCGGCCAGCAACTGGCGAAAGGCGTCCAGAAACCGCAGCTTGTACTCGTATTTTTCGCTGCCCACGGCCTGGCCATTGACCACATAGGCATTGACGATGCGCACGCCGCACACGGTGCCGCTGATGACGCGTTTCTGGGCATCATCGAAGCCGGGCAGGTCGCGGGTCACGTCCTGCGGCATCTCGCGCGCCAGCAGGGCCACGCCGTTGTAGGTCTTCTGGCCGTTGACGGCCGCCTGATAGCCCGCTGCCGCTAGCTCGGCAAACGGAAACTGCGCGTCGGTGCATTTGAGTTCCTGCAGGCCAACCACGTCAGGCTGTTCCTGCGCCAGCCAGTCGAGCAGGTGCGGGAGGCGCACGCGCAGCGAGTTCACGTTCCAGGTGGCGATCTTCATGGTGTGCAGCCTTCCGAGTCATTGAGCCGAGCGGAATTGTGGCCCAGACACGGCGCGCCGGGGGTCGCGCTGTCGGCCCCAGGGCAGGGCGTTTGCCATGCGCCCAACAATGCGAATCACTATTATTTGCACTCAAGAGCGACCATGTTATGATTGCGAATCATTATCATGTGCGTACTGCATGATCACTCGCACGGCGGGCCTCAGGCCCGTCGCTGGGCACCCAGCCGGCGTTCCAGATCGTTCACGCCTTAATCAAACACTGTATTCAGAACAGGGAGTTGCGAATGTTAGAGAAGTCCCCCGCATTGCGTTCGATCGCCGTGGTTTCGCTGGTGTCGGCCGCGGGACTGTTGTCGGCCTGCAATGACAATGACGGCCCCAGCGCCTTCGAGCCCACGCCAAGCCCGAGCCCCAGTCCGAGCCCCAGCCCCACGCCGGCGCCGTCTGGCGCGGTGTCGACGGGGTTTGATGTCACCACCGACAAGGCCAACGACCTTCGCGGCCTGACCTTTGCCGCCAGCGGCAAGATCTACGCCGCCGGGCACAGTGACGCCGATCCGGCCGACCGCAAGATCGTGGTGGCCCGCTTCAACGCGGACGGCTCACCCGACACCGCCTTTGCCGGCGACGGGTTCGCCGAGATCAACGTGGTGGTCGGCGGCAACGAGCAGGCGCTGAGCATCGCCGAGCTTGCCGACGGCAACGTGGTGGTCGCGGTCAATGCCGCAGACCAGAACGGCGGCGCGCCGATCATTGCCGAAGACAATGCAGCGGTGACGGCCCCGCGCCCCGACGGCACCAGCGTGTATCTGATTCGCCTGGCGGCCGATGGCACCCAGGTCGAGAGCTTTGGCGACGGCGGTCGTGCTGAAGTGGTCTTTGGCTGGGCCGACGCCGACAACGGCGACTGGCCGCTGCCGATCTACAACGCCGCGAGCAGCGGCTTTTCGCACGCCGGCTTCCCGACCGATACCGCCTGGGATCTGCACGTTGATGCCAGCGGTGACGAGGAAAAGCTGGTCATTCTGGGCATGGGCTCGGCCGCCCAGTTGACGGGCGAGGGCACGCAGCGCGTCGATAACGACCGCTTTGTCGCCCGCGTGCTGGCCAGCACCGGCGCGGCCGATCCGGACTTCAACGGCGGCAAGGCCTTTACCTGGGCCACCGATGGCACGCTGAACGACAACGCCCGCCGCGGCATCGTCGAAAGCGACGGCAGCATCGTCAGCGCCGGCTACACCAACCTGGGGTCTGGCCTGGGCAACCACGTGATCGTGCTCAAGGTGTCGCCGCAGGGCGTGCTCGACACCAGCTTCACCGGCTTCGGGCTCGACCCGGTGCAGAACGGCGTGGCCGTGTTCAACCCGTTTGTGGCCGATGGCGGCTTTGCCGAGGCCTATGGCGTCAGCAAGCAGAGCAACGGCTTTTACGTGACCACCGGTTACGGCGCGGCAACCGCCAGCGACACGCCGTCGACGCTCGGCTACCTGACCACCGTGCAGCAGGACCTGGTGCCCTTCCGCATCGGCGATGGCGCGCTCGACACCGAGTGGGGCAATGACGGCACGCAGGCAATCCAGAGCGAAAGCCTGGGTCGGGAAAGTGCCGAGGAACGTGGCCGCCACCTCACCGTGCTCAGCGATGACCGCGTGGTTCAGGTGGGCTACTTTGCGGGCACGCCGGCGATCTATGTGCTCACCGAAGACGGTCAACTCGACAGCAGCGTTGACGGTGACGGCATTCTGGAATTCCCCAGCGCGACCATCACCCAGCAGTTCTTCGCGGTGGCGCAGTCGGCCGACGGCACACGGGTTGCGGCCAGCACCTCGTCGAACGCCAACGGTGCACGGTTGGTGGTTCTCGACATCGATCTTTGATCGGATGTTTTCAGCGCACCGGCTCGCAAGGACCGGTGCGCTTTCACCGTTTCGAGGGGTTTGCATGAAAAACACATTCGGATTGATGTCGCTGCTGTGCCTGACGGCGCTGGCTTCGGCCTGTGGTGGAGGGGGCGGCGGTGGTGGCGGTGACGGTGGTGGAGGGGCAACGCCCACCCCGACCACATCGCCCTCACCCTCACCGACACCGGGGCCGGTGACCGACGACGACGCGCGTCGGCGGGTGCTGGCGGACCTGGGCAATGACGTCATCCTGCCGACCCTGCGGCAGCTCGACACCCGCGCCGACGCGCTCTCGGCGGCCGTCACCGCGCTGGCCGCCGCACCGGCAAGCGCCGATGCGCGCACCACCGCGCAGACCCGGTGGCGCGAGGCAATGACCCTGGTGCAGCGCGCCGAAGTGTTCCAGATTGGCCCCGGCGCCCGTTCGTCAGAGGCCGGCGGGCAAGACCTGCGCGACCTGATGTACGCCTTTCCCTTGCTGAGTCAATGCGGCATTCATCAGGCCGCTTATGCCAATGCCCCCGTGACCGCGACGACGCCCATCAACGAAACCGGCATGGGCGCCTTGGAGTACCTGTTGTTCAGCAACAACGACAACCCCGCCTGCCCGCCGGGTGACGGGGTGGACGGCCAGGCCCGCCGCGCCGCACATGCCGTGCGCATCGCGACCCGGGTCGGGGCCGTGACCGAGCAGCTCCGCACGGCCTGGGAGCCGACCGGCGGCAACTTCGTGCAGACCTTCGCCACGGCCGGTCCTGGCAACATGACCTACGACATGCCGCAGGACGCGCTCGATGCCATCTCGGTCGGGCTGTTCTACACCGAGAAAGAGACCAAGGATCGCAAGGTGGCCAACGCCATCGGCCTCGGCGTCACGGGCCTGCCGCCCTGTGGCACCGTCAGCTGCCCCGAGCGGGTCGAATCGCCGTTCGCCATGGCCTCCGGGCAACACATCCGCGACAACCTGCAGGCGTTTCGAGACCTGTTCACCGGCCTGGATGGCGGCATGGGCCTCAACGATCTTCTGCAGGGCATTGGCCGCTCGGACATTGCCAGCAAGCTGATCACCCAGGCCGACGCCGCGCTGGCGGCCGCCGATCTGTTGACCGACCGCTTCGAGGCCGAGGTGGCCGCCATTCCGAGTCGTGAAGCCTGCATCAACGCCAGCAGCGCGCGCATGGGCGCACCGGCTGCCTGCGCGCTGCACGGCCTGATCGATGCGATGACCGACACCTATCGTGCCGAAGTGACCTCGGCACTGAACCTGCGGATTCCCGCAGCGGCGGCAGGCGACAACGACTAGCTGACCTGATGGCCGAAAAACTCCACCGGTGGCTCTTCCAGCCATTCGACATTGCCGCGCTGGCGGTGTACCGCATGCTGTTCGGCCTGCTGATGTGCGCCGGCAGCCTGCGCTTCATGGCGCAGGGATGGGTCGACCGGCTCTTCGTGGAGCCGACGTTCCACTTCAAGTACTGGGGCTTCGGCTGGGTGCAGGTGCCGGAGGCCACCGGCCTGTACCTGCTGTACGGCGGCATCGCGATCAGTGCCCTGATGGTGGCACTGGGCGCCTTCTATCGCGTGGCCATCATCGCCTTCTGGTGTCTGTTCACCTACGCCGAGTTGATGGATGTCAGCACCTACCTCAACCACTATTACCTGGTGTCGCTGCAGGCACTGATTCTCTGCTTCCTGTCGCCGCACCGGGCGTGGTCGATCGATGCCTGGCGGCGGCCGGCCATCGCGGCCTCTACCTTGCCGGCCTGGCAGACCTACTGGCTGCGGTTTCAGGTTGGCCTGCTGTATTTCTACGCCGGTCTGGCGAAGCTTGAGCCCGACTGGCTGCTGCACGCGCAACCGCTGAACATCTGGTTGCCGGCCCACGCCGGCCTGCCCTTGCTGGGACCGTTTCTGGGGCAGCCGTGGGTGCATTACGCGTTCTCCTGGTTCGCCTTCTTTTTCGACACGTTCATCATTGCGTTCATGCTGTGGCGGCGCACGAGGTTGTTGGCCTTCGCGGTGATTCTGGTGTTTCACCTGTTCACGCACCTGTTCTTCAACATCGGCTTGTTCCCGCTGATCATGGTCTTCGGGGTGCTGAACTATTTCGAGCCGGACTGGCCCCGACGGTGGCTGCCGTGGCTGCCGTGGCTGCGCGGCACGCCGTCGGCATCGGCCCGGCCCGCGCCGGGCTGGACCCTGCGCTCGGCGGTGTTTGCCTCAGTGGTGGCGGGGTTCTGTCTGCTGCAGTTCATGCTGCCGTTGCGGCACTGGCTGTACCCCGGCACGGTGCTGTGGCACGAGCAGGGCATGCGCTTTTCGTGGCGGGTGATGCTGCGCGAGAAATCCGGTGCGCTGGACTATCGGGTGGTGCAGGCCAATGGCGACGTGCTGCTGGTCAGCCCGCATGCGTACCTCACCCTGCAGCAATACCGTGAAATGTCGGCTCAGCCCGATCTGATCCTGCAACTGGCGCACCACATTCGCGACGACTACAACGCGCGTGGCGTCGGGCCGGTTCAGGTGTATGCCGACGTCATGGTGTCGCTCAACGCACGGCCCGCAGCCCGCCTGATCGACCCTGAGGTCGATCTCGCCCAGGTTGACGACGGACTGGCGGTGGCGACCTGGATACTGCCGGCGCCCACCGCGCCGCCACCGCTGATGTCGCGCCTGCGGCTGACGGCCTCGCGCATGGCCGATGACCGGCCGGCCACGGCGAGCGCGCCGTGAGCGATCCCATCCTCTTTTACGACGGCGTGTGCAATTTCTGTAACGCCAGCGTGCGCTTCGTGCTCAAGCGCGAACGGGCACCGGAATTCCGCTTCGCGGCGCTGCAGTCGCAGTCGGCCCATGCGCTGCTGCGTCCCCTGGGCGTGGCGCCGAATGATCTGGGCTCGATGTTGGTGCTGGTGAACGGCACCCTGCTGCGCGAGTCCGACGCGGTGCTGTACGTTGCATCCCGCCTGCGGCCGCCGTGGTCGTGGCTGACCTTGCTGTCCTTCGTGCCGCGGCCGATCCGTGATGCCGCCTACCGCGCAGTCGGGGCCCGCCGCTATCGATGGTGGGGCCGCAGCGCCGTTTGCGTGCCCATGGCCCACGCGGCACGCACCCCTTCGCTGAACCACCGTTTTCTGACCGACGCCCCATGAAATATCCGATTCTCATTGCCTCTGTTCTGTCCTCTGGCCTGGTTGCCGCGCAGTCGCCCGCAGTGACGCCTGAGCCCACGCCGGCGCCGGCTGCCACGAACCCTTCGGCCGCGCTGCCGGCGGTGACCATCGTCGGCGAGCGCGAGGGCCTGCCGCGCATTGCCGGGTCGGCCCACGTGATTGACGAGGCTGACCTGAAGCGTTTCGGCTATGACGACATCAACCGGGTGCTCAATGCGGTACCCGGTGTCTATGTGCGTGAAGAAGACGGCTTTGGCCTGCGCCCCAACATTGGCCTGCGCGGCGGCTCCTCCGACCGCAGCCAGAAGGTCACGCTGCTGGAAGACGGCGTGCTCTTCGGCCCGGCGCCGTATTCGGCGCCGGCCGCGTATTTCTTTCCGCTGACCTCGCGGATGATCGGGGTCGAAGTGTTCAAGGGGCCGGCCGCCATCTCGCAGGGCCCGCAGACGATCGGCGGCGCCATCAACCTGCTGTCGGCACCGATTCCCGAAACCACGTCCGGCATGTTCGAGGCCGCCGTGGGCAGTGATGCCTTCCGCCGCGTGCACGCCCGCAGCGGCGGGCAGTTCGGCGGTTTCGGCCTGCAGGTCGAGGCGGCACACGTCGCCAACGACGGCTTCAAATCGCTGGACGGTGGTGGCGATACCGGCTTCGAGAAGAACGAAGCCGTGGTCAAAGTGGCACACCTGATCGGCCCCGGACGGCTGGAGCTGCAACTGGCCTATTCCGACGAGGTGTCGGACGAGACCTATCTGGGCCTCACCGAAGCCGATTTTCGCCGCGACCCCACCCGGCGTTACCTCGCCAGTGCCCTGGATCAATTTGACTGGGACCACAACACCCAGCGGCTCGACTGGCAGCAGCCGCTGCTCGGAGGCAATTTCGTGGCCACCGCCTACAGCCATCAGTTCGACCGCGCCTGGCGCAAGTTCAACAACATTGGCGCCGGCACCATCCGCGAGGTGCTGGCCAACCCGGACACGCCCTCGAACCGGCTGTTCTACAACGTGCTGACCGGGCAGGCCGACAGCGACCCCAACTTCGAGGGCGACGACCTGCGCATCGGCACCAACGATCGCCAGTTCCGCTCGTCCGGCGTGCAGGCCCGCCAGAACTGGGCGTTTTCGGGGCGCGGTGAACACCGGCTCGAAGTGGGCACGCGACTGCACAACGATCGCGTCCAGCGCCTGCACGACGAGTTCGCCTTCGAAGTGGCCGACGGCCAACTGGTGCGCAACGCGCTGCCGGGCACCATCACCGCCGACAACACCGGGCGTACCGTGGCGCTGGCGGCCTGGGTGCGTGACGAGGCCACCTTCGGCAAATGGACCATTGCCCCCGGCGTGCGCGTCGAGCAGATCTGGACCGAGTTCAGCGACCGCCGCGCCAATCTGATCCGCGACGACCATTACGCGGTCTTGTTGCCGGGGCTGGGCATCAACTACGCGCTCACCGAGCAGTTCAACCTGCTGGCCGGCGTGCACCGCGGCTTCTCGCCGGCAACCGTGGGCCCCAGCGAGAATCTCGAGCCCGAGAAGGCGATCAACTACGAGGCCGGCGGCCGGCTGTGGACCTCGGTGGGCGCGTTCGAGGCCATCGGCTTCTACAACGACTACAGCAATCTCACGGCGGCCTGCACGTTCTCGAGCGGCTGCGCCGAGCTTGACACCCAGACCAACGCCGGCAAGGCCGAAATTTTCGGCATCGAGACCGGCTACCAGCACGTGCTGCCCCTGCCGTTCGGCTTGCTGATGCCGGTGGCCCTGACCTACACCTACACCTCGGCCGAGTTCCGCGAGGCCTTCGTGTCGGCGGACCCGCAGTTTGGAGCTGTGGACGCCGGCTTCGAGTTGCCGTACATCCCCGAGCACCGGGCCAATCTGCGGGTTGGCATGGAAGGCGCGCGCTGGTCCACCAGCGCCTCGGTGACCTACCAGTCGCGCATGCGCGACGTGGCCGGCAGCGGCGCGATTCCCGGTGACACCGGCAGTGATGCGTTCACCGTCGTGGACCTGAGCGGCCGCTGGGACCTGCAGTCGGCCTGGGCGCTGACCGCCCGCGTCGACAACCTGCTGGACCGCGAATACGTGGTCTCACGGCGCCCGTTCGGCGCGCGGCCGGGGCGCCCCGTGGCGGCGCAGGTGGGCGTCGAGTACGTCTTCTAGCCCGCCGGGGCCGAGGGCTGCGGCGGCTGCGGGGCCGGCCCACCGGCGGGCGGGGCGGCTGCATTGGCCGCCTGAATGGTCTTGAGAAACGGCGTGATCAGGTCCATGGGCAGCGGGAAGACGATGGTGGAGTTCTTGTCGCCGGCGATGTCGATCAGGGTCTGCATGTAGCGCAGCTGCAGGGCCTGTGGCTCCTGCGACAGCATGGCGGCGGCCTCGCGCAGCTTCTCGGATGCCTGCATTTCGCCCTCGGCGTGAATCACCTTGGCGCGCCGCGAGCGTTCGGCTTCGGCCTGGCGTGCCATGGCGCGAATCATCGACTCCTGCAGATCGACGTGCTTGAGTTCGACATTGGTGATTTTCACGCCCCAGGGGTTGGTGGCATCGTCGAGAATTTTCTGGATGTCGGCGCTGAGCTTGTCGCGCTCGGTGAGCATTTCGTCCAGTTCGCGCTGGCCCAGCACCGAGCGCATGGTGGTCTGGGCCACCTGGCTGATGGCCTCGTAGTAGCGCTCCACCTGCAACATGGCGTTGGCGGCATCCACCACCCGGAAGTACACCACCGCGTTGACGTTGACCGACACGTTGTCGCGCGAGATCACGTCCTGCGGGGGCACGTCCATGACCACCGTGCGCATGTCGACCCGCAGCATTTTTTGCAGGCCGGGAATGATGATGACCAGGCCCGGACCCTTGGTGCCGGTGTAGCGCCCCAGTGTCAGGACCACGGCACGCTCGTACTCGTTGAGCACCTTGAGCGCCGAGAACAGCAGAAAGACGATGGCGATGACGATGGGCAACACGGTGGTGAGCATGGGTTAGCGCTCCGGTGAGGGAATGGGTTCGACGTACAGGGTCAGGCCCTCGGTGCGGATCACCCGCACCGAGGTGTTGAGGGTCAGTGGCTGTGTCGATTGCAGGCGCCAGCGCTCGCCGTTGACCAGGCCCCAGCCCTGCGCGCCACTGGCCTCGACGACGCGAACGGTCGCCGCCGGAGCCATGGCCGAGCCGGCGCTGACACGCGCCCGCCGCGAGCGCGCGAACAGAACCATGCTGAGGCCGATGACGCCGGCTCCGACGATCGCCATGCCGGCAATCAGCCCCAGATGGACGCCGTAGCCGGGCACGTCGGTGTCCATCAGAAATACCGAGCCCAGCACGAAGGCCGCCAGGCCGCCCACGCCCAGCACGCCGAAGCTGGGGGCGAATGCCTCGCCGATCATCAACGCCAGCCCCAGCGCGATCAGCGCCAGGCCGACGTAGTTGACCGGCAGCATCTGGAAGGCGAACAGGGCCAGCAGCAGGCAGATGGCGCCCACCGTGCCGGGCAGGATGGCGCCGGGGTTGTAGCCCTCCAGCAACAGGCCGTAGATGCCGGCCATCATCAGCAGATAGGCGACCGTCGGGTTGGTCAGGGTCGAGAGCAGCCGGTCGCGCCAGTCGGGTTCGATGGCGTGGATCGGCAACTCGGCCGTGGCCAGGGTCACGCTGCGCTCGCCCACCTCGACGACGCGGCCGTCCAGATCGTTCATCAGCGCGGTGAGGTCGCGCGACACCAGTTCGATCACCTGCTGCGCCTTGGCCTCGGTGGCGCCCAGATTGGCGCCGACCCGTACGGCCTGCTCGGCCCAGTCGGCATTGCGGCCCCGCAGTTCGGCCAGCCCGCGGATGTAGGCCACGGCATCGTTGAGAATCTTGTTGCGCATGGCATCGCCGGTGTTTTCAGCCTCACCCGGCGCTGCGGCGCGTTCATCGTTGTCGTCCGCCGCCGCTTCTTCGATCTTGTCCTTGGCGGCGCCGGCCGGGGTCTTGGGCACCGGCATGCTGCCGCCCACCGGCACCGGTGTGGCCGAGCCCAGATTGGTGCCGGGCGCCATCGCCGCCACGTGCGTGGCCATCATCAGATAGGTGCCGGCACTGGCGGCGCGGGCGCCACTGGGGCCCACCCAGCCCACCACCGGTACCGGCGTGTCGAGGATGTGCTTGATGATGTCGCGCATGGCGCCGTCGAGGCCGCCGGGCGTGTCGATCTGCACGATGATGAGCTGCGCGCCGCCTTCCAGCGCCGCCTGCCGCGCGCGCTCGAAGTACTGGCTGGTGGCCGGCCCGATGGCGCCCTCGATGCGGATCAGCGCGGCGTGTTCGCCGCGCGGCTCATCCGCCCACAGCGCGCCGACCAGACCGGCAAGTCCGGTCAGCAGCAACAGCGCTGACAAGGCCTTTTTCATCGTGGCCGAGTATACGCATGCCGTGTGACACCCTGCGCGGCCCTGCCGCTACGCCATCTCAGGCCGCCGCGAGCCCGGAATGCCGCAGCAGCGCATCGGGGTTGGGCGCCCGGCCACGAAAGTCCGTGAACAGCGCCATGGCCGGCGCCGAACCGCCGCGCGCCAGAATCGCGTCGCGGAAGCGGTGCGCGGTCTCGGGCGCGAAATTACTTTCTTCGAACGCCGCAAAGGCGTCGGCCGACAGCACTTCGGCCCACTTGTAGCTGTAATAACCCGCCGCATAACCGCCGGCAAAGATGTGGCTGAAGCTCCACGGCATGCGGTTGAACGGCGGCGGACGGGTGACGGCGACCTGGTCCCTGACCGCCGACAGCACCTCGAGCACGGCGTCGGTGGTGGCGGGTGGATCGCGGTGTATGCGCAGGTCGAACAGGGCGAACTCCACCTGCCGGACGGTGGACAGGCCGCTCTGCCAGGTGCGGGCACGGGTCAGTTGGTCGATCAGGGCTTCAGGCAGCGGCTCGCCGGTCTGGTAGTGCCGTGCGAAGCGCTTCAGCGTTTCCGGGTGATAGCACCAGTTCTCCATGAACTGGCTGGGCAGCTCCACCGCGTCCCACTCGACGCCGCGGATGCCGGCCGCGCTGGCCTCGTCCACCTGCGTCAACAGGTGGTGCAGCCCGTGGCCGAATTCGTGGAACAGGGTCGTGACCTCGTCAAAGGTCAGCAGCCCCGGTTCGTCGCCGTGGGGCGGGGTGAAATTGCAGACCAGATAGGCCACCGGCACTTGCAGGTTGTGGTCGCGGCGGTGGCGGCCCAAGCACTCGTCCATCCATGCGCCGCCGCGCTTCTGGTCGCGCGCATAGGGGTCAAGATAGAACAGCCCGCTGATCTCGCCGTTGGCCTGGCGCACGGCGTAGGTGGTGACATCGGCATGCCAGGTGCTGATGCCGGACACCGGCGCGATGCGGACGCCGTAGAGCGACTCCACCAGATCGAACAGCCCGCGAATCACCTGGGTGACCGGAAAGTAGGGTTTCAGCACCTCGTCCGACAGGCCCAGTTCGCGGTCTTTGAGTTTTTCGCCGTAATAGGCCGCGTCCCATGGCATCAGGGTGTCGGGGCCGCCCTGTTCGCGGGCGAAGGCTTGCAGTGCGTCCCATTCGGCCTGCGCACGCGGCCTGGCGCGTGCGGCAAGGTCGAGCAGAAAGGCTTCCACCTGATCGACGGACTCGGCCATCTTGGTCGCCAGCGACAGCGCCGCAGGGTGTTCGAACCCCAGCAGTTCGGCCTTCTGCTGGCGCAGTTTCAGGATGTCGATCATCAACGGGCCGTTGTCGAACTGACCGGCGAGCGGCCCCTGGTCCGAGGCGCGGGTCACCCACGCGGTGTAGAGCGTTTCGCGCAGCGCGCGGTCGTCGGCGTGGGTGATGACCGCGTCGAACGACGGAAAATCGAGGGTGATCCACGCGCCTTCAAGGTTCTTGGCTTCGGCCTTGGCCCTGGCGCGCTGCTGGGCGCCGGCCGGCATGCCGCTGAGGCGGCGGGCGTCGGTGATGTGCAGGCCGTAGGCCTGAACCGCGTCCATCAACTGGCTTTCGAAGCGCGAGGCCTTTTCTGACAGGGCCATCGACAGCGCCTTGTAGCGGGCCTTGTCATCGGCCGGCAGGCCAATGCCCGACAGCGTGAAGTCGCGCAGCGCGTCGTTGATGATCTTCTGCCGGGTGGGCGACAGCGCGGCGAAATCGTCGCGGGCGGCGATGGCCTTGTAGGCCTCGCACAGCGGCTCGGACTGCGACAGCTCCAGCCAGAAATCGGTGATCAGTGGCTGGCCCTCGTCGTGGACGGCGCGCCATTGCGGCGTGCTGGTCACGCTGAACAGATGGCTGATGGGCCCCCAGGCGTTGGACAGCGCCTCGGCAACGTCGTCCAGCGGTTCGACCAGCCGCGCCCAGCTGGGGTCTTCACGCTGCGTCAGTTCGGCGACGCGTGCGCGCTGGGTCGCCAGCGTGGCCTTGAGGTGGTCGAGTGCGGCGTCCGGGGTCAGTTGGTCGAACACGGGCAGGGCGGGGGGAAGCACGTCAGACCGCATGGTGAAACTCCAGTGAGCGCAACCGTTGATTGACATAAAGATGTCGGTGCCCTGCCGGCCCTTTCAAGAGGCGGATGCAAGAGACGTCGATGGGGGCGCCGCTGCGGCGGCGCTCAGGGCAGGGCCAGGCGGGTCTGGAGCAGCGTGGCCAGCAGCGCGAACAGCACGATGCTGACCGCGACCAGGGCCCAGCCCTGACCCTGCTTGCGGCGGCGGATGTGGTCCTGAGGGATCGACGAAAGCAGAAAGGGCCGGCGGTCCGGTGGCCGGCCGAGCACGTTGAAGTCGGGCGTGACCGCCTGCGCCACATGGCCTTGCCGAACCTCCCTGATCGCCGCGCGGCGGACCGCCTCCCACTCGGCGACGCTGATCTGGCCGTCGCCGTCCTCGTCGAAGCGCGCCACCAGGCTGGGGTTGTCGGCCTTCCACTCGGCCAGCAGTGCGCGCACGTCGCCGCGTTCATCAAAGTCCTGCACGCCGTGCTGAGTTCTGAAGTAGCCCAGCGCATAGACCGCGTCGCCGAGTTGCAGCAGGGCCTCGCTGTAGCGGTGATTGCCGAACTGCAGCCAGCCCCGTTTGGCGGGGGGCGGGCCGGGCTGCAGGCTGTGGCCGGTCCAACTGCGCTTCAGGCTGGGAATGATGCGCGCGCCATCGGGGTCCACGATGCACTGCCCGGTGCCGTCGCGCAGCAGAAACAGCTCGTCTGAGCGTTGATGCGTCACGGTTTGCCAGGTGGTCTGGCGGCGCCCGTTGCGGTAACGCGTGACCTTCTTCTCGATTTTGTACCACCACCAGGCGCAGGCAGTGCGGCTCAGCGGTGAGACGATGGCCGGCCCCGGCAGCAGGTCGGTGTGGCCTTCCAGCTCCACATACCCCTGGGCTGCGCTGGCGATGCGCGAGGTTGGCAGGTCGGCGATCCAGCGCGCGCCGATCAGGGCGCGAAAGCCGAAGTACAGCGCCGCCAGCGTGGCCGCCAGCAACACCGCCACCATGGCGTAGAACTCGGCCTGCGGCTGGGCCGCCGCCGCGGCGAACTGGGCGTCGAGTGAGTCCAGCACGCGGGGTCAGTTCTGGAACAGGGCCTTGATGTCGGGATTGCGCAGGTCTTCGGCGGGAAACTCCAGCAGGGTCGCCGCCTGGAAGCCGGTCATGCGGGCGATGATCACGTCCGGCACCTGCTCGATGCGCACGTTCAGCACGTTGACGCTTTCGTTGTAGAACTCGCGGCGGTCAGAAATGGCGTTTTCCAGCGCCGTCACGCGGGACAGCAAAGTCTGGATCGACGCGTTGGCGGCCAGTTCGGGGTAGGCCTCGACGGTGGCGGTGATGCTGCCCAGGGCCGAGCGGATCACGCTTTCCGACTTGCCGATGCCGCTGACGTCGCCTTTCTGCTGCGCCAGCTGCGCGCCCTGCCGGGCGGCCATGACGCGCTCCAGCGTGTCGCGCTCGAACTGCATGTACTGGCGGCAGGTCTCGACCAGCTTCGGAAGCTCTTCATTGCGCTGCTTGAGCAGCACATCGATGTTGCTCCAGCTCTTGGAGACCGCGTGCTTGAGGTTGACCAGCGCGTTGTAAATGACGATGGCATACAGCAGCAGCACCGCCACAATGCCCAACCCGATAAACCACACCATTGCCGCCACTCCCTTGTTCATCGATCAGTCGCCGCGAGCATGCGTGAATCGCGCCCCCCGCGCTACCATTGGCGGGGTCGTGAATGTTTCGCTCGCTAACAGAGGTGACGCTGTGCAGAGATTGATCTTGATGATGATGCTGGCCCTGGGACTCAGCGCCTGCGCCGGCACCGCAGCGCTCAACACCTTCACGCCAGACAGCGGGTACACGGTGGCCACCAACCTGCCGTTCAAGAGTGGCAGCAGTCTGCGCCTGGATGTCTACACCCCGGCCGAGAGCGCCAACGCGCCGGTGGTGGTGTTTTTCTACGGCGGTCGCTGGACCGACGGCATCAAGGAAGATTTCAAGTTCGTCGGCGAAGCCATTGCCTCGCGCGGCTACGTGGCGGTGATTGCCGACTATCGCAAGTACCCGGCGGTGCGTTTCCCCGCCTTCGTCGAAGACGCGGCCAAGGCGGTCAAGTGGACCCATGACAACATCGCCCAGTACGGCGGTGACCCCGGCAAGCTGTTCGTGATGGGGCACTCATCGGGCGCCCACATGGCGGCCCTGCTGGCGCTGGACGGAAAGTACCTGGAGGCCGAGGGCGGCTCGCGCAACTGGCTGCGCGGCATGATCGGTCTGGCCGGGCCTTACGACTTCATGCCCATCACCGCGCCCGATCTGCGTGACCTGTTTGGTCCGCCGGAGCGCTTCGAGCAGTCACAGCCCATCTTCTTTGCCGACGGCCGCAACCCGCCGCTGCTGCTGATTCACGGTGAAGACGACGACGTGGTGTGGGTGAAGAACAGCCGCAATCTGGCCCAGGCGGTCGGCAATGCCGGTGGCGCGGTCGAGACCATCATTTATCCCAAGCTGGGCCATCGGCTGATCATCGCCAACATTGCCCGGCCGCTGCGTGGCCGCTCCGACGTGCTCGACAACATCAGCGAATTCATCAACCGGCGCGCCAACGAAGCACCGCGGGTGCGCGGGCCGGGCGTTCAAACCACGCCGATCGATCTGTAAGATTCGCGCTCCCCCGTTGATGCAAGGAACTTGCGAATGACCCGTCGCCTCGTGCTGCTGCGCCACGGCCAAAGCCAGTGGAACCTCGAAAACCGCTTCACCGGCTGGGTCGATGTCGATCTCACCGACCAGGGCCGTGCCGAAGCCCGAGCCGGCGGCGCGTTGATGAAGGCCGAGGGCCTGCATTTCGACGTGGCCTACACCTCGGTGCTGACCCGCGCCCTGCGCACCTGCTGGACCGCCCTGGACGCCATGGACCAGCTCTGGGTGCCGATGCACAAAAGCTGGCGGCTCAATGAACGCCACTACGGCGCGCTGCAAGGGCTGGACAAGGCCGAGACCACCGCCCGGCACGGCGAAGCGCAGGTCAAGATCTGGCGCCGCAGCTACGACATCCCACCGCCCGAGATGGACCCGAAAGACCCCGGCCATCCGGCGCAGGACCGGCGCTACCGGTCACTGGACGCCAGCGCGCTGCCGGGCACCGAGTCACTGGCCACCACCCTGGTGCGCGTGCTGCCCTATTGGCATGACCACATCGCGCCCGACCTCAAGGCCGGCAAGACGGTGCTGGTGACCGCGCACGGCAACTCGCTTCGGGCGCTGTACAAGTACCTCAACGGCCTCAGCGAAGCCGAGATTCTGGAGATCAACATCCCCACCGGCATTCCGCTGCTGTTCGAGCTGGACGACGCGCTCAAGGTGCAGTCTTACCGCTATCTGGGGGATCCCGAAGCCGCCAGGCGCGCCGCCGAAGCGGTGGCCAACCAGGCCAAGGCCAAAGCCTGACCTGAGGCTCTAGCCCGGTGGTGGGTGCCGATGCACCGCCACCGGGCCAAATCCCTGGGCCACCGGCGTCAGCGACAGCGTGTTCACGTTGACATGCGCGGGCAGGGCGCTGACCCAGTACACCGCCTCGGCCACGTCAGCGGCCGACAGCGGCTCCGTGTCGGCGTACACGCTCGCGGCTTTGGCGTCATCGCCGTGAAAGCGCACGTTCGAGAACTCGGTGCCGCCCGCCAGACCCGGCTCGATGTTGGTGACCCGGATCGGGGTCGGGTACAGATCGGCCCTCAGGTTCAGTGAAAACTGCCGCACGAAGGCCTTGCTGGCGCCGTATACGTTGGCGCCCGGATACGGCCACTCGCCCGCCGTCGAGCCGATGTTGATCACATGGCCGCGGCCGCGCGCCACCATGCCCGGCAAAAAGGCGCGGGTCATGCGCATCAGGCCCTTGATGTTGGTGTCGACCATGCGCTCCCAGTCTTCAAGGTCGGCGCGCGGGGCGGGCTCCAGGCCCAGCGCCAGTCCGGCGTTGTTGACCAGCACGTCGATCTCTCGCCAGCCCTCGGGCAGGCGCTGCGGCAGGGTTGCCACCGCTTCGGCGTCGCGGAGGTCGAAGGCCGCGACCTGCGCCTGGGGCGCGAGTGACCCGGCCAATGCGTGCAGACGGTCCGCGCGCCGGCCGGTGAGGATGACGCGATGGCCCTCGGCCACGTAACGGCGGGCAATCTCAGCGCCAAAACCGGCGCTCGCGCCCGTGATCAGAACCAGCATGCGGGGCTCCAGCAAATTGAATACGCGGCGATTCTAGGGATTGTCTGCCGCCTGTGCCGCGATCAGCGCCTCGATGCGCTGCCGGTATTGGTCGGCATCGAAGCTGGGCGCCGAGCAGCGTGAGGCGGTGCAGAAATAACCGGCCGGCCGGTCGAAGGCCGGAAACGCGACATCGGCATTCGGCAGCGGGCCTTCGCGGCGGTCCCACCATTCAATGCGGCGGCGGATGCCAGGTGATGCCAGTGCGGTGCGGTGCAGCGCGACGGCCGCGGGGTCGTCCTTGGCGCCCACCACCACCAGATGCAGCGGCGGCGCAGACAGGGCGTGATCGGCCAGCAGCACGCTCGATTCCTCGAAGCGCTGGGCGCGGACCTGCGGGCTGGCCAGGAAGCGCAGTGCCCGTTCGGCGGCGCGGCGATGGCGTGCCTCGCCGGTGTAGTGGTGCAGTTGGTCGAACAGCAGCGCGGCGTCCAGGTTCTCGGCGATGGTCGCCACCGGGGCCACGGGCGTGCCGTCGGCGACCGAGGTCAGAAAACCCGGGCCGTCGCGGGCGGCGAACAGCGGCGTCAGGCGGTCAGCGGTGGTGGTGGCCTCGCGCAGCCAGTCGCGTTGCCCGGTCACGGCGTGCAGCGCCAGCAGCGCGCGCGCCATCTCCAGGCTGTCGCTGAGGTAGGGGCCGCCGATGTCGTGGTCGCCATGGGCGAAGCTGCCGTCGTCGCGGCGGCGATGGCCCAGCGTCCAGCGCACCGCCTGTTCTGCGGCCGCCAGCGCGTCGGCCTCACCGCTGGCCGCGGCCCAGACGGCCAGTGCCTCGGCGGCCTGACCGTTGGCGTCGGCGTAGCGGTTGCGGTCGATGCGCGGCATGCCGACCTTGCGCCGCGCGGCGTCGTCCAGCGCGAAGTAGTCGCCGGCCTTTTCACCCTGCACCACGTCGGCGTCCTGGCTGACATAAAACGCGCCCTCGGGGCCACGCAGAAAATCCATCAGATAGCGCTGAATGTCGCGCGCGGCGGCGGCGTATTCCGGCACCTGCCACTGCGCGTAGGCCAGGGCGTAAAGCCGCAGGTAACGCGCCTGCGAGCGCATGATTTTCTCGAAATGAAGCCGGTCCCAGCGGCCACCGGTCGAGTACTGGTAAACGCCGCCCCACGCCGGGTCGATGAGTCCGGTCGCGGCATCCAGCGTCTGCCGTGCGCGCCGGGCCGCCGCCGGGTCACCGGCCAGGGCACGCGTCATGTCGTACTCGACGTGGGCGCGATCCAAAAACTTCTGTGGCAGGCGCAGCCCGCCGCGTTGGGCGTCGTGATCGCCTATATGGGTTGCCAGCAGACGGTCAAACTCCGCTTCGTTCAATGCATCACCGACGCGTGCACTGGCACGCACCGACCGCCGTTCGGGCGTCGGGTCTTCGGCGATGGCGGTCAACAACCGCACGAAATCATCCGGCGCGATGTAGCCTGCGCGCTTGACCAGCTCGGTGCCGTCGGCGGCCAGAAAGATCAATGCCGGCCAACCGTAATCGCGAAAGCGATTGGCCAGCGCCGGTTGGGCGTCATGGTCGGCGCGCACCACCACGAAGTGCTCCGCCAGCAGCGACACGACGGCCTCGCTGCCAAACGTCTCATCCTGCATGACGTGGCACCAGTGGCACCACACTGCTTCGAGGTACAGAAACACCGGCTTGCCCTCGGCCTGCGCTTGCTCAAAGGCCGCGTTGGACCAGGGTTGCCAGACAATCGGACTTGCGGCGTGGGCGGCGTGGGTCAGCAGGGTCAGGGCCAAGGCCAGCCATCCGCAGATGAAACGTCGATGAAGTGCACGCATGACGGTCATACGGGATGTCCGGGCCCAAGGATGCGAAAAATTCTTGCAGTGGCCACTTTTTCCCGCGACGCCTGCGCTGCAGTGCTCACGTCGGTCGGTCTTCCTTGCCGTGCCAGACGCGAATGACGGTCAGGAATCGGTCGTCGATCAAGTAGCGAACGACGTAATCGCTGTCGATCCACTGGCGCATGCCGCTGGTGCTGTCGATCTCTCGGCCGATGTGGGGCTGGTCGCGCAACTGCTGGATCGAGCGGCGCAGCGCATCAATCTTGTGGCGTGCGGCCAGCGGATTGTCCCTGGCAACAAATGCGCGCAGCCGATGTAGATCGGCTGTGGCGCGATAGGTGAACCGCAGCTTCAACGGGACTGAGGCTGCGGCGCGTCGCACTCCTGGCCGGTGCCCCAGCTATCGATCCAGCGCAACACTTGGTCCCCATCGACGACGCGCCCGGCCTCGATGTCAGCCAAACCTTCTTCAGCCTCAGCGCGCGTCGCCGCTTGGCATGCAACGTCTCGCCAGGTTGCATGCTCGGGAAGATGATCGATCAGCGCATGTGCCGCCTGCTTGAGCTTAGAGGATGCGGTTGTCATCGAGAATTCCTCGAAAGGTCGTGAGATGAGTTTAGTGCTTTGTGATCGCGCCAACTCAAATTGCCCGCAGCCGGTAAACGGCGTATCGCGGCGACGCCAGGATGGGCTCCAGCTCCGGATGATTCGCCGGAAAGCGCACCCTGGGGGCTTCGTGGTGCCGGTCAATGACCAGGTACTCGACGTCGTGGTCCCTCAAGGGCTGAAAGTCTCCTGCAAGGGCCCGTTCGATCATCGCGTCCACTGCCGAGGTCTCCAGGCCATAGGTCCACAGCCAGCCCCCGAATGCCTTGACGACTTGGCGCGCCGCAAGGGTGTGCACCCAGTTGGCATGACCGATGTGGGTGAAGACCCGGTCTTCCGGGGTGGTCATCGCCTTGAAGGATGCGGCCAGGGCGTGATCTTCGGCGGTCAGCATCTGGAAGCGCGGCGCATCGGGGCGCAGCAGCAGCGCGACATCGTGTGCGCCCGCAGCGGTAGCCAGAAACAACACGACGACCGCCGCAAGGCGCTTGCGTAGATGGGTGCCCCACCAGTGCCGCAGCAGAATCAGCACCGAGGGGATGATCAGCAGATAGAACCAGGTCAGGATCTTGGTGTTGTCCCAGATCCACGGCTGGAACTGGATCGAATAGGACAGTGCAAGCAGCACCAGCCCCGCCAGGCTGAACGGCTGCTTCCACAGGTCGAAGCGATAAATCGAATAAATGGCCAGCACCAGGACGATGCCGTAGTTGCGGTAAAAGTGATCGACCACCGAAAGCTTGCTGAACGTGACCAGCTCCAGCGGCGCCCACTTCAGGAAATGCGTCAGGTCATTGGCGCCGTAGTACAGAACATAGATCGACGAGGTGACCAGGCCCGCCACTGCGCCCATCAACAGCCAGAGTTTCCAGTGACGCCAGTTGAAGGCGGCAAAGATTGCGCTCACCACCACCAGACTCAGAAACGTATGCATGGACGACAGCAGCACCAGCACGCTGAGCAGGGTCATCAGCGCTGTCCACTTCAGGCGCTGCGGCAACAACGGTCCGTCCCGCGTGGATCGCATCAAGACGATCAGTGCGCAGACGAAGAACGGCGCAGCGAACTGTATCGCCCGCTGCGGAATGAATTCCGACACGATGAAGTTCTGCACCACGATGCCCTCCTGGGGCAGGTGCGTCGCGCTTTTTGCGCCATCGAAGATCACGTCGATAAAACCGGCGCCGCCGTTGAGCAGAAACAGGGTCAGCCCGGCCACTGCCCACAGTCGCTCGAAGCCACAGTCGCGGAAAAATCGATACAGCGCGATCACCAGCCCCACACACAGCAGGCCGGAGGTCAGTTGCATGGCCGGATAGGTTCCCAGCCCGACTCTGACGAACAGGCTGCTGAAATAGTTGGGTGCAGGCGGGTACCGGAAATTGTCCAATATCAGTAATGGGCTTCGGTCCAGCCACTGACTGATGGACCAGTCGCTGAAGACGTTGACGTAGGTGATATGGACGATCCAGTCGCCCCAGATGTTTACTGATCGAGCGTGAAGGCCAAGATCGTCCTGGAAAAGAAGGCGGCTCCAGACAAAGACAAAGGCTAGGCACCACGTTGCTAGAAGAGCATAGGTGAACGTGCGTACATGCCGTGCCCATCTGGCCAGTTGATCCACCAAACTCGAGAGTGTACTCATGTGCAGACCCTCGACTTGCGCGTTGCGTGATTTTGCTTATTGAGATGAAAGGCAAATTTTTATTTTATGCCCAGAAAGCATACTTGGCGGCATTAGTTTGGAAGCTCTGGGACGAAGTCATTCCTTTTATTTTTTACTTTTTAGAAGATCAGGGCAGGAGCCTATTAGATGATGACTACAGCCATTTTGCGAGGCACCCGCCCTAACCTGAGCCCTTTTTACAGCGGCTGAAAGCTTTCCTGTTGCCAAGACCGATCAATTCCGCTTTGATGTCACTCTACAATTGTACAAGCAATATTCGAGTATCCGCTAAGCCCGATCGAATTTCCAGCGGCAATTCGCGCACACAAACGATCACCAACTGAAAAAAGAGTGGTAAAGGAAGCTGAATCACCGCAGCCTTCTATATTCTCACCTGAACATGCGCCTCTGTATTGCCACGGCCCTAGTGAGCCGCCATCCCCGCCAATGCTGTAATAAAGATGCCAGTCAGTTTCGCTGACCGACGCATCCTTCCAAGTGAGACTTACGTCCCCGTCGCCAGTTGCCTCAACCAAGAAAGTACAAGGGGTGTTTGGGGTGCTGGTAGAGAGCTGGGTTCCAGGAGGGAAAATAACGGGATCCCAGTTGACCTGATTTCGCGGTCCGCCAATGACGTCAGCCCTGCCAGTCCAAAAAAAGCCCCCTACTGATCCTACATTAAATAGCGCATTCACTCTACCCCCGATCCCCGGTTTTTGCCCGACCGAAGTCGATGATATATATTGCCACCCAGAATCGTTCTTGAAGAGTGCAGCCTCGTTATTAGTGTCGTCATTTGCCGTGTCGAACCAACTAACCAGAACCTGACTGTTTGATGGAAAGCCGACGCAAGCGTTGATCGCGGGCGAGGATCTCCCGTTTAAGTGAGCTCGAGCTTGATACGATTCATTGACAGTCGGTCTTGGCCCGAACGCCTGTTCATGGAAAGGTCCGCCGCTCGTGACCCCCCAAACTGGACCACTGTGATCTAGGCCAACCATGTGCCCCATTTCATGATTGATCAAGCCCTTCTTTCCTTCGCTAGTGGGAAAACAGCCGGCTCCTTGAGGAAGGTTGTTGCATGTCCAAAATGGGGTTCCGACTCTGATGCCAGTGACCGTCCTTCGGTTAATGCCGTCAATATTTATGATTGAGCCTCCTGGATATGGCGCACAAGCGGCTCCGGCACAAGTCCATTCGGGGTCATCTAAGTCAAGAAATTCAATTCTTATGTTTGGATTTGAGCAATCTGCGATAAAATTTATTTTAGTTGTTCCAATCATTTCCCATCCAGTCGATTCGTTTAACCAACCAATAATTGTTGATTGGACGGTTGCTGCATTGATGTCCGGATCATCAGAGTAATTAAATATGCAAACTCTTTCCGTAATATTAGTGTAAACATTTGGTGTCGTATTATCAAACATCGACGCATTCAGGTAAAGCGGAACGTTGGCGGTGTTTGCTGAACCCGATAGAAAAGTTAATGCGCTAACAAAAATAATTTTGCAGCGAAAGCCGCGAGTAACATTCATAAACATTAGCAGGTACTCCGTGAGTCAATTATGAGTGCGCATCTCTTGAGTGGGCACAGGTCCGTGAACGCCAAACCTCGGCTCGGTGGGGCGAGTTAACGCTGATTCACTGCTCGGCCAAGGAATTGGCTCTGTGCTAAATGTCACACGCGGGTCTTCGCCGTTTCTGACTTTGATTTTATGTAGTTCGACTAATTTTGAGGTTTTTGACGTACTTGCGATCTCCGGCGTTACATTTATGAGCTCGTCGCCTTGCTCAAATTTGAGGGGGTAATAATCAACGAATACCCCGTTTTGTCGGCCACTCAACAGTAAGAGATTGTTTGAACGTTTCACTTGATCCACAACAAACCCTAGTTTAAATTCATCTAAAGATCCGTCCAGTCTTTTAATTGTGATTGTAGAAGAGATTGGATGGCTTTCTGATTGTTTACTCAAGTCATGCGCCCTAGCAGGCGGTGAAGCGACGAGCAAAATGTTGAAAGAAAATAAAAGCATCACAATCATCGATATTGGCAGAGGGATTTTTAATTCATTCTGCTCGCGAAAGCCTAACGTCTTATCCATTATCTAACTCCAGTGTGGTCCTGACTGTCTAAAGATGAAAGCGCTTATGATTTGGAGGCTATAAATCAATTAGGTTCAAACCCCGATTGAGTTGATACCTGATAAATGTGACAAAAGCTTTACGGTTGGGATGCTATTCCTCGGCGTAGCGGCGGATAACCGTAGACCGCCGCCGCCGACAGCAGCGCGAAGGCGAGCCAGCCCATGACGCGACCCGACAGCACTGCGGAACGGCTGGCGAACACATATGCTGCCAGCGCAGCCGCCCAGGTGGCCGCCGCGATGATGGGGTCCCAGAACACCCGTAACAGGTGGAATAGCCATGGCGAGCTGGCGGCGATCAGCAGGATTGCGGGCACCGCCAGCGGCTGCGCACCGAGCCGCCAGGTGACCAGCGCCAAGCTGATGAGAATGACCACGCCCGCCGCCCCGGCCAGGCTGCGGAAGCTGGCCACGCCATCGCCCAACAGGGCCGTCCACAGGGCGCCGAGGTACAGCGTGGGGGGTGAGACCTGGCCGCCGCCCAGCACGTCGGCGAACAGGGGCCAGGGGTTTCCGTCAGCGTCTGCGCCGGTGGTGCGCACGCAGATGATCTGCGCCGCGATGGCCGCTTCGTCGACATAAAAGCCGGGTGGTGCTTCGGTGAGCCCGATGAAGCGCACGGCCATCAGCACCGTGAGGGCCGAAAGGACCAGCGCGGTCAGCGTCGGCGAAAGCCCGTGGCGCTGAACGAAGGCGCGCACCACATCAACGCTGTCGCGCCCGGGCGATGGCGGCCCGCACTTGCGCGGGCGCCGTGCCGCCGATGTGATCGCGCGCCGCCACCGAGCCGTCGAGGGTGATCACGTCAAAAACGTCCGCCCCGATGGTGGGGGAAAAGCCCTGCAGCGTGTCGAGACTGAGTTCCGACAGATCGCAACCTTGCGCGCTGGCGTGGGCCACGGCCGAACCGACCACGTGGTGCGCGTCGCGGAAGGCCATGCCCTTCTTCACCAGGTAGTCAGCAAGGTCGGTGGCGGTGGAAAAGCCCTTGAACGCCGCCTCGCGCATGCGCGGCCGGTTGGCCTTGAGGTGCGGCATCATCTCGCCGAACACCTGCAGGCAGATCGTCACCGTGTCGATGGCGTCGAACAGCGGTTCCTTGTCTTCCTGATTGTCGCGGTTGTAGGCCAGCGGCTGGCCCTTCATCAGCACCAGCAGGGCGTTGAGATCGCCGATGACGCGCGCGCTCTTGCCGCGCACCAGTTCGGGCACGTCGGGATTTTTCTTCTGCGGCATGATCGAGCTGCCGGTGCAGAAGCGATCGGGCAGATCAACGAAGCCGAACATCGGGTTGGCCCACAGAATCAGTTCCTCGCTCCAGCGCGACAGGTGCACCATCAGCAGACTGGCGGCCGCACAGAATTCGATGGCGAAGTCACGGTCGCTCACGGTGTCGAGCGAGTTCTCGGTGATGCCGTCGAACCCCAGGTCTTCGGCGACGCTTGCCCTGTCGATGGGGTAAACGGTGCCGGCCAGCGCCGCGGCGCCCAGCGGCAGCAGGTTCATGCGCCGTCGTGCGTCGACGAAGCGGCTGTGATCGCGCAGCACTTGTTCGCGCCACGCCAGCAGGTGGTGGCCAAAGGTCACCGGCTGGGCAATCTGCAGGTGGGTGAAGCCCGGCATGATGGTGTCGGCCTCCTGCTCGGCCAGATTCAGCAGCGACAGGGCCAGCGCGTCGATCAGCGCCAGCACCTCGTCGATGGCATCGCGCACGTACAGGCGGATGTCGGTGGCCACCTGGTCGTTGCGGCTGCGGCCGGTGTGCAGGCGCTTGCCGGCATCGCCGATGCGCTCGGTGAGGCGCGCCTCGATGTTCATGTGCACGTCTTCGAGTTCGGTCTTCCATTCGAAGGTGCCGGCGTCGATCTCGGCTTCAATGGCGGCCAGGCCGCTGAGAATGGCGTCCACATCGTCCTCCGACAGCACGCCCACCCGGCCCAGCATGCAGGCATGGGCCTTGGAGCCGCGAATGTCATGCCGGTACAGGCGGGCGTCGAAGCTGACGGATTCGGAGAAGCGTTCCACCAGGGTGCTGGTGGATTCGGCGAAGCGACCGCCCCAGAGCTTGCTGCTCATCGTTGGACCTTTGGACATGCGTGAAGGGCGCGATTATAGGCAGCGCCGAGGTGTGTTCCATGACCGGATCATCCCGCACAATGCCGGCTGCTTAACCTTGGACTGTCATGAAGCACGTTCGACCACAGCGTGGCCCCTTGCTGGAGTTGATCCCCGACTTCTGTCGCGGCGGCGCGCTGCTGACCCAGGCATTCATCCTGCAACTGGTGGCGTTCGTGCTGACCCTGGCGGGCGATGCCCGCGGCGGCGACGCGGTGTCGCGGCTGATGATGCTCACCATTTACCTGCAGTGGATCGGCCTGATCTCGGCCATCTTGTTGTGTTGGGCGCGCACCTGGCTGGCGGTGGCGCGACCGGGCGTGGTGTTCTTCGTCTGCTGGGGCATGCTGGTGGTGGTGGTGCTGTTCATGTCCGACCTGGGGTACTTCGTGGTCGTCGAACTGCGCTGGACCGAGTTTCTGCCGGCCGAGACGCGGGTTGAGTTCATCGCCCGGCACAGCGCCATTGCCGGCATCGTTTCGGTGGGCATGCTGCGCTATTTCTGGGCGCGACATCAGTGGCAGCAGAACATCAAGGCCGAGGGCGAGGCGCGCTATCAGGCACTGAATGCGCGCATCAAGCCGCATTTTCTGTTCAATTCGCTCAACAGCGTCGCCGAGCTGATTCACGCCCGCCCCAACGACGCCGAAGACATGGTCGTTGATCTGTCCGAACTGTTCCGCGCCAGTCTCGAAAAGCGCGGACAGCTTGGCACGCTGGCCGAGGAAATGGAGCTGTGCCGGTCCTATCTGCGTATCGAGCAGGTGCGCCTCAGCGAAAAGCTGAGCGTCGAGTGGGACGTGCCGGACGAGCTGCTGAGCTGGTCGTTGCCGATGCTGGTGGTGCAGCCCCTGATCGAGAACGCCGTCCACCACGGCGTGTCGCGCATGACCCGGGCGGGGATGATCCGCGTCACGATTCGCAAGATCGGGTCGCGGCTGGTGGTGGAGGTGGAAAATCCCATTCCCGACGACGACCTGGTGGGACAGCAGGCCGGCCAGCGCGGCAATCACATTGCAGTCGACAACATCGCCCAGCGACTGGCGCTGATCTACGGCGACCAGGCGCGGCTGGAGATGGGGAAAGACCCTCGGCTTGACGGTCCGGTGTTTCGCGTACGATTGTCGTTACCTGAATCGCCCCGCAATGGTGAGTTCATATGAAAAATTCAAAAAGAGATAGGGGACCAAGGCCGTGAGAGTCGTCGTGGTTGATGATGAGCCGCTGGCACGTGACCGCATCAAGCGGTTGCTGTCCGAATTTCCGGGCTACGAGGTGGTGGGTGAGGCGGGTGACGGCGAGACCGCCCTCGACCTGATTGACGAGGAGGAGCCCGATCTGGTGCTGCTCGACATCCGCATGGGCGGCATCGACGGGGTGCAGGTCGCCCGCAGCCTGCAGGACATGGAAATGCCCCCCGCGGTGATCTTCACCACCGCCTATTCCGAGCACGCGCTGTCGGCCTTTGACGCCAACGCACAGGCGTATCTGCTCAAGCCGATCCGTGCCGAGAAGCTCAAGGAAGCGCTGATGCGCATCCGCCGGCCGAACCGCGCGCAGCGCACGGTGGTCGCGCAAGCGTCCGACGCCAAGCCCAAGCGTGAATTCGTGCTGGCGACCGCGCGCGAGGGGCTCACGCGCATTCCGGCCGAAGACATCGTCTGCTTCATTGCCGACCAGAAGTACACCACCGTCTGCCATCTGCACGGCGAAGTGCTGATTGAAGAATCCTTGAAGACGCTGGAAGAAGACTTCGCGCCCTGGTTCCTGCGCATCCACCGCAAGGCGCTGGTGGCGACGCGCTTCATCTCCGGGCTGGAGCGTGAGCGGCAGGGTGAGCAGCATCACTGGTTGCGGGTGCGACACGCGGCGCGGCCGTTGCCGGTATCGAGGCGCCGCCTGGCCGAGGTGCGCCGCTTCATCACCGACCAGTCGTGAGCGCGGGCCGGGTTGCCGGTGGCGCGACGGCCAATCGCGCCGCGCCATGGCGCACCCGTCAACGGCCCGTGGCGCCGGGCATCTGGGCCGAGTGCGTTTGATGCCGGTGCTGAAGATCGCGACGCGCGAATCACCGTTGGCCCTGTGGCAGGCCGAGCATGTTCAGGCGCTGCTGCAGCAGGCGCACCCCGACCTCGCGGTGGAATTGCTGCCCATGACGACGCTGGGTGACCAGCGGCTGGAAGGGTCGTTGTCGAAAGTGGGCGGCAAGGGCTTGTTCGTCAAAGAGCTGGAACAGGCCCTGCTGGACGGCCGCGCCGACCTCGCGGTGCATTCCATGAAGGACGTTCCCGCCGAGCAGCCCGACGGCCTGATGCTCACCTGCTTTCTGCCGGGCGAAGACCCGCGCGACGCGTTCGTGTCCAGCCGTTACCCCCGGCTTGACCGTCTGCCGCAGGGTGCGTGCATGGGCACCTCCAGCCTGCGGCGGCAGACCCAGCTCAAACACCTGCGACCCGACCTGCGGATCGAGGTGCTGCGCGGCAATGTCGGCACCCGATTGCGCAAGCTCGACGAGGGCGCCTACGACGCCATTCTGCTGGCCTGTGCCGGATTGATCCGGCTGGGGCTGGCCGCGCGCATCCGAGAGGCCTTGCCGGTTGACGTCTTCGTGCCCGCGGTCGGGCAGGGCATCGTCGGCATCGAATGCCGCGCGGACGATCAGGCCACCCGTGCCTGGCTGGCCCCGCTGGACGACACGCCTTCGCGCATCCGTCTGGCGGCGGAGCGCAGCTTCAACCGCCAGTTGGGTGGCAACTGCCAAGTGCCGGTGGCCGGACACGCGGTGCTCACCGAAGGGCAGATTCGCCTGGAGGGACTGGTGGGCGCCCCCGACGGCACGCGCCAGTTGCGCCATGTCATCAGTGGCCCGGCAATGGACGCCGAGCAGCTGGGCCAGCAACTGGCCGCACGGCTGCTGGCCGATGGCGCAGGCGAGATTCTGGCTGCCTGCGGCGCCGTGCCCCGGCCAGATTGAGCCGCGCCGCGCCAAGCAACCGCCATTGCCGTCAAGGGATGCGGTTCAGATAACGGCTGACTGGCCGATGCGGGCGGGTTCGTGGAGCGTCATCTGCCCTTGCTTGCGAAGGTGAATCAGCAGCAGCGACACGGCCGCCGGGGTGACGCCGGGGATGCGCCCCGCCTGCCCGAGGGTTTCGGGGCGATGTTCGGCCAGTTTGGCGCGCACTTCGTTGGAGAGTCCGGTCACCACTGCGTAGTCGAAGTGCTCGGGAATGCGGCTCTGTTCGTGGCGGGCGCTGCGCGCCACTTCGGCGCTCTGGCGGTCGATGTATCCGGCGTACTTGACATCGATTTCGATCTGCTCGGCGATGGCGGGCGCCGCAGCCGGGGCCATGCCGTCCTGCACCAGCGAGGCGTAGGTCACCTCGGGCCGGCGCAGCAGTTCCAGGGCGGCGACCTTGTGTTGGCCGTGGCGGACGCGGTGGGCCAGCAGGGCGTCGCGGGCGGTGGCAATGTCGGCGAGTTTGGCGCTGAACGCCGCCCACCGCAGGTCATCGACCAGGCCCAGTTCGCGACCCACGGGCGTCAGGCGCCGGTCGGCATTGTCTTCGCGCAACAGCAGCCGATGCTCGGCGCGCGAGGTGAACATGCGGTAGGGCTCGGTGGTGCCGCGGGTGGTCAGGTCGTCGACCAGCACGCCGATGTAGGCCTCGTGGCGACCGGGAATCCACGCGGGTTGGCCCCGTACCTTGCGCGCGGCATTGATGCCGGCCAGCAGCCCTTGCGCGGCCGCTTCTTCGTAGCCGGTGGTGCCGTTGATCTGGCCGGCGAAGAACAGGCCTTCGATTGCGGTGGTTTCCAGCGAGCGCTGCAGGTCGCGCGGATCGAAATAGTCGTATTCGATGGCGTAACCCGGCCGCATGATGCGGGCGTTTTCCAGCCCCTCGATGCTGCGCACGAACGCCAGCTGGATGTCGTAGGGCAGGCTGGTGGAGATGCCGTTGGGGTAGATCTCGGGCGTGGACAGCCCTTCCGGCTCCAGAAAGATCTGGTGCCGGTCCTTGTCGGCAAAGCGATGGACTTTGTCTTCGACGCTGGGGCAATAGCGCGGCCCGGTGCCTTCGATGACACCGGTGAACATCGGCGACCGGTCAAAGCCGCTGCGGATGATCGCGTGGGTGTCGGCGTTGGTATAGGTGATGTGGCAGGGCACCTGACGCGGGTGATCGCCGGGTGCGCCCATGAACGAGAACACCGGACGCGGGGTGTCGCCGGGCTGTTCGGTCAGGCGGGCCCAGTCGATGCTGCGGCCGTCGATGCGGGGCGGCGTGCCGGTCTTGAGGCGACCGACGCGGGGCATCAGGGCCCGCAGGCGTACCGACAACGGCAGGCTGGGGCCGTCACCGGCACGGCCACCGGCGTGATGTTCCATGCCGATGTGGATGCGCCCGCCCAGAAAGGTGCCGGTGGTGAGCACCACGGTCGGCGCCGTGAACCGCAGACCGGCACGGGTGATCACGCCGCGGACCTTGCCGCCCTCGACGATCAGGTCATCGACCTCTTGCTGAAACAGGTCGAGGTCAGGCTGCTGTTCGAGCGCGGCCCTGACGAAGGCGCGGTACAGGGCGCGGTCGGCCTGGGCGCGGGTGGCGCGCACGGCGGGGCCTTTGGATGCGTTCAGGGTGCGGAACTGGATGCCCGCGTGGTCGGCGGCGCGGGCCATCAGGCCGCCGAGCGCGTCGATCTCCTTGACCAGATGCCCCTTGCCGATGCCGCCGATGGCCGGGTTGCAGCTCATCTGACCCAGGGTGTCGATGTTCTGCGTCACCAGCAGGGTGCGCAGACCCATGCGGGCCGGGGCCAGCGCCGCCTCGGTGCCCGCGTGGCCGCCGCCGACGACGATGACGTCGTAGCGATGGGCCTGTTCCAGCAGGGTGGCGTTGGGCGTCATGGGCGCGGTCAGAAGGGGATTTTGCCGGTGAGAATCTCCCACCACATGCGCATGTCGCCCTTGTAGCTCAGCCAGGGGTGCTGAAAGGTGGCGGGCGTGTTCTTCTCGAAGAAAAAGTGCCCGACCCAGGCCCAGGCGTAACCCTGGGCGAAGGCCAGTGCCAGCAACCACCACTGGAAGGTGGCAACGGCCACGGCGGCCAGCGCGAACGACAGCGAGGTGCCGACAAAATGCAGGCGGCGGCTGCTGCGGTTTTCGTGTTCTTTGAGGTAATCGACGTAGAAGGCGTCGAACGTCTCGTAATGGGATTGCATGTGGCGCATCCGGCGTGATTCGGCGCGCATTATAGCCCCCCAAGACACGCTCCAGCCGCACTCGGGGTGGCCCGGTACCGCACCCGCACCCTGCCTTTAGCCGCGCTGAATGGTTGGCCCCAAATTGGGGCATCCAGTACACTCGCGGCGTTTTCAATCCGCCAGAGTTCTCCAGCACGTGAAAGCGACGCGAATTTCGATTAAGAAGGGCCTGACGCTCCCAATCACCGGCCAGCCGGATCAGGCGCTTGTCGATCAAGGCGCCGCCATTACCCAGGTTGGGGTCGTGGGGCCCGACTGTCTCGGCATGAAGCCGACGATGATGGTCGAGGAAGGCGATTTGGTGAAGCTCGGCCAGCCGCTGTTCGAAGACAAGCGCAACCCGGGCGTGATCTACACGGCCCCCGGCGCCGGCAAGGTGGTCGCGATCAATCGCGGCGCCCGTCGCGTGTTGCAGTCGGTGGTGATCGCGCTTGAGGGCGACGCCGCCGAGACTTACGCGTCGTTCGATGCCACCGCGCTGGGCACGCTGGCCGAGGACAAGGTGCGCGCCCAGTTGATTCGGTCCGGCCTGTGGACCCGCCTGCGTGCCCGACCCTTCAGCAAGGTGCCGCGGGTCGATGCCAGGGCCGATGCCCTGTTCATCACCGCCATCGACACCAACCCGCTGGCGCCTGATCCACAGCGGGTGATTGCCGCTGCGGCCGACGATTTCAAGAACGGGGTGACGGTACTCTCGCGTCTCACGCAGGGGCCGACCTACGTGTGCAAGGCGCCCGACGCGCAAGTGCCGGTGCCCGAGCTCGGCAGCCTTACGGTTGCCGAGTTTGCCGGGCCGCATCCGGCCGGCAATCCCGGCACGCACATCCATTTTCTGTTCCCGGTGTCGGCCACGCGTTCAGCCTGGTACGTCGGGTATCAGGACGTCATCGCCATCGGCCGTCTGTTCACCACCGGTCAGTTGTCGACCGAGCGGGTGATTTCGCTGGCCGGTCCCTTGGCCAAGCACCCGCGCCTGATGCGCACCCGCGTCGGCGCCAGCATCGAAGAACTGATCGCCAATGAAGTCAGCTCGGCGGCCGATGCACGGGCCTTGTCGGGCTCGGTGTTCAACGGCCGCACCGCGCGGGCCTGGAGCGCCTTTCTGTCGCCCTACCACACGCAGGTGACGGTGATGCCGGAAGGTCGCACCCGTGAGCTGTTTGGATGGGTGCGCCCCGGTGTGGACCGCTATTCAAAAATGAACGTGCTGTTCAGTGCCCTGCAGCGCGCCAAGCGCCGCTTCGAGTTCACCACGCATGTGAACGGCTCGCCGCGCGCCATGGTGCCGATCGGCAACTACGAATCGGTGATGCCGTTGGATATTTTGCCCACGCAGCTGCTGCGCTATCTTTTGGTGCGTGACACCGACATGGCCCAGCGTCTGGGGGTGCTGGACCTGGATGAAGAAGATCTGGCGCTGTGCTCGTTCGTCTGTGTGGGCAAGTACGAATTCGGGCCGGTGCTGCGCGAGAATCTGGAACAGATCGAAGCCGAAGGCTGATGGGCGCCCGCGCGCCGAGCCGAAGGACATAGAGGATGACTGCGATGACCGGACGCGATGCGCGCGTTCCCCCATCGCCTTGTGTAATCGAGGGATGACATGGCTGGTATCAGAGACTTTTTAGACCGCGCACACCCGCTCTTTGCCAAGGGCGGCAAGTTCGAGAAGTTCTACGCCGTCTACGAGATGGTGGACACCTTCTTCTACTCGCCGTCCGACACGGCCCGCGGCGCACCGCACGTGCGGGACGGCATCGACCTCAAGCGCGTGATGATCTACGTGTGGATGGCGACCTTTCCCGCCGTCATCGTCGGTTGCTGGAACGTCGGCTTCCAGGCCAACACGGCCATGGAATCGATGGGGCTGGAGCAGGTCGACAACTGGCGCCACGTGTTTCTGCATTACTTCGGCTACAGCGCCGACAGTTTCATCGCCAACCTGGCGCACGGGATGCTGTACTGGATTCCGATCTACATGACCACCTTCATCGTGGGCGGCCTGTGGGAGGTGCTGTTTGCCTCGGTGCGCAACCACGAGGTGAATGAGGGCTTCTTCGTCACCTCGATCCTGTTCTCCCTGATTCTGCCGCCGAGCATTCCGCTCTGGCAGGTAGCCCTGGGCGTCAGCTTTGGTGTGGTGATCGGCAAGGAGATCTTTGGCGGCACCGGCAAGAATTTTCTCAACCCGGCGCTGGTGGGCCGCGCATTCCTCTACTTTGCCTACCCGGCGCAGATGTCGGGCGACACGGTCTGGACGGCGGTGGACGGGTGGACCTCCGCCACGACCCTGGGGGTTGCCAAGCTGGACGGCATGGCCGGCATCGAAGCCGCCGGCATCAACTGGATGGACACCTTCCTGGGGGTGACGCAGGGCAGCATCGGCGAGGTCTCGGCGCTGGCCATCTTCATTGGCGGCGCGTTCCTCATGATCACCGGAGTGGCGAGTTACCGCATCGTGTTCGGGGTGTTGATCGGCATGGTGGCCATGTCGGTCCTGTTCAACGTTGCGGGCGCTGAGAGCAACCCGATGACCGGCGTGCCGTGGTACTGGCACCTCACCATCGGTGGCTTCGCCTTCGGCATGATGTTCATGGCCACCGACCCGGTGTCGGCAACGATGACCGACGCCGGCCGCTGGATCTACGGTGTGCTGATCGGAGCGTTGACGGTCTTGATTCGTGTGGTCAACCCGGCGTATCCGGAAACCATCATGTTGGCGATCCTGTTCTCCAACATCGTCGCGCCGCTGATCGACTATGGCGTCATCCGCGCCAACATTTCCCGTCGTGAACGCCGTCTTGCGACGCCGTCCCCGGCGGCTTGAGCCCCAGATTCGGAGTGCACAGCAAACATGGCGCTTAACAAAGACAGCAAGGCGTACACGCTCATCGTCGCAGCGGTGATCTGCCTCGTCGGATCGGTGCTGGTGTCGACGGCGGCGGTGGTCCTCAAGCCGCAGCAGACGGCCAACCGGCAGCTGGATCGGCAGGTCAACATTCTGCGGGTGGCCGGGCTTTACGAGCCGGGCATCGATGTCGCGGCCGTCTTCGACGAACGCGTCGAGGCCAAGGTGATCGATTTCACCACGGGCGAGGTCGCCGAAGGCAAGGACCCGTCCAACTTCGATCCCAAGGCCGAAGCGCGCGATCCGGCCAATCGACTCAGCCTGAGCTCCGCCGAAGACATCGCCGGGGTGGGAGATCATTCCAAGTTCGGGCTGGTTTACCTGGTTCGCGACAAGGACGACAAGATCAGCCGCATCGTGGTCCCCATCCACGGCTACGGCCTGTGGTCAACGATGTACGCGTTTCTGGCACTGGAATCGGATGCCGATACCGTGGCGGGGATTTCCTACTACCAGCAGGCCGAAACGCCGGGGCTGGGCGGTGAGGTGGAGAACCCGCGCTGGACGGCGCAGTGGGAAGGCAAGGAGATTTACGGCGAAGACGGCGATGTCGCGTTCCGCCTGGTGCGCGGCGGCGCCTCGCCCGACGATAAACATGGGGTCGACGCGCTGTCCGGCGCGACCCTGACCTCCAAGGGGGTCACGAACTCGGTCCGGTACTGGCTGTCGAATTCGGCCTATCGCGGCTACCTCGAAAAAGTGCGCAAAGGAAACGCTGATGTCTGAGTCCAGCAAGCTGGTTGTCGAGCCCATCGCCGACAACAATCCCATCATTCTGCAGGTGCTGGGCATCTGCTCGGCGCTTGCCGTCACCACGCAGATGATGCCGGCGCTGGTGATGTCGATCAGCCTCACGGCGGTGATCGTGTTCACCAGCTTCTTTGTCAGCCTGATCCGCAATGTCATCCCGTCGAACATCCGCATCATCGCGCAGGTCACGGTGGCGGCGGTGGGCGTGATTCTGGTCGATCAGGTGCTCAAGGCTTATGCCTACGACATGAGCAAGCAGTTGTCGGTGTTCATTGGCCTGATCCTCACCAACTGCATCGTGCTGGGCCGGGCCGAGGCGTTCGCCATGAGCAATACGCCTGGCAAGGCGGCGCTCGATGGTCTGGGTAACGGGCTGGGCTACAGCGTGATTCTGTTGATCGTGGCCTTCTTCCGCGAGCTGTTCGGCTCCGGCAAGCTGTTCGGTGTCGAGATCATGCCGCTGGTCACCGAGGGCGGCTGGTATCAGTCCAATGGCCTGATGCTGTTGCCGCCCAGCGCCTTCTTCCTGATCGGGCTGATCATCTGGGTGGTGCGCACCTGGAAGCCGGCACAGGTCGAAAAGCCGTCCTTCCAGATTCATCAGGTGCACCGCACCGAAGTGCTTTAACCCGGAGCCCGCACCATGGAACTCGTCAATCTGGCGATCAAATCGATCTTTGTCGAAAACCTCGCGCTCGCGTTCTTTCTGGGGATGTGTACGTTTCTCGCCATCTCGAAGAAGATCGAAACCGCGTTTGGTCTGGGGGTTGCCGTAGTGGCGGTGCAGACCATTACGGTGCCGGTCAACAACCTGATCTACAACTACCTGCTGCGTGATGGCGCGCTGGCCTGGGCGGGGCTGCCGAATGTGGACCTGTCCTTTCTGGGGTTGATCAGCTACATCGGCGTGATTGCCGCGCTGGTGCAGATTCTGGAAATGGCCCTCGACAAGTACGTGCCCGCGCTCTACAACGCCCTGGGCATTTTCCTGCCGCTGATCACGGTGAACTGCGCCATCCTCGGCGGTTCGCTGTTCATGGTGGAGCGTGATTACACCTTGGCAGAGGCCACCACCTACGGCTTCTCCAGTGGCCTGGGATGGCTGCTGGCCATCGTGCTGTTCGCTGGCGTTCGCGAAAAGCTGAAGTACTCGGATGTGCCCGACGGGCTGCAGGGCCTGGGCATCGCGTTCATCAGCGCCGGGCTGCTGGCTTTCGGATTCATGGCGTTCTCGGGCATACAGCTCTAGGCACGCCAAGCCTGATTAAACGGAAGGAAACCTATGTTTTTGGAAATTGGTCTCGGCGTCGCCTTCTTCACCGGCATCATCCTGTCGTTGGTTATGGTGATTTTGTTCGCGCGCAGCAAGCTGGTCCCGCAGGGCAATGTCACGCTGCTGGTGAACAACGAGCGCACCCTGAAAGTGCCCACCGGCGGCAAGTTGCTGACGACGCTGGCCGAGAACGGCCTGTTCATTCCGTCGGCCTGTGGAGGCGGGGGCTCCTGCGCCCAGTGCCGGCTCAAGGTGCTTGAAGGCGGCGGCAACATCCTGCCCACCGAGCTGTCACACATCACCAAGCGAGAGGCCAAGGAGGGCGATCGTCTGTCCTGCCAGGTCAACGTCAAGCAGGACATGAAGATCGAGGTGCCCGAAGAAGTCTTCGGCGTCAAGAAGTGGCGCTGCAAGGTGCGGTCCAACCACAACGTCGCGACCTTCATCAAGGAATTGGTGCTGGAACTGCCCGAGGGCGAGAACGTCGATTTCCGGGCCGGGGGCTACATCCAGATCGAATGCCCGCCGCACCAAGTGCACTACAAAAATTTCGAGGTGGACGAGCGCTTCCGCGATGACTGGGACCACTTCGACGTTTGGCAGTACACCTCGAAGGTCACCGAAAAGGTCGAGCGCGCGTACTCAATGGCCAGCTATCCGGAAGAGAAGGGCATCATCATGCTCAACGTCCGCATTGCCAGCCCGCCGCCACGCCAGCCCAACGTGCCGGCCGGCAAGATGTCGAGCTACATCTTCAACCTCAAGCCGGGTGACGAGGTCACGATTTCGGGCCCCTTCGGCGAGTTCTTCGCCCGCGACACCGACAAGGAAATGGTGTTCATCGGCGGCGGTGCCGGCATGGCACCGATGC
>PAKU01000038.1 GCA_002706265.1 Polycyclovorans sp. | reverse complement strand
GGTCAGCGCCGCCGTGGTGGTGGTCTTGCCATGGTCAACGTGACCAATCGTTCCAACGTTCACGTGCGGCTTCGTACGCTCAAACTTTTCCTTTGCCATCTGTACTCTTCTTTAGAGGTATGCCCGCGCACGCGGGACTGAAAAAACACGAAAAGCGAGCAGGGCTCGCTCGGCTTGGACCACATCAACCCAACATCAAAAACTTAGTGCCCAAAAACCAGAAAGAGCACCACTGACCTGCGAATTGGGTGCCCACAATCAGATCCGAACCCATGTTTGGCCTTCGGCCAAACATCAAAAGCGATGAATCCCTCGTTCTGGAGGTCATCAGTTCGCCTTCAGATTGTGCCAACCGTTACCACTGAACTGCGAATTTGGTGCCCACAATCAGATTCGAACTGATGACCTCACCCTTACCAAGGGTGCGCTCTACCACTAGAGCTATGTGGGCATTGGTGTCACAACGATGCAGCCAACCATCACCATCTGGAGCGGGAGACGGGAATCGAACCCGCGCTATCAGCTTGGAAGGCTGAAGTTCTACCATTGAACTACTCCCGCCGCGCTCGCTGCACCAGACTGGTGTACCGCGAAAATCCTGTGTGGTGGAGGGAGTAGGATTCGAACCTACGTAGACGTTAGTCAGCAGATTTACAGTCTGCCCTCGTTGGCCGCTTGAGTATCCCTCCATCCGCCCTCGACGACCGCTGAACGATCGGCGAAGCCCGCTATTGTTCATGGTGACTCCATCGGAGTCAATACGTCATTGCTCAGGTGCCTCTCGGCTTGGCTCTGGCCGTGGCGCTGGCGACGGTCGGATTGACCGGCCAGGGGTGTCTGGGATACCGCCCCCGCAGGTCTTTGCGCACGTCGATGTAGCCCACCTGCCAGAAGCCCTTGATGTCTTGCGTGACCGCGACCGGACGCCGCGCCGGCGACAGCAGATGCAGCACCACCGGCACGCGGCCGTTGCAGACGGTCGGGGTTTCTTGCGCGCCGAACATCTCCTGCAGTTTCACCTCCAGCAGCGGCAGCGCACCCTCGGCGTAGTGCAGGCGATGGGCGTGGCCGCTGGGCACGGTCAGGTGCGTGGGTGCCAGGCGTTGCAGCGCCTGTTGGGCGGGGTGGTCGAGCAGGCCCTGCAGCGCGTCGGCAAGCGGGATGCGGTCAAACTGGCTGCGCCGGCTGACGCCCGCCAGAAACGGCCGCAGCCAGTGCGCACGCGTCACCAGCAGCGCGTCGTCTCCCACGTCGGGCCAGCCGGCTTCGGGCTGCCATTGCCGCAGGCACTGCACCCGCGCCTGCCACTGACGCAAGGCCGGCGTCCACGGCAAGGCCTCAAGCCCCAGCTGGCCCAGGCCGTCGAGCACGCCATCGACGATGCGATCTGCCGCAGGCCGGCCCGGCCGCTGATCGATGATCAGCGCCCCAAGCCGGGTCTGGGTGTCGGTGCGGACCGCTTCGGCGCGGGCATCCCAGCCCACCGCGTCGTCCACCACCAGCTGATCGGCAAAGTCGGCGCGCAGCGTGGCCTCGTCCATGACCAGTCCGCTGCGCAATGTTCGGGGCGGGCCGGGGTCCCAGTGCGCAACCGCCAACCACGGCGACTGGGCCAGAGGCGAGGCGCCGTGCACGCGCAGTTCGCGGCCATCGGCGCACAGAAACACGCCAACGGTGTCGCCGCGCCGCTGCGCGATGCGTTCGGGATAGGCAAAGGCCACCAGCCGCGCCAGATCGCGCTCGTCGGCCTGCGTGGCGGGCGTCACCTTCAGGCGCTGGGCCAACTGCCGCACCGTGTCACGCACCCGCCGCTGGGCCGGTGCGGGCGCGCGGCCCTGCATGAAACGGCGCACCGCCTCGCCAAGATCGTGACCGACCTCGCCCTCATCCAACACCGCCACCAGCCACACGGCAAGCTCGCCCAGCCCCTGCCGCTGCGCGCGATGCAGCAGTGCCGCCTGCCGGGGCGCGGCGGGCACGTTCAGCAGGGCTTGGCCGAGTGGCGTGGCGCGCCCCTGATCATCAACCGCCGCGACGCTGCGCAACAGCCCCTGCGCGACCGACCATGCCGGTGCCGGTGGCGCGTCGAGCAGCGCCGCATCGCCGGGGCGCAGCCCCCAAACCGCCAGCTCCAGCGCAAAGCGGCTCAGGTCCACCTGCTGGATTTCGGGCGCATCGAAGGCCGCCAGACCGCCGTGCTGGTCCTGGGACCAGAGCCGAATCACCCGCCCCGGCCCCAGCCGGCCGGCGCGACCGGCGCGCTGCTCGGCGGCCGCGCGGGAGATGCGGCGGGTGACCAGGCGGTTGGCGCCCGAGGCCAGGTCATACGCGGCCACGCGCACCCAGCCCCCATCGACCACGGTGGTCACGCCTTCCACCGTCAGGCTGGTCTGGGCGATGTTGGTGGCCAGAATCACCTTGCGTGCGCCGTCAGGGTCGGGCCGCAAGGCCGCATCCTGGGCGCTGGCCTCCAGCGCGCCATACAGGGGATAGACGCGCACCGCCGCGGCGCGCGATGCCGTGCGGGATTCGATCAGCTGCTGGGCGTCGCGGATCTCGCGCGCGCCGGGCAAGAACGCCAGCACGTCGCCCTCATCCTCGGCCAGGCCGGCCATCACGGCCCCGGCAACCGCCTCGGCCACGCCGGCGGCGGTGGGCCGATAGACAACCTCGACCGGAAACATGCGGCCGTCGCTGCGCACCACCGGCGCATCGTCCAGCAGGGCAGCGATGCGCTCGGCGTTGAGCGTGGCCGACATCACCAGCACCCGCAGGTCAGGGCGCAGATTGGCGCGCGCATCGACCGTCAGGGCCAGCGCCAGATCGGCTTCGAGACTGCGTTCATGAAACTCGTCGAAGATCACCAGCCCCACGCCGGGCAACTCGGCGTCCGCCTGCAGGCGCCGCGTCAGCAGCCCCTCGGTGAGCACCTCCACCCGGGTGCGCGGGCCAACCTTGCGATCAAACCGCACCTGATAGCCGACGGTTTCGCCCACCGCCTCGGCACACAACTGCGCCATGCGCGCCGCGGCCGCGCGCGCCGCCACGCGGCGGGGTTCGAGCACGATGATCGACTTGCCCGCCAACCACGGCGCGGCCAGCAGGGCCAACGGCACCAGCGTGGTCTTGCCCGAGCCCGGCGGCGCACAGAGCACCGCCGACATCGAAGTCGCCAGCGTGGTCATCAAGGTCGGCAGCACCTCGCCGACCGGCAGATCCGGCAGCGTCATCGACCGTGCTCGCGCAGCCACGCCAGGCGCGTGCCCAGGCGCCGCCGCCAGTCGGCGGCCAGCGCCGGCATCTCGGCCAGGCGCTGCAACACCGCCAGGTCGGGCCGGGTTTGGTCGCGCAGCGCAGAGAACGCCGCCACGCTGATCGTGCCCGGCGGGCGCGCGATCAGGGTCAGGGCCTCGCCCACCTCGGCGCGACCGGGCACCAGCACCCGGTAATACCACCCGGCGATGCCGCGCTGTTCGATGAAGGCGGCCATGCCGTCGATGCCGTGTCGCGCGTCGATCTTCCAGCAGGGGGTGCGCGGCTGGCAGATCTGCAGCCGCGCCTGGCCCAAGGCGAACACGTCGCCGATGCAGACATCGTTTTCGTCGACACCGGCCGCGCTCAGGTTCTCGCCCATGGCCCCGGGGCCCAGGGCGCCCGCCACGTCCGGAAACCGCTGGGCCAGCAGCGCATAACGGTCCGACGCGTAGAAGTGCACGGCTTTCTCCAGGCCGCCGTGATGCTTCAGGTCGGCCTGATGGTCTCCGACGATGCCCAGCGGCGTGATCTCGATCTCACCGTGCAGCGGTTGCTTGAAGATCGCCGTGGGCCGGCCATCGCCGGGCATGGGCTGCACGCGCCCGGCGAACACCCGCGGCGTGACAGAGGCAAGTTGAACGTCTGACATGTCGGTATTTTCCTCCGAATCGCCGACAATCGCGGCCATGAGCGAAATTGAACTGCACCGCAAGCTGCTGGGCGACGCCGGCCGCAATCAGGCCTTCCACGCGGCGCTGAAACAGGTCATTACCCCCGGCGTCACCACCGTGGCCGACCTGGGTGCGGGCACCGGCTTTCTGTCGTTTCTGGCCCGGCGGCTTGGCGCCAAGCATTGCCACCTCGTCGAGTACAGCGAAGCGCTGGCGCTGGCGCAAACGCTGGCGCGCGCCAACGGCATCACGGGCCTGCAGTTCACCCATGCGCATTCCGGCGAGATCGCCAACCCGCCCCGGGTGGATCTGGTGATCTCTGAAACGCTGGGCAACTACGCGCTGGAAGAAGGGCTGCTGGAAACCCTGGTCGACGCGCGCCGCTACCTGAAACCCGGTGGCGCCATCATGCCCTGCCGCCTCCAGCAGTTCGTGGCGCCGGTGAGCGACCCCTCCCTGCAGCGCGAAATCGACCTCTGGAGCACCGTCGGCTTTGATCTGAACCTGGATGCCGCCCGCGTGGTCAGCCTCAACAATCTGTACGTCCGGCGTGTGCCGCCCACTCACCTGGCGGCGCCGGGGGCCTGCTGGGATGACCTCGACTTCTCGCCCAAGTCGCCACCGCCGCTCAGTCGCCGCCAGCAGAAGGTCAGCTTCGCGCCTGCGCCGCACACCGTGCACGGCCTCGCACTGTGGTGGGTCTGTACGCTGGCGCCCGGGGTCGACATCAGCACCGCGCCCGACGCCGCACCGACGCATTGGGATCAGGTCTACCTGCCCTTGCTGGAGGCCATCACCCTGCAACAGGGCGACGCATTGCAGGTCACGCTGACCAGCGACACCCGACCCGACGTGGGCCTGCGCCTGCAGTGGCGGGTGACACATCAGCGTGCGGGCAAGCGCATCAGCGAACAAAGTCTGGACAGCTTTCGGGGGCGATTGCAGGCCTGAGGATCGCGAACCTCGTGTCCCGTGAACGCGGTGAGCAGCGTAACCTCTCGGGTCCGACCGATCCCGAACGGAGCCCCGCATGACCCCTGCCGCCATTCCCGCCACGCTGCTCACCGGCGACGGCATTGGCCCCGAAATTGTTGCGGCCACCCGCAGCGTCTTCGAGGCCCTGGGCACCCCCTTCGCGTGGGACGAGCAACCCGCCGGCCTTGGCGCCGCCGAGCAGTTCGGCGATCCCCTGCCGGAATGCACGCTGGAGAGCATTCGACGTACCGGTCTGGCGCTGAAGGGGCCGCTGACCACACCGGTCGACAGCCCCATGCGCTCGGTCAATGTCAGGCTGCGTGAAACCTTCAAGCTCTACGCCAATCTGCGCCCGGCCCAAACCCTGATCCCCGGCGGTCGTTTTGACGACATAGATCTGGTGCTGGTGCGCGAAAACCTCGAAGGCTTCTACGTCGGCTACGAACATTACGTCCCCATCGGCGACGACCCGCGCGCCGTGGCGCAGGGCACCGGCATCAACACCCGCGAGGGCTGTCGCCGCATCGCGGAATGGGCCTTCGACTACGCCGTGCGTCATGGCCGCAAGAAAGTCACCATCATCCACAAGGCCAACATCCTCAAGAAGCTCACCGGGCTGTTTCTGGAAACCGCGTATGAGGTCGGCGAACGCTACCGCGACCGACTGATCATCGAAGACCGCATTGTCGATAACTGCGCCATGCAGCTGGTGCTCAACCCTTGGCAGTTCGACGTGCTGCTCACCACCAATCTGTTCGGCGATATTTTGTCTGACGAAATTGCCGGCCTCATCGGCGGCCTGGGCATGGCGCCGGGCGGCAACATCGGCGCGCACGCGGCCATCTTCGAGGCGGTGCACGGCTCGGCACCGGACATTGCCGGCAAGGGCATTGCCAACCCCACCGCCCTCCTGCTGGCGGGCGCGATGATGCTCGACCATGTGGGGCAACACGACCGCGCCCAGCAGCTGCGGCAGGCCCTGCGCGACACGCTGAACATCGATCACGTGCGCACCGGCGACTTGGGCGGCAGCGCCAGCACGGTCGACTACACGGCGGCGCTCGTGCGGCGCCTGAACGCCTGAATCACGCCCGCAGGATGGCGCGCACGTTGACGAACTCCATCAGCCCGTGCCGCGACAGCTCGCGGCCGTAGCCGCTGTCACGCACGCCTCCGAACGGCAGCCGCGGGTCGGAGGCCACCGCGCGATTGATGCCCACCGCGCCGCAGTGCATCTGCCGGGCGAAGGCTTCTGCCGCCTTCACATCGGCTGAGAACACCGCGCCGCCCAGGCCGTAGACCGTGTCGTTGGCGACCTGCAACGCCGCCTCGGCGTCGGGCACTTCGATCAGGGTCGCCACCGGGCCGAACAGTTCGTCGGCATAGGCCGGGCAGCCCGGCGGTGGATCGGTGAGCAGGGTCACCGGGTAGTAGCTGCCGTTGCCGGCCGGCAACACCCCGCCGAGCACGCAGCGCGCGCCGGCCGCCATGCTGGCCTGCACCTGATCGTGCAGCTGCGCCCGCAGGTCCTCACGGGCCATGGGCCCGACGGTGGTCGTACTGTCGAAGGGATCCCCGACGACCTGCGCGGCCAGTTGCGCCCGCACGGCGGCCTCGAAGGCCGGGCGCGCAGCCCGGGTGACGATCCAGCGCTTGGCCGCGATGCAGCTCTGGCCGGCGTTGGTGAGGCGAAAGTGCACGCAGGTGGTCGCCGCGTGCGCGATGTCAGCGTCGTCGAGCACCACGTAGGCGTCCGAGCCGCCCAGTTCCAGCACGCACTTTTTCAGCACCTGCCCGGCCTGCGCCGCCACCGCCCGGCCGGCGCGCACGCTGCCGGTCAACGACACCGCCGCCACGCGCGGGTCGGCAATCACCGTTGCCGTGGGGGCCAGGTCGATCACCAGTGCGCTGTACACGCCGCCGCCCAGGCCCACGTCATCGAACAGTTGCGCCAAAGCCAGGGCGGTGCCGGTGACATTGGGCGCGTGCTTGATCAGCACGGTATTGCCCGCCATCAGGGTCGGGGCCGCAAACCGCAGCACCTGCCACAGCGGAAAATTCCACGGCATGACGCCCAGAATCACACCCAAGGGCGCGTGACTGATCGCGGCGCTGCCGCTGTCGATGGCCACGGGCTGGTCCGCCAGAAACGCCTCGGCGTGCTCGGCGTAGTAGCGGCAGGCGCTCGCCGACTTGCGGGCTTCGGACGCGCCCTGTGCCAGCGGCTTGCCCATCTCCAGGGCCATCAGTCGGGCGAAGGTGTCGGCGCGGGCTTCCAGCGCCTCGGCCACGGCCCGCATGCCGCGCGCGCGTTCGGCAAAACCCAGGTCTTGCCAGCGCCGCTGCGCGGCGACGGCCTGGTCCAGCACGCCATGCACTTCTGCGGGGGTCTGCTCGGGGTAGGTGTCCAGCACGTCGCCGGTGGCGGGGTTGCGGGTCTGCAGGCTCACGAGGGTCTTCCTGTTCGGGCGGATGGTGAGGGTTGGGCACGGGTCGCCGTCAATCGTTCAAGGGTCGTCAGGTAGTCCAGCGCCTGCGCGCGCGAGCTACCGCACATCAGCGGCTCGGGTCTCAGAGAGGCGCAGACCGCCGGCCGTCGTGGATCACCCCACAGCGCACAGGCCAGGGTCGGGCTCAGGTGCGGGCAGGGCACGCCGGCCGGCTTGCCGTGGGGCAGACCGGGCAGCGGCGAGGTGATGGACGGCGCAATGCAGCAGGCGGCACAACCGGTTCGGCAGGCGATTGCCGGTGGTTCTGACATGGCGGAATGCCTCACAATTACGGTTTGCTGAATGGTGGAGCGTTGCATGACCCCAAAACTGCAGGATCTGGTCGAGCAGCTTGATCTCGAGTCACTGGAAGTCAACCTGTTTCGCGGCACGTCGCGCGATCTCGGCGGGCATTCGGTGTTCGGCGGCCAGGTGATCGGCCAGGCCATGGTGGCGGCATCGCGCACGGTCGAAGATCGCCGCCCGCATTCGCTGCACGCCTACTTTCTGCTGCCGGGCGACATGGACGCGCCCATCGTTTACGAAGTGGACCGCCTGCGAGATGGCAGCAGCTTCTCGGCGCGGCGCGTGCAGGCCATCCAGCACGGGCGCCCCATTCTGTCGATGATGGCCTCGTTTCAGATCGACGAAGGCGGCCTTGAACACCATCTGCCGATGCCCGAGGTGCCGCCGCCCGAATCGCTGACGCCGATCGACGAATTGCGAGAAACATGGTTTGCGGCGGTGCCCGAACTGCCGCAGGCGGTGCGCGACGTGCTCACCCAGCCGCTCGCCATCGAGTTTCGGCCGGTGTCGTCCGCCAACCCGCTGATCCCGCAGCAGCAGGCCGCGCCCTACAACCAGATCTGGTTCCGCGCGGTTGCGCCCTTGCCCGACGCGGCCTGGCTGCACCGCTGCCTGCTGGCCTACGCCAGCGACTTCAACCTGATCGCCACTGCGCTCAAGCCGCATGGCCGCTCGTGGTATTCGCCCGACATGATGGTCGCCAGCCTCGATCATGCGCTGTGGTTTCACCGTGACGCGCGCATCGACGACTGGCTGCTGTACGACATGGACAGCCCCTCGGCGCAAGGCGCGCGCGGCATGACCCGCGGCCTCATCTACAGCCGCGACGGCGCGCTGGTGGCCAGCGTCGCGCAGGAAGGGCTGATGCGCCACCGCCCCGACGCCACGGCGGTGCGCGCCTGATGTGGATCAAACGACTGCTGTTCGGCACGCTGGGCCTGTTCGTCGTGCTGCTGTTCACCATGATCATCTGGACTCAGGTGGCCCCCGAGCAGATCGTCACCCTGCTGATCAATGCCGAGCGGCGCGCGGCCAAACTGCAGGCGGTGACCCTGCAGATTCCGGGCTTCGAGATTGCCACCCTGCAAGGCGGCAAAGGCCCCCCGCTGGTGCTGGTGCACGGCTTCGGCGCCGACAAGGACCACTTCACGCGTGTCGCCAAGCACCTGGTGCCGCATTACCGCGTCATCGCCATCGACCTGCCCGGCTTCGGCGCCTCCAGCATGCCGGCCGATGAGGCCTACGGCATTCGCCAGCAGACCGAGCGTCTCGGGCAGATCATGGACGCCCTGAAGCTGCACAGCGCCCACTTTGGCGGCTCGAACATGGGCGGATGGATTGTCTCGGCCTTCGCCGTGCTGTACCCGGACCGCGTCGACAGCCTGTGGCTGCTGGCCCCCAGCGGCCTGGTCTCGGCCAACGAAAGCTACGTGCGTCGGGTGCATCGCGAAACCGGCCGCAACCTACTCACGTCGGCGACCCCGGAAGCCTTCGGGCAGGTGATTGACCTGGTGTTTCACGAGCCGCCCTTCATTCCCGGCCCCATCAAGCGCTATCTGGCCGAACGATCGGCCAGGCATCACCCGCTGCACATGCGCATCTACGACCAGCTGATGGAAGAAGCCTTCTGGATGGAGCCTCAGATCAATGGCAACCCGGTGCCGGCGCTGATCGTCTGGGGCAACCAGGACCGCGTGGCCGATGTGTCGGGCGGCGTGGTCTACAGCAAGCTGCTGCCCAACAGCGAACTCCGGATCATGTCGAACATCGGCCACCTGCCGATGATCGAAGACCCCAAGACCAGCGCGGCCGACTACATCGCCTTCAGAAACGCGCTGCCGACAGCGCCAGACCCTGCGCCGGTGCCGGCGCCCGGCGCCGAGGTTCAGGCGGGCGAGCCCGCCGGCGTCCCACCCTGAAGCCCCGGGTCAGCGGCGTGCGCTGCTGACCGGGCGACGCGGAATCAGAGATTCTGGATCATCTCGGCCCACTGCTGCGCCAGGCTGTCGCGAAATGCCGGCGCGGCAATGTCGATCAGCGCTCTGGCTCGGGCCTGCAGTGACAGCCCGCGCAGCGCGGCGACGCCGTGCTCGGTGACCACGTAATCAGCGGTGTGCCGCGGCAGGGCCGTGAAGCCGGTGCTCAACTTGGCGACGATGCGCGAGTAACGCCCGTCATCGGTGGCCGCCGGCAAGGCGATGATGGCGCGTCCGCCCGGCGACAGCAGCGCGCCGGCCACAAAGGCGGTCAATCCGCCCACCCCCGCGACCAGTTTGCCGCGTATGGAATCGGCATTGACCTGCCCGAACAGATCCACCTCCACCGCCGAATTGACGGCGCAGAAGCGATCAATGGCGGCGATGCGGCGCACGTCATGGGTGTCGCTGACGGGGCGGAACAGAAACGCCGGATCGCGCCCCACGCGCTCATAAAACGCCGCGTCCCCCAAGGCCGCACCGACCTGCACGCTGCCGTCGCGGCGGTCCATGCTGCCGGCGTCGAGCAGCCCCAGCACCGGCGCTGACACCATGCCCGACCACACCTTCAGATCACGGTGGTCGGTGAGCGAGGCGAGGATGGCGGCCTGCAGCTTGCCCACGCCAAATTCCAGGGTGTCGCCATCGCGAATCAAGGCCGCCACCCGCCGGCCGTGCCGCAGCATCGCCTCGTCGGGCGCGCCGCCGTCGAACACCAGCGGCGTCTCGGCGTGCTCGAAAACGGCATTGAACGCGTCGAATCGCACCTCGAAGCGGCTGCGGGTGCGCGGCAGGCTCGGGTTGACATGGGCCACGCGGCGCCGCGCCCGGGCCCACACCGCCGGGTGAAAGTCGCAGCAGGGCCCCAGGCTGCACCGCCCCTGCGCGTCCGGCGGGGTGACCTGGGCAATGAGCAGGTCGATGTCGTCCTGTTCGCTCAGGTCGCGAAAGATGCCGGGATAGTCCAGCGGCACCAACTCGGCGCGACCGTCGACCAGCCCCGGCCGCAGACTGGGCGCCATGAAGTAGGCTCGTTGCCGCGCGTCCGGGTGCAGCCCCAGGTAATCGGTGTGGTTGATGCCCGGAAAATGCACGCCAACAAACTGCACGCCGGCGCAGGCGTCCGGGTGGGCGCGCAGCGCTGCGGCAAACGCCAGGCTCTCGCCCGACACGCCAGGGACAAACACCCGCATGCCGGGCTGCAGGGCAGCGACGACCGCTGCGGCCGTGGTTGGGGTGGGCGGGCTCATCAGGGCGTCATGGGCGGGTGTCACCGCGCAGAAACGCCTCGACCTGGTCCAGCGGCGCAAGTGCAGCCTTGAAGGCCGGATCGGCCTCGCCCACCAGGGTGGCGATGCGCGCCGCGCCGGTCTGCCGCAGCCATTGGAAGGGGCCGCCGGTGTACGACGGATACAAGCCGGCGTTCACGGCCGCCACATCGGCCAGCGCCACGGGCTCGGCCTTGCCGGCTTTGCCGGCCTGCCAGCTCGCCAGTGCCGCTGCGGCGCCCAGCAGCAGCGTGGTGTCTTCGTCAGCGCCGGCGTCGCGGGCGGTGGTCTGTGCGGCGCGCAGTTGCGGCAAGAAGGCGTCGTCGCCCTCGGCCAGCGGGCTGTTGTCAGCCAGCAGCCCGAGCTTGGCCGCCTTCTGGCGGTTCAGGAACAGGCTGCGCACCATGTTGCCGGCCACCGGATCGCGCATCAGGTCAACGAAAATGCGCGTCTCGTGCTCGCCAGCCTCGGTCATGGGCAGCGACCAGCCGCCGACCACGCAATCGATGATGGCGGCGTAGGCCGGGTAGTGATGCAGCTGGTAACCGCTGATCCCCACCGCATCGGCAATGGCCGCGCGCGCGGCGTCGGCGTGGCTGAAGTCGAAGGGGGCACTGTCGAACTCGGCGCCTTCAAGGTCCCAGGGCGCCTGTTCACGGCTGCTGCGGCGCGCGCGCGCCTTGGCGGCGTCGATGAGCTGGTCGGCCGGCACCACTTCATCGACCAGGCCCAGGGCCAGCGCGGCCGCGGGGTTCACCGGGTTGCCGGTGAGCAGCATGTCGAGGCCCTTTTCGGCGCCCACCAGTCGCGGCAGACGCTGCGTGCCGCCGGCGCCGGGCAACAGGCCCAGCGTGACTTCGGGCAGGCCCAGCTGGATGGCCGGGTCATCCGCGACGATGCGCGCGCGGCAGGCCAGACACAGCTCCAGCCCGCCGCCCAGCGCCAGACCGTTGATGGCGGCGACAAACGGGGTGGGATGGGTCTCTAACCGGCGAAACAGGCGCCCCAGATGGCCCAGCAATGCGTGCAGCTCCTCGGGACTGCCGGTGCTGGCCGCGCGCTCGGTGAAGGCTTCCACCATCGCCAGGTCGGCGCCCGCCAGGAACGAGGGCTTGCCCGAGGTCAGCACCACGGCGCGGATGGCTTCGTCGCCCTGTGCGCGGGTGATCAGCGCTTCCAGCGCATCCATCAGATCGCGCGAAAACACGTTCATCGCGCGATTCGGCATGTCGATGCGGGCCAGCAGAATGCCTTCGGCATCCAGTTCGGTCGAGATATTGACGTCGTTCATGGTCAGGGGGCTAAAGGCGGAGGGGCCAGAGGTCTAACCTTTTCACGCAGCACGCGGGCTGAACCCTGGATCGGCGACCCGCGACATGATGCCAAGGTCCCCCGCGGTTCGGGCGCAGCGAGCCGTCAGCGCGCGCGGCGCGCCACGACCAGCACGTAGTCCTCGCCAAGGTCGATCAACTGGCGCAGGCGCGCCGCCGTCCGCTGCCACCCCGCCCCGCGTGCGCCGCCGTCGCGCGCGCCCATGGCATCCAGCGCCTGCGCGAACGGCAGGCGCGTCCAATCCACAATCGATTCGATGCGCACCGCCTCGAAGCCGGCCTCTCGCAGATGCCGCGCATAGACGTCGGCGTGGTAGGCATTGTCGAGGTTGTCGAGGCAGATGCCGCTGCCCAGCGTCTTCTCGCCGCGCATGTAGGTGGCGGGATCGATGCCGCTGCGCGGAATGATGTCGGTCAGCGCCAGGGTTCCGCCTGGCTTGAGCACCCGCGCCGCTTCACGCAGGAAATCCACCCGCGTGTCGAAGTGAAACGCGCACTCCACAGAAACAACCTTGTCGAAGCGCGCGTCGGCGAAGGCCAGCGCCGTGGCGCTGCCGAGCTGCAACGTGATGACATCGGACAGGCCGTGCCCGGCCACGTAGTTCAGGCCCTCTTCGATGCGCACCGGGGTAATGTCGATGCCCACGATCGATGCCGGACGACAGCGCCTGGCGTAGACCACCGCGCCGGCGCCGTAGCCGGTGCCGACATCGAGCACCGCATCGCCCGGTCGCAGACCCGCCGAGGTGGCAACGAGCTCGGTCAGCGCCTCGGCGGCCTGCTGCAGCGAAAGGTCATCTCGCGTCCAGTAGCCGTAATTCGCGAAGGGTTGGTCGCCGAACAGGCCGTCGCGGCCGCCGTGGCGCACCGTGTAATGGGCCACCACATCCTGACTGTGTGACGAAAGCATCTGCATTTTCTCCAAGAACTATGCGCAAAGGGAGGATCAAGAACCCGACCGCGCGGCGCGCCGTTTCAGCAAACGCGGCGCCCGGCGCCCAGGCCCTGAACCGGATGAGTCAAGAATCTAGGCCAGAGCAAAGACCACGCCAGCCACGCCGCAGGCGAGCAAGACCTTCATCAGCCCGATCCGGTAGCGAATCAGCGCCAGCATGGCGGCCGCGCCGATCAGCAACGCGGCGAGGTCGAGGCTGCCGGGGTCTGGCACCACCAGGCGCAGGCCGTAGCCCTGCCAGCGATGCACCTCGTCAAACAGTACATGCAACGCAAACCACAGGGACAGATTGAGGATCACCCCCACCACGGCGGCGGTGATGGCGGTGAGCGCGGCGCTCAGGCCGGGGTGATCGCGCAGCCGCTCGATGTAGGGCGCGCCCAGAAAGATCCACAGGAAACAGGGCACGAACGTCACCCAGGTGGACAGGGTGGCGCCGATCAGCCCCGAAACGCCGGGGTCGAGCAGGCCGGGCGCGCGATAAGCGGCCAGAAATCCGACGTAAGTGAGCACCAGAATCAACGGGCCGGGCGTGGTCTCGGCCAGGGCCAGGCCCTGCACCATTTCGCCCGGCGCCAGCCAGCCGTAGCGCTCGACGGCCTGCTGCGTCATATAGGCCAGCACCGCGTAGGCGCCGCCGAAGGTGACCACCGCCATCTTGCTGAAAAACAGAGCCTGGTCGGTGAACACATGCCCCACGCCCAGCGTCAGCACCAGCGCCAGCACCGGCAGGCCCCACAGCGCCGCGCCGGACAGCAGCACGCGCAGGGTCCACGAGGGGGCCGGCGCCAGGGGCGCGGCCGCGGCACTGGCATCAAGGGGCCGCGCAAACACCTGGGGCAGCACGCGGGCGCCGATCAATCCCAGCGCGGCAGCGCCCAGGATGATCAGCGGAAACGGCACGCCGAAGGCAAAGATGCCCACGAACGCCAGCCCGGCGATGCCCCACAGCAGCGGATGCCTGAGCGCCTTCTGGCCCACCTTGAGCACCGCCTGCACCACGATGGCGAGGGTGGCGCACTGCAAACCGAACAGCAGCCCCTGCATCCACGCCAGATCGCCCATGGCCACGTAGGCCCAGGCAATGGCCACCATCAACACGAAGCCCGGCAGAATGAACAGCACCCCGGCCACGATGCCGCCCCAGGTCTTGTGCAGCATCCAGCCGATGTAGGTGGCCAGTTGCTGGGCCTCGGGGCCGGGCAACAACATGCAGAAATTGAGCGCGTGCAAGAAGCGCTGTTCGCTGATCCAGCCGCGCTCTTCAACGATGAGCCGGTGCATCAGGGCGATCTGCCCGGCCGGACCGCCGAAGCTGATCAGGCCAATCTTCAGCCAAACGCGCAGCGCATCAGAAAAGGGAACAGCCGTCACCGTGGGGGCCCGAAAAAAGGCCGTCGTGATGACGGCCTGATGAGATTAGCGTCTGAGTGTGACCTTTGAATGTGATTACTTCTTGGGGTCGGGCACAAGCCGCAGATACGGTTTCAGTTCCTTCCAGCCGGCCGGGAACAACTTTTTGGCGTCTTCATTGCTGACGGCCGGAACGATGATCACGTCCTCACCCTTTTTCCAGTTCACCGGCGTGGCCACCTTGTAGCCGTCGGTGAGCTGCAGCGAGTCGATGACCCGCAGAATCTCGTCGAAGTTGCGGCCGGTGCTGGCCGGGTAGGTCAGCGTCAGGCGCACCTTCTTGTTGGGGTCGATGACGAACACCGAGCGCACCGTCAGCGTGTCGCTGGCGTTGGGGTGGATCATGTCGTAGAGGTTCGACACGGTCCTGTCGGCGTCGGCGATCAGCGGAAAGTTGAGCGCCGCACCCTGGGTTTGTTCGATGTCCTTGCTCCAGCCGTGGTGGTCTTCGAGTTTGTCCACCGACAGGCCGATGGCCTTGACGTTGCGCCGGTCAAACTCATCCTTGAGCTTGGCGGTGTAGCCCAGCTCGGTGGTGCAGACCGGCGTGTAGTTCTTGGGGTGGCTGAACAGCACCACCCAACTGGACCCGGCCCAGTCGTGGAACTTGATGCGGCCTTCGGTGGTGTCGGCTTCAAAGTCGGGGGCGATGTCGCCCAATCTGATGGTCATGTCAGTCTCCTGTTGAGGCGGGGGGGGGGTGTTACAGCCAATGGACATCATGAATGTCACCGCGTTGCGAAGCACGGCGTTCATCGTTCATACCCGCCACGCCACGGGGTCGGCGCGCTGACAAAGCCCACCGCGTCGGGTCCAAATTCGGTGGGCATCGCCAGGCGCCTAGCGCGAACGCTGACGACTGGCTGCCACGCCGATCGCATCGGCAGGCGTCGAGGCGCCCAGCAAGGCACCGCTGTCCTCGGCATAGAGGCTGAACTGCAGCAGTCGCAGGCGCAGCTCGGCGCCAGGCTGGAAGGCACTGGTGTCGTGGTGCAGGTGCGGCAGCTCAACGGTGATGGGCGCCGTGGAGCCGAACACCTCGGCGTCGATGCGCACGATGGGGCCAGTGCGCTGAACGCGCTGCACCGTGGTGGGCAGCCCTGCCGCGCCATCTGCGGCAATGCGCACATCGCCCGGCCGTACATAGAGCAGCGCCGGGCCATCCTTACTGCCGCTGGACTCGGCGATGGCGGCATCGCCCTGGCCGAGGTTCACGACACCATTGCGCAGCGTCACCGGCACGATGTTGGTGTTGCCCAGAAAGTCGAAGACGAAGGGATTGGCGGGCTTTTCATACACCGCATCCACATGGCCCAGTTGCTCGATGCGGCCTTTGTTCATGATCACCACGCGGTCGGCCAGTTCCAGTGCTTCTTCCTGGTCGTGGGTGACGAAGATGGTGGTGACGCCGGTCTGGTCGTGCAGGTCGCGCAACCAGCGCCGCAGGTCTTTGCGTACCTTGGCGTCGAGGGCCCCGAAGGGTTCGTCCAGCAGCAGCACCTTGGGGTCGATGGCCAGCGCGCGCGCCAGTGCCACGCGTTGCCGTTGGCCGCCCGACAGTTGCGAGGGATAGCGCTTTTCCAGCCCGCCCAGTTGCACCAGCTCGATCAGTTCGGTGGCGCGTTGGCGGATGGCCTCGGCACTGGGTTTGTCCTTGCGCACCTTCAGCCCGAAGCTGACGTTGTCGAGCACCGTCATGTGCTTGAACAGGGCGTAGTGCTGAAACACGAACCCCACCTGACGGTCGCGCACCGGCACGCGGGCCATGTCCTGGTTGCCGAACAGAATCTCGCCCTGGTCGGCGAACTCCAGCCCGGCAATCACCCGCAGCAGGGTGGTTTTGCCCGATCCCGAGGGGCCCAGCAGCGCAATCAGCTCACCGCTTTCAATGTCGAGGTCAACGCGGTCCAGCGCCTTGAAGGTGCCGAAGTCTTTTTCAATGTTGCGGACGTGGATGTCCATGGGGATGCTCCGAATGGGGGTCAGTGTCTGCGGCCGGCGGCCAATTCATCGCCGTACCGCCACTCAAGAAAGGATTTGGCGGCCAGCGTCACCAGCGCCAGGCTGGCCAGCAGCGAGGCCACGGCAAAGGCGGCGGCAAAGGCGTATTCGTTGTAAAGAATCTCGATGTGCAACGGCAGCGTGTTGGTCATGCCGCGTATGTGACCCGAGACCACGCTCACCGCGCCGAACTCGCCAAAGGCCCGCGCGTTGCACAGGAGCACGCCGTAGAGCAGCCCCCATTTAATGTTGGGCAGGGTGACGCGCCAGAAGGTTTTCCAGCCCGAGGCGCCCAACGACACTGCCGCCTGTTCGTCATCGGTGCCCTGCGCCTGCATCAGCGGAATCAGCTCGCGGGCAATGAACGGGAAGGTGACGAAAATCGTCGCCAGCACGATGCCGGGCACGGCGAAGACAATCTTGATGTCGTGTTCCAGCAGCCACGGGCCGAGCCACCCCTGCGCCCCGAACACCAGCACATAGACCAGACCCGCCACCACCGGTGACACCGAAAATGGCAGGTCGATCAGCGAGATCAGCAGGCTCTTGCCCCTGAAATCGAACTTGGTGATGGCCCAGGCCGCGCAGACGCCAAACACCAGGTTCAGCGGTACGGCGATGGCGGCGGTGATGAGCGTTAAGTTCAGCGCCGAGCGTGCGTCCGGCTCCTGCAATGCGATGAGGTAGGTGCTGACGCCATTACGGAAGGCCTCGGCAAAGACCGCGACCAGCGGCAGAAACAGGAAGAACAGCAAAAAGACCACCGCCGTCGCGATCAGCGTCCATTGCACCCAACGGCGTTCGGTGATGGCCGAGTTGCGCTGCATCAGCGGGCCCGAAGGCCGGAAGGGCCGGGGCAGGTCAGGCGGGTCTCGCAGTGAATGGTCCTGGGCGCTCACAGCTTTTCACTCCGTTTGCGGGACCACACCTGCAGTCCGTTGATGACCAGCAACATGGTGAACGACACGATCAGCATGGCCGCGGCAATGGCGGTCGCCCCGGCGTAGTCGAACTCCTCCAGCCGAATCACGATCAGCAGCGGGGCAATTTCGCTCACGTTGGGCAGGTTGCCGGCAATGAAAATCACCGAGCCGTACTCGCCCACCCCGCGCGCGAATGCCAGCGCAAAGCCGGTCAGGATGGACGGCACCACGGCCGGAAAGATGACCCGGGCGATGGTCTGCCACCGGTTGGCGCCCAGTGAGGCGGCGGCCTCTTCCAGCGCCGCCTCGGCGTCTTCGAGTACCGGCTGCACGGTGCGCACCACAAAGGGCAGACCCACGAAGGTCAACGCCACCACGATGCCCACCGGCGTAAACGCGACCTTGAGGCCCAGCGGCTCCAGGTATTGCCCAACCCAGCCGTTGCCGGCATAGAGGGCGGTCAGTGCAATGCCGGCCACCGCGGTGGGCAGCGCGAACGGCAGGTCGATAAAGGCATCGAGCAGCCGCTTGCCGGGGAAGGTGTAGCGCACGAACACCCAGGCCACCAGCACCCCAAATATGGCGTTGATGCTGGCGGCAATGAGCGCGGTGCCAAAGCTCAGCTTCAGCGCGTTGAGCACCCGGGTGCGGGTGATGATTTCCCAAAATCCGTCGAGGCCAAGATCAGCCGTCTTGAAGAACACCGCCGACAGCGGAATCAGCACGATGAGTGACAGATAGACGAGGGTAAAGCCCATCGTCAGGCCGAAGCCCGGGATGGCCGATTTGCGGATGCGCCGGCGCGTGCCGGTGGCGAGGAGGGGCGTCATGTTGGGGCGCGACCTTATTGGTTGATGGCGAGTTGGTCGAAGTGACCGCCGTCTTTGAAGTGCGCCTCAAAAATTTCCAGCCAGGTGGCCCCGAGGGCCTTCTCGGCATCCAGCGTTTTCAAATCGGCAAACTTGCCCTTATGGCGTTCCCAGGCGCTCGGCACCGAGGGGCGCAGATGGCTTTTGACGTACAGGTCTTGGCCTGCGTCGGAGTAGAGATAACCGAGATAGGCCTTGGCCAGTTCGGCGGTGCCGCGCTTGGCGGTCACGTCCTCGACCACCACCACGGGGTTGGCGGCGCGAATGCTGACACTGGGCACCACCACCTCGAACTTGTCTTCACCGAACTCCTGAAGAATCAGGTTCACCTCGCTTTCAAAGGTGAGCAGCACGTCGCCCACCGCCCGTTGTGCGAACGAGGTGGTGGCGCCGCGACCGCCGCCATCGAGGATCGGCACGTTGTTGAACAGCTTGCCGACGAAGGCCTTGGCCGTCGCTTCGCTGCCGTTGGGCTGGCTCAGGCCATAGAGCCAGGCCGCAAGGTAGCTGTAGCGACCGTTGCCCGAGGTTTTGGGGTTGGGAATCACCACCGAAACGCCCTTGCGCGTCAGGTCGGGCCAGTCGTTGATGCCCTTGGGATTGCCCTTGCGCACGATGAACAGGGTGGTGCTCCACGACGGCGCGGCGCCCTGCGGGAACGCACTGCGCCAGTCGGCAGCGACCTTGCCCTTGGCCTGGGTGGCGATGATGTCGATGTCCAGCCCGCTGTTCATGGTGACCACATCGGCCTCGAGGCCCTCCACCACCGCGCGGGCCTGCTTGCCCGAGCCGCCGTGCGACTGGTTGATGGTGACCTTCTGCCCGGTTTGCGCCTCGTAGTGCTGCACGAACACCGGGTTGTAGGACTGATAGAAGCCGCGCGAAACGTCGTAAGAGACATTGAGCAGGCTGTTGGGGGCTTCTGCGCTGGCCAGAAGCGGCACGGCAAGCGCGGCGATCAGCAGGGACAGTCGTTTCATGGTGGGCTCTTTGCGGGTCAGATGAAGGTGAGGTGTGCGGGTGAGTGACTGCGTTCCTGGCGCTGCGGGGTGACGCCGAGCGGCAGGATGCGGCTGTCGATCCAGCGGGTATTGCTGATCCACAGCCCTTCGAATTCGGCGCCGTGGTGTTGGTTGAGAATCACGATGCGGCGCTCGGCGTAGTCCATGAGCACCAGTTTGTTTTCGGGCGTCAGCGCCATTTCCACCAGGCGGATGAAGGCGTTGTCGAGCAGCACGCCGGGGCGGCGCTGGGCGAGCGGCCGAAGAATGTCCTGCGCCAGATGCCAGGAGTCGGAACGCCCCGCCACCCGGATGGGTACCTTGATCGTGCCGTTGTGCATCAGGTACAGCGTGCGGGTGATCTTGAACGGGTGCGTGTTGTGCTCGCCGCTGTCGCCCTTGGTGCGCTTGCGCAGGTGCAGCACGTACTCGGCATCGCGGTGCTCGCGCTCGAAGCGCAGCAGGTTGTCCAGGCTGATGAGCGCCGAGCGCTTGAGCAGCAGGCTGTTGTCCGGCTGGAAGCCCATGACGCCAAACCCCTCGTCATTCAATGACAGGGCGGCTTCCAGCAGGTCGGGCGCAATGGCCACCCCTGCGGGCTTGTAAACGATCAGGCACATGGTGGGCGTCGACGGGTTGAGCGGGCGCGTGTCAGAGCTTGGCGACCAGCACTTCGGTGGCCTTGAACAGGGCCAGCGCCTCGTCGCCCACCTTCAGGCCCAGCCGCTCCACCGACTGCGTGGTGACGACGGCGCTGACGATGCCGGCGGGGGTTTCAATCTCCACTTCGGAGACCACATCTCCCACGCGGATGGAGACGACGGAGCCCTTGAACTGATTTCGCGTGTTGATGCCACTGATCGACATGAGTGCAACCTTTATGAATGGGAGGGGGCGAGGATCAAGGTCGCCATCTGCTGAGCGTTCGCCACAAGGCGCGGTGCTGCACGCTCAGCACATGGCTGAAAGGGGTTCAGAAAGGGCAGGCCCGGAACCGTCCGGGCCTGCCAACCCGTAACCACACTGGAGGAGCGCTTTGAAACCAAACGCGGTGGGTACGCTTACGGCTGGTAGATCTGATCGAACACGCCGCCATCGCCGAAGTGCGTTTTCTGCGCCTTCTGCCAGCCGCCGAACACTTCATCCACGGTGATCAGGTTCAGCTTGGGGAAGCGCGCCAGGTCTTTGGGATCGGCATGCTGGGGCAGATAAGGGCGGTAGTAATGCTTGGCCGCCAGCTTCTGACCCGCAGGCGTGTACAGGTACTCGAGATACGCGGTGGCCACCGGGATCGCGTTCTTGCGCTTGGCGTTGCCATCGACCACGGTCACCGGCGGTTCGGCGAGGATCGACAGCGACGGCACCACGATCTCGAACTGGTCCGGGCCGAGTTCGTTCACGGCCAGAAACGCTTCGTTCTCCCAAGAGATGAGCACGTCACCAATGCCACGCTGCACGAACGTGGTGGTCGAGCCACGGGCGCCGGTGTCCAGCACCGGGACGTTCTTGTAGATCTTGCCAACGAACGAGCGGGCCTTGGCATCGTCACCGTTGTGTTGCTTCAGTGCGTAGCCATACGCCGCCAGATAGTTCCAGCGTGCGCCGCCCGAGGTCTTGGGGTTGGGGGTGATGACGCTGACGCCCGACTTGGCGAGGTCGTTCCAGTCCTTGATGCCTTTCGGGTTGCCCTTGCGCACCAGAAACACGATGGTCGAGGTGTAGGGCGCGCTGTTGTTCGGCAACCGCGATTGCCAGTTGGCCGGCAGCTTGCCGGTCAGTTCAGAGATGGCGTCGATGTCGTAGGCCAGCGCCAGGGTCACCACATCGGCGGCGAGGCCGTCGACCACGGCACGCGCCTGCTTGCCGGCGCCACCGTGCGATTGCTGAATGGTCACGGTGTCGCCGGTCTTGGCCTTCCAGTGGGCCGCGAACAGGGGGTTGAACTCGGCGTAGAGCTCGCGGGTGGGGTCATAACTGACATTGAGCAATTCAATGTCGGCGGCCTGGGCTGCGAACGGCAGCAATGCGGCGGCCAGTAGGGCTTTCAGTTTCATGTTCAGGTTCCTTTGATTCGGGGGTGAGTGGGTTAAAACGCCAGCTGCAGGCGGGTGAAGATGGATTTCTCTTTCTCGCGGTCCGGACCGCTGAAGTTGGAGAAGTCGGTCTGGTTGTAGTTGAGGGCGACCTTGACGTTGCGGGTCAGGTGCCAGTTGAGGCCGATGCCGAGGTTGTCGATGGACTCGACGCCCGTGGCCGTCGCGAAGCCGAGCGTGGCCGTGTCGCTGTCGAGTTCGAGGCTGCCGTAGCGGGCGACCAGCTCCAGCGCGCCCCAGCCCGCACCCCCGGGGGTAAAGGCCCGCGCCGGCGTGACCCCCTTGTAGCTGGCGTCCTCCCCGGTCAACACCAGGCTGGTGACCACCTGCCAGGCGCTGTGGGTCACGTCATCGGTCGTGGCGCCGTTGGTGAGCTCCTGGGTCGACGCGATGTACTCGGCCAGCACGCCAAACGGGCCGGCATAGACGTAACCCTGCGGCGAAATGCGGGTGGCATCTCCGGTGGCGGTGGTGCCGGACGCGAAGCTGGCACCCGAACGGCGGTCCACCGTGGAATAGTTGCGCGGCGCAACACCGGCGCCATTGCGGCTGCCGTGGGTCCCGGCGATGCCGAACCCGACGTTGTCGTTGGGTGCGTAGAACAGACGCAGCGCCACTTCCTTGCGGCCATCGTCATCGCCCGCATCGGGGGCAGAGGTGCCGTCTCGGGTGCCGTTGTACACCCCCAGCACATACTGCAGCGGCGAGCCGCCGATGTTGCCCTGCACCTGCACCCCAATGTCGCGATTGGGCGCCAGCTCGGTGGGCAGGCCGCGCTCGATGAAGTGGAGGGCCGAGCCCGACTGCAGGCGCTCCAGACCCACCGGACCCTTGACCTTGCCGGCGCGTACCGTGACCGCCGGCGACAGATTCAGGTCAACGTAGGCATCGATCAGCGTGGCGTCACCGCCGGCAAACTCCGGCGTGATGCGGTAGCTGACCAGCTTGCCCACGGTGCCCGAGAACGTCGGGCGCACGCGGCGGAACAAGAAGGTATCGGCGCCTGCGGTAGGCACGCTGTCGTCAATGAACCAGCGGCCATCCGCCTGGATCAGCGCTCTGAACTGAAAACTGAAATCGGGCGAACTGATCGACAGGCCTTTGCCATCGGCCTTGATCGTGGGGCCGGCGGCGGCGGGCGCCGCTTTGGCAGCCGCCTCCTTCTCGAGCTCCAACTTGCGTTCGAGGATGCGGATTTTCTGGTCCAACTGCTGAACCTGGGCGTCCAGGTTCGGGTTGGCCGCAGCTTGGGCAACAACGGCGAGCGGCAGCACGGTGCCGATCGCCAGCGCAATGGCGCGTGGCGTGAAAAATGACATGAGGTTCCCTTGGTGATGGTTCCGCGACGCCGGCGTTCCGGTGGGCGCTTCTGGTTAAATGATCAGATCAATAGTTCTGATGGTTATATAAGAATGGCCGAGCGTATGGCTCACCCATTCAGCCGGACCTTCTCGCGGCGCTCGATCTGTACGATGCGGCCGTCGTGAACGGTGATCTCAACGGAGCCAAAACGCAGGCCTGCGAGCGCGGCAGAGAGCTGGGCATTCAGCGCCGGTGTGAGCGCGGAAGCGTGGTCAGCGGAGGGCGTGGGCTCGGACATGTGAACGGTTCCTGATGCGATGGCGGCATGCTAGGGGCTTTCACATATAACGTGAAATACTTTTTTTAATCATCGTTATAACCGTTGTATAGACTTCTGGAGCCCATCCGCGCCCTTGCCGACGGCGGCGAAGCGGCCGACCGGCACGCGCCCGCGACCCCTGGTCCGATGGGTCATTGGCCAGCAAGGTGCTTCCTGCTCACAATGGGGCATGCGACGCATCCCGCCGACGCTGGATCCCCACACCCCGCGAGCGCCAAGGCGCACCCTCCCTCGCCGGGCACCGCGCACGCGGGCGCGCGATGCCGACGAACCGCGTTCACTGTGGCAGCGCTACTGGCGTCGCGGGCTGCTGGGCCTGCTGCTGCTGGGGCTGTCGTTGACGATCGTGCCGGTGTTGATGCTGCGGGTCATTCCACCGTGGACCTCGAGCTTCATGGTCGGCTATCAGCTCGACCGTTTGGCCAATCCCGACCTGCCGGCGTTGCGGCACGCATGGGTCCCGTGGAATGACATCGCGCCCTCGGCCAAGCTGGCGGTGATTGCGGCAGAGGACCAGCACTTTGCCGACCACTTCGGCCTTGATCTGGCGGCCATTCAGCGCGCCCGCGAGCACAACCGGCGCGGGCGCACCCTGCGCGGCGCCAGCACCATCAGCCAGCAGGTGGCGAAGAATCTGTTCCTGTGGTCGGGTCGCAGTTGGCTGCGCAAGGGGCTGGAGGTCGGGTACACCCTGCTCATCGAAGTGCTCTGGCCCAAGCAGCGGGTACTGGAGGTGTATCTCAACATCGCCGAATTCGGTGAAGGGGTGTACGGCGTCGAGGCGGCCTCGCAGCAGTATTTCGGCCATTCCGCAGCGCAACTGACCGACGCCCAGGCAGCGTTGCTGGCCGCCGTTCTGCCCAGCCCGAAAAGGCTGCTCGTGGCCTCACCCTCGGCTTATGTGCAAAGCCGGGCCCAGTGGATACAGCGGCAGATGCGCCAACTGGGCATAGGGTTGATCGACCGCCTCTGAGCCCGCGGTTAGGGCCGATGGTCGATGGGCGATGGATGGCCCAATCTGCAGGCCGTCGGTCGACCTCGAGGCGCAGATCGGCGCCGGCCGTCGCAACGTCAATATGGTCACCTGCGGCGGCCAGGCGACGATCCTCATGGCCGCGGCGGTGTCGCGCGTGCAGGCGCTGGCCTACGGCGAGATCATCGCCACCATGTCGTCGAAGTCGGTTGGCCCCGGCACGCGCAAGTACATCGACGAACACGTCGGCGACACGGTGCATGCCCTGACGGTGGGCGGGCCCGATCAGGCAGCGATCACCGTATCGGTACCGCGCATGCTGGCCGGGGACATCGTCCTGTCCGGCGCGCTGGGGCCCATGTGCGCCGTGCGCCCCGGCGAACGCTTCGAGGCGCGGATCGACGGCCTGGGCTCGGTGCGCGCGGCCTTCGCCGCCTGATTCAGCCGCCCGAATCAGGTCTCGGCGCCGACCTTATCTATGGGTGACCTCAGCGGCTGACGCGGGCCCGTCGCCGCCCGGGACCTCATCGACCTGCTTGCGGCCATCGACCATGGCGCGCACCAGGTTCTGGCGCTCCAGCAGGCTGCTGGCGATCACCCCCAGCAGGTGCGTCACGATGCAGACCTGCAGCACGATCGTCAGTATTTCGTGGATCACGATGGGCCAGTCGTCGCCCCAGAACAGGTCCCAGCGGCTGACCCAACCGCTCAGCGCCAGCAGCAGCACCAGCGACCACAGGGCGAAGGTCATCGCAGCGCCCAGCGGATTGTGACCCGCCGCACGTGCGACCTAGCCGCTGCACATGGCGCGCAGATGCGCCCGGCACGCCGAGGGGCTGGGCGGGCGCAGGCCTGATGGCCCGTGGCGATGCACCAGTCCGTAGATCAGACGCAGCGCAACCACTGCGGCGGCGGCGTAGCCGATGTAGCGATGCACCTTGCCGCCCGTGTCGTTGAAGAACAGGTTGACCACGACCAGCGCCGCCAGACACCAATGACCGAGACGAATCGGGACGGTCCAGACCAGCGTGCGGGTGTCTGGCGGCAGGGCCATGGGGCGTTACTCGATTTCCGACTTCACAACCTCAAGGGTCTTGGTGTCGAAATAAATCTCTGCCTTTTTCTTGTCGGCGGTGTAGCCATAGATCTCGTAGCAGTCGCCGGAGACCTTGAACTTGCTGATGGTGTAGCCCTGCGCTTCCCAGTGGGCACGCGCCTCGGCCTCGCTTTTCCATTCCGCCTTCGGATGGGCGGTGCAGTCCGCATCGGCCAGGGCAAGTGACGGAGCCAGCAGGGCGGCGCTCAGCAACAGTGTTTTCTTCAGCATGAGGTGCTCCTTGTGGAAATGACAATAAAGGTGCAAACGAGAATTATATACGAGCGCAAGTCCAGTGCCGTCGCTGAAGGGTGCGGCCGCGACGGTCATGGCAGCCGGGCTGAACGAAGCGGGCAATGCGTCGCGTCAGCGTGCACCCCGGCGCGGCAGCACCCAGTTCGGCCTGACGAAATGGCAGGTGTAGCCGCCGGGATTGCGTTCCAGGTAGTCCTGGTGCTCGGGCTCGGCCAGCCAGAAATCGCCGGCCGGCACCAGTTCGGTCACCACCTTGCCGGGCCACAGGCCCGAGGCTTCGACATCGGCGATGGTGTCTTCGGCGATGGCCTTCTGCGCATCGCTGACGTAATAGATGGCCGAGCGATAGCTCATGCCCCGGTCGTTGCCCTGGCGGTTGGGCGTGGTCGGGTCGTGAATCTGGAAGAAGAATTCCAGCAACGCGCGATAGTCGGTTCTGGACGGATCAAAGACAATCTCGATGGCCTCGGCGTGGCTGCCATGGTCACGATAGGTCGCCGCCGGCACATCGCCGCCGGTGTAGCCCACCCGGGTCTTGATGACGCCGGGCAGCTTGCGAATCAGGTCTTGCATGCCCCAGAAACAGCCGCCGGCCAACACGGCGCGTTCGGTGCTCATCGCGCATCCTCCACCTGGTCGAGATACGCCCCATAGCCGGCGGCCTCCATGTCGGCGCGGGCGACGAAGCGCAGCGCGGCGGCGTTGATGCAGTAGCGCAGGCCACCCCGATCACGCGGCCCATCGTCGAAGACGTGCCCCAGGTGGCTGTCGCCGTGTGTCGAGCGCACTTCGGTGCGCACCATGCCGTGGCTGCGGTCCGCCACTTCATTGACGTTGGCCGGCTCGATCGGCTTGGTGAAACTGGGCCAGCCGCAGCCCGACTCGTACTTGTCAGTCGAGGCGAACAGCGGTTCGCCCGACACGATGTCGACGTAGATGCCCGGCGCCTTGTTGCCCAGGTATTCGCCGCTGCCCGGGGCTTCGGTGCCCCCCTGCTGCGTGACGCGATATTGCTCGGGCGACAGCCGTGCAATGGCGTCTTCCGTCTTTCTGTAATCAGCCATGTTCAAACTCCGAGAGTGCATGAGGGGTAGACACTCGCACGGTTCAGGCGTTGCGCGCACCTGATGCATTGAACCGGCGCCGGGCCATGCGCATGGCGGTTTCGGGGAAGCGCGCACGGTGGCGCCTCTTCAATGTTTCAACGATTGTTGACATAAATTGAATACGCCAATAGTCTTTGAACCATGGAACTCGAAACCGCCGTCGTCCGACTGTCTGCCCTGGCCCAGAACTCGCGGCTCGCGGTCTTTCGCCTGCTGGTGCAGAAAGGGCCGGCCGGCATGCCGGCCGGGGAGATTGCCGAGCACCTTGGCGTTGCGCCCAACGCGCTGTCATTCCACCTCAAAGAACTGAGCCATGCGGGACTGCTCACGTCGCGACCGGAAGGCCGGTACATCTATTACGCGCCCGACTTCGCGGCCATGAACGCACTGCTCGGCTTTCTCACCGACAACTGCTGCGCGGGCAGCCCTGCCGCCGCCGAGTGCACCGCGCCGCCGGTGTGCGACGCGTGCTGAGCCGCCACCCGCCTGATCGCCTCGCCCATTTTCGCCCCCCTTCACGAGCCACGCCATGAGCCACCGCCCCTACAACGTGCTGTTCCTCTGCACCGGCAATTCCGCGCGGTCGATTCTGGCCGAGGCGGCGCTGAACCACATGCCCGGCAGCCGCGGCAAGTTCGTCGGCTTCAGCGCCGGCAGCCAGCCCAAGGGCGCGCCCAATCCGTATGCCATTGAACTGCTGGAGCGCAGCGGCATCCCCACGGACGGCTTGCGCAGCAAGAGCTGGGACGAGTTTGCCCGCGCCGACGCGCCGGCCCTGGACTTCATCTTCACCGTCTGCGATCAGGCGGCGGGCGAGCAATGCCCCTACTGGCCGGGCAAGCCGATGACGGCACATTGGGGCATGCCCGACCCGGCGGCGGTCACCGGCACGCCCGAGGAGATTCGCAAAGCCTTCTCAGAAACGCTGGCGACGCTGCGCCGCCGCATCGCCATATTCGCCAGCCTGCCGTTCGCGACGCTGGACCAGATGGCCACGCAGCAGCGCCTCAGGGACATCGGCCAGGCATGAACGCCGTGCCACCCCCGCGGCTCGGGTTTCTGGACCGATACCTGACGCTCTGGATCTTTCTGGCGATGGCCGGCGGCGTGCTGCTGGCGCTCACCTTCAGCGGCTTGCCGGCGCTGCTGGGCAGCCTGTCGATCGGCACCACCAACATTCCCATTGCCATCGGCCTGATCGTGATGATGTACCCGCCGCTGGCGAAGGTGCGTTACGAGACGCTGCCCGAGGTCTTCCGCGACCGCCGCATCCTGTTGTTGTCACTGGTGCAGAACTGGGTGATCGGGCCGTTGCTGATGTTCGCTCTGGCCGTGCTGTTCCTGCGCGACGAACCGGCCTACATGACCGGCCTGATCCTCATTGGCCTGGCGCGCTGCATCGCGATGGTGCTGGTCTGGAATCAACTGGCCGGCGGCAGCGCCCAGTACGGGGCGGGACTGGTGGCGTTCAACTCGATTTTCCAGATCGTGTTTTTCAGCGTGTATGCCTGGGTGTTTCTTACCGTGCTGCCGCCGCTGATTGGCTTGGAGGGGCAGGTCATCCAGGTCGGCTTCTGGACGGTCGCCGAGGCGGTGCTGATCTACCTCGGCATCCCGTTTCTGGCCGGCTACCTGACGCGCCGCATCTTGCTCAAGAGCAAGGGCAGCACGTGGTATGAAGCGCGATTCCTGCCGAAGATCGGGCCACTGACGCTGGTGGCGCTGCTGTTCACCATCGTGGCGATGTTCAGCCTGAAGGGCGATCAGCTGGTGGCCTTGCCGCTGGACGCACTGCGCATCGCATTGCCGCTGTCCATCTATTTCGTGGTGATGTTTGCCATCAGTTTCGCGATGGGGCGGCTGATCGAAGCCGACTATCCGCGCACCACGGCCATCGCCTTCACCGCCGCCGGCAACAATTTTGAACTGGCCATCGCCGTCGCCATTGCCAGCTTCGGGCTGGCGTCACCGGTGGCGTTCGCCACGGTCATTGGGCCGCTGGTCGAGGTGCCGGTGCTGTTGGCGCTGGTGCACGTTGCGCTGTGGTTGAAGCGCACCCGTTACGCGGGGGTCGCCCATGGATGAGGCCGCGAACCGCCACGCCGTGACCCGCCTGCGCGGACTGCCCGAGCCGGACCATTTGCCGGCGCTGGACGCACAGTTCGTGCATCGGCGCCCTGCGACCGGCCTCGGCCCCCTGGCGGCACCGCCGCGCGTGCTGCTGCTGTACGGCTCACTGCGGCAGCGCTCTTTCTCGCGCCACGCCACCGAAGAAGCCGCGCGGCTGTTGCAGTTTTTTGGCGCTGAGACGCGCATCTTCGATCCGTCGGATCTGCCCCTGCCGGATCAGGTGGCGGGCGACGACCATCCGGCCGTCCGGGAATTGCGGGCACTGTCGATGTGGTCGGAGGCGCAGGTCTGGTGCAGCCCCGAGCGGCATGGCCAGATCACCGGCGTGATGAAGGCGCAGATCGACCACCTGCCGCTGAACATGGGCGGCATGCGTCCCACCCAGGGGCGCACGCTGGCGGTGATGCAGGTGTCCGGCGGGTCGCAGTCGTTCAACGCGGTGAACACGCTGCGCCTGCTTGGCCGCTGGATGCGCATGTTCACCATTCCCAACCAGTCCAGCATCGCCAAGGCCTACGACGAATTCGACGCCGCGGGCCGCATGCGGCCCTCGGCCTATTACGACCGGATGGTCGATGTCATGGAGGAGCTGGTGCGCATCACCGTGCTGATGCGCCCGCACGCGGCGCAACTGGTGGACCGTTACTCCGAGCGCAAGGACGAAGGCCGCGAGGTCAGCCCGCTGACCGATCTCGCATCCCGCGCAACCGCCGGCCGTTAGGCGCGGCGGCCCCTTGCGGGCATCGCCTCAGGGGGCCAGGCGCGCGTCGATCCAGTCGGTCAGGTCCTTCAGCACCACGGCGCGATCGGCGGCCAGCTCGTTGAAGATTTCGTGATACAGGGCCGGGTACACCTTCAGGGTCTTGTCGCTTGACGACACGCCGCGCATCACCCTCTCGCTGCCGCTGACGCCGGCCAGCTTGTCCTCCTGACCATGCTGAATCAGCAGCGGCAGCTGCAGACCGGGCAGAAAGGCGGGCAGGGCCTCGACGAAACGGATGATCTCACCCAGCGTCCGGGCCGGCACCTTGCCGTGCGCGTTCAGGGGGTCATTGGCGTAGTCGGCGACAACCTCCGGATCACGCGACACCAGATCAGGCGCCACCGCAAAAACGCCCAGCTTGGGCGCAACGGTCGACAGCACCTTGGCAATGGGCCTCATGTAGGGCGGCGCGCCGTCGAGCGCCACGGCCGGGCCGGACAACATGAGGGCGAACAGTTTGCCGGAATGCTTCAGCGCGTAGCTCAACGACAGCGCCCCGCCCATGCTGTGGCCCAGCAGGAATACCGGCTTGCGCGGCTGCTCGCGACGCGCCAGCTCGACGACGTAGTCGATGTCGTCCACCGCGTGCGCAAACCGATCGACGAAGGCTCGTGGTCCGCCGGATTGTCCGTGGCCGCGGTGGTCCATGGCGTACACCGCGCACCCGGCGCCCACCAGCGTGTCGGCGACGTGGCCATAGCGCCCGCTGTGTTCGCCCAGGCCGTGCACCAGCACCACCACGGCCCTGCACTTGGTCTTGGCCGGCTGCCAGCTCTGCCAGTAGATCTCGACTTTCTTCTTGCCCTTGAAACGGCCTTCGGTATGTTTCATGTCATTTCTTCGCGTTGGTAGGCGCTGCGCGCAGCGCCACGATTATTCACCCGGCACCGCGCAAACGGCCCGCACGGGATGCCTCACCCCGGCACCCCATAAAAGCGACCCCGCATTGCATCGGCCGGGCCGCCCCCCTGCACCCCGGCCTAGCCGGACTCCTGCTCGGCACCCGGCGTCAGCTTGCGCAGGCCGCGGAAGGCCTGAACGGCGCCGTAATCGCCACGGACCACGGCGGCCACCTCTTTGGCAATGGGCATCTCGACGCCGTAGCGATCGGCCAGCTCCATCACCACGCTGCTGGTCTTGATGCCTTCGGCCACCATGTTCATCGACGCCACGATTTCGGCCGTGGTCTTGCCGGCGGCAAACTGCTCGCCCACCTGACGATTGCGCGACAGCGGGCTCATGCAGGTGGTCAGCAGGTCGCCGAGGCCGGTAAGCCCCGAGAAGGTTTCGGCGCAGCCGCCCATCGCCACACCCAGCCGCGAAATTTCAGACAGGCCGCGGGTGATGACCATGGCGCGGGTGTTTTCCCCCACGCCCAGGCCCTGCGCCATGCCGGCCGAAATGGCGATGACGTTTTTCAGCGGCCCACCCAGCTCCGAGCCGATGACATCGGTGTTGGTGTACACGCGAAACACGGCGGTCGAAAACAGCGGCTGCAAGGCATTCGCGATCTTCTCGTCGGGCATGGCCATCACCGCCGCGGCGGCCATGCCCTGCAAAATTTCACGGGCAATGTTGGGCCCGGCCAGCAGACCCGCTGGGTGACCCGGCAGCTCTTCGTGGATGATCTCGGTCATGCGTCGCTGCGTCCCCTGCTCCAGACCCTTGGCGAGGCTGATCACCGGCACCCAGGGGCGCACCAGCGGCGCGACCTTTTGCAGGGTCTCGCGGAAGCTGTGCGACGGCACGCCCATGACCAGCACGTCACAGCGCTGCAAGGCTTCTTCCAGGTCGGTGGTGGCCCGCAGGTGGCGGTGCAAGGGCAGGTCCTTCAGGTACTGGCTGTTGCGCTGCTCGCGATTGATCTCGTCGGCGGTCTCGGCGCGCCGCGCCCAGACGATGGTGTCGGCATTGCGCGAGGCGATGGACGCCACCGTTGTCCCCCACGAACCTGCCCCCAATACGGTCACATTGATGCGTCGGCTCATTATTTCTCCTTGTTGGTCGGCCAATTCTCCAGCGTGTCGATATAGCGCTGCCGCACTTCCTCGATGCGGTCGGCCATCTCGGCCACTTTCCAGCTTGACACGTCAATCGGGGGCAGCACCGCCACCTGCAAGGTACCGCCGCGCATGGTCTGGTCGTTGCGGCCCATGATCTCGCCACTGTTGCGCAGCACCACCGGCACGATGGGCACGCCCGCCTGTTTGGCCAGGTGGAAGGGCCCTTTCTTGAATGGGCCGAGCTTGGGCGTCCACGAGCGCGTGCCTTCGGGCGCGATGCACACCGACAGGCCGCTTTTGAGCCGGTCAACGGCCGGCTTGAGGGCATCGACCGCCTTGGCGCTGTTGCTGCGGTCAAGAAAGGCCACTTCGGCCATTTCCATGAAGCGCCCGAAGCCCGGCACGTTGCGCGCCTCGGCCTTGGCGACGCCGGTGAAGCCGCGGCGCACCAGATACATCATCGCGAACATGTCGAACTTGCTCTGGTGGTTCAGCGTGAACACACAGGGCCGGTGCGCCCACAGATGCTCCTCGCCCACCACCTCGACCTTGACGCCCAGCACGGCGAGCGCCGAGTCGGCGGCCAAGCCGGTGATCAGATCGACCGTTTTGCGGTTATTGCCGGTGATCCGGTGGTACCCCAGTCCGGCAAGAAAACTCAGACCCATCGCCCCGTAAGCGCCCACGGTACGCGCCATGGCCTGCGTGGAGCCGCGCTTGCGGCGGTCAAACCGCAGAACCGGCCAGCCCGCCTCCTGCGCGGTGGCCTGCAGCAGCGGCTTGGGCTGCACGGCGGTCGCGTGGGCCACGGTTTGCAGAAAGGCGATGTCTTCATCGCCGTTGGCGTACCCGTAGGTCTTGCTCAGCGGAATTCTTTTGGACTTGCAGAACGCGCGCACGGCAGCCGCCTTGCCCTGCCCCCAGGCCGGTGGCCCGTCGAGCGCCCCCGTGAGCCTGCCGTCGCGGATGGCCACGGGGGTCGAGAGGATGTGCTCGATGCCGTATTCCTCGGCCAGCGGCTCGATCTGATAGCGCGTCGCCGACGACGCGATGGCCACGGTGTGGCCCATGCGGCGATGCGCCTGCACCAGTCGCCACCCTTCGGGGAACAGCGTGGGGGCGACGCGCTGGTGCCACAGGCGCTGCCACAGGGCACGCATCTGCTCTTCGGTGTGGCCGGCCCACTCGCGGATGCCCTGGTCGATGATGCCCGCGAACTCCTCATCGGTGATCTCTTTCTTGCGACTGAGCCTGAGCACCTGAAGCAGCTCGGCACGACTCATGTCGCGGCGCTTCATGCGGTCGATGTACAGGGCCGCGGCCGAATAGCCGTCGATCAGGGTGCCGTCAAAATCGAAGAAGGCGCCCACCTTCGGCCCGCGGGGGCCCTCAAGCACGCGTTGAATGGCCTGGTCTGTCGGTGTCATCGGGCTGCCTTGGCTTTGGCGCTGCGGCGCATACGGTCGAGTTCTTCAATGTCGGCGACGCCCTGCACGGCGGCGGCCAGTTCGTCGGCAAACGCCTGCCGTCGCTGCGCCAGATCAGGCGCGCCGGGGGTCAGCAGATCGCGGTTGGCGGCCAGCGACAGCGCGTTGCCGAAGACCTCACGCGACACGCACTCGGGATTGCCCAGGCGTTGTTGCAGCACGTACTGGCGGCCCACCCTCAAGCACTCTTCGGTGAGTGCCTTCTTGTCGATCTTTGCATCCACGGGCTGCGCCGCAAGGCGATCGGCCACGATGAAGTAGGCCTCGATGAACGGCGCCAGGACGCGATGCGCGATCAACACCGGCAGCTTCAGCAGAATCTCGCGGCGGTCCTTGGCGGTGGCCGCACGCTGGCGGAACTTGGGATCGATGATGCGGGATTCGGCTTTCTGCTCTTCTCGGAAGGTCGCCTTGTCGCTGAAGAAAAACTCGAACTTGAGCAGGTCGCGCAGCGCAAAGGCGGCCGCCCACGCACGTTCCAGGGGGCCGGCCAGATCGTCGTGCGTGTCATCCAGCAGGGCCAGCTCCAGAATTGCGCGGTTCACGAACCAGTGGATGGCGCTGTTGCGGTAAAACGCCGCAACCGAATGCTGGCCGTGTTCGATCTTGTACACCGTGGCCGTCCCGCCCTCGTGGCCGCTGACCACGCCGGCGCGCACCAGCGCGTGCAGGATGTCCTCCACGCCTTCGGGCTCGCGCAGGGTCTCAAGCCCGCAGCCCGGCAGTTGGCGGGCCTGGGCGTAGTCCAGCAGCGGCTGGACCTGATCGTGTACCTCGCTCAGGGTCAGGGCACGCTCGTGTACCCCCAGCAACGCAAAGGTGACCAGCGCCGGCGCCGTGACCGGCGTGCATTCGTTGATGCGCTGAAACACCTCGAAGGCGATCTTTGCCACCGTCCACTTGCCGCCGCCCTCGTGGTCGGCCCGCTCCAGTGCCTCGCGCAGTGACAGCGGCTCGCCGAATCGCACATAGGCCTTGCCGATCCGCCGCTGCTGGGTGCGCGCGTAGCCCGCCAACCACAGCAGGTTCTCCTGCGCCTTGGGCGCGCCGGCCTCCTCGGCCGCCATCACGCCCACTTCATGCATCTGGTCATAGGTGGTCGAGACCGGAACCAGCAGCATGTCGTCGGCGCCACCGCTCTGAATGGCCGACACCAGATAGCTGAGCAAGCCGTACTTGGGGGGTCGCAGTTTGCCGGTGCGGCTGCGGCCGCCTTCCATGTACCACTCAAGGTTGAGCCTCTGCGAGGCCAGCCAGGCAAGGTACTCGCGGACCACCAGTTTGTAGATTTCATCCTTCTGGAAGCTGCGGCGAATCAGGATGCCGCCCGAACGGCGAACGATGGTGCCCAGTGGCCAGAACCCGAGGTTGTTGCCGCCGAGAATATGGTTGCGCTTCATGCCGTGATCGCGCAGCAGCCGCGACAGGATGAAGGGGTCGGCATACGAACGATGGGTCGGCAGATACACCAGGGCGTTCTGCTCGTTGAGCTGTTTGAGGTTCGCCAGCGCGGCGGCATCGGCGTCGACCGTCCAGGCGCGGGTGTGCAACGGACCCAGGCCGTAATCGAACGCTGCCGCAAACGCCGGGCTCTGCACGGTGACGATCTCGGCGAGGCCGACCATGGCCTCGGCCATGACCTCTTCGGGCGAGCGCTTGAGTTGCGCGGCCAGGGTGGCCACCTGCGTCTGGAAGCGCTCGGTGGCGGCGACCTTCTTGGCCACTTGCCCGCGCATGATCAAGGTGGCCGCGACCACTGGATTGAGGGCCATCAGGTTCATGGGGTCACGGCCTCCGCCTGGGTCGTCGTCTGCAAGATGATGTCCACGACCTGCTCGGGGTCGTCATACATGGGCACGTGCCCGACGCCGGGCATGGTCAGGGCGCGCGCGCCGGTCACCCTGGCGAGGATGGGCCGGCCAAAGGTCTCGTAGGGGATGACAAGATCCTTTTCCGCCCAGGCAATCGTCACCGGCGTGTCGCCCACATCCAGCGGCTGAATGGGCCCGGTCTCGCCGATGTTGGCCAGCAGCCTGGGCATGATCTTGGTGTTGCGAATGGCATTCAGCGCACCCTTCAGCTCGGCCGGCGGGACGCGGTCGCCGTGCAGCATGGCCTGCTTGTTGAGCAGCCGCCGCACGAAGCCGAACCTGAGAAACAGCGCTGAAATGACCATCAGCACCGTGACCACCGCAAAGACGATGCGAAACATCTTCAGCACGCCCTTGAAGTCTTCCGGCCGGTCCCAGCCGCCCCCGGGTGACAGGGCGGTTGCCGATTGCACCAGCCCGCGACGCACCAGCTCCAGCGAGATCCACCCGCCCAGGGAATTGCCGCAGACATGCGGGCGCACAATGCCGCGTGCGCGCAGGTCCTGCTCCAGCACATCGACGATGGCCTGCACGGAAGGCTCGACGCCGTCCGGCAGCGGCGTCCCGCCGTGATGCCCGGGCAGGGTGAGGGCAACGACCCGGTGGCGCTTGCCCAACGCGGCCAGCACCGGTTTCCAGATGTGCCAACTGCCTCCCAATCCGTGCAACAGCAGCAAGGTCGAGCCCTGCCCGCCTTCGTAAGCCGCCTGCGTTTCCTGCGCGTTGTCCGCACTCATCGGTTTCCCCCTGATGGCGTTTCTCCGTCCGCCCGGTTTATCACTACCGGGTCACTGTTCCCGCTCATTCATACACCATGCCAGAGCGTGACGACGAAAAAAAAGGTCGAAACCCGATCGCTTTTGATGCCCCTTGCGCCTGAACGGCCTGTGGGGTTATCGCGGCTTGGCCGGTCGGGCCATCGTTCGCCTCAGCGGTTGCGTCGTCGAAGGCGGGCGCGTGGGGCGCGGATTGTTCCCGCGCGCCTGCGGCCTAGACCAGCTGCGCCAGCAGCCAATCCGGATCGTCCAGCGGCAGGTCGTGCCCGGCGCTGGGATGCAGCGCCAGCGGCACCTTCCAGGCGGCCGCAAGGCGTTGCGAGCAGCGCGGCGACACCAACCGGTCACCGGCTGAACTCAGCACCCGGGTCGCCACCGCCGGTGCTGGCGCGGCGCGATAGCGCGCCGCCGCCGCGAGCTGCCGCAGCACGTTGCCGGCGCTGACCGGACACTGCTGCCGCCACTGCACCCAGTCGCACAATTGCGCGGCGTGCGCCTCGGGCCGGTTGCTGCTCAGGCGCAGAATCTCGGTCTCGATTTCCAACGCCGCGGGCGCGGTCAGCAGCAAGCGCAGCAGCTTGGACAGGGCGCGCGGCTGGAAGCGCTCCCACGGCGCGCTGTAGGGCCGAAAGCTGCTGTTGCACAACACCAGTTCAGTCACCGTGTGCGGTGCCTGCCGCGCCCACTCCGCGGCCACCATGCCCCCCAGCGACAGGGCCAGCACCCGCACCGGGCCGCCCCGCAGGCGCTGCCACTGATCGGCCACGTCGTCGGCCATGTCCGGCACGGTTGGGCCGCTGGTCTCGCGGTAGCGCAGGCCGTTGCCGGCCAGGTCCAGGGTGTAGGTCGAGGTCTGGCCGGCGGCGGCCAGACGCGCCGGAAAATCGCCCCAATGCCGGGTCTCGCGCATCAGGCCACGCAGCAGCAGCCACGGCGTGCTCATGCGCCACGCCCGCTGTACCAGCGCGCCTGCGCCATGGCGGCGTGGTCGGCGCGGGAGCTGAGTTTGGGCAGCCAGCGGCGGGCACTGGCCGCCGCGTGGGTAAAGAAGTCCAACAGGGCGATCTGGCGCCGCATCACGCGCTCCTGCCGGTGCCCGATCAACGGATTGAAAATGCCAAAGCGGTTAAACACCTGGCGTGGGTTCTTCTTGATCCACAGCCACGAGCCCATCTCCAGGGTCAAGGGCAGGAAGACCTTTTCGGCCGCACTCAGAGAGCGCTGGTACAGGTAATCCCAGAGGTCGCCGTGGGTCAGGTATTGCAGGCTCTGCGGCTCGAACACGTAACGGTGATGCACCATGGTCTGCTCGAAAATCTGCGACAGGGCATGGACCTCGGGCAGATGCGGAATGGGCCGCGCGGTGTGCGCGTAGGGGAACCATAGCCGGTCCTGCAGACCGAAGCCGGAGTGGCAATCCACCGTGAGGCTGAAGGGGCGCGGGTGCAGCTCCTGCTCGACGGCGCTGCACAGCGCCGCGCTTTCAAGCTCCATCGGGCCTTTGGCCGGGCCTCGATACCAGGGCATTTCCGCACTCAGCCGCTGGCCGCCCACCATGAACGGCACAGATTCGGTGGCGTCGATGGGCGCGTTGCGCATCAGGTCGACACCGCGCGGATTGGCGCGGGTGCCCAGCCACAGGCCCCCCGGATTGACACGCGGCATCATCACGATGCGCACCTGCTGCAACTGGTGATGCAGCGCTTCATCCCAGGGCAGACGCATGACCAGCGAGCGCAGGTAGGCGGTCACCACGTCGGCGCCGATGCGCTCCAGTCCGTGCACGCCGCCGAAAAAGCCGATGCCCGGCTTGCTCACGTCGTCGCTGCCCAGCGAAATCAACAGCAGGGGCAGCGCCGCCTCACCGGCCTGAACGGTGCCCAGGCGCCGAACCTGCAGATAGGGTTGCCCCTGCTCGATGAGAGCTTCGAGCGCGTCGAATTCGGCCAAGGGATTACCCAACATGTGACGATCGTGCCGCAGACGCATGGCAAGCGTTTGACAGCGCCCTGCGCGGGCGCTGTCACGCAATCGTCACCGCCGTGTCATTGACCGCCGGGACAATCGGGGCCTTCTTAACAGAGGTGCGCCTCATGAACGCCATTCGCCAGATCACCCGTCATCCCTCGCCGCGCCTGATCGGCGGCATGCTGCTGTGGGGCGTGATGGAGGCCGCCGCGCTGCGCCGCACGCGCCGGCATCGCAACCCGCTGGCCCTGGCGCCCCAGCAACGCGCCTGAGTGACCTGATTTGCGGGACACTGCGACCCCTTGCATCCGTCATCAGGAGGTCGCGACATGACCAGCACCCCCAAGGCCCCGGCCGCCCGGCGCGCGCGCGCAAACACCACCGCAGCGAAGCCCAAGGCCGCCGCCAAGCCCGGGCGCCACGCCGAACCCGCGCCGCCGCCGATTGATGTCGAGGCCTTTCGGCAAACCGTCATCACCCGCCGCTCGGTGCGCCGCTTTACCGACAAGGCCATTCCACCCGCGGTGCTGGACGACTGCCTCGATCTGGCGCTGCTGGCGCCGAACTCTTCCAACCTGCAGCCCTGGGCCTTCTACAAGGTGCAGAGCCCGGCCAAGAAGCGTGCGTTGGTGGACGCCTGCCTGGGCCAGAGCGCCGCCAAGACCGCTGCCGAGCTGATCGTGGTGGTGGCGCGCACCGACACCTACCTGAGCCACGCCAAGCTCAATCTCAGCAGCTGGCCCAAGGGCAAGATCCCGAAGATCGTCAACGACTATTACGCCAAGCTGGTGCCGCTGATGTACACGCAGGGGCCGCTCGGGGCGCTGGGCCTGGTGAAAGGTCTCGGGGCCAGCGTGGTGGGGCGTTTCCGCCCGATGATGCGCGGGCCCTTCAGCCACGCCGAGATGAAGGTCTGGGCGGTGAAAAGCACCGCGCTGGCCGCCGAGAACCTGATGCTGGCCTTTCGCGCCCACGGCTACGACACCTGCCCGATGGAGGGATTCGACGAAGCCCGCGTGGCCAGGCTGCTCAAGCTGCCCGATGAGGCCCACATTCTGATGGTGGTCGGCGCCGGCGAACGGGCCGCCGACGGCATCTACTACCCGCAGGTGCGCTTCGACCGTCAGCGGTTCGTGTTCACGGTTTGAGCACGTGGGGTCCGGGCGCGGCAAACCAGCCGTACAGCAGACCGCCCAGCGCGCCGGTTGCCACCAGGCCCGCCAACCACGCCCATTCCAGGCTCGCGGGAATGGGCGAGATGCCGGTGAGCAGGGTGATGCACTTCAGCGCGGTCCAGATGGCGACGGCACCGGCCAGGCCGTGCAGCTTCACCGACGACACCTTGAGCACGCGTTGCAGCAGCGCCGTCACCACGAAGGCGATCAGAAAGGCGATGGCGGTCACGCCCATGAAGTTCAGTCCAAAGCCCACCAGGTCGTGCATGAGCATGCCCAGCGCCGCCCCCGTGTCCACCGGCGCGCCCAGCTCGCGCAGCACCGAGGTGGAGTGACAGACCTGCAGTACCGTCGCGGCAATCGCAGTGGCGCAGATGGCGATGATGAATGCCGTGGGGATGCGAATGATTGCGGGCGCTTCGTTGACTGCGTTGGGCATCGTCGGTCCGGCATCGAATACGGCGCCGATGATGCCGCATCCACCCCGGCCTTGTGTGCCGGGCCGGCCACGCCGGGTGAACATTCGGCATGGACTGGTAGTCTTTCCCACACCCATCTGTTCAGAGTTCAGAGATGATCTTCCGTGCGCTGCTCCTCGCCACCAGTCTGCTTGCCGTGCCCGCCGAGGCGGCCTCCGGCATCAAGGTCGAAACCGTGGCCGAAGGCCTCAGTTTCCCCTGGGCCATGGCCTTTCTGCCTGACGGCAGCGCGCTGATCACCGAGCGCAGCGGCAATCTGCGTGTCTGGCGCGACGGGGCGCTCGCCCCCACCCCCATCGCCGGCGTGCCGCCGGCGTATGTGGCACGCCAGGGCGGCCTGTTCGACGTGCTGCCGGCGCGGGATTTCGAGAAATCCGGGCACGTCTACCTGTCGATGGCCCACGGCACGGCCGAGGCCAACACCACCCGCGTGATCCGTGGCCGCTACACCGGCAGCGCGCTGGAAGACATCGAAGTCATTTTCGACGCCGCCCCCACGCGCAACACGGCCGTGCACTACGGCGGCCGCATGGCGTGGTTGCCCGACGGCACGCTGGTGCTCAGCCTCGGAGACGGCTACGACTTCCGCTACGAGGCGCAGGACCCGGCCAACCACCTCGGCGCGATCGTGCGGATCACGCCAGACGGCGCCGTGCCCGACGACAATCCCTTCGTCGGCGAGGCCGACAAGGCGCCCGAGGTCTACAGCTACGGCCACCGCAGCGTGCAGGGCCTGGCCTACGACGCCACGCGCAAAACCCTGTGGGCGCACGAGCACGGACCGCGTGGCGGCGACGAGTTGAACCGCATCAAACCCGGCAAGAACTACGGCTGGCCGGTGGCCACCTTCGGTGTGGAGTACGCCGGCACCCAGATCACCCCGCACACCTCACGGCCCGACATGGAAGATCCGGTGCTGCACTGGACCCCATCAATCGCGCCCTCGGGCCTCGCGGTGTACGACGCCGACCTGTTCGCACAGTGGAAGGGCAGCCTGCTGATCACCGCGCTGGCCCATCGCATGCTGGTGCGCGTGAGCTTTGATGACGACGGCCAGCCCCGGCAGGAGCGGCTGCTGGCCGACCGCAAAGCGCGCCTGCGTTCGGTCACCGTTGGCCCGGACGGCGCGGTCTACGTGCTCACCGACGCTGCCGACGGCGCGGTGCTCAAACTGACGCCCGCCAGCGAATCGTCACCCTGACCCCGCGGGGCTCAGGCGGCGGGGCGCCTTGAGGCACGCCAGCGCTTGAAGGCAGTGACGTACTCGTCCATCAGATAGCTGAACGTGGCGCGCCACAGACCGTAGTGGTGACGCTTGGTGCCGTCGCCCAGGCGCGCGATCTGCAGGCAGTACCAGCCCAGCTGACCGATGGTGTGCACGATCTTGATGACGTACAGGTGGCTGTTCTTGCCCAGCCACTGCGCGTCACCGAGCGACAGGTCGTGCTCGAACGAGGGCAAGGTGGTCATGCGGCCGCCGAACATTTGTTTGGGCGCATCCGGGTGCGTGCACAGCGGCCGCGCCAGACCCACGACATCGCAATGGCCTTCTGCGAGCGCGGCGTTGATGCCCTCGGCGCTGCGGAACCCGCCGGTCACCATCAGCGGCATCTTCGCCACCGTGCGGATGCTTTCGGCGTAATCGAGAAAATATGCTTCACGGGCGCGCGTGCTCTTGCGTTCCACGGCGCTGTCGTCCCGGCCATCGACGCCCAGCAGCTTGGGCTGTTCATAGGTGCCGCCGGAGATTTCGAGCAGATCGACACGCTCGTCATTGAGCCATTGCACGACCTGCAGGCAGTCGTCGTGGGTGAAGCCGCCTTTGCGGAAATCATCGGAATTGAGCTTGACCGCGACCGGAAAATCGTCGCCCACGGCGGCCCGGGTGGCGCGCAAGACCTCCAGCAGAAAGCGTGCGCGGTTCTCCAGCGCGCCGCCCCATTCGTCGCCCCGGCGATTGGTCACCGGCGACAGGAACGACGACAGCAGATAGCCGTGCGCGGCGTGCACCTGCACGCCGGTGAAGCCCGCGTCGCGGGCGGTGACCGCCACATGCGCGAAGCGGCGGATGAAGTCTTCGATCTCGTCGCCGGTCATCTCCCGGGGCTTGGCGTAGTTGGCGAGCATGTCGAGCTGCACGGCCGACGGCCCCATCGGGTCCAGGGTGACGTACCGCGGCGTCTGCCGGCCGGGATGCGAAATCTGCATCCACAGGTGATTGCCGGCCTCGGTGCCGGCCCTGGCCCAGTTGCGCAGGCCATCGACACCGCCGTTGCCATCGATGGCCACGTTGCCCGGCCGCTCCAGCCGCAGCCGGTCGATCATCACGTTGCCAGAAATCAGCAGACCCGCACCGCCGTGCGACCACTGCCGATAGGCGCGGGCGTGGCGCTCGGTGGCGCGCAGCCAGGGGTCGGCCAGCCCTTCGGTCATCGCCGCCTTGGCGATGCGGTTGGGCAGGGTGGCGCCGCAAGGCAGCGTGAATGCGTCGGTCATCGTGGTCATGGCAGGGGGCTTCGCAAATTGAACGACCCGCATCTTGCCAGCGCGCCCGCACTTTCGCCGGCGCCTTGTAGAAGCGTGATCAACGCTGGCATTTCGGGCACCAGACACTGGCGCGCTGCCCGATGCGCTGCCCTTTCAGCGTGGTGCCGCACACCCGGCACGGCTGGCCCTCACGGCCGTACACCCGCAGATCCTGCTGAAAGTAGCCGGCCAGGCCATCGGCCCCGGCGAAATCCCGCAGCGTGGTGCCGCCCTGTTCGATGGCGCTGCGCAACACCGCGCGGGCCGCGACCACCAGCCGCTCGCAGGCCGGCAGACTCAGCTTGCCGGCCGGCAGGGTCGGGCGAACGCGCGCCCGAAACAGCGACTCGGCCGCGTAGATGTTGCCGCAGCCCACCACGGTGCGGCCGTCCATCAGAAAGGACTTGGTGGCCACCTGCTTGCCGCGCGACCGGGCATAAAGATAAGCGCCGTTGAAGGCGTCGTCGAACGGTTCGGGGCCCAGGTGATCGAGCAGCGCGTGGCCGGTCTGCGACTGCGGCCAGTGCAGCACCGCGCCAAACCGGCGGGGATCGTTGAGCCGCAGGCCGCCACCGCCAACGAAGGTCCAGTCGACATGGTCGTGCTTCACCGGCGCGGGCAGCGCATCGAACACCCGCAGGCGGCCCGACATGCCCAGGTGCACCAGCACCGTGTCGCCGCCGCTCATGCGCAGCAGCAGATACTTGCCGCGACGGTCAACGGCGAGGATGCGCTGCCCCGGCAGATCGGCCGGCAGGCTCGCCGGCACTGGCCAGCGCAAGCGGGCCTCGCGCACCACCACGGTGGCAATCTGGCGACCGATGACGTGTGGGGCCAGGCCGCGGCGTACGGTCTCGACCTCGGGAAGCTCGGGCATCAGCCGGCGGGATCGACCTCAGCCGCCGCAGGCGCCGCTTCAGGATCTGCAGCCTCCTCCGCCGCAGGCTCGGACCCAGGCTCAGGCACCGTCAACAGCGTGTCGGCCAGCGCCGCCGAGAGCGTGTGCTGCACCTTGAGCGCCGGATTGATCAGCTCGAACTGTGGCGACTGCTGGACCACCGCGAACGCGCGGCGGGCGCCCGAGGCGAGCGTGACGGTCACCTGCGGCAGTGCCCCGACCTCGACCGCCGGGGCGGCGGCGTTCCACATGGCCCGCACGCCTTTCCAGCCCTCGACCAGGGCCTGCGGATCAAGCGCCGGAAAGCCGACCACGCGCCAGCCGTCATCAGCCGCCTCGACACGGCGCCCGTCGGGCAGGTCGATGGCGACGATGGCATCGCCTTCAGGGATCAGCTGCTTGCTGACCAGGTCGGTGTAGTCGTCATCCAGCGCCGCGCTGGGCGGGTTGTCGACCAGCGCAGCCAGAGTGTCGGTCTGGACCACGCGCTGCGCGGTGATCGGGTTGGTGTCACCGAAACGCAGCACGACGTCGTTCAGGGTGATGACGAAGGCGGGTGGCGCCAGCCCCAGCTCGGCGGGGTCGAAGGCGCCGTCGAGTTGCCGTCGCACCGGCAGGTTCGCCAGATTCAGCAGGGCCGCCACTTCCAGGGCATCGGCGTCGGCCTCCACCGGCTCGGTCAATCGCCATTGATCTTCGGCGCCTCGCGCCAGCACGATGGCCGGACGGTCGGGGTGCGCAACACGAATGCGGTCGATGAGGTCCGGGCTCAGGGCGGTCAAGGGCACCTCAGGCTCGGGCTGCTCACGCGTGAACCAGAGCAGCGCCGCCAGCCCGACGATACCGACCAACAACAGCACATTGCGTTTACCGCGTGTCATGGAATACACCTTTTAACGCCGACGCCGCAGGAACCAACGCCCCACGCCCACCAGCAGCAGCAACAGCGGCAGCACGATGACAAACCCTACGACCAGGGCCTTGCCGCCCCAGGGCGAGATCACGATTTCGGTGTCCGGCGCGGCAGGGACCTGAATGTTCAGTTGCGCATCGCGCAGCGCCAGCCACTGCGCCAGATTGAGTCCGAAACCCTGATTGCCCAGCTCGGTCAGGTGCAGGTCGGAAAGAAAATCGGCATCGCCGATCAAGGCCACGCGCTGCGTGATGTTCTTGCCCTCGACCTCGACATCGCGGGTCAGGGTGGCGCCGATCAGCAGCGGGCCGGGAATGTCGTCGTCGTCCAGTGCGACCGTGCCACTGGTGATGTCGCCGGTTTCCAGCCAGGCCGCATCGCTGGCCACCAGCAGCGGCTGCATGGCCCAGTCATTGACCGGGTCCACCGCCATGGCGCGCACCAGCGGAAACAGGGTGATCTGGTCAAAGCCCTGGGTCACCGGGTTGGACGGATACTGGGTGGCCGCGAAGAAGCCGGGATGGCCGGTGCCAATCACCTGATAGTTGGGGAAAATCGCGTAGCCATCGAGCCAGGTCACGCCCAGTTCGGCGGCCACCTCGGCCAGTCCGGTGGGGTGGTCGGGGTCGGCCAGCCACAACAGATTGCCGCCGCCCGCCACGTAGTCGCGCACCAGTTCGATCTCGCCGGGCAGGTAGGCGCGCTCGGGGCTGGCCAGCACCAGCACGCTGGTGTTGTCGGGAATGGCCGGCGTCTCGGTCAGGTTCACGGTCTGCACCTTGAGGCCGCGTTCGCGCAGGGCGTTGGCATAGGCGGTCATCGCCAGCGAGTCCTCCGCGCGACTGATGCTGCGCTCGCCATGGCCGGTCAGAAACACCACCCACTGTTCGCCGCTGACGGCCAGCCGCTGCAATGCGGTGGTCACCATCGGCTCGGTGGTGCCGGGAATGGTCTCGCGCCGCCCGTCGTACTCCAGAACGATCTGTCCGGGCTGGCGAATGTTGAACTCCCGCACCAGCTGCGGCTGGGTGCTGGGGTCGACAAACCGCAGCTCCACATCGGGCTTGGCGCGCTGGTAGCGGCCAAAGTCCTGCTCCACCTCGCGCCGCAGCGGGTCGCCGGAATAGACGAAGGCGCGGACGATGATCGGCCCGTCCATGCTCGCCAGTTGCGCCTGGCTGGCCTCGGTGAGGGTGTTGCGGTTGCCGGCCGTCCAGTCCACTGCCGCCGAAAAGCGCGTCGACAGCACGCCGAGCACCACGATCAGCGCGATCAACAGCAGCACGCTGAACCACTTTTGCAAGGATTGAGATTTCATCTTCGAATCGGTCATTGGCGTTCGAGGTCGAGGCGCTGCACGGTCAAGCCGAGAAACAGTGCGGTGAACAGGGCGTAGTAGGCGATGTCGGCGGTGTTGAACACGCCGCGCCGCAGGCTTTCGTAATGCTCGATCAGTGACAGGTAACGAATCACCTCGGCAAAGGGCACGCCGTCCTGATAGCCGAGAATGTTGACCAGCCAGATCAGCAGCAGCAGGCCGAAGCTGGCCACTGCGGCGATGGTGGGCTCGCGCGTCAGCGACGACACGAACAGTCCGGCGGCTGCGAACGAGCCCATCAGCAACAGCAGTCCCAGCAGGCCCGCCGCCACGCGGCCCACGTCCAGATCGGTGGTGGGCAGCAGCGCCAGCGGCATCAGCGCCGTGACCGCCAGCAGCACCACGATGAAGCCCAGCACGCCCAGAAACTTGCCGAGCACGATCTCGGTGAGTGACACCGGCGCCGACAGCAGCAGGTTGAGGGTGCCGCTTTTACGCTCCTCGGCAAACAGGCGCATGGTCATCAGCGGCATGATCAGCAGCACCAGAATCGTGGCGAAACCGAACACCTGGCCCACCACCACGTCGGAGGCACCAAACCCGCCGCCAAAGCCCGGCTGGTTGATGAAGTCGAACAGCACGTTGACGAAAATGAAGCCCAGCAGCACCTGCACCACGGCCAGCACGGCCCAGGCCAGCGGTGACAGAAAGATGCGCCGCAGTTCGGCGCGGGCAATGATCAGCGTGTTCATGCGGCCACCCCCAGCGCGTCGCCCGATGTCAACTCCACAAATATGTCTTCGAGGCTGCGGGTCACGGCACGCAACTCGAACAGACCCCAATGGCCCTGCGCCGCGGCGCTGGCCAGGGCTTCGCGAGGGTCTTGGCCCGGCTGCACCCGCACCGCGAACCGGGCGCCGCCCGGCAGGGCCTGCACCTCGGCCACGCCGGCAATGTCGCGCAGCTGCGCCAGGGGCGGCGGCTGCCGCAGCGCCACTTCGACGGTGTCGAAACGCGCGTGCTCGGTGGCCGTGAGGGGCTCGTCATACACCGCCCGTCCACGCGAAATGATCATCACCCGCGAACACACGGCCTGTATCTCGGGAAGGATGTGGCTGGACAGAATCACCGAGTGGTTGCGGCCCAGATCGGCGATCAGGCTGCGGATCTCGCGGATCTGGATGGGGTCCAGCCCCACGGTCGGTTCGTCGAGAATGATCACCGGCGGACGATGGATGATGGCCTGCGCCAAGCCCACCCGCTGCTGATAACCCTTGGACAGATTGCTGATCAGCCGCTTCGACACTTCCTCCAGCCCGCAATCGCGCTTGGCCGAGGCAACCGCCTGCTTGCGCTGGGCGCCGCGCATCCCGTGCAGGCCGGCCGCGAAGTCGAGAAATTCGTCCACCGTCAACTCGCCATACACCGGCGGCTGTTCGGGCAGGTACCCCAGCGACTGCTTCGCCGCCTTCGGGGCGTCGGCCATCGACACGCCCTTGATGGCCACCGTGCCGGCGTTGGGCTTCAGGGTGCCGGTGAGCATCTTCATGGTCGTGGACTTGCCGGCGCCATTGGGGCCCAGCAGGCCCAGCACCTCGCCCTTGCGCAGGGTCAGCGACAGATTCTGCACGGCGTGCTGATGGCCGTAGCGCCGGGTGAGCCCGTGGGCCTCGATCAATATGTCAGGGTCGGTCATAGGTTTTTCAGGTCAGGTCATTGCTGCTGGCGAGCCGGTCGCCGGAGCGGAGACTTGGAGGGGCGTTCGTCGCGAGAGTTCAGGCACTGCGTGCATTCAAGAACGCGTGCTCGGCAATGGCCGTGCCCCTGATCATCTCGTCGCGGAACTGACTGATGGACTCGGCCACCCGCGCCATCAACGGCTCAGCCTTGGCGGCCTCGGCAAGGTACTGCTCGCTCTCGACCTTCAGCGCGGCGAGAATATCGTTCGGAAGCGGCCGCACGTCAACGCCATGCTCGGTGACCAGCGTCGTCAGCGCACGGTTGTTGCGGGCGGTCATCTCGGCCAGCATGGTGTGCGAGGTCGCCTCACAGGCGGTTTGCACGATGACCTGCAGATCTTCGGGCAGGGCCTTCCAGGCATCCAGATTGACGAAGGCCTCCAGCGTCGCGCCGGGCTCGTGCCACCCCGGATAGTAGTAATAACGCGCCGCCCGGTGCAGCCCGAATGCGAGATCGTTGTAGGGCCCCACGAACTCGGCGGCATCGATGGTCCCGGTCGAAAGTGCGGTGAACAGCTCGCCACCGGGAATGTTGACCGGCACCACGCCCAGCTTCGAGAGGATCTCGCCGCCCAGACCGGGAACGCGCATCTTCAGGCCCTTCAGGTCATCGAGGGTGTCGATGGGTTTATTGAACCAGCCCGCCATCTGGGTGCCGGTGTTGCCGGCATCGAACGGCATCAGGTTGAAGCGTTCATAAGCCTCGCGCCACAACGCCATGCCGCCGCCGTAGTACAGCCAGGCGTTCTGTTCCTGCGCCGTAAACCCGAACGGCACGGTGCAGAACAGCGGCGCCGAGGCCAGCTTGCCTTTCCAGTAATACGCGGCGCCGTGGCCCATCTGTGCGCTGCCACGCGAGACGGCGTCGAACACTTCCAGCGCGGGCACCCGCTCGCCCGCGCCATACACCGTGACCTTGAGACGCCCGGCCGACATCTGCGAGATGCGCTCGGCCAGCCGCTCGGCGCCGGTGCCCAGCCCCGGGAAGTTCTTGGGCCAGGTCGTGTACATGCGCCACTCGAAGCGTGCCGATGCGGCCGCGCCGCCGGGCTGCGCCACTGCACCCGGCTTGCACCCGGCCAATGCCGCAGCGCCACCGGCAAGCCCCATCAAGACCTCACGACGTTGCATCACCCTGCTCCCGCCTCACGTGTTGAGGCGCAGGAGCCTACACGGAACCACCGCCGGTGGAACAGTCGCCGCCTTCATTAAACTGCTGGCGATGAAAGCCCTGCTACAGCGCGTCAGCCAAGCATCCGTATCGGTCGCGGAGGCGCAGATCGCCAACATTGGCCCCGGTCTCCTGGTGCTCGTGGGCTTCGAGCCAGACGACGACGCGGCCCGCGTCGCCCAACTCACACAGCGCTGCATGGCCTACCGCGTGTTCGCCGATGACCGGGGGCGCATGAACCGCTCGCTGCGCGACGCCGGGGGCAGCCTGCTGCTGGTGCCGCAGTTCACCTTGGCCGCCGACACCCGCAGTGGACTGCGCCCGGGCTTTTCAACCAGCGCGCCGCCGGATCAGGCACGCGGACTGTTCGCGGTTGCGGTGTCGACGGCCGTCGCGTCCCTGGGCGCGGCACGGGTGCGGCAGGGGGCGTTCGGCGCCGACATGGCCGTGTCGCTGATCAACGATGGACCGGTGACGTTCTGGCTGGAGACGGCGCCGTCTGCGGTCCCCGCAGGCGCGGTCTGACGCGGTGCGCTCGAAGGCGTATCCTACGCGCCTCGAACGCTAGCCCTGAATGGGAATGACCGCCCGAATCGCCCGCATTTCGCGCACCACGCTGGAAACCCGCATCGAAGTCGAGATCAATCTCGACGGCAGCGGCGCGCGCGAACTCGACACCGGTGTCCCCTTTCTGGACCACATGCTGGACCAGATTGCCCGCCACGGCCTGATTGACCTCAAGGTCAAGGCAGAAGGCGACCGGCACATCGACGACCATCACAGCGTCGAAGACATCGGCATCAGCATCGGCCAGGCCATCGCCCAGGCCATTGGCGACAAGAAGGGTCTGGTGCGCTACGGCCACGCCTATGTGCCGCTCGACGAAGCACTGTCGCGGGTGGTGATCGACCTGTCGGGCCGCCCCGGACTGGAGTGGTTCGTCGAGTTCACCCGCGCCCGCATCGGCGACTTCGACGTTGACCTGTTCCGCGAGTTCTTTCAGGGACTGGTCAACCACGCGCAGATGACCCTGCACGTGGATGCCCTGCGCGGTCGCAACAGCCATCACATCGCCGAAACCGTGTTCAAGGCCTTTGGCCGGGCGCTGCGCATGGCCTGCACGGTCGATGCCCGCGCTGCCGACGCCATGCCTTCGACCAAAGGCGTGCTGTAACCCGCATCCGGCGCGACGGCGTTCACGTTCCACCCCTCCTTATTCTCCAAGTCCAGATTTACCAATGCGAGCGATTGGCGTCATCGATTACGGCATGGGCAACCTGCATTCGCTCGGCAAGGCGCTGGAGCGGGTCTGCAGCGCCACGCGCGTGGAGGTCTCCTACGACCCCGAGGTGCTGATGAAGTGCGACCGCATCGTGCTGCCCGGGGTGGGCGGCGTGAAGGCGTGCATGAACGAACTGCGGCGCCTCGAACTCAACGAGATGGTGCGCGAGGCCGCCCGCACCAAACCCTTGATGGGCATCTGTCTCGGTATGCAGGTGATGCTCGATCACAGCGAAGAAAACGGCGGCGTGGATGCACTGGGCATCATCAGTGGCCAGGTGCGCCGCTTCCCCGACCCACCGCCCGCCGACCCGGCCGACGGCCCGCGCCTGAAGGTGCCGCACATGGGCTGGAACCGGGTACGGCAGAGCATGCCGACGCACCCGATGTGGAAGAACGTCCCCGACAACAGCTGGTTCTATTTCGTGCACAGCTACTACGTGGCGCTTGCCTTGCCGAGTGACCGCATGGGCGAAGCGGAATACATGCAACCGTTCACCGCCGCACTGGCGCACGAAAACATCGTGGCCTTCCAGTTTCATCCCGAAAAAAGCCAGGCCACCGGCATTCAGTTGTTGACCAATTTCGTTGACTGGTCGCCCTGATGACCCTACCCCGAGTTGCACCGCCGCTGCCAACTGCGGCAGTCTGGCTGTCAGGGTCATCGCCCGATGCGCCGCGCCGCCAGATCGCCCGCCCCAAAAACGACTCCACGCTGTTGCCCAACTCATGCTGCTGATTCCTGCGATTGACCTCAAGAATGGGGAGTGCGTCCGCCTGCGCCAAGGCCGAATGGACGATGTCACGGTGTTCTCCAAAGACCCCGTGGCGATGGCGCAACGCTGGGCCGACGAAGGGGCCGAACGGCTGCACGTGGTCGACCTGGACGGCGCCATGAAGGGCGAGCCGATCAACCTCAAGGTGGTCGAGGCCATTGCCAAGGCGATCAGCATCCCGGTACAGATCGGCGGCGGCATTCGCGACGAAGACACCGTGCAGCGCTACCTCGATGCGGGCGTGGACTACGTGATCATCGGCACGCGCGCGGTCAACGCGCCGCACTTTCTGCACGATCTTTGCCTCGAATACCCACGCCACATCATCGTCGGGCTCGACGCGGTCGACGGCCGCGTGGCGCTGAACGGCTGGACCAAGGTCACCGGGCACGACGTGATCGAAACCGCCCTGCACTGCGAGCGCGACGGCGTCGAAGCGGTCATCTACACCGACATTGGTCGCGACGGCATGATGAACGGCTTCAACGAAGAAGCCACCGGCAACCTGGCCCGCGCGCTGAAAACCCCGGTGTACGCCAGCGGCGGCGTCAGCTCGCTGGCCGACATCGAACGCCTCAAAACGCTGGAAGATGACGGCGTGGCCGGCGCCATCATCGGCCGCGCCCTGTACGAGGGCAGCCTCGACTTCAAGGCCGCCGTCAAACTCGCGAAAGGCTGACCGATGCTGGCCAAGCGCATCATTCCCTGCCTCGACATCGACCGCGGCCGCGTGGTCAAGGGCGTCAAGTTCGAATCGATACAGGACGCCGGCGACCCGGTCGAGGTCGCCCGCCGCTACGACCAGCAGGGTGCCGACGAACTGGTGTTCCTCGACATCACCGCCAGCAGCGATGACCGCCCGACCCTGTTCAAGACCGTCGAAGCGGTGGCGCGTGAAATCTACATTCCACTGACCGTCGGCGGCGGCGTTCGCACCTGCGCCGATGTGCGCGCCCTGCTGTCGGCCGGTGCCGACAAGGTGAGCATCAACACCGCCGCCGTCGACCGCCCGCAGCTGGTCGCCGAAGCCGGTGATCGTTACGGCGTGCAGTGCATCGTCGTGGCCATCGATGCCAAGCGCGTCAACAAGAAGAAGGAGCCGCTGCGCTGGGAAGTGTTCACCCACGGCGGGCGCCGCTCCACCGGCATCGACGCCGTCGAGTGGGCCGTGCGCATGGCCAAGCTCGGCGCCGGCGAACTGCTGGTCACCAGCATGGACCGCGACGGCACCAAGGAAGGCTACGACCACGAACTGCTGCGGGCCATCAGCGACCAGGTGGCCGTGCCGCTGATTGCCAGCGGCGGCGTGGGCGAACTCAAGCATTTGTATGAAGGGCTCACCGAGGGTCGCTGCGACGCGGTGTTGGCGGCCAGCATCTTTCACCACGGCACCCACACCGTCGGCGAAGCCAAGCGCTTCCTGAAGGGCAAGGGCGTCAACATTCGCCTCTGAGGCGCGCGCAGGTCCCGCCTTGGGCCGACCCCGCGCTTGTGTAAGCTGTCGTCTGCCTGTCATGCCCCTACTGCACACTGACCGATGCCCGCAAACGACATATTGACCGCTCTGGTGGACGTGATTCGTGAACGTCAGAAGTGCGCCGATCCTGCCGGGTCGTACGTCGCCAGCCTGATGGCCAAGGGTGACGACGCCATTTTGAAGAAGGTGGGCGAAGAGGCCGCGGAGGTTCTGCTGGCTGCCAAGAACGGCGCGCCAGGGCCGCTGTCGAACGAAGTGGCAGACCTGTGGTTTCACACCCTGGTGCTGCTGGTACACAAGGGCCTGAGCCTGGAGGACGTGACCGACGTTCTGGCCCAGCGCTTCGGCCTGTCAGGTCATGCCGAAAAAGCGGCACGGAACAATTGAGGAATCAACGATGGGTTCATTCAGCATCTGGCACTGGTTGATCGTACTGGTCATCGTGCTCGTGATCTTCGGCACCAAGAAACTGCGCAATGCCGGGGGCGACCTCGGCGCCGGCATCAAGAACTTCAAGCAGTCGATGAAGGAGGGCGAGGCCGACACCCGCAAAGACGCCGAGTCGCTGGCCGAGCCGCATCAGAACGCCCCGCACAGCACCGCGTCGCAGACTGAAAAAGACAAGGTCTAAAGACCGCGCATGCTGGATTTCAGCTTTGCCGAGATCGCCATCGTTCTGGTGATCGCGCTGGTCGTCCTCGGCCCGGAAAAGCTGCCGCGCGCGGCGCGCGGCCTGGGCCGCTGGGTCGGCACCGCCAAGGGATACCTGCGCAACCTCACGGCCGAGCTTGACCGCGAAACACGCGCCAGCGATCTGCGCCGCGAGCTGGAAGAAGCCCACCGGCTGCTCAAGGAAAAAGCCGGGGAAGCCGAATCGGGCCTGCGCGGCGAAATGACCCAGCTCAAGGACCGTGTGACCCCGCACAAACCGCTCCGCGACGGCGCGTCAGGCAACGCCGCCGACGCCCCGCCGGCCGCCGACAAGAACCAGGCCCCATGAGCCGCAAGGCCGAGGTCAACAGCAACGAACAGCCGCTCATGGCGCATCTGCTGGAGATGCGCGACCGGCTGTTGCGCATCGTGCTCGGCCTGCTGCTGGTGTTCATTCCGCTGACCTTCGTGGCGCGTGAGGTCTATACGGTGATCGCCACGCCGCTCATGGCCCTGCTGCCCGAAGGCACCACCATGATCGCCACCGAGGTGGCCTCGCCGTTCTTCGCGCCCATCAAGCTGGCGGCGGCGCTGGCGTTCATCATCTCGATGCCATGGACGCTCTGGCAGGCCTGGGCGTTCATCGCGCCCGGCCTGTACAAGTCGGAACAGCGCTTCGTCGCACCGCTCATGCTCTCGTCAACGCTGCTGTTCTACGCCGGCGTGGCCTTCGCCTACTTTCTGGTGTTGCCCGCGGTGTTTGGGTTCCTGGTCGGGATGGCGCCTGAAGGGGTCTCGGTCATGACCGACATCAGCGCCTACCTCAGCTTCGTACTGACGCTGTTCATCGCCTTCGGCCTCGCCTTCGAGACGCCCGTGGCCATCGTGCTCATGGTGCAGACCGGCCTGGTCACCCCGGCGAAGCTGAAAAGCGTGCGCGAGTACGTGTTCATCGGCGCCTTCGTGCTGGGCGCCATCTTCACGCCGCCCGACATCATTTCGCAGTTCATGCTGGCGGTGCCGGTGTATCTGCTGTTCGAGCTGGGCATCTTTGTCTCGCGCTGGGTCACCCCCGGCATCGCCGAGGTCGAAGCCCAGCAACGGGGCAACGGCGCCGGCTAGTCCGCGCGCAGCAACGCCAGCACCGACGCAGCATCCGGCGTCACGCCGTGCCACAGGCGGAAACTCTCGGCGGCCTGCGCCACCAGCATGCCCAGACCATCGTGGACCGTCCGCGCACCCTGCGCGGTTGTCCATTCGGCAAACGGCAGGTGGGCCTTGCCGTAGCTGAGGTCGTAGGCCACCGCGCCGTCGGCGAACAGGCCCTCGGGCATGGGCGGCATGGCCCCGCTGTGGCCTGCGGACGTGGCGTTGATGACCACGTCAAAGGCATCGCCCTTCAGCGCCCAGTGGGTGCGCGGCGTCAGGGTGCCGAGGTCGGCAAAGGCTTCGCTGAGCGCCTCGGGCTTCCAGGGATTGCGGTTGGAAATGGTCAACGATGCCGGGCGGGTGGCCAGCAACGGCGCGATGATGCCGCGCGCCGCGCCGCCCGCACCCAGCACCAGCACCCTGCGGCCGGCGAGTGTCACGCCCAGTCGTGCAAGGTCCTGCACCAGCCCGGTGCCGTCGGTGTTGTCGCCGTGCCAGCCGCCGGGGGTCGGGATGAGGGTGTTGACGGCCCCGGCGCGTCGCGCCGCGTCGCTGAGGTCTTGGCACAGGGCCATGACCGCCTGCTTGTGCGGCAGCGTGACGTTGAATCCCGCCCAGCCTTCGCCGTGCAGGGCCGCCAACCGCGCCGCCAGATCGGCCGCATCGATGGCCAGCGCCTGGTAATCGAGGGTGATGGCCGCCGCCTCGGCGAAGGCCTTGTGGATGGTCGGCGAAAGACTGTGTGCGACCGGCTGGCCGATCACCGCATAGCGCTTCATCGGGCGTTCTCCCGCAGCCATTCGGCGGCCTGGGCGGCGTAGTAGGTGAAAATAATGTCGGCACCGCCGCGATGCAGACAGGTCAGCGATTCCATGAGCACGGCGCGTTCGTCGAGCATGCCCTGCGCGGCCGCAGCCTTCATCATGCTGTACTCGCCACTGACCTGATACGCCGCCACCGGCACGCCAAACTCGGCCTTGACCCGCTGGATGATGTCGAGGTAGGGCATGCCGGGCTTGACCATGACCATATCGGCGCCTTCGGCGATGTCCAGGGCCACCTCACGCAGCGCCTCGTCGGTGTTGGCGGGGTCCATCTGGTAGGTCTGCTTGCCGGCCTTGCCGAGGTTGGCCGAAGACCCGACCGCATCCCGGAACGGGCCGTAAAAGGCGCTGGCGTACTTGGCCGCGTACGACAGGATGAGCACGTTGTGCAGACCGTCGCGCTCCAGCACGCGGCGAATCTCGCCGATGCGGCCGTCCATCATGTCGGAGGGCGCCACCACGTCGGCACCGGCGCGGGCATAGGCCAGCGACTGCTTGCGCAGCACCTCGACCGTGGCGTCGTTGTCGACCGCGCCATCGGCGCTCAGCAGCCCGTCATGGCCATGGCTGGTGTACGGGTCGAGGGCGATGTCGACAATCACTCCGAGACCGGGCGCCGCGGCCTTGATGGCCGCGATGGCGCGCGGCACCAGACCGTCGGGATTGAGCGACTCCTCGCCACGCTCGGATTTGAGCGCCTGCGGAATCACCGGAAACAACGCGACCGCCGGAATGCCCAGATCGACCAGCCGCCGGGCCGCGTCGGCCAGTTCGGCAAGGGTCAGACGCGCGCAGCCCGGCATCGCGGCGATCGGTCCGGCAAGGGCGCCTTCGGCCACGAACAGGGGCTGCACAAGGTTGCCGGCGGTGACGCGCGTCTCGCGCACCAGCTCGCGGATGAAGGGCGCTTGCCGCAAGCGACGGGGGCGGGTCTGGGGAAAGGCGCCGAGCATCGGGCATCCAGTTTGAGGGGAGGAGGCGAATCATAACGGGGCCCGCCGAATCGCTGGCCTTCCGTTATATTGTTGCGCATGGCACAACCCCGAGTTCCGAACGAAGCTGAGTCGCTGGTGGCGCTGTTGCGCGCCACCGCGGCCAAAGACATGCGCGCGTTCCGGCTGCTGTACGAGGCCACCTCGTCGCATCTGCTGGGGGTACTGCTGCGTATTCTTCGCCATCGTGACCGTGCGGAGGACGCCTTGCAGGATTGCTACCTCAGAATCTGGAACAAGGCGGACTCTTATGCCGAAGAGAGGGGGCACCCGCTCGCCTGGATGATGACCATCGCGCGCTACCGGGCGCTGGATCTGGTGCGCGCCCATCGCGAGCACAGCTCCGCCGATGAAGACGTCCTGCCGATGGATCTGGACTGGGCCGACGCCAGCAACGCGCCCGACAACCAGGCGGAAACCGACGAGCACATGCATCGGCTCAACGACTGCCTCATTGAGCTCTCGGACGAGCAGCGCAAGGCCGTCATGCTGGCCTATTACGAGGGCTACACCCACCCCGAGCTGGCCGAACACATGGGCAGTCCGCTGGGCACGGTGAAGAGCTGGGTGCGACGGGGCCTGCAGCGCCTGCGGGAGTGTCTGGAACCATGAGCGCCTGGACCGCCCCACGCCGCTCGATGCTCGCCGCCGCCTACGTACTGGGCACCCTGCGCGGCCCGGCACGCGCCGCCATGCAGCAGCGGCTGGCCCGCGATGCCGAACTGCGGGCGGCGGTGTATCGCTGGGAGCGGCATTTCAGCGTGCTCCATCGCGGCTTCAAGCCCGTTCTGCCGACCGAGGGTCGGTGGAAGCGCATCGAAGCGGCGGCCACCCGGGCGGCGGCCGACCCGCGCCCGTCTGCGGCCCTTCACGACGACGCCACCGCCTTGACCACGCCGCCGCCACTGATCGCCACCCGGCCCGGATCGCACCCCGGATCACGTCGCGCCGCGCCCCCCGCAGCGGCCCCGGCCGGCGACAGCAAAGGCCGTCGCCAGGCGCCGGCACTGGGTCCGCAGCACGCCGCGCCGACCCCGCCGGTGGTGGATGAACCCACGCTCACCGCACCCGAGGGCACCCGCCAAGGTCCAAGCCTGGACGGCCCGATCGCGCCGCGTGCCACGCGCCCTGGAGCAGGCCGCCGCGGCAGCCGCCCCGCCGCGCGACGTGCCGCACGCCCGCCGCGCGGGCCCTTCCCGTTCCTCAAGGTCTGGGCGGTCGCCGCGACCGTGCTGGCGATGGTGTTCGGCGGCCTGCTGAGCGTCAGCCTGATGGACCAGGCCACGCCGATTCCCGAGCCGCAGGGCCTGCTCATTGCCGCGCTGGCCGCCGACGGCGGCCGCTGGGTGGTGCAGTCCACCGCCAACGGCGAGCAGATTCTCGTGCAGGTCGAAGGCACGCCCAAAATCCCCGCCAACCGCAGTGCCGAGTTGTGGTGGATCGGCGCCGACGGCACCCCGGTGTCGGTGGGCGTGCTGCCCGACACCGGCCGTCAGGTGCTCACCCGCCAGGGCCTGACCGGCGACGAGCCGGCACCGACCTTCGCCGTGAGCATCGAGCCGCGCGGCGGCTCGCCCACCGGGGCGCCCACCGGCAAGGTCATCACCACGTTCACGGCGGTGCGCAGCCTCTGAGGCATTTCTTCTGGCCCGCGTCTGCCGCCGCGGGCACGTGCGTCGGCGTCGCGGGTCTGCGTTAGGCTTGAGGGCCCGCACACGAGGCTCGCTGAAATGACCGCGTTACTGGCTCTTGACCAAGGCACCACCAGCACCCGCGCCATCATTTTTTCCCGCGAGGGCAAAGCGCTGGGCAGCCACCAGATCGAACTGCCGCAGCATTACCCGCAGTCGGGCTGGGTGGAGCACGACGCGGCACTCATCGCCGAGCACAGCCAGGCGGTCATCGTCGGCGCGCTGAAAGACGCCGGCCTGAAGGCCGCCGACCTGGCCGGCATGGGCATCACCAACCAACGCGAAACCACCGTCGTGTGGGACCGCAAGACCGGCAAGCCCATCCATCCGGCCATCGTCTGGCAGGACCGCCGCACCGCCGCCTGGTGTGCCGCGCGCGCCGAGCGCTCGGCGTGGCTGTCGGAAAAAACCGGCCTGCTGCTCGACCCGTATTTCTCCGCCACCAAGATCGCCTGGATTCTCGACAAGGTCGAGGGCGCGCGTGCCCGCGCCGAGAAGGGTGAACTGGCCTTCGGCACCATGGACTGCTGGGTGATCTGGAACCTGACCGGCGGCCAGCGCCATGTCACCGACGCCACCAATGCCTGCCGCACCGCGCTGTTCAATCTCGACACGCAAGACTGGGACGACGAACTGCTGGACTTCTTCGGCGTGCCCCGCGCCCTGCTGCCCGAAGTGCTCGACAGTGCCGCCGACTTCGGCACCGCCACCCTCGATGGAATCGATGCGCCCATCGCCATCGCCGGCGTCGCCGGGGACCAACAGGCCGCCACCGTCGGTCAGGCCTGTTTCGAGGTCGGCATGATCAAGTCCACCTACGGCACCGGCTGCTTCATGGTGCTCAACACCGGCGACCAGCGCGTGGCCTCACGCAACCGTCTGCTGACCACGGTGGCCTACCGCCTCAAGGGCAAGCCCACCTTCGCGCTCGAAGGCAGCATTTTTGTCGCCGGCGCGGCGGTGCAATGGCTGCGGGATGCCATGCACCTGATCTCGCATGCCGGCGAAACCGCCGGTCTCGCCGCCTCCATCGACAGCACCAACGGCGTCTATCTGGTGCCGGCCTTCACCGGGCTGGGCGCGCCCTACTGGGACCCGGAAGCGCGCGGCGCCATCTTCGGCCTGACCCGCGATTCCGGCATTGCCCAGATCGTGCGCGCCGCGCTGGAATCGGTGGCCTACCAGACCCGCGACCTGATGGCGGCCATGCGCGAAGACGCCGTGCCGCCCAAGGAGCTGCGGGTCGATGGCGGCATGGTCATCAACGACTGGCTGACCCAGAACCTGGCCGACATGTTGCAGATTCCGGTGGTACGCCCCGAGGTGATCGAAACCACTGCGCTGGGCGCGGCGTTTCTGGCGGGTCTGCAAACCGGCGTTTACGCGTCGCTGGATGAGATCAGCGCCTTGTGGGCCGAACAGCAACGCTTCAGCCCGCAGCGGCCGGCGGCCGAAGCGGACCGGCTGCATGCCGGCTGGCTGGACGCCGTGCGGCGGGTGGCCAGCGCCGCGCCCTGAGCCCGGCCTGTCGCCGGCGACGGGCCAGCCGCACAATCCGGGCCCGGTGGCTCAGGCCATCACCTGAAACGACGCCAGCCGCGCGTACAGGCCGCCCTGCTGCATCAGCTCGGCCGGCGTGCCGATCTCGACGATGCGCCCGCCCTCCAGCACCACGATGCGATCGGCCTTGCGCACCGTCGCCAGCCGGTGGGCAATCACCAGCGTGGTGCGGTGGCGCATGGCGGCGGCCAGGCCCTGTTGCACCAGCGCTTCGCTTTCGGCGTCCAGCGCGCTGGTGGCCTCGTCGAGCAACAGCAGCGGCGGGTCACGAAGAATGGCGCGGGCAATGGCGACGCGCTGTCGCTGCCCGCCGGACAGACGCAGGCCACGCTCGCCCACAAAGGTGTCGTAGCCCTGCGGCAACCGGGCGATGAACTCATCGGCCAGGGCCAGCCGCGCGGCGGCCTTGACCTCGTCATCGCTGGCATCGGCACGACCGTAGCGAATGTTTTCCAGCGCGCTGCCGGAGAAGATCACCGCGTCCTGCGGCACGATGCCGATCTGCGCGCGCAGGGCCCGTGGATCGACCTCGCGCAGATCGACGCCGTTGAAGCGAATCGCGCCGCCGCTCACGTCGTAGTAGCGCATCAGCAACTGGAACACCGTGGTCTTGCCGGCGCCGCTGGGGCCGACCAGCGCCACGGTTTCGCCGGGGTGGATGACCAGGTTCAGCCCGTCCAGCGCCGGCGTGTCGGGCCGTGACGGGTAGACAAAATGCACCGCGTCGAGGATCACCTCGGCCTGGGGCTGGCGCGGCAGCACCGCGGGCTGCGCTGGCGCCTGAATGTCGGGCTCGGCCGACAGCAGCTCCATCAGCCGCTCGGTGGCGCCGGCCGCGCGCAGCACTTCGCCCCAGACCTCGGCGATCACGCCGATCGCCCCGGCGGTGATCATCGCGTACAGCACGAACGACGCCAGTTCGCCCGCCGTCATGCTGCCGTCGATCACCGCCCGTGCGCCCAGCCACAGCACGAACACGATGGCGCCGAAGACCCCGCCGACGATGCTCGCCGTCATGATCGCCCGCAGCCGGGTGCGCGCCATGGCGGTGACGAAGCTGCGCGTCACGCCGTGGTCGAAGCGCCGCGCCTCGAAGCCTTCCTGGGTGAACGCCTGCACGGTGGGGATGGCGTTGAGCATCTCGCCGGCCACGGCGGCGGTGTCGGCGACGCGGTCCTGAGATTCGCGCGACAGCCGCCGCACCTGCCGGCTGACGATGACGATGGGCACCATCACCACCACCAGCAGCCCCAGCGTCACCGCGAACAGCGTGAGGCTGGTCACCGCCAGCATCACCATGCCGCCCAGAAACTGTGCGGCACTGCGCAGCCCCATCGACATCGACGAGCCGACCACGGTCTGGATCACCGTGGTGTCCGCCGTCAGCCGCGACAGCACTTCGCCGGTCTGCGTGTGCTCGAAATAGCCAGGCGACTGCACCAGCATGCGGCGGTACACCGCGCTGCGCAGGTCCGCGGTGACCCGCTCGCCCAGCCAGCTGACCATGTAATACCGCCCCGCCATCAGGATGCCGGCAAGCATTGCCAGGGCGAACAGCCCCAGAAAGTAGCCGTGGATCGCCGCGCCCGGCTCGAATCCGTGATCGATCAGGTCACGTACCGCCAGCGGCGCGGCCAGCATCGCCAGGCTGGCCAGCACCAGCAGCACCAGCGCCCACAGCAACTGACGGCGATAAGGCGCCAGAAACGGCCAAAGCCCGCTCAGCGAACGCAGGCGACGGCGCGGCGGCGCGACCGGCGCGCTCATTCGTTCTCGGCCCGCACATCCACCCGGAAGCCGCCGGTGGCCTCATCAACGTGCAGGGTCACCAGAATCGGTCGGCAGCAGACGTGGCAATCCTCGGTGTATTCGGCGGTGCCGCCGGAGAGGTCCAGGTCAATGTGGAGGGTCTCCCAGCAGTAGGGGCAGGTGATGGCCTTTTCTTCGAGCATTTCTTGAACTCCGATACAACTCCGTTACAGGAACAACCCCGTCAAGCGGTTGAGGTGGCGATACCCCAGCGCGCTGGCGCGCAGCCGGCCGGAGGCATCATCGTCCAGCAGGCCCTGCCGGCGCGCCGCGCCCAGGGGCACGTCCAGTGCCGAAACCGGCAGGCCGGTGGCGGACTCGAACTGCGCCGGGGTAAAGCCGTCCACCAGCCGCAACGCGTTCATCGCGAACTCGAACGGCAGATCGGCGGTGGCCACGGCCTGGTCTTCCTGCCAGCAGGCCGCCGAGCCCGCCGTGGCCAGGTAGGTCTTGGGGTGCTTGTGCTTGGCGCGGCGCCGCGGCTGTCCGTCGCGTGTCCACTTGCCGTGGGCGCCGGCGCCGATGCCCAGATAATCGCCAAACGTCCAGTAGGTGAGGTTGTGCCGTGAGCGCCGACCCGGCCGGGCATAGGCCGACACCTCGTACTGCGCGTAGCCCGCATCGGCAAGTCGTGCCTGCAGCGCGGCCTGCATGTCGGCGATGCGGTCATCGTCCGGCAGGGTCGGGGGGCGCGCGGCGAACTCGGTGTTGGGCTCCAGCGTGAGCTGGTACACCGACAGGTGCGTGGGCGCCAGGTCGATGGCCTGTGCAAGATCGGCCAGGGCCTGATCGGCCGACTGCCCGGGCAGGCCGAACATCAGGTCCAGATTCACGTTTTCAAACCCCGCGCCGCGCGCCACGCGCATTGCACGCAGCGCATCGTCGCGGCTGTGAATACGCCCCAGACTTTGCAGGTGCGCCGGGTTGAAGCTCTGCACGCCAATCGACAGGCGGTTCACCCCCGCGGCGCGATAGCCCGCGAAGTGCGCTTCGTCCACCGTGCCGGGATTGGCTTCCAAAGTGATTTCGGCCTCGTCGGTGAAGCCCAGGCGCTGGCGCACCCCGTCGAGCACCTGGCCGATGGCCGCGCCGGAAAACAGACTGGGCGTGCCGCCGCCCAGAAACGCGCTGCTGGCGGGCCGGACGCGGTCGCCCAGGCTTTCCAGGTCGGCATCGAGGTCGCGAAGCAGCGCCGCAACGTAGTCGGCCTCGGGCACCTCACCCCGCAGGGCATGGGAATTGAAATCGCAGTAGGGGCATTTGCGCACGCACCAGGGGAAGTGCAGGTACAGCCCCAGCGCGTCGCCGGGCAGATCACTGGGCGGGTCACCGGGCATCGGCGGCCAGTTGCTGCATCAGGCTGCGCAAGGCGCGGCCGCGATGACTGAGGCGCGCCTTCTCGTCAGCGCCCAGCTCGGCGGCGCTGCGCTGCCGCTCAGGCACCAAGAACAGCGGGTCGTAGCCGAAGCCGCCGTCGCCACGCGGGGCATCGAGGATCTGCCCCGGCCAGGTGCCCACGGCAATGACGGGCACCGGGTCGTCGGCGTGGCGCAGCAGCACCAGCGCACAGACGAACCGCGCGCCGCGTTCGGCCGCCGGCACCCCGCTCAGGGCGGCGAGCAGCCTGCGGTTGTTGGCGGCATCATCGCTGGGCTCACCGGCGTAGCGGGCCGAACGCACACCGGGCGCGCCGCCCAGGGCGGCCACTTCAAGACCGGAATCATCGGCGATGGCGGGCAGACCGCTGATCCGGGCGGCGTGCCGGGCCTTGATGAGCGCGTTTTCGACAAAGGTGGGCGCGTCTTCCACCGGCGAGTCCGCCGTGAACCCCGACAGCGCCTGGACCTGCCACCCCAGCGGCCGCAACAGCGCATCCAGCTCGCGGGATTTTTTCGGGTTCTGCGAGGCCAGAACCAGAGGTGCGGGGGTCATGTGTCGGTCTCGCCGTCGGCTTCGCCGGTGAGATGGCCCAGGGTGCTGCGCACCGTTTCCCGCCCCCAGCCCTGGGTGATGAAGACCAGGCGGGTCCGGTGGTCGTCGGTGGGCCAGGAGTCGCGCGGCTCGGGATCGTGAAAAACGCCCTGTACGCCGTGAATCAGTACCGGGCCGGACCGGCCTTCGAGGTGGATCAGGCCCTTGACGCGCAGCAGATCAGGGCCGGACAAGCCCCGCAGAAACGTCAGCCAGCCATAAAAGCGCCACTCCGGCAGCGGCGTGTCGAGCACCACACTGAAACTGTCGATGCCGTCGGGCTGGGGGGCCGGCGTGTCGTCGGTGAGCGGGGTGAAGCGCACCGGCGCTGCGGCGTGCATCCAGCGCAGCATCGGCGCGGCATCGGCGGTCGCCCGCTGCGCCGTTCCGAACAGGTGTTGCGGCTTGGCCGCGCCCCTGTTGACAAGGTCAATGGGCGCTTCGGGGTTGAGTGCGCGCAGTTGCTCGTTCAGCGCGGCGAGCGCGGCGGGCGCCACCAGATCGGCCTTGCTGATCAGCAGTTGATCGGCCGCAGCGACCTGTGCGCGGGCGATGCCCTGCCGCGCAAGCGTGTCGGCGCCGACGGCGGCATCGACCAGGGTGGTGGTGCCGTCGGCGCGCACCCGGCCCTGCAGCTCGGGTGCGGCACTGAGCTCACGCAGGATGGGCCCGGGCTCTGCGACGCCGGTGGTCTCCAGAATGATGCGTTTGATCGGCGGCCAGCCGTCCTTGCCGCTGCGGTCGAGCAGTTTGATCAGCGCATCGCCCAGCGCACCGCGCACGGTGCAGCACAGGCAGCCGCCTTCGATCAGCTCAACGTCGTGCACGGCAGTTTCGATGAGGTGGTGGTCCAGCCCCACATCGCCGAACTCGTTGACCACCACGGCCGTGCCCTGCATGGCCGGATGGCGCAGCAGGAAGTTCAGCAGCGTGGTCTTGCCCGCGCCCAGAAAGCCGGTGAGCACGGCCACCGGCACGCGGTCATCGGGCGCGGCGCCGGAGCTCATGCCACCTGTTCGAGCGCTTGTCGCTGCAGGGCGATCAGGGCCGCAATGCCGCCGCTGGCCAGGTCGAGCAACTGGTCCAGCTCCTCACGACGGAAGGCGTGGCCTTCGGCCGTGCCCTGCACCTCGATGAAATGCCCGGCGTCGTTCATGACCACGTTCATGTCGCACTCGCAATCGGAGTCTTCAAGGTAGTCCAGATCGAGCACCGGCTGTCCCTGATAGACGCCGACGCTCACCGCGGCCACATGACCCAGTATCGGGTTGCGCTTGAGCTTGCCGCCCTTGCGGGCCTTGGCCACCGCGTCGCACAGGGCGATGTAGGCGCCGGTGATCGACGCGCAGCGGGTGCCGCCATCGGCCTGCAGCACGTCGCAGTCGAGGGTGATGGTTTGCGCGCCCAGCGCATCAAGGTCGACGCAGGCGCGCAGGCTGCGGCCGATGAGGCGCTGGATTTCCTGCGTACGTCCGGACTGCTTGCCCTGCGCGGCTTCGCGGCGGCTGCGGGTGTGGGTGGCGCGCGGCAGCATGCCGTACTCGGCCGTCACCCAACCGCCGTCTTTCTTCCACGGCGGGCCGCGCTCTTCCAGGCTGGCGGTGCACAGCACCTGCGTGCCACCCATGTGGATAAGCACCGACCCTTCGGCATGACGGGTGAAGCCCCGTTCGATCTTCACGTCGCGGAGGGCGTCGGCGCTGCGGCCGCTGGGGCGGGAAAACGTCATGGGGTCTGGCCGTTAAAAAAGGGCGCGAAGTATAGCGGTCACTACAATAAGGCCATGAACATCGACGACATTGCCGAAAGTTTCGAGATGCTGGACGACTGGGAAGCGCGCTACGCGCTGTTGCTGGACCTGGGTAAAAAGCTGGAGCCCCTGCCCGACGAGGCCCACACCGACATCAACAAGGTGCGCGGCTGCATGAGTCAGGTGTGGATGGACCACCAGCTCAACGACGGCGCGCTGCACTTTCGCGGGGATTCGGACGCGCACATCGTGCGCGGGCTGATCGCGCTGCTGTTCGCCATGGTGCAGGACCGTAAACCGCAGGAGATTCTGGCGCTGGACATTCCCGGCACCTTCGCGCAGCTGGGCCTGGAAAACCACATTTCCATGAACCGCCGCAACGGTTTCTACGCGATGACCGAGCGCATCAAGGGCATGGCCCAGGCGGCCGCCGAAGGCTGATCAGCGGCCCACTTCGCGAAAAATCTTCCACTGGCCATCGGCCATCTGGCGCCAGTACTGCTGCTTCTGCGACACCGACGCATAGTTGTTGGAGGTGTAGCGCTGGGTGAATTCCACCAGCACCATGGGCTGATCAACGCCCGGATACCGCCACAGATTGAGGTCGGTGATCTCCACATCGATGAAGGTCTTGCCTTCGTTGACGCGCCGCTTGTGGGCGACGAACTGCGCGCGCGTCATGTCGGGCGAGCTGAACTCGGGGTGGTAATGATCGAGATAGCGTTCGGTATCGACCGAGGCCCAGGCCTCGCGCCAATCCTCCAGGCGCAGCAGCCAGTCCGCACGCTGGGCCTGGGCCTCGGCGGACGACAGCCACTTCAGCTCGTCGGTGAACACCACCGGCGTCTGCCCCACCTCGATGTACGCACGCAGGGCGGTGAGGTCGTCGTTGGCCATGGTCACGCAGCCTTCCGACGACTTCGGTGCCCGCGTGTAGGTGCCGGAAGGCACGCCATGCAGCCAGATGCCGTAGCCGGTGCGCTGCTTGAACTGGTCCCAGGCGTTGGGGTAGTCCACCGGAAACGCGCCCGAGCCATACAGGTCGGGCAGCGAGCGGCCATCACGCCACTGGGTGACGTGGTAGACCCCGACCGGCGTGCGCAGATCGCCTTCAGAAACCTTGCGGCTGCCGTTGCGGCCGATGGCGGCGTAATGGTGCCGGACCAGGCTGAGCCGCCCATCGTCGTTCTTCAGCACGTAAAGACGCGCCAGATTGAGATCGACCACGATCAGGTGCGCATGCCGAGGCGCCAGCGCCATCACCACGTTGGGCACGTCGCCATCGGCCGGCAGCGCCGCTTCGGCCTCGGCGCGCAGGTGCAGTTCGGCGCGGAGCTCTTCGAACGCCAGCGGATCGACGCCCGCCGGCAGGATCCCCTGGCGCCCGGTGCGGGCGCTCAGCAGTTGGGCGTGCAGCCAGTGCGCGGCGCGAAAATCGGGTTCGCGGCGGATCAGGGCCTCAAGCTCGCGCACGGCGGTGGCGCGCTTGCCCTGTCGCAGGGCATCCACGACCCGATTGAGCGCCAACTCGGCGTCGGTGCGCTGCGGCGCCAGCAGCGCCACGTCTAGGGGCGCGGCGGCGGCGGCCCCGGGCGGCGTGAGGCCCACCACGGCAAGCAGCGCCCATGCGGCGAGGCGAAGGATCATGGGGTCAGGCATGGGCGGGCGCGCCCGAGATCGGCGTGGGCATTCACCCTGTTCGACGCCGATCAGCGCGTGAATTCGCGGGTGATCTTCCAGTTGCCGTCTTCACGCACCATCTCCAGCACCTTGGTCACCGAATCACTGTAGGTGTCGGCGCTGTAGTCCTGCGTGAAGGTCGCGATGGCCCCGCCGGGCACCGACTGCACCTGCAGATTGCTGATGCGCAACGTGATCGTCTCGGGGCGCGAGATGCGGTCACGCCGCTGGGTTTCCCAGGCGCTGCGGCTCAGCCCCCCTTCGGGCGTGAAGTTGCGGGCGTAGGCGAAGAAGTAGGCCGGCAGGTCCTGGTTCTGCCACGCCTGTGCCCAGGTGTTGACGGCCGACTGGATCGGCGCGGTGTCGAACGGCGCGGCGGCCGGCGGCGGCACCGCTGCGGCAGCCGGCGGCTGCGTTGCAGGCTGGGCCGCGGGCTGCGGCGCGGCGACCGGCGCCGCGGGGGCTGCGGCCGCAGTGGCGGGCGCGCCGTCCATCTGGCTGATGAGTGACAGTTTTTGCTGCACACCCCGGTTGCCCTGATCGAGCATCAGCGCGCGGTTGTAGGCGGCGCCGGCCAGAGCGGCGTAGATGTCACCGAGGTTTTCATGGGCGGTGGCGTAGCTGGGGTGCGTGGCCAGCGCGGCTTCGAGGGCGTCGCGGGCCTTCTCGTAGTCGCCTTCCTGGGCGTAGAGCACGGCCAGGTTGTTGTAGGGCTCGGGCAGCTGCGGGTAGTCGCGCGTCAGGTCGGCAAAGGCGCGGATCGCGTCGGGCACCCGGTCCAACTGCGTCAGCGCCAGACCGCGCACGAACCGCGCCTCGGCATCTTGCGGGTTGCTGCGCAGTTGCGCGTCGAGCGCGCTCAGAGCGGCCGCGTAGTCGCCCCGCTGCATCATTTTCTGGGCATCGGCGACAGCATTGGCGTGGACGGCAAGGCTGCCGGTGCCGAGGGCCAGCGCGACGGCGGCCGGGAAGACGATGGAACGAAACACGTGCACCTCGGAAAGACGACGGAACTTGAACCGCGCCACTATATCAATGCTGCGGCCCGATGCTGGGATTTGGACGGCGGTTCCCGACAAAACTAGTCGACACGCCGGTAAGGGTCTTCACGGTCGGGCGGGCGCACCTTGAAGCGCCGGTGGCCCCAGAAGTAGGCCTGCGGTGACGTCCGCGCCGCGGCCTCGATGAGGTCGTTGACGCGCCGCGCGTCGGCCGCATCGTCGCCGCTGGGAAACTGCTCGAGCGGCGCCTGCACCCTGAGCACGTATTGCCCGTGCTCGAAGGTGGTGAAGTACGGCACCACCCGGGCGCGTCCCAGCTTGGCCAGGCGCGCGGTGGCGGTCAGGGTCCACACCGGCTGGCCGAACATGGGCAGAAACAGGCCGGCCTCGCGGCCCAGGGTCTGGTCGGGCGCGTACCAGATGGCCTCGCCTTCGCGCAGCGCGCGAATCAGGGTCTTGATGTCGCGCTTCGGCAGGGGCTGGCGCCGGGTGCGCTGCAACCGGGCGCTGAACATCCAGTCGTCGATCAGCGGGTTGTTCACGTGCCGGTACATGGCATGAAACGGTCGCTGCACGGCCAGCACCCGCGCGCCCAGTTCCAGCCAGCTGAAATGGCCGGTCAACAGCAGGGCGCCCTGTCCCTGCTGCTGCACCGCATCGAGGTGTTCCAGCCCTTCCACCCGGCCCAGCCTGCGAATGCGTGCATCGCTGGCAAACCAGGCGAACGCGGTTTCGAAGATGGCCGCGCCCATGGCCTTGAAGTGCGCATCGACCATGCGGCGACGGGCGGCGGCATCAAGCTCGGGCAGGCACAGCATGAGGTTGACGTCGGTCACGTGGCGCCGCTCGCGCATCACCCGGCCCAGCAGCCAGCCCAGGCCCCGCCCGAACGGCCGGGTCAGCCGCAGCGGCAGCCAGGTCAGCATCTGCACCAGCAGCAGCGACAACCACGTCAGCCAGTAGCGCGGCGCAAGGTAGCGCTGGCGGTATCGCGGCCTGGGGGGCGTCTGGGCCATCAGGCGCGGCGGGCTGACCCCACCATGATGGCGGCGGTCGGACAGGGATCGGCGGGCAGGCGCTGGGTCATCAACGAGTACGGCGGCAACAGGCGGGGCGGTATTCTTGCGCATATGCGAGTGCTCTATGTTTTTCTGATCACCCTGGCCGGCCTGATCCTGTGGCCGGTGATGTGGGTCAAGGGTTGGCGCAACCCGGCCTATCGCGGCCGCGTCACCGAGCGTTTTGGCTACATTCCCAGGGTCGAAGGCGGCGTCGCCGTGTGGGTGCACGCGGTCAGCGTCGGCGAGGTCATGGCTGCCCTGCCGCTGATCCGGGCCCTGGTGGCCCGGCATGGCCCCGGCAAGGTCTGCGTCACCACCACCACGCCCACCGGCAGCGCCCAGGTTCGCGCGCAGCTGGGCGGGCAGGTGCGGCACTGCTACGCGCCGATCGACGTGCATTCAGTGGTGATCCGCTTTCTGGACCGGCTGCAGCCGCGCCAGGTGGTGATCATGGAAACCGAACTCTGGCCGACCTTGTTCCGGCGGCTGCGGATGCGCGGCATCCCCATCACCATCGCCAACGCGCGGCTGTCGCCCCGGTCGGTGAAAGGCTATGGGCGAATGCCCCGCTTTGCTCGGTCGGTGCTGGCCGACGTCACCCTGGTGGCGGCGCAGAGCGCGCCCGACGCCGAGCGCTACCGACGCCTGGGCGCGCCGCAGGTGCAGGCCCTGGGCAATCTCAAGTTCGACATTGCACCGCAGCCGGATCAGTGCCGGGCGGGGGGCGACATCAAGGCCGGCTGGGGCGCGCGCCCGGTGTGGATTGCCGCCAGCACCCACGAGGGCGAAGAGTCGGCGGCGCTGCGCATCCACCAGCGCCTGCTGCAACGCTGGCCCGACGCCGTGCTGCTGGTGGTACCGCGGCACCCGCCCCGCTTCGACGACGTGCAGGCGCAGATCGAAGCCTCGGGCCTGCCGTGGGCGCGGCGCTGCCAGATGGACCTGCACACGCCGCCGCCCCCGGTGCTGCTCGGCGACAGCATGGGCGAGATGTGGTTTTACCTGACGCTGTCGGACATCGCGTTCGTCGGCGGCTCGCTGGTGCCCATCGGCGGCCACAACGTGCTGGAGCCGGCCGCGCTGGGGCTGCCGGTGCTGTTTGGCCCGCACATGCACAATTTCGAGTTCGCCCGCGACCTGCTGCTGGGCGCGGGCGGCGCCCGGCAGGTCGCGGACGAAGCGGCGCTGGAGACGGCCCTGGCCGACGCCCTGGCCGACGCCGACCGCCGCCGCCGCATGGGCGCCGCCGCCCTGGCCAGCCTGGCCGCGCACCAAGGCGCGCTGCAGCGCACCCTTGAGGCCCTCATTGCACAACAACGCGCACCATGACCCCTGAGATTCCGACCGTGGCCTGCATGAAATGGGGCACGCTCTACGGCCCCGAGTACGTGAACCGGCTGCACGCCGGCGTGGCCCGACACCTGGCGCGGCCGTTCCGCTTCGTCTGCTTCACCGATGACGCCCAGGGGCTTGATCCGGCCATCGACGCCCGGCCGCTGCCCGACACCGGCGCCGGCGCCACCCGCGACAGCCGCTGGCGCAAGCTGGCCCTGCTGCGTGACGACCTGCCGGACTGGCGCGGCACGGTCCTGTTTCTCGACCTGGATGTGGTGATCGTCGCTGACCTGGCGCCGTTTCTCGACACGCCGGGCGCGTTCTGCGCGATCCGCGACGCGGACCTGTTTCGTCCGCGCCCGCTCAGGCGGTGGTTTCGTCCGGCCCGCGATGCCTTCTATGCCCGGGTCGCCAACACCTCGGTGTTCCGCTTCGAAGCCGGCGCCCATGCCGATGCGCTGGCGCGCTACGTCACCGACCACGACGCGGTCATCGCGGGCTATCGCAACGAGCAGGAATTCCTGTCCGATCATCTGCACGCGCAATCGCAACTGCAATTCTGGCCTGCGGCCTGGTGCGCCAGCTTCAAGAACGGCTGCGTGCCGCGCGGGCTGGCCAGTTTTCATCAGAACCCGCAGTGCCCGGCCGGCACCCGCATCGTGGTGTTTGCAGGCCGGCCGAAGATGAGCGACGTGCTCGCCGGCCGGGGCGGGCGCTGGTACCGGCGCATCGGCCCGGCGCCGTGGCTGGTCGCGGCCTGGACCGCAGGCGACGACCATGCCTGACCTCAGCCCCGGCTATGCCGCGGCCGACATCGCCTTCGTCACCCCCACCTGGCGCGGCGATTTGGAGCGCTTTCAGTTACTGCGGGAATCGATGGCGGCCATGGGCCTGGGCGCGGTGCCGCACTACGCGGTGGTGCAGACCGAAGACCTGGCGCTGTTCCGGCAGGGCGCGGCCGGCCCGATCTACCTGAGCACCGCCGAGGTCCTGCCCTCAGAGGTCGAGCAGCGGCGGCGGCGCCACCTCGATCGCACGCCCAACCGCCGGCTGCAGGTGCTCAAGCGCAGCGCCTACAAGCGTTTCGGCTGGTTTGCCGACGCCAACTACTACGGTTGGCACACCCAGCAGCTGGTCAAGTTGGCCGTGGCCCGCCAGTTCCCGCAGCGGGTGCTGATCACCCTCGACTCCGATGTGATCTTCACCCAGCCGGTGCCGGCCAGCGCCTACGCCGCCGACGGCCGCGTGGTGCTGTACGAAGAACCGGACGTCATCACCCGCCCGCTCGCTTCACCCGGCTGGTATGGCCACGCCTGCACCTTGTTCGGCCTGCCGTGGCCGCGCCTGCCGGGCGCGCCGTTCGTCAATTACGTGACCCACCCCTTCGTTTTTGACCGCGGCACCCTGCGCGACATGCTCGACGCCATCGAAGCCCGCCATCAGCGCCACTGGTGGCAGGCGCTGCTCGCCCAACCGCTGGGGCAGTGGTCAGAGTTCATGACTTACGGGGTCTACGTGAGCCAGTTGCGCCAGTACGCCGGGGTGTGGACCGAGCGCGCCAGCCTGGCCTGCCGCTGGCTGCACACCGCCGAGGAGCGCGCCCACCCCGAGGCCGCCATCAACGCCGCATTCGATGACCCCGAGGTGCGCTATCTGACGATTCAGGCCGATCACCACGCGCACTTTCGCGTCGCGGACTACGCGCCCTGGGTGCGCTCGGCGCTGGCCTTGCGGGCTGCATAGCCCCAGACGTATTTCAGGAACACGCCGTAGGCATCGGCGCTGGCCAGCACGAAGCCGCGCCAGCCGTCGATGAAGCCGCCGGCCATCAGCCAGCCGCGCAGGAACCGCCACAGCGCCCGCAGGCTGGCAACCGCCGGGTGCGCCGCCTTGACCTTGCGCAGGTCGGGCCGGGCGTAGGTCCAGCGCTTTTCGAACAGATGCCCGACGCTGGCATAGGGATCGTGGCCGACGTGGCCCGGCAGCCGCGCGACCGCCGGCCTGGCGCCGCCGTCGATCCGCACCAGGCGCTCGTGCACGGCGCCCACGAACTGCACCTGCTGGCGGTGATAGACGCGCCGTATCCACTCGCGCCCCAGCTTGCTGCGCAGCCGCCGACCCAGAAACCAGTTGTAGCGCCAGAAGGCGTGCACCTGCCGGTCCGACGCCGGATTGAAGGCCTGAAGCTGCGCCGCCAGCACGGGGTCGAACCACTCGTCGGTGTCCAGCGGGCAGACCCAGTCGTGGCGCGCACAGGCCGCGGCGGCGTTGCGGTTGGCACTGAAGTCTTCGAAGGTTTCGTGCAGCACCCGCACATGGGGATAGCGCGCGGCAATCGCCAGCGTCGCGTCGGTCGAGCCGGTATCGACCATCACCACATCGTCAAAACCTACCGTGCTCGCAAGGCAACGCGCCAGGGTGCGCTCGGCGTTGCGGGCAATCAGCACCACGCTGACCGGGGTGCTCATGACCCCAGATACCAGTCGAGGGTCGCATCCAGCTCGGCCTCGAAACAGCGGGCGCGCTGCCAGCCGAGTTCTTCGGCGACCTTGGAGGCATCGATGGCGTAGCGCCAGTCGTGGCCGGGGCGGTCGGTGACGAAGCGCATCAAGGCCGCGTGCGGCGTGCGCTGCGGGCAGCGGCGGTCGAAGGCGGCGCAGATCAGCCGCACGATCTCGACATTGCTGCGCTCGTTGCCACCGCCGAGGTTGTAGCACTCGCCGAGGCGGCCGCCGCGCATCACCGCGTCAATGCCCCGGCAATGGTCGGTCACATACAGCCAGTCGCGAATGTTGCTGCCATCGCCGTACACCGGAATCGGCGCCTGCGCATGGCAGGCGCGAATCACCGTGGGGATGAATTTTTCGGCGTGCTGGCGGGGCCCAAAATTGTTCGAGCAGTTGGTGGTTACCACCGGCAGGCCGTAGGTATGGAACCACGCCCGCACCAGGTGATCGGACGCGGCCTTGCTGGCCGAGTACGGCGAGTTGGGCGCGTAGGCCGTGGCCTCGGTGAACGGCGGATCGTCTGGCCCCAGCGTGCCGAACACCTCGTCGGTGGAAATGTGATGGAAGCGCACGTCGGCACGGCCCTGCCAGGCCGCGCGGGCGGCCTCCAGCAGGGTAAAGGTGCCGGTGACATTGGTGTGGACGAAGGCGCCGGGGCCGCTGATCGAGCGGTCAACATGCGACTCGGCGGCGAAGTGCACCACCGTGTCGATGTGCGCATCGCGCATCAGCGTTGCCACCCGCGCGGCGTCGGCAATGTCGCCCACCACGAGCTGGTGGCGATCGGCACCGGGCAGGTCATCAAGATTGCGGCGATCGGCCGCGTAGGTCAGCAGGTCGAGCGTGGTCACCCGCACCTGGGCATCGCTGGCCAGCAGGTGGCGGACAAAATTGCTGCCGATGAACCCGGCGCCACCGGTCACCAGCACCCTGCGCGGCACATGGTTCATGCGTGGAACGCCGGGCTGCGCAGCAGCGCCTGCAGCGCGGCCTGCCAGTCGGGCGGCGAGAGTCCCAGCCGGGCTTCGGTGTCGCGCATGTCGAGCTGCGAATTGAGCGGCCGCAATGCCGGGGTCGGATACTCGGCCGTGGTGATGGCCCGCACCTGGGGCGCGCGGCTGATCAGGCCCGCCTGCAGCGCCTCGGCAAAAATGACGTCGGCAAAGCCGCGCCACGACACCGCCGGCGCGCCGGCGTAGTGATAAGTGCCCCAGGGCCAGGCGCCCCCCGAGACGATCGTCCGGGCAAGCCCCAGCAGGGCCTCGGCAATGGCGGCGGCCGGCGTCGGCCCGCCGATCTGGTCATCGACGATGTTCAGCGCGTCGCGGTCGCGGGCCAGCCGCAGCATGGTTTTCACGAAGTTGCCGCCGTGGCGGCCGAACACCCAACTGGTCCGCAGGATCAGGTGCGCCGGCAGGGCCTGGCGTATGGCCGCCTCGCCGGCCGCCTTGCTGCGGCCGTACTGGCCCAGCGGGTTGACCGCATCGGCCGGCGTGTAAGGGGCGTCGGCGCGCCCGTCGAACACGTAGTCGGTGGACAGGTGCAGCAGCGCAATGCCGCGCTGCGCGCAGGCCGTGGCCAGATGCGCGGCACCGTCACGGTTGATGGCCTCGGCCCGATCAGGCTCGGCCTCCGCGCGGTCGACCGCGGTGTAGGCGGCGGCGTTGATCAGCACCTTGGGGTGATGCCGGTCGAGCGCCCGGGCAATGGCGTCGGGCCGGGTGATGTCCAGCGCGCTGTGCGTCAGGGCGTGATCGGCCTCACCCAGACGCCCGGCGATCTCGCGCCCCACCTGCCCGCCGGCACCGAGCACCAGAATGCTCATGGCAGCCGGTCCTGATCGGCCAGTCGCGGCAGGGCCAGGTCCTTGGGCGACAGCCGGTAGGGCACGTCCAGCGCCGGCCAGGCAATGCCCAGCGCCGGGTCATCGAAGCGGATGCCGGTTTCCGACCCGGGGTGGTAGTAGTCGGTGCATTTGTAGACGAAGTCGGCGGTGTCGGAGAGCACACAGAATCCGTGCGCGAAGCCGGGCGGAATGTACAGCTGCCGATGACTGACATCGTCGAGCACCATGGCCAGATGCTGGCCGAAGGTGGGTGAACCGCGGCGCACGTCCACCGCCACGTCGAGCACGGCGCCAGCGCTGACCCGCACCAATTTGCCCTGCGGCTGCACGCATTGGTAATGCAGCCCGCGCAGGGTGCCGCGCACCGAACGTGACTGGTTGTCCTGCACGAAACGCAGCTTGAGCGCACGCGCCAGCAGGTCCTGCTCACGGTAGGTTTCGAGGAAGAAGCCGCGATCGTCGCCAAACACCCTGGGCGTGATGCACAAAACGCCGGGCAGCGCGGTTTCGGTGATGGTCATCGGGCCAGCCTTTCGAGATAGCGACCGTAGTCGGACCGGATCAGCGGCTGCGCCAGACGCCGCAGTTGTTCGCCGTCGATCCAGCCCTGGCGAAAGGCGATCTCCTCAGGACAGCAGATCTGCAGGCCCTGCCGCTGCTGCACGGTGCGGACGAAGTTGGCGGCCTCCAGCAGGGCATCGTGGGTGCCGGTGTCGAGCCAGGCAAAGCCGCGGCCCAGGCGTTCGACGTGCAGACTGCCCTGGGTCAGGTAGTGCCGATTGACGTCACTGATCTCCAGCTCGCCGCGCGCCGAAGGGCGGATCTGCCGCGCAACGTCAACCACTGCCGCGTCGTAGAAGTACAGGCCGGTCACCGCGTCCTGCGAGCGGGGCTTGAGCGGCTTCTCTTCGATGCTCATGGCCTTGCCGCTGCGGTCGTCGAACTCGACCACGCCGTAGCGCTCGGGGTCGGCCACGGTGTAACCGAAGATGGTGGCGCCGGCCGTGCGTGCCGTCGCACGCGCCAGCAGCTCGGGCAGGCCGTGACCGAAAAAAAGATTGTCGCCAAGAATCAGGCAGGCCGGCTGACCGGCCAGAAAGGCCTCGCCAATCAAGAACGCCTGCGCCAGCCCCTCAGGGCGGGGCTGTACCGCGTAGTGCAGCGCAATGCCCCACTGTGCCCCATCGCCCAGCGTCGCCTGAAAGGCCGGCGCGTCGTGCGGGGTGGTGATGATGAGAATTTCGCGCAGCCCCGCCAGCATCGCGACCGACAGGGGGTAGTAGATCATCGGCTTGTCGTACACCGGCATGAGCTGCTTGCTGACGCCGTGGGTCAGCGGATACAGCCGGGTGCCGGAACCACCCGCCAACACAATGGCTTTTCGTGTCATCGAAACGTACTGGATAAACAGGACGTTATGCTAACGCTTCAGCCGCTGGGCGCTCCTGCACAACCTGCAAAACCTTGTGAATGCGATGAAGCCACTGATGAACTGGATCGATTTGACCAAGCGTGGCGATGCCCGCGGCAGCCTGGTCGCCATTGAGGGCCACGGCGCGATTCCGTTCGAGATCAGACGCGTCTATTACATCTTCGACACGCTGCAGGGCGTCAGCCGGGGGTATCACGCGCACCGCAATCTGCAGCAGTTGATGGTCTGCGTTGCAGGGTCGTGCCGCGTCAGCCTCGACGACGGCCGACAGCGCGCCGACGCCGTGCTGGACGACCCCTGCCGCGGGCTGCTCATTGAAGGCCTGGTCTGGCGAGAGATGCACGATTTCTCAGAGCACTGTGTGCTTCTGGTGCTGGCCAGCGAGCCTTACGACGAACGCGACTACATTCGGGACCACGATGCGTTTCTCCGTCTGGCCGTCGGGAATCGGTGCGGCTGATGGCGCCCCGCATTCATCCCACCGCGCTCATCGATGCCGCAGCCACGCTGGCCGATGACGTCAGCGTGGGGCCCTACACCGTGATTCACGGCAACGTGCGCCTGGGCGCGGGCACCGTCGTGGGCGCCTTTTGCGAACTCGGGCATCCCCGCCTCGGCGGCGCTGGCGACCGGCCGCTGGTGATCGGCGACCACAGCCTGATCCGCTCGCACAGCGTCTTCTACGAAGGCTCGTGCTTTGGCCAGGGCCTGAACACGGGGCACCGCGTGACCGTGCGCGAAGGCACGATCGCGGGCGATCACCTGCAACTGGGCACCCTCTGCGATGTGCAGGGCGATTGCCGGTTCGGACACTACAGCCGGCTCCACAGCAACGTGCACATCGGCCAGGGATCGACCGTTGGCGACTATGTCTGGCTGTTCCCCTACGTGGTGCTCACCAACGACCCGCATCCACCCAGCGAGGTGCGGCTTGGGGTCACCGTCGAGGATTACGCCGTGGTCGCCACCATGACCGTGGTGCTGCCCGGGGTGACCATCGGGTCGGGCGCGCTGGTGGCCGCGCACAGCGCCGTGGCAAAAAACGTGGCGCCCGACACGGTGGTGGCGGGGGCCCCCGCCGCGTTTGTCCGCAATGCCGACGAGATCAGGTTGAAGGACGGCAGTGGACGTCGCGCCTACCCGTGGCGACGCCACTTTCACCGCGGCTATCTGCCCGCCGCGGTGCAGGCCTGGATCGCCGAGTTCGGTGCGGCGCAACCATGATCCCGGTGCTCGACCTGAAGGCGGTCAACGCCCGGTATCGCGACGCCCTGATCGCGGCGTGCACCGCCGTCATCGACTCCGGCTGGTACATCACCGGAAGCGCGCTGACCGAGTTCGAGGCGCAGTTCGCGGCGTATTGCGGCAGCGACCACTGCATCGGTGTGGGCAACGGACTGGATGCGCTCGCCCTGGTGCTCCAAGCGTGGAAGGCCCTGGGCAGGCTGCGTGACGGTGACGAAGTGATTGTGCCCGCCAACACCTTCATCGCCAGCGTGCTGGCCATAACCCAGAGCGGTCTGCGGCCGGTGTTGATCGACCCCGATCCCGACCATTTCGGCCTGTCGGCGGCGCAGCTTCAACCACACCTCACACCCCGCACCAGAGTCTTGATGCCGGTGCACCTGTACGGGCAGATCGAGGGCATGCCGCCGCTCATGGCGCTGGCAAGGCACCGCAATCTGCTGGTCCTGGAAGACGCCGCGCAGGCGCATGGGGCCGAAATGGACGGACGGCGCGCCGGGACCTGGGGCGATGCCGCGGGATTCAGCTTCTATCCCGGCAAGAACCTCGGCGCGCTCGGTGACGGCGGCGCCATCACCACCTCCGATGCGGCCTTGGCAGACACGCTGCGGTCGCTGCGCAACTACGGTTCGCAGACCAAGTACGTGCATGAGCTGTGCGGGGTCAACAGCCGACTGGATGAGCTTCAGGCCGCCATGCTGAGCGTCAAACTTCGCGGTCTCGATGCCGATACCGAGCGCCGCCGCCGCGTCGCCGCCGCGTACACCGCCGGCATCTGCAACCCGCACATCCGCCTGCCAAGGGTTGGTCAGGCCGGCAGCCACGTCTGGCATCTGTACGTGGTGCGCTGCGTCCACCGGGACGCCCTGCAACGGCATCTGGCCGCCCAGGGCGTCGGCACCGCCATTCACTATCCCACGCCGCCGCACCGCCAGAACGCCTATGCGCATCTGGCGGAACAGCCGTTGCCGCTCACCGAGCAACTGAGTCGCGAAGTGCTGAGCCTGCCGATGGGGCCGGCCTTGACCGACGCCGAGGTGGCGCAGGTGATCGAAGCCTGCAACCGCTTCACGCCGGAGGCCTGATGACCTCACCCCGCGTCGTCTTCGTGCTGCTGGCCTACAACCAGGCGCCTTGGGTGCGACAGGCCTGCGAGGCCGCACTGAACCAGGACTATCAACCGCTGGACATCATTTTTTCGGACGACGCGTCCAGCGACGAGACCTTCGCCATCATGCGCGCGGTCGCGGCGGACTATCGCGGGCCACACCGGGTCTGGCTCAACCGCAACCCCCAGAACCTGGGGCTGATCCGCCACGTCAACACCTTGCACGCGCTGGCCGATGCCGATCTGCTGGTGGCCGCGGCGGGAGACGACATCTCGCTGCCGAACCGGACCACCACGCTGGTGCGCGCCTTTCAGGACGCCGCGGGCGCCGCACATTCCTTCCATTCGGCGGTACAGACCATCGACCAAGCCGGGCGCATCACCTGTCCGCTGCTGCGCCCCCACCTGACCGACGACCACCCCGATCCCGCGCAATGGCAGGGGCGCATGGCGACCCTGATCGGCGCCACCCACGCCTGGACGCGTCCCTTGTTCGAGCGCTTCGGCCCCATCACCGAGCCCGACGCCTACGAAGACCTGGTGCTGGCCTATCGCGCCATGCTGCTCGGCGGCCTGCGGTACATCGACACGCCGCTGGTGCAGTATCGCGAGGGCGTCGGCATGTCATCGCCGGCGCATCGCGATCCGGTGCAGGCCTTGCAGCGACGGCTGCGCCTGGAGCCCGCCGTGCTGCGCCAGCGCCAGCAGGACTGCCTCACGCTGGGCCGCAAGTCACTGGCGCGGACCCTGGGGCGCGAGGCCGCAGGGCGGCAGCTGATGCTGGGCCTTGAACTCGGCACCCAGCGCCCCGGTGCCCGCCTGATCCCGGCGCTGCGCAAAGGGCTGTGGCGGTACTGGCTGCGGGGTTGCCGCAAGCGGCTGAAGCACTGGATACACGCCCGCAAGCGGGTCAGCGGCGGCGCTTGAGCCCGCCGCGGGGCATCAGGGGCGGCGCGCCGGGCTGTCGGCATTCACGAATTCGACGCGCTGCCCGATGCGCCGTATCGCCGGATACCGCCGGGGCCTGATCAAAGCCCTCAGTCGATACCCCCAGAACAGGCCCAGCACCGTCAACAGGCGCGCGGCGGGCGTGCGCTCGGGCAGCACCTGGTGTCGATGCGGCAGCAGCGTGCGCACCATCGCCGGGCAGCAATAGCCGTCCAGCCACGCCTTCAGGACCGACTGGAAAGCCAGCGGGCTCGGCAGGCCGGTTGACGCGACGCCGCGATGTGCCAGCGCGGCGCCCAGCATGGCCCAGCGCAGCGCCCACAGGCGGGCGGCCTTGCCGGCCGCGCGCGGCGGCGGGCCCGAGACGGTGACCGCAGCGGGGTGGCGCCGATACGCGACCAGGGGCTGATCAAGGTAGGTGAGCGGCAGGTCGTTGACGCGCGCCGCCAGGGCGATCGCCCAGTCGAAATAGCCGCCTTCTGGAACCACACCCACCTGCGCCAGCAGCGCGCGGGGAAACATCAGGGCATGTCCCGACACGCAGTTCGAAAACAGCAGGCGCAGGGCCGGCGGATCGCTCTGCATCACCTTGAGTTCACTGAACCGGGCGCGGCCCTGCTGGCGCAACGGTCGCCCGGCGTCGTCGATGAAGGTCGAGTCACAGTACGCGGCGCCGCCGTGGCGTTGACACGCGGCCAGCAGGCGCGCCGTTTTCTCGGGGTGCCAGCGGTCGTCCTGATCGCAGGGCGAAATGTACGCGCCCCGGCACGCTGCGAAGCAGCGGGCAAAGTTGCCGTTGAAGCCGAGCCGGGCCTGCGGCGGCAGCAGCCGCACCCGGGCATCCGCCGCGGCATAGCGCGCCAACCGGGCGCGGGTGTCGTCGGTGGAGCCGTCGTCCGAGACGACGATTTCGAGGTGCGGATAACTTTGCGCCAGCAGCGAATCCATCTGCTCGCCGAGATAGGCGCCGGCGTTGTAGGTCGCCAGCGCGATGGACACCAAAGGGCAGGGGTCAGCGTTCCGCGACATGTTCGGGGATGATAAGGGTTCGCATGGCCGCCCTGGGCCTGCGCGTCCGCCCCCAAGAGCCGTGCATGTCCACCGTTTTGCCCCCGACGATCAGTGTTCTGGTTTCCAGCTACAACTATGCGCCGTACATCGTCGAGGCCGTGCAGTCGGCCCTGGCGCAGACCCAGCCGCCGCTGGAGATTGTCGTGGTCGATGACGGCTCCACGGACGACTCGGTGGCGCGCGTGCGGGCCGCGTTTGCAGACCAGCCCGGCATCCGGCTGATCGAGCAGGCCAATGCCGGGCAACTGTCGGCGTGGAGGACCGGCTTCGCCGCGTCCCGCGGCCAGGTGATCGCCCTGCTCGACTCCGATGACCGCTGGTCGCCCGAATACCTGGCGCGCGTCACCGCCACCTACCAGCAGATGCCCTCGGCCGACTTCGTGTTCTGCAACATGCGGCTGTTCGGCACGGTCGAGCGTGACCTGCACGCGCCGGGCGCCGACCGCGACCTCGGCCTGTCGGTGGTGCTGGGCAGCTTCTATCCCCGCTGGCAGGGCGTGGCCACCTCCGGCTTGACCCTGCGGCGCGAGCTGATGGGCCGCCTGCTGGACCTGCCACCGGCGATGGCGACGCAGTGGGTCACGCGGCCGGACGACTGTCTGGTGGTGGGCGCCGACATTTTCGGTGCGCACAAGGTCTACATCGGCGAGCCGCTGGTCGGCCACCGCGAGCACGAACGCAATGCGCTGGCCGGCTACCAGCGTTCCCGCCTGCAGAACGCCCGGTACAGCTACCGTGTGGCCGGCATGCTGGCGCACTACCGGCAGCGCGCCGGCATCACCGATCAGTGGCTGAGCTGTGCCAAGGCCGAGTTCCGCACCAAACCGAAACCCCGCCTGCGCGAACTGGGCTGGTACTGGCGGCTGCTGGGCATGGCGAATCTGCCGCTTCTGCAACGCTGGGAGCAACGCTTTGCCATCGTGGGACATTATTTGAAAGGCTTGCGCGCATGAAACGCCAGTTCATCTGCACCAAATGGGGCACCAAGTACCCGGCAAGCGAGGTCAACCGCCTGTTTCGCGCGCTGACGCGGGTGCAGCAGGGCGCGTTCGAGCTGATCTGCGTCACCGACGACGCCCAGGGCATCGTCAACGAGGTGCGGGTGGTGCCGATTCCCGATCTGCCGGTGCTGGGCAATCAGGTGATGAACCACGGGTGGCGCAAGCTGACGCTGTTCGCCCCGGCGCTGCGCCCGCAGATCAAGGGGCCGACGGTGTATCTCGACCTTGATGTGGTGCTGCTCAAGCCGCTCAACGACTTCTTCACCTTTGACCCGGCGTTTGCGGTCATCAAGGACTACAAGAACCTCCGCTATCGCAACAGCTGGACCGGGAACACCTCGACCTTTTTCTATGTCGCCGACCGCGACTACGGCGTTTTCGATCGCCTGCGGGCGCTGGGCCATGCCGTGCAGGACCGCTACCGCAACGAGCAGGAGTTTCTGTGTGACGTGATGCGCCAGCAGGGCCTGCTCACCTACTGGCCCGACAAGTGGTGCGCCAGCTACAAGTACGACTGCGTGCCGACCTTCCCCTGGTCGCTGTGGCAGACGCCGCAGCCGCCGCCGCAGGCGCGCGTGCTGGTGTTTCACGGCAATCCCAAACCCGAGGAGGCCCTCGCGGGCACCGGCGCCAAGTGGTACCGACCGATGCGTCCGGCGCCCTGGCTCAAGCCGCTGGTCGAACAGTGAGTGCTGCGCCGCTGATCGTGCTGCGCCCCGAAGGTCTGTACTGCCCGCCCGGCGATTTCTGGATTGACCCCGCCAAACGCGTGCCCAAGGCCGTCATCACCCACGCCCACGGCGACCACGCGCGCGGCGGCATGGGCCATTACTGGGGCGCGCGCGAGGGCGGCGAGCTGATGCGCATCCGCCTCGGGCCCCGGGCGCCGATGACGCTGCTGCCCTACGGCGAAGCCTTCGCGCTCGGGGCGACCCGCGTCAGCTTTCACCCGGCCGGGCACATCCTCGGGTCCTCGCAGGTCCGTATCGAAAAGGACGGCGAGGTCTGGGTGGCGACCGGCGATTTCAAGCGTTGCGCCGATCCCAGTTGCGCCCCGTTCACGCCGGTGCGCTGCGACACCCTGGTCACCGAGGCCACCTTCGCCGAGCCGTTCTACCAATGGGATGACCCGGCCCGGGCCGTGGGCGCGATGATCGACTGGTGGCAGGCGGCCAAGGCACAGGGTCAGGCGGCGGTGCTGTTCTGCTACGCGCTGGGCAAGGCGCAGCGGATTCTTGCCGAGCTTGCCCGCCACAGCGACGAAACGGTGCTGCTGCACGGCGCCATGACGCCGCTGGTCAAGGCCTACCGCAAGGCGGGGGTGCGCATGCTGCCCACCGCGCCGGTGGGCAATCCGCCCCGGGGCACGCGCTTTGACGGCCGGCTGATCCTCGCGCCGCCTGGCGCCCGGGGCACGCCCTGGATGCGCCGCTTCGCGCCGTACACCACCGGCTTTGCCAGCGGCTGGATGCAGCGTGACGACACGCCGCGCCGACTGGCCTATGACCAAGGCTTCGTGATGAGTGACCACGCCGACTGGCCCGGCCTGCTGCGCAGCATCGAAGAAAGTGGCGCGCAGCGCGTGCTCGCCACGCATGGCAACAGCGACACGCTGGTCAGCTACCTGCGGCAACGCGGGCTGGCGGCCGGGCCGCTGCAATCCGAACCGCTGCCGGCGAGCGGCTAGCCACGTCGCCCACGCCGGCGCTGCCGCCCGGCGCGGCGTCGCGGCGCGCCAACGCCCGGACCCCGCGCTCACGCCGGGCCGGCGTTCACTACCATGGCGGCCTTTGCACGCTCCGGCACGGTTTGCGAGCGCCCTTCTGGACCGACATGCCCGATTCGCCCTTACGACCCCAGCGCCTGCGCCAGTACCTCTGGTCGTCGCCGGTGTTGCTGATGATCATCACGCTGCTCTGCTGGTCGGGCAATTTCGTGCTGGGGCGGGCCGTGCACGCCGACGTGCCGCCGGTGGGCCTGTCGTTCTGGCGCTGGTTGCTGGCCTTCGTGCTGGTGCTGAGCCTGGCGCGGCCGCACCTGCGGCACGACGCCCGCGCCCTCTGGTCACACAAAGGCCTGATCGTCGCGCTGGCGTTTCTCGGCGTTGCCAGCTTCAACACCTTGGTCTATCACGCGCTGAGCACCACCACCGCGACCAATGCGGTGCTGATGCAGTCGATCATGCCGATGCTGATTCTGGTCGCCTCGTGGCTGCTGTTCCGCGAGCCGATGGGCTGGCGGGCGCTGGTGGCCTTCGGGCTGTCGCTGGCCGGGGTTGCGGTCATCGTCAGCGGCGGGCAGTGGCAGCGGCTGGTGCACCTGACGCTGACCCCCGGCGATGGCTGGGTGCTGCTGGCCATGACCTTCTACGCGTTCTATTCGGCGCTGCTGCGACTGCGGCCCGACGTGCACCCGCTGAGCCTGCTGTCTGCCACCTTCATGGTCGGCACGATGATTCTGCTGCCGCTGTATCTGTGGGAACACCTCAACGTGCGCGCGGTGCAGCTCAACGGCGTGACCCTGGCCACGCTGGCCTATACGGCGCTGTTTCCGTCACTGCTGGCCTACCTGTGCTTCAACCGTGCGGTGGCCTTGATGGGCGCCAACAAGGCCGGGCAGTTCATCAATCTGATGCCGGTGTTCGGCACCGTGCTGGCCGTGCTGTTTCTCGGTGAGCGGCTGCAGACGGCGCATTTCGTGGGGGCCGCGTTCATCGCGACCGGCCTCTGGCTGATCTACGGCACCGGCGCCAGCCGCCCCGCGACGTAAGCCGTCGGCCGTGGGACCGCTCGCCGATCTCGACGTTGGGATCGGCGATGGTCAGTGCGCCGAGGGCCTGGTCATCGTGGCCTGGGAAGGGGCGCGGATGAGGTCATGGGAGGCAAACGGTGGCGCATGCTGCCGCGGCGCGGGGCGCGGGGCATCCAGCGTCGTGTTGCAGTATGGTACGGTCTTTGTGATGTTCCAGACATCAATAAGAATATTTTAAACCGGAGAGCGTTCATGATGACGGCTGCCCAGATGCGCGCCGCGCGGGCGCTGCTCGGCATCGACCAGCGCACCCTCGCCAAACTGGCAGGCGTTTCCGTGCCCACGATCCAGCGCATGGAGGCCAGCAGCGGCAACGTTCGCGGTGTGGTCGGTTCGCTGACCAAGGTAGTGGAGGCTTTGGAGGTCGCGGGCGTGGAGCTGATCGGCCAGAACAGCCCCAGCGCCGCGGGCGGCCGCGGGGTGCGCCTGAAGCCGGACGGCGGCGCGTGATCGCGGTGCTCGAAGCCGCGCGCGCCGGCCTGCTGCGGCCGGGCAACTGGCCGCGCAACATCGCGGCCGGCGCGGTCGTCGGCGTGGTCGCGCTGCCGCTGGCGATGGCCTTCGCGATCGCGTCGGGGGTGAAGCCGGAGCAGGGCTTGTACACGGCGATCATCGCCGGCATCGCGGTGTCGCTGTTCGGCGGCTCGCGGGTGCAGATCGCCGGCCCCACCGGCGCCTTCATCGTCATCCTCGCCGGCGTGGTCGCGCAGTTCGGGGTCGGCGGCCTGCTGTTGGCGACCCTGATGGCCGGCGTGATCCTGGTGGCGATGGGGCTTGCGCGCCTGGGCGCGGTGATCCGCTTCATCCCCGAGCCGGTGATCGTGGGCTTCACAGCCGGCATCGCGGTGATCATCTGGGTGGGGCAGTGGCAGTACTTCTTCGGCCTGCCAACGGCGGGCGAGGGGCCGTTCTACCTCAAGGCCTGGCAGCTGCTGCGCGTGTTTCCGCAGATGCACCTGCCAACCGCGCTGCTCGGCCTGGGCAGCCTGGCGCTGGCGCTGTATGGCCCGCGCATACCGCGCCTGGCACGCGTGCCCGGGCCATTGATCGCGATGATCGCCGCCACCGCGGTGGCGGCGCTGTTCGACCTTCCGGGCGTGGCTACGATCGAGTCGACCTTCGGCGCCATCCCGCGTTCGCTGCCGTCGCTGCAGCTGCCGTCGATCGGCTTCGACGACGTGATGCTGCTGCTCCCCTCGGCCTTCACCATCGCCATGCTCGGCGCGATCGAGTCGCTGCTGTCGGCGGTGGTCGCCGACGGCATGGCCGGCACCCGGCACGACTCCAACCAGGAACTGATCGGCCAGGGCATCGCCAACATCGTCGCGCCGCTGTTCGGCGGCATCGCGGCCACCGGTGCGATCGCGCGCACGGCGACCAACATCCGCAACGGCGGCAACGCGCCGATCGCTGGCATCGTGCATGCGGGGGTGCTGCTGCTGATCCTGCTGGTGGTCGCGCCGTGGGCGGGCAAGGTGCCGCTGTGCGCGCTGGCGGCGATCCTGTTCGTGGTCGCCTGGAACATGAGCGAGGCGCCACGCTTCGTCCGCATGGTGCGCCAGGCGCCGCCGGCGGACGTGGCGATCTTGCTGATCACCTTCGCGCTGACGATCCTCACTGACCTGGTGGTGGCGGTGAACATCGGCGTGATCTTGGCGATGATGCAGTTCATGCGCCGGATGAGTTCGTCAGTAGAGGTGGTCGAGCACAAGCAGGTGAGCCTGCGCCAGGAGCTCGCGAAGGCGGGACTGGAGGCGCTGCCGGACGACGTGCTGGTGTACTCGATCGACGGCCCGTTCTTCTTCGGTTCGGTCGATTCGCTGGAGCGCGCGCTGTCGTGGTCGCGTCCGGAGCCGCGCTACCTGGCGCTGCGGCTGGAGCGGGTGCCGTTCATGGATGCGACGGGGCTGAAGCGCCTGGAGTCCACGATCGACGGCCTGCGCGCGCGCGGCGTTCAGGTGCTGCTTAACGGCGCGCGCGTGGGCGTGCTGCGCAAGCTGGTCCGCGCCGACATCGTGCGCCGCGATAAGCCCGGCATCTATTTCAAGGACCTGTCCGAGGCGCTGCGCTACATCGCGTCCTTGCGCGCTGCCCCTGCCGATTCTCCGTCGCCGTAGGTGAAACCACCGGCCCGTCACCGTGGCCGGCAAGTAGGTCATGTCCCAGCACCACACATGGCGCGGGGCGGTGGCGATGTGGGTCGTGGGTCGTGGGAGAACGTACCGCGCGTGGCGGCGAGTGGTCTGGCCGTGTGCCCGCTGTAACCGCGCGAAGCGGGACTCGCTGGCCAGAACCTGCTCCCGCACAGGCGGGGTACACGCCCTCGTCGGCAAGCACCGGCACGATGCGCACCTTGCGCCATGCGCGGGCGATGTGCCCACTGGAGTCGACCAGAAAGGTGCTGCGCGATGCCCATCACCTTACGGCTGGACGCGGGCGACCATCGCCAGCCACCGGGACCCCGCCCGGTCAACCGCCGTGGGCCAGCTCGACCGCACGGGTCATGGCGCGCGCCTTGGCGAGGGTTTCCTGCCATTCGGACTCGGGATCGGAGTCGGCCACGACGCCGGCGCCCGCCTGGATGTGGACCTGACCGTCCTTGATGACGGCGGTGCGAATGGCAATGGCCACGTCCATGTCACCGTCGAAGCCCAGATAGCCCACCGCGCCGCCGTAGATGCCGCGCTTGACCGGTTCGACCTCGTCGATGATCTCCATCGCCCGCACCTTGGGCGCGCCCGACAGGGTGCCGGCCGGGAAGGTGGCCGCCAGCACGTCCAGCGCGTGCGTGCCGGGTTTGAGCCGCCCCACCACGTTGCTGACGATGTGCATGACATGGCTGTAGCGCTCGATCACCATCTTCTCGGTGAGCTGCACCGCCCCGATCTGTGCCACCCGACCGATGTCGTTGCGCCCCAGGTCGATGAGCATCAGATGCTCGGCCAGCTCCTTGGGGTCGGCCAGCAGTTCGGCGGCCAGCTGCTGGTCGGCCTCGGGCGTGGCGCCGCGCGGCCGGGTGCCGGCCAGCGGCCGCACGGTGGCTTCGCCGTCTTCGACACGCACCAGAATCTCGGGGCTGGAGCCGATCACGTGGTGATCGCCCAGGTGCAGGCAGAACAGGTAGGGGCTGGGGTTCAAGCGGCGGATGGCGCGATACAGCGCCAGCGGTTCGGCGGCAAACGGCGCGCTCATCCGCTGCGAGGGCACGACCTGCATGCAGTCGCCGGCGGCGATGTAATCCTGGATGCGACGCACCGCCGCGCGGAACGGGTCTGCACCAAACCCCGAGGTAAAGGTGGGCGTGGCGCGCGCCGGAGGCGGCGGCAGGGCGGGCAGCGGCTGTTGCAGCTGCGCCTGAATGGCATCGAGCCGCGTGCTGGCGGTCGCCGCATCGGCCGCGTGGACCCGCAGGGTGAGCGTGCCGCGCTGACTGTCGAACATCACCAGCTCGTCGGAACGCATCAACAGGATGTCGGGCGTGCCCAGAACGTCGGGCGGGCAGGTGGCCTGCAGTCTGGGTTCGAAATAACGCACGCAGTCGTAGCCGAAATATCCCACCCAGCCGCCGGCAAAGCGCGGCCCCGCCGTCTTGTTGGTGGTCACCACCCCGCCGGTGTGCGCCTTGAGCCAGGCGATGGGGTCGGCCACGATCAGGTCGTCGGTGATCACGTCATCGAGGGTGCAGAGCACGCGCTGCCCGAATACCCGGATCAGTTCACGACAGGGCAGCCCGATGAACGAGTAACGTCCCCAGCGCTCGCCGCCCTGCATCGACTCCAGCAGGTAGCTGTAGGGCCGATTGCCGAGCTTGATGTAGGCGCTGACCGGGGTTTCGAGATCGCCCGGCAGCTCGCGCGAGAACAGCGGCCGTGTGCCGCGCGGATCAGTTGCGGACGGCGCCATCGATGGCCGCCCGCATGGCGCTCAGGGTGTTGGCATAGTCCGGCTTGCCGAAAATGGCCGAGCCGGCAACAAAGGTGTCGGCGCCCGCCGCGGCGATCTCGGCAATGTTGTCGACCTTCACGCCGCCGTCGATTTCGAGGCGGATGGCGCGGCCCGATGCATCGATCAGCGCCCGCGCTTCGTGCAGCTTGTCGAGCGTGGCGGGAATGAACGACTGCCCGCCAAAACCGGGGTTGACGCTCATCAGCAGCACCAGGTCGACCTTGTCGATCACATAACGCAGCACCGACAGCGGCGTTGCCGGGTTGAACACCAGTCCCGTCTGGCAACCGGCATCCCGAATCGCCTGCAGGCTGCGGTCGACGTGCCGGGTCGCCTCGGGGTGCAGGCTGATCAGGGTCGCGCCGGCCTTGGCGAACTGCTGGGCCAGCGCATCGACCGGCTCGACCATCAGATGCACATCGATCGGCGCGGTGATGCCGTAGCTGCGCAGCGCCTTGCACAGGTCCGGTCCGAAGGTCAGATTGGGGACGTAGTGGTTGTCCATCACGTCAAAGTGCACCCAGTCGGCACCGGCCTTGAGCACGGCGGCCACATCGTCGCCCAGGCGGGCAAGATCGGCAGAAAGAATACTGGGCGCAATGACAGGGGCTTGACGCGGCATGGCAGGTGGCGGAGCTGGCAAAAGAGTCGATCAGTGTAAGGTCTTTGACGCCCGGATCGGCCATGCGCACACTGCGCGCCCGTACCGAAACGCCCGCCACTGGGCCCGTCCATGACCGAAGCCGCCCTGTTCGAAGCCCGCCTGACCTCACTGCCGCTGGTGCATCGCGGCAAGGTGCGCGATATTTTTGCGGTGGGCGACAAGCACCTGCTCATCGTCACGTCGGACCGGCTGTCGGCCTTCGACGTGGTGCTGCCCCAGCCGATTCCCGGCAAGGGCGGCGTGCTCACCCGGCTGACCCAGTTCTGGATGGACCGGTTCGCCGAGCGGATTCCCAATCAACTGGCGCCCGAAATGCGTCTGCACGACTGGCTCACCGCCGACGAGGTTGCGCAGGTGCAGGGACGCGCGGTGATCGTCAAGAAGCTGCGGGCGCTGCCGGTGGAGTGCGTGGCGCGCGGCTATCTGATCGGCTCGGGCTGGAAGGACTACCAGGCCCGCGGCGCGGTCTGCGGTGTGCCCCTGCCGCCCGGGCTGCGCCTCGCCGATCGGTTGCCGGAACCCATATTCACCCCGGCCGACAAGGCCGCCGTGGGCGAGCACGATGAGAACATCGACTTCGATGCCGTGGTGACCCGCCTTGGCGCCGCCCGCGCCACCGAACTGCGTGACATCACCCTGCAGCTCTATCGCGAAGCGGCCGCCTACGCCCTGCCGCGCGGCCTGATCATTGCCGACACCAAGTTTGAATTCGGCGTGGATGAACACGGCACCCTGCACCTCATCGACGAGGCGCTGACGCCCGACTCCAGCCGGTTCTGGGACGCGCAGGCCTACGCGCCCGGCCGTTCACCGCCCAGTTTCGACAAGCAGATCGTGCGCGACCACCTCGAAACGCTGGACTGGAACAAGACCCCGCCCGGACCGCAGTTGCCGGACGACGTGATCGCCCGCACCGGCGCGCGCTACCGCGAGGCCGAGACGCGCCTCACACGCGCCTGAGCCCAACCGGACGCATGTTATAACCGCCGCACAGCCCATTCCGTGCGGAGGCAGTGATGGAAATCAAGGTTGAGGTGTCGTTGACACCCGAGGAGTTGCGGCGATTTCTGGGGTTGCCCGATGTCGGCGGCTTGCAGGACGATCTGATTGATTTTCTGCGGGACAAGATGGGGGCCGCCAGCAGCGCGACCGGCGACTTTGATGCCAGCGGCTTCGTCAAGGCCAACTTTGACAATCTGCGCAAAGCGCCCGGCAAGGGGTTCAGCACCATTCTGAAACGCGTGCGTCCCACCGAAGCCGCAAAAGAGACCGAAAGCCCGACGCCGCGCGCACGCCCCAAAACGCGCAGCAAGGCCGGCGCATCCGGCGCGCCGCGCACGCGGCGACCGGCCAAGAAGAAGACGCCCTGACACGCGGCCAACAAAAAGGCGCCACGAGGGCGCCTTTTTGTTTGGCGGGTCCCGGCAATCATTGCCCGGGCCGGCCGCAGGGCTTCAACCTTACTTCATCAGGTCGTCAGCGGCTTTTTCAGCCTTCGCGGCGGCGTCGTTGAACTTGCCTTCAGCCTTGCGGGCCGTGCTCTTGGCCTTGGTGCTGGCGCTGGACGCGGCTTTCTTGACGGTGGATTTGGCCTTGGCCACCGTGACCGACTCGCCCTTGATCTTGGCCGACAGGGTTTCAACGCCCTGCTTCATGGTTTTGACCAGGTCATCGCCGGTCTTCACGACCACGTCAACGCTGGTGTTGAAGGCGCTGACCACGGTGTCCTTGCCTTCGGGAACGTACGCGCCCGGGTTCGACGCCACGGCCTTGATGCCGTCGGTCTTGACCTTCTGGAAGCTGGTCTGCGCGGCACCAAACAGGGTCTTGCCAGCTTCATAGTTGGCTTTGTAAACGCCGGAGAAACCGTCAGCGACGATGCCGTTGGCCGACTTCAGCACTTCGAAACCGGAATAAACGACATCCTGACCGCGCGTGACGATGGGTTCAACACGGCCTTTGACATCATTGACAATCGATTCAACATTCATGGGAGCAACTCCGAAATTAGAGGACGGGGGCCGACATGCTGCCGTTTCGACGAATCACCATTATGGTGCGGTGCAGCAATCAGTCCCAGCACCATATTGATGCAGTGCAGCAATGTCAAGCAGCCCCCATGCAGACGTGCAAGGTGCAGCATTTTTTTGGCTCATTCGCGCCGCGCGGCCATTGTCAAGTGACGTGGCGGGGGCTCATGAGTCGTGGAAGTCGCGGATCGCCTCGACAAAAATAGCGCCCCACTGGTCGAGCTTGCGCTGCCCGACGCCCGGAATGTCGGCAAATGCCTGGAGGTTGAGCGGCCGCTGTTCGGCCAGGGCGTGCAGGGTCACGTCGGTGAATACGACGTAGGGCGGCACGTCATTTTCGCGGGCCAGGCGCAGCCGCAGCTGGCGCAGCGCCTGGAACAGCGGGTCATCCACCGGCCCCGCTGCGGCCCGACGGCTGTTGCTTTTCGTCGCGCCGCGTGTGGCCTGCGGCAGGGTGACGACGCGCTCGCCCTTGAGCAGCGGCCGGGCGTCGGCCGTGATCTGCAGCACCGGGTACTCGCCGTCACGCTGCATCAGCGCGCCATCGGCCAACAGGCGCCGGATCAGCGTGCGCCAGCGCGGCGGGGCCAAGCCGCGGCCAATGCCGAACACGCTGAGCTGGTCATGACCCTGGGCGATGACCTTGTCGGTGGCCTCGCCACGCAGGATGTCGATCACATGGGCGCTGCCGTAGGCCTGACCGCGCTGCCCCAGGCGCGCCACGGTGGACAGCAACTGCCGCGCCGCCAGGGTGACGTCGTCCACCGCCGGGGGATTGAGGCAGTTGTCACAGCCGCCGCAGGGTGCCGAGAACGGCTCGCCAAAATAGGCCAGCTGCAGCACACGGCGGCAGTCCGGGCTCTCTGCGTAATGCACCACGGTTTGCAACTGCGCCCGCGCGGCGGCCTGCACGGCCTGCAGGGGCTCGCCGGTTTCGGCATCGACACGGCTGCGAATCAGCTGGTCGGCGGTGCGCAGGTCGCCTGCACTGAAGTACAGCACGCACTCGCCCGGCTCACCGTCGCGCCCGGCGCGGCCGCCTTCCTGGTAATAGGCTTCCAGCGAGCGTGGCAGGTCGAAGTGCACCACCCAGCGCACATCGGGCTTGTTGATGCCCATGCCGAAGGCCACGGTGGCCACCATGACCTGGGCGGCATCGCGGATGAATTCGCTCTGATTGTGGTTGCGCTGCGCGGCGTTGAGACCGGCGTGGTACGGCAGGGCTTCGATGCCATCGGCCAGCAGGCGCGCGGCGATGTCGTCGACGCGCTTGCGCGACAGGCAGTAGACGATGCCGCTGCCGCCCTTGCGGGCACGCGCCAGGAGCCGGTCGTAGCTGCCGCGGTCCTTGGTCTCGACCGACCAGTACAGGTTGGGCCGGTCAAAACTGGCGACATGCCGCGCCGGCTCGCGCAGCTGCAGCTGGTTGACGATGTCGTCGCGCACGGCGGGCGTGGCGGTGGCGGTGAAGCCAAGGATGGGCACCTCTGGCAGGCGCTCGCGCACGCTGGCCAGTCGCCGGTACTCGGGCCTGAAGTCGTGGCCCCAGTCCGACACGCAGTGGGCTTCGTCGATCACCACCTGGCTGATGGCGGCCATTTGGCGGAGTCGCTCGAGAAAGCCGGTCATCAGCAATCGTTCTGGCGCCACATAGAGCAGCTTGAGGCGGCCCTCTTCAATGGCGCGGAAGCAGGCGGCGGCCTCGGTGGCGGTCTGCGCCGAATTGAGCAGGCCCGCCTCGATGCCGTTGGCGCGCAGCAGGCGCACCTGGTCCTGCATCAACGCGATCAGCGGTGAGACGACCAGCGTCAGCCCCGGCAGCAGCAGGGCCGGCAACTGGAAGCACAGCGATTTGCCGCCCCCGGTGGGCATCACGGCGAGCACGTCGCGCCCGGCCATGGCGTCGCGAATGATGTCGATCTGGCCGGGACGGAATTCGCTGAAGCCAAAATAGGTTTTCAGGGCCTGGTGCAGGGCATCTGCGCCAACCGCCGGGACCGCAGTCATCAAGAAGGTTCGTTAGGCTAGGTCGAATCCCCATTATGACGGCCTGTCCGATGCCCAGCCCTCTCGACCGCGTCAAAAACCAGCTGTTTGATCCGCAGACCGGCCGGCCACTGCCCCCCTTGGTGGCGCGCGGCGGGCGTCTGCTCTGGGTTCTGGTGCGCGACCTGCTCGAAGGCCAGTTGACGATGCGGGCGATGAGCCTGGTCTACACCACGCTGCTGTCGCTGGTGCCGATGCTGGCCTTGGCGTTCTCGGTGCTCAAGGCGCTGGGCGTGCACAACCAGCTTGAGCCGTTGCTGGCCGAGGCGCTGGCGCCCCTGGGCCCCCGCTCGGTCGACATCACCGGCAGCGTGATCGGCTTTGTCGAGAACATCCAGGTCGGCGTGCTGGGCTCGTTGGGCGTGGCGCTGTTGTTTTACACCGCCATTTCGATGATCCAGAAAATCGAGAACAGCTTCAATTTCATCTGGCGGGTGGAGCTGCCGCGGCCGTTCTCGCAACGCGTGGGCGAATATCTGGCAGTGATCACCGTGGGGCCCGTGCTGGTGTTTTCGGCCATGGGCGTCACGGCCTCGCTGCTGTCGAGCGACATCGTGCTGCGGGTCTCCGAGATCCAGCCGCTGGGCTATCTCGTGTCATCGCTCACCAAGGCACTGCCGTACGTGCTGGTGATCGGCGCATTCACTTTCGTCTACGTCTTCATCCCCAACACCCGGGTCCGCATTCTGCCGGCGCTGGCGGGCGGCGTCGCGGCGGGCGTGCTGTGGCAGACGGCGAGCCTGGCCTTCGCCCGTTTCGTGGCGGGCACCAGCACCTACAACGCGGTCTATTCGGGCTTCGCGATCTTTCTGTTGTTGCTGATCTGGCTGTACGTGGGGTGGCTGATCCTGCTCACGGGGTGTCAACTGGCGTTCTACCTGCAGAACCCCGGACACATCCGCGTGACGCGTGTGGCGCCTTATCTGGCCAGCCGCGGCGCCGAGTACATTGCGCTGGCGATCATGGTGCAGGTGGCGCGGGCGTTCGTGAAAGGCCAGCCGGCGCCCACCACCCAGGCGCTGATCGATGACATCAAGGGCGCGCCCGAACACGTCCATCGCCAGTTGGCGGTGCTGCGCCACCACGGCCTGCTTGCCGAGACCGCCGCCAAGGGGGGTGCTTGGCTGCCGGGGATTGATCCGGAGCAGGTCTCGATGGTCCGCCTGTGGCGGCTGGTGCGGTCGGGCACCGAGCCCCTGCCGCGTGGACGCGAACCGGTGGCCGGGCAGGTGCTGCGCCTGCTGGACGACGCCGAAGCCCCCCTGGAGGCCACCCGCAGCAGTGAAACCCTGCGCCAGTTCGTGCTGCAGGATGACCCGCCGCCTGCTACCCCCGGCGCATGAAAAAACCCGCCAGCGATGGCGGGCGGGTTTATGCACATGACGCTGCGGCGGCCTACTGATCCATCTTGCGGGTCACCTTTTCGTTGACCTGCGGGTCACTTTGATAGGCCACGAAAATTTCCTGATAGCGCTGCAGGGTCAGCCCCGACTCCTCGATGGCCGCGTGCATCTCTTGCTCGGCTTCCTGCCGCAACTCGGCGGCTTCCGTCTCATCAGTGGCCGACGACAGCTTTGCCTGCGCATCCTGATGCAACACCTGGATTTCATTGGCGGCCGTGATGAACTGGTCGATTTCGGCATCGGACACCGGCGTTGCCGCCTGCTGCTGGGCGCCCGGCCCCTGCGCCGCACTTCCGGCATCCGGACCGGCGGCCAGCGCAGTGCCGCTGGACAGCGCCATTCCCAGCGCCATCACGCCTGGGGCTAGAACGGTAAAGGTCGAAAAACGCATAAGTCGGTACCTCCTTTCAACAATGGACTGGAGTCGAACGCTCCGGCACTTCGGTCGCGTCCACACTCAGAAGTTCAACGATGACAAGGGGTTCCGGTCATTTGTCACGCATTCGTGCCGACTGCAGCTTAAAAAGCACGCCTTCTTCGCTGCGTTTGACCAGTTCCAGACGTCCTTCGACCACCAGCGGATCCAGCGTGCCCATCACCGGGTGCTGCTCGGCAAACACCTCGATCACCGTCGCCGGGCCGCCGGGCACATGAAAAAAGCACGCCGGAGGACTGGCCGCGAGCAGGAAGTGCCGCTGCTCCGGCGTCATGTCCAGCGGCAACATGAAGCCGGCCAGGCGCACGGTCTGGCCTTCGAGGGCCACGACGTCGTCGGGATATTCGGCCACCATCATGCCCGCGTCATCCAGCGCAACCCGGGTCTTCATCAAGGTGTTCCACGGCAGCAGGCCCTCCTGCGGGACGCCCTGCAACCACTGGTCGAAGTCGTTGGGCACCACGTTGACCTGAAAGTCACGCTGCACGCCCGCCGCCGAAACCGTCACCGGAAAAGTGCCGGCATCGCCGACGATGACCTGAAACTCCATGTAGCCGTCGGCATCGGTGTCGGGCTGGGCGGCGATGATCTGCGGCGGCGGGGACAGCGCATTGCCGCGCGGCGCGAAGCGGACCGTCTTGCCGGACAGCGGCGCACCGGCCTCGGTGCCGAGCATCACCCCCATCCACAGGCGATCGCCCTCGTAGGCGTCGACCGTCAACAGCCCGTCGCGGAGGTCACCGCCCTCCGAAAGAATCTCCAGCACCGGCAACTGGCCGGCGCTGGGGTCAAGGCTGGGGGCAGCGTCGGGGTCGGCGCTCAGGGGCACGAGGGCTTTGGGCGCGGCCGTGGCCGGCAGCGAGACGGCAGCGGCCGGCAGGTTCTCGGCCGGCGTCCTGGCAGCGGGGGTCGCGACATCGCGCTGGCAGCCCGACAGCCCCGGCGCCAGCCCCACCACCAGGCTGCAAAGGAGTGCGACACGGAACGAACGGTTTTTCATGCGCGGGACAATACACCGGCCACATCGACGCGGTAGGCACGCCACGCCGGCATCACCACCGCCAGGGTGGCCACCGCCAGCGCCAACACGAATACCCAGAGTTCGCCCGGCACCCAGGCCAGGCCGGTCAGCGGATGGCCGGGCAGGCGCGCCCCCAGCACCTCGGCCACCACCCGCGCCAGCACGGCGCCCAGCACGGCCCCGATCACGGCCAGCACCAGCGCCTCGGCCCACAACAGGCGCACCACGCGCCAGCGCGTGGCGCCCAGTGCCCGCATCACCGCAAGGTCGTACCGCCGTGCCTCAAGGGCGCTGTTGAGCGCGGCCAGCATGCTCAGCGCGGCAAGGGCGATCAGCGCCGCCGCGAACGCCTGCGCGGCCCTGATGGCGCCGTTGGCGAGCACCCGCAGGCGCAGCAGTTCGTGGGTGGGCCGCACCGCCATCAACCCCGGCACCTCGGCGACTTCACGCGGCAAGGTGGCGGCGCCCAGTGCCGATTGGTACCGCAGCAGCAGAGCGGTGATCGCCCGCCCCTGGCCATCCGGCACCGCGCTGCCGTGCTCGTGCTCGTGCTCGTGCTCGTGCTCGTGCTCGTGCTCGTGCTCGTGC
>PAKU01000037.1 GCA_002706265.1 Polycyclovorans sp. | reverse complement strand
GCGGCAGGGCGCGCAGGTGGGGCAACGATGCGGCAGCGGCCCGGGCCGGGGGTGACGGCCATCCACATCCAGGACCTGAACACGGTTCGCGAGGTGTTGTCGGTCGGGTCGGACGGCAAGGCCCTGGAATTTCTGCTGCGCACCACGGTGACCTATCGGGTCGAGCGCGACGGTGCGGTGCTGGTGCCCAACGACCTGCTCCAGATCAGTCGCGATTTCAGCTTCAATGCCGATCAAGTGCTTGCCAAGGATGCCGAAGAGGCGCGATTGCGCGCCTACATCCAGACCGAACTGGCCGAGCTGATCCTGATCCGGCTTGAGGCGCGGCTGGGGCGCATCATCGTGCCCTCGCCGGGGGTGGTTCCGGCCGTGCCCGTGCCCGCGAAGCCTTCGGGTGCGTGAGCCTGCCGTGCTGCGCATCATCGGTTGAGGCATCGCGTTCACCGGTAGATGGGGCTTTTGCGCAGCGGAGGCGATGTCGGTGTCATTGCGTGCGTGCGGGCCGGGGCTGCACGGCGCCACGCCCACACTCGGGGCGAGGGCTCGGGGTGATCGGCCGAGGGTTCCTTATAATCGTCATCGCCGGCCCACGGTCGCGTGCCCATTTCCACAAGGATTTTTTGATGCATCGTTTCTGGCTGTTGCCGCTGCTCTGTCTTCCCGCGCTCGGATGGGCGCAAGTCGAACCGCCGACTCCGACGCCGACGCCCACCGCAGCCCCGTCGGCTGCCGTGGAAGCGCCTCTCCCGGTTTCCGCCGTCACCGATGAGGCCGCCGCTGAAACGCCTGCCGAAGTCGAGGCTGAGGCTGAGACGGCGCAGGACGCGACTTCCGAGGCGGTGGACAAAATTGAAGACGCCGCCTCCGCCGAAACCCTCACCGAGGCCGAGCGGCAGACCCTCACCGAAGCGCTGACCGAAGTCGAGAAGAAACCCGGCCCGTGGAGCGGTGATTTTGCCTTTGGTTTTTTGTCGACCACCGGCAGCTCCGAGGCCACCACCTACAACAACAAGCTGGGCCTGATCTACTCGGTCGAGCGATTCAAGAACGATTTTGCGTTCAACGCCATTTACGGCGAGCAGGAAGGCGTGCGTTCGGTGGAGCGCTATGCGGTCACCGATCAGCTTGACTACAACGTCAACGTGCGGGACTTCGCCTTCGTGGCGCTGGACTTTGAAAAAGACCTGTTCGGCTCAATCAGGGAACGTACCAGCCAGACGGTCGGTTACGGTCGCCGCCTGTTCAGAGGGCCGGTGCACACCTTGAACGTCAGCGCCGGTGGCGGTAGCCGTCAGCAGTTGCCGCAGGATGGCGGCGGTCGTGAATACGACTTCATTGCCCGCTTTTCGGCTGATTATCTGTGGAAAATCACCGAAACCAGTTCGTTCTCACAGAAGTTCCGACTCGAAACGGGCGTCGAGAACACCTTCACCGAGGCCATCAGCGAGCTGAAGCTCAACATCATCGGCAATGTGTCGACCAACATCTCGTTCACGGCGCGTGACAACAGCGTCACCTCGTTCGATTCACAGCGCACCGACACCTTCACGGCCGTGAATCTGGGTTACCAGTTCGGGAAATAGCGCGTGAATCCGTCGCCCAGTCACTACCGCCAGCACGTCTTCTTCTGCTGCAACCAGCGTGAGCCGGGCGGGCGGGTCTGCTGCAACGATGCCGGCGCCACCCGGCTGCGGGACTACGCCAAGCAGCAGATCAAGAAACTGGGGCTGGCCGGCAAGGGCCGCGTGCGCGTCAACCAGGCCGGCTGCATGGAGCGCTGCGAGGAGGGGCCGTGTCTGGTCATCTATCCGGATGCGGTCTGGTACACCTACCGCTGCGAGGCCGACATTGACGAGATCATCGACTCACACGTGCGCAACGGCGACGTCGTGGCGCGCCTGCGCCTGCCCTGAGCGGGGTCACAAAGGCCGGCTACAACAGCGGTGGTTGCACCAGCAGCGGTGACCAGCCGCCGGGGGGCGGGGTGGCGGCCGGCCCGTCGTCTTCGCCGGGCGCCGCGGCGTCATCGTCCGCGTTGCCGGCAGGTTCGCGTGAAAACGCGGTGTCGGTTTTCCAGACCAGCATGTCGTAATAGGTGCGCACGCTCTTGACGTAGTGCAGGGCCTCGAAGCCCCGCGCGTAGCCATAGCGCATTTTCGTGTGCCACTGGCGCTGGGTGAGCAGTGGCAGATTCTTGCGCAGGTCGGCCCAGCGGTTGGGATCGCCGCCGCGCATGTCGGTCAGCCGGCGCAGGTCCAGCGCGTGGCCGAGCCCAAGGTTATAGGCGGCCAGCGACAGCCAGGTGCGGTCCGGCTCGGGCACCTCGGCGAAATAGTCCAGAAAACGGCGCAGGTAGCGGGCCCCGCCGGCGATGCTCTGGGCCGGATCTTCGCGGTCGGTCACGCCCAGAAAGGTGGCGGTATCCTGAGTCAGCATCATCAGCCCCCGCACGCCGGTGGGGCTCACGGCGTGTGGATTCCAGTGCGACTCCTGATAGCCAATCGCGGCCAGCAGGCGCCAGTCGAGCCCATGGGCCTCTGCTTCGGCTTCGAAGTAGTGCCGAAAAGCAGGCAGACGGGTCTTGATGTGTTCGGCCAGCGTGATGGTGCTGACGAAGTCCAGCGGCCCACCGTTGCCGAAATGCCGGGCCAGCAACTCGGACATCATTTCAGCGGGGAAGCCCTCAATAAACCTGCGGGCCGCATCGACCAGGCTTGCGTCCGGCGAGCGCCTGAACGCCCAGGCCAGCGGCTGGTCTCCGGTCAGCGGAAAGGCCACACGCAGCCGCGGATAGTACCGCTGGTGCACGGCCACCAAGGTTGAGTGCGCCACGGTGTAGCGCAGATCGCCCTGTTCCACCGCATACAGCAGGGCTTCGGCTTCCTGCTCCCCGGCTTCGCCCCAGACCAGGTTCGGGTGTGCCTTGGAAAGCGCGGCCAGCTGCTCGGCGTGCACCGTGCCTTTGGGAACCAGCAGGGTTCCGTCCAGATCATCAATCGATTTGGGTTTGGGCGTGCCCATGCGGTACACCAACTCGGCCCGTACGGTCTGCAGCGTGGGGCCAAATCTGAAGCGTTCGCGTGCCTGCTTGGTCACGGGGATGCCCGCGGCGGCGAGGTGCGCCTTGCCGTCCGTCACGGCCTGCAATGCGTCCGTCTGCGAGTCGACCACCAGCAACTGCAGCTCAACGCCCAGTGACTCGGCGAAATGCTGGGCCAGCTCGTAGTCGAAGCCACTGGCGTCCGAGGCCGTCTGGTAATAGGTGGTCGGGCTGTTGGTGGTGGCCACCCTCAAGATGCCACCCGCCAGCACGCGCGCGAGCAGGTTCTGCGGCGGCGAGCAGGTGACCAGGCTGCCGATCACTGCCGACACCAGAATCCACAGCAGCCCCGTCCGCAGGCGGCGCAGCGCAATCAGAGAGAGGCCTGTTTTGATCAGGGGCATGCCGCTTGGATTTTATTGTTCTCGGCCGGGACGCTAACACGCCCCGACCGGGGCGAGGATCGTGTTTATTTGTTCGGGCAACGGCTGGTTGAAATGACCGCGAAACCGTACAATCGCGCCTGCCGGAGGGGTACCGAAGTGGTCATAACGGCGCCGACTCGAAATCGGATGGTCTCTCAAAAGGAGGCACAAGGGTTCGAATCCCTTCCCCTCCGCCAGCACAACAACATGCGGTACATGAATCGCCCCGGCTCGCCGGGGTTTTTTTGTGTGCCACGTCAGCCCTCGACGGTCTCTGCGGTATGGCCGATGAAGCCGCCGGACTGGCGCGCCCACAGCGCTGCGTAGAGTCCATTTCGGGCAATGAGTTCGTCATGCCGGCCGGTCTCGACGATGCGGCCCTCGTCCAGAATGATCAGCCGGTCCATGGCGGCGATGGTCGACAGGCGGTGGGCGATGGCAATCACGGTCTTGCCTTCCATCAGCGTGGCCAGGTGGGCTTGAATGGCGGCCTCCACCTCTGAATCGAGCGCCGAGGTGGCTTCGTCGAGGATCAGAATGGGGGCGTTTTTCAGCAGCATGCGGGCAATGGCGATGCGCTGGCGCTGACCGCCGGAGAGCTTCACGCCGCGCTCACCGACATGGGCATCGAGGCCGGTGCGGCCCTCACCATCCATCAGCTCTGGGATGAAGGTGTCGGCCTGGGCGCGCCGTGCCGCGCTCCAGATGGCGGCGTCGTCGGCGCCGGGGCGGCCGTAGCGGATGTTGTCGCGCACCGAGCGATGCAGCAGTGAGGTGTCCTGGGTGACCACGCCTACCTGCTGGCGCAGGGATTCCTGCCGGACGTGGGCAATGTTCTGGCCATCGATGCGGATGGCACCCGCCTGCACGTCGTAGAAGCGCAGCAGCAGGTTCACCAATGTGGATTTTCCGGCACCGGATCGCCCCACCAGCCCAACCCGTTCACCGGGCGCAATGTGGACCGACAACTGTTCGAAGATCGCCTTGCCGCCTTCTTCGTAGCGAAAATCGACCGCGTCGAAATCGATGGCGCCGTGTGTGACGCGCAGCGCGGGTGCGTCGGCAAGGTCTTTGAGGGCCACCGGCTGCGACAGGGTGTTGATGCCGTCCTGCACGGTGCCGATGTTTTCGAACAGCGACGCCACCTCCCAGAGTATCCAGTCCGACATGCCGCGAATGCGCAGCACCAGTGCAATGGCAACGGCGATGGCGCCGAGGCTGATGGCGCCCTGCTGCCAGGCCACGACCGATATGCCGCCGACGCTGGCGAGCAGCAGTGCATTGAGCGTTTGCAGGCTCACGGTGAGTTGGGTCACCAGCCGCATTTGCCGGTAGACGGTGTCGAGAAAGCCGACCATGGCCTCGCGGGTGTGGAGTTGTTCGTCGCGGGTGTGGGCAAACAGCTTCAGGGTCTGGATGTGGGTGTAGGCGTCGACGATGCGGCCGGTCATGTCGGCGCGCGCATCGGCCTGCGCCATCGAGATGCGGCGCAGCCTGGGCACGAAGATGCGCAGCAGGCCGATGTACCCCACAAGCCAGATCACCAGCGGCGCAATCAACCACGGCTCGGCCTGACCGACCAGCACGACTGCGCCCATGAAATAAACGGTGACATAGACGAAAACGTCGAGCACCTTGACCACCGATTCACGGATGGCCAGCGCGGTTTGCATCACCTTTTGCGACAGGCGCCCGGCGAACTCTTCCTGGAAAAAGGCCAGGCTTTGGTTCAGCAGCATGTGGTGCATGCGCCAGCGCCCGATCATCGGATAGTTGCCGAACACGGTCTGGTGAGTGACCAGCGATTGCATGAGGATGGCCAGCGGATAGGCGATGACGATCAAACCGCCCATCGCCAGCAGGCCCATGCCGTGCGTCTGCCACAGCGTCTCGGGGTGTGCGGCGCCCAGCCAGTCGACCAGGGTGCCGAGAAAGCTCATGAAGGCGACTTCGATCACCGACACGGTTGCGGTCATCGCCGCCATCAACGCCAGCCATGGCAGCAGCGGGCGCGAAAAATAAAGAATGAAGCCGCGCAGCGACGAGGGCGGGGTTTGCAGCCCGGCGTCGTCGGGCAGCGGCGGCAAAGGGTCAACGCGGGATTCGAAAAAGCGGAAGAGCACGGCGGGCGATTGCGGAAATGGGGGCGCAGTGTCGGCGGTTTTGCACCGGCAGGCGAGCCCATGGGGCGCTCGGTGCGGCGCCGGTATGGATCAACCGCGCCCTGGTGCACAACGATGCGGTCGTGGAGAGAGATAAGTCTCACCGGCGCCGTGGAATGCGCTGGCAAGGCGTGGGCGTCCTGATAAAACCCTTGGGTATGCCCTTCCTGCACGGTCAGCCGCATGGAGTGTCCATGCCCGTCATGCCTGCGTGCGCGGTGACCGCGCGCCGGCCCTGCGGGCTGCGCGATACGACCTTTCCAGTTGCGCGGCTGGCGCCGTCCTTGCTGCCGGTGGCGCCGACGTGATCCGCTGGTTTGGGGGGCTGCGTCCCTTCCGGACCGCGCCCGCCGGGGCGGCGGGCGGCACTGACTCCTGGGTCGGCACTCCCGAGCTTTTTGCCCGACAACGGCGCATCGGTTTTGCCGGGTTGCGGTTCGTCCCGCGACTAGAGCGCGATTACCGCAGGCGCTTTGCCGGTGCCCATGCCACGCGGGTGACCGTGCTGCACCTGCTGGGCATCGTCTCGATGCTGCTGTTCGTGTGGTTCGACCAGTGCGTGGCCGCCCAAGCGCTGGACGTGCTGGGCGGATCGCTGCTGCTGGTCATGGGGCTGGGTCTGGCGGTTCCCATCATCATTGCCCGTTCGCGGTGGCGCGTGGTGGCCCTGCAATCCGGACTGACGCTGGGCTTGCTGGTGGCCAATCTGGCACTGGTGGCGCTGATTTTCGTGCTCCGCCGCGATGACGGCTTGTTTCCCCAAGAGTCCCTGCTGCTGGCCTCGCTGTACACCTACTTCATGTCGGCATTGCCGCTGCGTTACGCGGTGCTGTGCGCGCTGGTGCCGAGTGGCGTGCACGCGCTGCTGACGGTGCAGGGGTTGAATGTCACGCCGCAGTTTCTGCCGTATGAGCTGTTCTACCTTGGTCTGGCCAATGTTTTCGGCATTACCGGCCGGTATCTCACTGAACATCAGGAGCGCTCGCTCTATCTGCTGCGACTCGAGCATGCGCACCACGCGGCGCATGACCCGCTGACCGGGGTCAAGAATCGCCGCGCGTTCCGGGCCCATGCGGAACAGGTCTGGGCGATGGCGGCGCGCGGTGGGCTGTCGATGGGGCTGGCCATCTACGACCTTGACGACTTCAAGCAGGTCAATGACCAGCATGGTCACGCCGCCGGTGATGCGGTGCTGGTGGCGCTGGCGCAAACCCTTGCGGACCATGCGCGCCGGGTGGTCGACAGTGTGGGGCGGCTGGGCGGTGACGAGTTTGTCGGGCTCTGGTGTCAGTGCACCGAGGCCGATTTTCATCGCATGCAGACGCAGCTGACGCAGCGCCTGTCGGTAATCAGTTGGGCTCCGCCCGGGGCGCCGGTGGGCATTCCGGCCAGCATCGGTGCCTTGTGGGTGGCCAATGCGCGGACCATCAGCCTGTCTGCGGCGCTGGCAAAGGCCGACTCGTTACTTTACGAGGCCAAGGGTGCCGGCAAGGGGGGCGTCGCTTTCGCGGCGATGACCCGCCTGGCCTGAGGCCACGTCGCGGCGGGACACGACCGCCGTGACGGCAAGGCTCAGCCCTGAGTCCGCTCGCGCAATTCCCGCCCGGCCAGCTCCGCGCGGATCTGGTCGATGTTTTCTTTGAGCAAGGTCGCGACCAGCGCATCGGTGCGCGGGTCGTGCAGCACCTGCTGCACCACGTGCAGCGCCGAGTCCACGGTCGCCTGGACCAGATCGTCATAGAACGGCAACCGCGACAGGCGTCCGGCCCGCGAGTCGGCGCGTAGTTTTTCCTGAATCATGTTGCGTAATTCGACGTCGTGCAGTTCCAGCGCACGCCCGACGTTCTGGGTGAATTTTCCATACGCCATCACGTCGGCCACCTCGCCGAGCATGGCAATGGTCAGGGGGCGTTTGATGGCGTTGATGATCGCGTCGGTAAAACGCTTGACCAGCCGGTAGGTGAATTCCTCACCGAATGCACGATCGGCGGCGTGGCCGAAACGCGACAGAATGACCACGATGCGCGCCAGGCGGATGAGCCGGAAGCCGCGGAGCATGGGGTGCGCGACCGGAATCATCCCGAGAATTTCGTACCAGTTTTTGGCGACGAACGACCATCCGCCGCCGTTTTTGCGCCAGCGATAGACAAATTCCGCCAGAAACACGGCGCACAGGGCGGTGTCGATGATGATGATGTTGCGCACGGTGCCTGCGGGCAGGTCGGCGACCATTTCCCAGACCAGCAAGCACACCGAGAACACGGCCAGCAGCAGCATCAGCCAATCGATCCAGGTGACCCGGTGTTTGACTTCGGGGGCTTTGGCCTCTTGGGTGGCTTCCGGACCGTTGGCGGCCTCGGGCGGCATCCGGGTTCGGGTTCTCATGACGAACAACTCACCGACAGCGCGGCGGCCCAGTTCGGGGGCAGGGCGGCCAGATCGTCCAGCCCGGCCTGCTCGGTGAACGGGTGTTGCAGCGCCTGCATCAAGCGCTCGAGCACGCTGAAGTCGTCATGCTCGGCGGCGCGGATCGCGAGTTCAAGCAGATGGTTGCGTGCCACATACAGAGGATTCGCCGCGTCCATGGCGGCCGTGCGCGTGCTCTGCGCCATCGACTCGCGGGCCAGTCGCGCATCGTAGCGGGCCAGCCAGTCCTTCAAGGCCGATTGATCCAGCACCAGATCCATCAGCATTGCGCGACGTGGCAGGTGACGGAAGCACAGGGTGAAATCGTGGCGCCCCCGGGCAATCAGGCGCAGGTAGTCCTGCATGAGCGCGTCATCCTCAGGCTGCTGCGTGGCCAGTCCAAATTTGGCGCGCCAGCGGGCGCTGATCGCGTCGGTATAGGCCGCGGCATAGGCGCCCATAATGCCGTTGGCCTGTTCGATGGCCGCGTTGTCGTCCTCATTCAGCAGCGGCAGACAGGCCTCCAGCAATCGTGCGCAGTTCCATTGGCCGACCTGTGGCTGCTGGTCCCAGGCGTATCGACCGGCGTCATCCGAGTGATTACAGATGTGCTGCGGATCGAAGGCATCAAGAAAGCCGTAAGGCCCATAGTCGAGGGTCAGGCCCAGAATGCTGAAGTTGTCGGAGTTCATTACGCCGTGGCAGAAGCCCACGGTTTGCCACTGCGCCATGAGCCGGGCGGTGCGACGGATGATCTCGGTCAGCCAGTCGGCATAACGCCCGACCAACGCGGGGAAGTGCTGCGCAATCACGGCGTCGGCCAGTTGTCGGACGCGATCGGCCTGGCCGCGCGCGGCCCAGAACTGGAAGTGGCCAAACCGCAGAAAGCTGGGCGCCATACGCAGCACGATGGCCGCGCGCTCGGTCCGCTCGCGCTGCACCGGTTGCTGCGAGACGCCGAAGGCCAGCGCGCGGGTGGTGGGAATGCCCAGCGCGTGCAGGGCTTCGCTGGCAACGTACTCGCGCAGGGTCGAACGCAACACCGCGCGGCCGTCGGCGCCTCGGGAGTAGGGCGTCGGGCCGCTGCCCTTGAGCTGCCAGCTCCAGAGTTGATGATCGGGTGCCTGATGCCGGCCGATCAGATGGGCGCGGCCATCGCCCAGTTGCGGCACGAACACGCCAAATTGATGGCCGGCATAGACGCTGGCCTGTGGCGCGGCGCCGGGCAGGGGCGCCGCGCCCGCCAGAATCTGGCGAAAGTCATCGCTGTGCAGCCAGTCCGTCGGAAGGCCCAGGGTATGGCCCAGGGCGGTTTGGGCGTGCACCAGCTGCAGATCATCCAGTGGCGTGGGCGCACAGGGCGTGCAGAAGGCCGGATCAAGCGCCTCGAAGGCGGTCTCGAACCGGGGCAGGGCAGGGGCGGAGTGGGTGTTCACCATGGGCCGAGTGTAAGCAGACGCCGATCAAGTCTCACATCGGCAACGCCGGCCCGTCTCCGGCAGGGCGCTGAGCGCCGCGGCATTGGGGGTTCTGTTCAGGTTCGCGGCGCTAGACTCGGATTTCCATCACAAGAAGGGGACCTCACATGGAAGTCATGAATCTGGGCAGCGGCATCGGCGGCGTCTTGTTGTTGATTGCCGTGATCTACGCCATCGTCAGCATCGCCAGCAGCGCCGCCACGCCCGGAGCCAAGGCGTTGTGGATCGCGCTGGTCGTGCTGTTGCCGTTGGTGGGCGTCATCATCTGGTTCCTGCTGGGGCCCAAGAAGTAGCGAATCGCGTTGCGGGGCGTCACCGCCCAAGCCCCCCGGATCCGTCGATCCGGGGGGCTTTTTCATGCATCGAGATCCACGCCCAGCCGTTGGCGCAGTTCACCCGGGGTCAGCGGCTTGGGCCGGGCCCCGGCCATGGCGTTGATCAATTCACACAGGCGACGGTTGATCGGCGCATCGCGCCCAAGCCGCTCGGCGAGGGTGACGATCTCGCCATTGAGCTGCATCACCTCGGTGGGCCGGCCCTGCGTCACATCGGCCACCATCGATGGGTAGCTGCCGGCCTGCAGCCCGCTGCGTGAACGGGCCAGCCACCACGCCAGTGGGCCGCCGCGGCGCAGCAGCAGTTGGTACACCCTCACCGGCATCGGTATCGGCAAAACCACCGAAATATTGGCGCGCCCGAGAATCTCGGCGGCTTCGTCAAACACCCTGAAGTAGCAGGCTTTAAGGTCGGGGTGGGTGATCAGGTCCTTGAATGTGGCGTGGCTGGCCGCGCAGATGGCATGGCCCAGGTTGATCAACAGCTTGCCCCAGATGGCGGCTTCGCCCTCGATGGCCTCGACGGCCATGCCCGAGCCCTCGAAGGCACCCAACAGCGTGGCATCGCGGCTGCCCACCAGCACCTGCGGCTTGGTGGTGATGCGTGCGTGCAGCGGCGCCAGCCACTGGCCGTTGAACATGATCGTCATCGGTGCCACAGATGCGCCGGGGAAGCGTTCATGCAGGCGCCGCAGCGCGCCCACGCCGTTGAGCGTGGGGATCACCGTACAGTGCGGCGGAATGGCGGGCAGGGCGTCGAGCACCGACGCCAGATCGGGATACTTGACGCAGATCACCAGGTAGCGGACGTCACTCAGGTCCAGGGCCTGTGTCAGCGTCGGCTTGGCAACCCGCAGGGCGGGGCGCCCGCCCAGCACATGGTCAACGCAAATCTGCTCGACACCCTGCACCGCATCGAGGTCGATGTTGCGCACATACAGGCGCAGCGGCATTTTCGCTGCGCGGGTGGCATAGGCGGCCAGAATCGTCCCCACCGCCCCTGCGCCCACAATCAGCATCATCGCGTGGCTCCCCGGATTGACTGGCCCGATCTTACGCCGGGCGGCGTGCCTTGACTGTCCACGCGGCCACGGGCGCCGCACTGAAAGCGGGTAAACTGCTGGCCAGGCAGCCATCAGGGGAGCGCCAGTGACGGCCATCAAGCAGCAGGCGGCGCAGCATCATTCTGCGCTGTGGTACCTCGCCAGAGGGTTGATCGTGACGGGCGGGCTGGTGCTGAGTGTCGCCTCGGCGCGCGCCGACACCACGCTTGCGGAGGTCACCGAATGCATGCGTGCCAACCTGCCCGAGACGGTCCGCATTCAGCAGGTTCGGTTGAACACCGTGGACCGCGACGGCACGCAGCGGCTGCTCACGGGCCGGATCGTCGCCAGCCGGGCCGATGGACGGCTCAATGCCAATCTGCGCCTCGAGTCGCCGCCGGACCTGAAAGACGCCGCCTATCTCAGCCGCGAGAACCGTGATGGCCGGGATGAAATCTTTCTCTACGTCCCCGCCATGAACCGTGTCCGGCGCGTGGCCGGTGGGGGCCAAAGCAGTGCCCTGTTCGGGACCGATTTCAGCTACGAAGACATGCGACAGGTGCATGACGCCTTTTCGGGGGACCAGGTGACCCTGCTGGGCAAGACCGAACTCGCGGACCGGCCCGCGCATCACCTCGAGGTGATGCGGTCCACCGAAGCAGGGGGCGTCGAGCGGATGCAGGCCTGGGTCGATCAATCCGCCTGCGTGGTGTTGCAGCTCGATCGGTTTGACGGCGAGCAGGTGGTCAAGCGCATCAGCAGCCCGGTCGACAGCCTGAAGCAGTTGCCCGGCGGTCAGTGGTACGCCGAGAAGGTGCGTGTCGAAGATCGGCTGGGCGGCTCCAGCACCGAGATGACCGTGGAAAAGGTCCAGGTGGGCACCGACATGCCGGAGCGCCTGTTCAACCCGCGGTCGTTCTATCTGGGGCACTGAGCGGCCGGCCCTGCAGCCTTCGCGCAAGCCTCGCCGGGGCTGCAGACCCGGTGCCCCGGCGGTGGTTGCCGTTGCCCGGTTGCGGAGTGTGTTGTGGCCCCATGCCAAGGATGAAAGCGCGTGACGTACTTGACTTGCCCGAGCGAAGAACGACGCACTGACGGCCCCGGCCGGGCCATGGCGGCGTGATGCGCTACCTGCGCGCGATCTTGCAGCAGGGCGTGTTTCACCCGCGCCGGACCGTGATCGTCGCGTTGCTGCTGTCCCTGCTGGCGGCCGCAATGATCGTCGACTGGGAGCACCGCAGCCTGGACCTGCACATCGACCCCACGCTGGACCGGCTGCTGCCCGATGATGAGCCGGCCCAGGCTGCTTTCGAACGGCTGAGCCTGACCTTCGGCGCGCCCGACCAGTTGATTGTCGGGCTGGAGATGGCGCAGGTCTTCAGCCCCGAGGGATTGCGCGCCGTGGCCCTCGCCACCCGGCAGGTGCGGGCGATACCCGGCGTGCGCGACGTGGCGTCGCTGGCCACCGTGCCCAACCTGCTGGCCGATGACGAAGCGCTGGACGTGAGCAGCTTCACCCGCCAGGCCGAGGTGGACCCGGGCAGCATCGACCTCATGGCCCGACAGGTGGCCAACAACCCGCTGTACGCGGGGTCGCTGGTCACCGACGACGGCCAAATGGCGGCGCTGATCATTACCCTGCAAGGCGTCGACGCCCGGCAGTATCTTGCCGCCGACCTCGACGCCCGCCTGCGGGACGCCGCCGCCGTGCCGGGCGTGACGCGCGTGCGCCTCACCGGAGCCAGCGCCATCCAGGCGGCCACCACCGACGCACTGCTGGGCACCCTGATCCTGATTCTGCCGCTGTTGGTCGCGCTGCTGCTCGCATTGCTGTGGCTGGCCTTCCGCTCCCTGCGGGCCACGGTGGCCGCCGCGTTGACCCTGACGGTCACACTGCTGTGGACCACCGCGCTGCAGGTGCAGCTGGGCTGGTCGTTCAACATGGTGACGGTGATCGTGCCGGCTCTGGTGATCACCCTGGGCCTGTCGTACACCGTGCACGTGCTCAGCGAGATGATGGTCGCCGGCCTCGACGGCGGTTTGCCCGCCCGGCTCAAGGCGCTGGAGCGCGCGAGCCTGCCGCTGGCCTTGTGCGGGGCTACCACGGCCACCGGGTTTCTGGCGCTGAGCCTGTCGCCGCTGCCGGCGATTCGCGAGTTTGCCCTGCTCTCGGCGTTTGGCGTGCTGGTGGCCATCGTGTTGATTCTGGTGCTGCTGCCGGCGCTGTTGCCGGCCAGGCGGGACCCGCCGCCGCGGGACAGCTGGGACCTGCGTCTGGCGAGGCGCACCGCCCCGCGGCTCTCGGCCTGGGTGATTCACCATCGCGGCCTGATTCTGGGCGCCGGGGTCGGCGTCACGCTGGTGGCGGCGCTGGGCGCCCTGCAGATTCGCAGCGGTGCCGAGTACATCCGCAATTTCCCCGCCGACAACACCTTGCGCCAGGACTTCGAAGTGCTGAACGACCGCCTGGGCGGCGCGACTCTGGTGTCGGTGTTCGTAGAGACCTTCGTCAATAGCGCGCTGACCGAGCCGGATCTGCTGCGCGAAATCGACGCCTTGCAGGACTGGTTCAGGCGCCAGCCCGAAGTGGGCTCGGCGCTGTCGTATGTCGACTATCTGAAAGTGCTCAACCAGAGCCTCAATGAAGGTGATCCGGCCTATTTCGCGCTGCCTAACAGCGGGCCGGCGGCCAAGCAGATTCTGGTGTTTGGCGCCTCGGATGCGCTCAAGCGCGTGGTGGACCCCAGTCACCGCAGCGCGGTGATCAGCCTGCGGCTGAACGTCGATGACTCCGCAGCCATTGCGGCCTTCGTGCGTCGTGCCGAAGAGCGGCTGTCGCAGTTGCCGCGGCCGCTGGACGCCAGCCTCACCGGCATGCCGGTGTTGGCCACCCGCACGGTCGAAGTGCTGGCCAGTGGGCAATGGCAGTCGTTGGCGGTGGCCGTTGGCGTGATCTGGCTGCTGCTGGCGCTGCTGTTCAACTCAGCCCGCGCCGCAGCGCTGGCGCTGCTGCCCAATCTGGCGGTCATCGCGATCTATTTCGGCCTTCTGGGCTACACCGGCATCGGCCTGAACCCCACGACCAGCCTGATCGCCTGCATCGTGCTGGGCGTGGCCGTGGACGACACCATCCAGTTTCTGGCGCGTTTCAATGGTGCCGCGCGGCGCGAGGGCGACGAGCGCGCCGGTGTGGAATTCGCCCTGGCCCACACCCTGCGTCCGGTCACCTTGACCAGTATCGGTCTGGTGATCGGCTTTCTGGCGTTCACCGGCAGCGATCTGCAAAGCCACGTGCAATTTGGCCTGCTGGCGTCGGCGACCCTGGCCATGGCCTGGCTGATCGACCTGACGGTGACGCCGGCACTCGGCTCCAAGCTGCGCATCGTCACCCTCTGGGATTTGATTCGCGTCGATTTGGGGCAGAACCCGCAGCACACCATTCCGCTGTTCTCGGGCCTCAGCCTGCGTCAGGTGCGGCTGTTTGCGCTGACCGCACGCATGGAGCAGCTGGCGCCCACGGCCCTGTTGATCCGCGAAGGTGAGATCGCCCGCGACATGTTTGTGGTCGTCGAGGGGCACTTCGAGGCCTGGGTGGAGCGTGACGGCGGCCGCAAGCGGCTGGCCACCATGGCGCGCGGTGCGGTGATTGGCGAGGCGGGCTATTTTGGCCAGCGCCGCACCGCGCATGTGGAGGCCACCCGCGATGCCCGCGTGCTGCGCTTCAACGCAGCCGACCTTGAGCGCATGCGGAAGCGTTATCCGCGAATCGCCGCCACCCTGTTCCGCAACCTCAACCGCATTCAGGCCGAGCGGATTGCGCGGATGACCGCGCTGGTGCGATGAGCCGCTGGCGACCTGCGGCGGCGAAGTCGTCGGCGTACATCACCGCCGAGGGCCATGCGCGGTTGAAGGCCGAGTTCGAGCACCTGTGGCGCGAGCGCCGGCCCGAGGTGGTGCGCGCCCTGGCCGAGGCTGCGGCGGAGGGCGACCGCTCGGAGAACGCCGAGTACATCTATCGCAAGAAAGAGCTGCGCGAAATCGACCGTCGCCTGCAGTATCTGACCACCCGCCTGCAGCACTTGACCGTGGTCGAGACCGAGCCCGCCGATCTTCAGCGCGTTTTTTTCGGCGCCTGGGTCACGGTGGAAGAGCCTGACGGCCAGTCCAAGACCTGGCGACTGGTGGGCGCCGACGAAATTGACGCGCCGCGCGGCTGGATCAGCATCGACGCCCCGCTGGCCCGGGGGCTGCTGGGCCGCCGGGTGGGCGACATCGTGCAGGTGGTGCTGCCCGCCGGGTCCCGCGAGCTGGTGATTCTGGGCGTGCAATACGGGCAGCCCGCCTGCTTGGGCTGAGCACGCGGCGTTGCGACGCCGCGGCGTACATCGCCTCATCCGGCGCGCTCTGGATCAGCCCAGAGACTCCAGCGCCTGCGCTTCGCGGCTTGCGGCCAGTGCGGCCAGACGGGCAATCACGCCGTAGGCATAGAAGCGATTGGGCTGGTCGTCCGGGCCGGCGCCCGGTTCGGGGTGATTGCCGCACTCTTCGAATGCCAAAGGTTCGAAGCGCATGCCCGGCGCGTTGAGGTTCTCGTCGGCGCCGCGCTGGCTGTTGAGCCGGTAGAAGCCGCCCACCACATGCTGATCGATCATGTACACCACCGGCTCGGCGGTGGCGTTGTCATCGCCCATGCGTTCGAGAGTCGGCACGCCCTCCTGCAAGATCGCGCCGGTGACGGCATTGCCTTCTTTCGCGCTGGACATGTGCGTTCTGGCCCGCCGGTTCATTTCGCGCACATCGTCGACCGAGCGCGCCGTCATGATGCCCATGCCGTAGGTGCCGGTGTCGGATTTGACGATGACGAAGGGCTCGGAGTCGATGTCGTATTCCTCATATTTCTGCCTGATGTCGGCGAGCAGCCGCTCGACATTGGAGATCAGGCATTCCTCGCCTTCGCGCTTGAGGAAGTTGATCTGTCCGCAGTTGCGAAACAGGGGGTCAATGAACCAGGGGTCGATGTCGAGCAAGGTGGCGATTTCGGCCGACACCTCGCGGTAAAAGCCGAAATGCCGCGACTTGAGGCGCGCATGCCAGCCCAGGCCGGTGGGCGGCAGCACGGTCTGCTCCAGACCTTTGAGAATCTCCGGCAGGCCGGCAGACAGGTCGTTGTTTAACAGCACCGCACAGGGTTTGATGGCGCCCACCCGCACGGTGTTGCCGACGCGCACCAGCGGTTTGTAGGTCAGTTGGCGGCCCGACACCGGCAGGTCGATCGTGGTGGGCGCGGTGATGTGGGGCGACAGCGAGCCGATGTGGACGTGATAGCCGGCCTTGCTCAGCAGGCTGTGCAGGGTCCCGACGTTTTCCAGATAGAACGCATTGCGGGTGTGGTTTTCGGGCACCAGCACCACGTGCCGCGCATCGGGGCAGATGCCCTGCATCGCCGCCTGAAAGGCCTGAATGCACAGCGGCTCGAACGAGGGGCTGAGGTTGTTGAATCCGCCCGGGAACAGGTTGGTGTCCACCGGCGCCAGCTTGAAGCCGGCATTGCGCAAATCGGCCGAGGCATAGAACGGTGCCGCCGTGTTGCGCCACTGTTGGCGGAACCAGGCTTCGATGTCGGCCGAGCGCTCGATCAGCCGCGTTTCCAGCGACAGCAGCGGGCCCATGTTGGCGGTGGCAAGACGGGGAACAGGAGGCGTCATGGTGCAAACCCACATGAATTGAAAGGGGCGCAGTGTAGCGCCGCATGTCTGACAGACTGGTGATTGCCGGGCGGCGCTGCGAGTGTGCTAAAAGGCTCGCTACGCCAGTCACAAACGTCGTCCAAGGGAGTGGTTCGCCTGTGTCCGAAGAGCAAAGCTCAGCCGTGCGCATCATGGTGGTCGACGACAGCCAGACCATCAGGAAAACCGCCGAGTCACTGCTCACCAAGGCCGGCTACGAGGTGGTGACCGCGCAAGATGGCTTCGAGGCCCTGGCCGTGCTGGCGCGCAGCACGCCGGCACTGGTGTTCATCGACATCATGATGCCGCGCCTGGACGGTTATCAGGCCTGCGCACTGATCAAGGGCAACCCCCAGTTCGCAAAAATCCCGGTGATCATGCTGTCGTCCAAAGACGGCCTGTTTGACCGCGCGCGCGGACGCCTCGTGGGCTCTGACCAGTACCTCACCAAGCCCTTCACCCGCGAAGAACTGCTGGCGGCGGTCGAGTCTCATCTTGGTGCCGCTTGATGTCGCTGGGACCGTTTGAGTATCTGCTGGCGCTCGATGGACAGCTGCGAACGCTGCGGGTCGACCTTGCCACCGAAACCACAACCCGCTGGAAGGGGCTGATGGTGCGGGTCGGCAGCGACACCCTGCTGGTGCCGCAGGCCGACGTCAGCGAGGTCATCCCGCCGCCGCCGGCGACCACGGTGCCCAATGCCCGCGCCTGGTTGCGCGGCGTCGGCAACCTGCGCGGGCTGTTGCTGACGCTGGTCGACCTCAAGGCGCTGATGGGTGACGGGCCTACCCGTCCCGGCCGCCTGCAGCGAACCCTGGTGGTCAACACCCAGACGCCGTGGCTGGGCTTCATGGTCGACGAAGTGGTCGGCTCGCGCAGTTTCGACGTGAGCGATCAATGCGAATGGCCTGCCGCCGAAGGGGACCCGTGGATGGCGGTCACGCTCGGAGCCCTGCGCACCGCCGACGCCGGCGCCCTGCGGGTGATCAGCCTGCACAAACTCGCGGCCAGCGAGCGGGTACGCCATGCCGGTTGGTGACCGCGGGTTGGGCCTGATGGCGCCGCTGCCCGAGGGTTATCGGGTGCTGTGGATACGACCCGGCATCGAGCGCAGCCTGATCAAGGTGCGATTGGCCATCGAGCGCCATGTGGAAGGCCGCGACGGCGCCGTGCCGCTGGACGAGGCGCTGGGCGCGCTGCAAGAGCTGCAGGGCGTTGCGCAGGTGCTGCCCTGGGTCAGCTTGCGGCTGAGCTTCGACGGCATGGCCGACGTGCTGAGCGGCCGGCGCGGCACCGTCGCCGAGGGGGCCGATCAATTCAGCACCACCGACAGTGGCCTCAGTGCCGTGTTGAGCGGCTGCGTGCTGATTCCCGACTATCTCGATCTGCTGGCCCGTGGCCAGGCCGATTCGCCCTTGCTGCTGTTGCCGCTGATCAACGAGCTGCGGCTGGCGGTGAAGCGGCCGCTGGTGGCCGAATCGGCCATCATTGCCCTGCAATTGGCGCAGCAGCCCTGGCCCGCGCGTGAGGGCGATGGCCGCGCCCACCCCAGCCAGATGCCCGCCCTGGCGCGCAAGGCTTCGGCCTACTACCAGTCGTCACTGCTGGCGGTGATGCGCGAGCAATCCGATGCGCGCGCCCACTGGGGCCGCCTCGGCAAACTGTCGGAGCAGTTGGCGTCGGCCACGCCGGATCTGCCGTCGTACTGGTTGTGGACCAGCCTGGCCGCCCTCGTCGAAGCCGTGCTGACGCGCAGGCTGGACTTCGGGATGGAGCTGCGCCGTCAGCTCGGCGCCGTCGGGCAACTGTTGAAGCGTCTGGGCGAACGGCCTGCCGATGCTGCGATCAATGCCGAAGCCGAAGTCGCGGCCGAAGTGGCAGCGCTGGCCGCCGGCCTGCTGTACCTCGTCGCCCGTGCGGTGCCGGGTGGACGGCGCGTCATGGCGGTACAGGCTGCCTGGCGTCTGCGCGAATGGGTGCCCGACGACTGCGTCATTGAACGTCGCCGAGCCCAGTTGCAAGGCCCCAACGCGCGGCTGCTGACCCAGGTCACCCGTGAATTGAGGGCTGATCTGGCCGAAGCCAAAGACGCCATCGATCTTGCGGTGCGCACGGCCGAGCCCGTTCATCTGGAACTGGCCGAACGGTGCCTGGCGCAGATTGCCGACACGCTGCGCGGCTTGGGGTTGCTCACGCTGGGCGCCCACGTGACGCGCCAGTGCGGGCAGTTGGCCGAACTCAAGCTCACGGCCGACGTGGCCGGCTGGGAAGCCCTTGCGGGCAACCTCTTGCGGGTTGAGGCCAGCCTTGAACGCGAGCTGTTCGGCCAACTCGGCGGCCTGGTGCCGCCCATGACGCCGGAGCCGGGCGAGCTGCCCAACCCGACCCTCGAAGACAGTCGCATCGCCCTGATCCGGGTGGCACTGGGAGACCTGGCCCGCGCACGCGGTGCGCTCGACACGGCCTTCCGCCGGCGCGATGCGGCAGGTCTGGCCGATGTGCCGGCGCTGCTGGAGCGCGTGGCCCTGGTGCTGCCGATCATCGAGCAGGGGGCCATCGCCACGGCCTTGAGGGGTCTGGCAGCGGTCGTTGCCCACCCGGCCCTGGTTGTCGAGGGCCCGGAAACCGAATGGGCGGGCTTGTTCGCCCTGATCAGCTCGCGGGTCGAACTGTCGCTGGAAGCGCTGCGTGATGGCCTTGGGGCCGGGCTGATCGAAGGCGAGATTGATCCGTTTGCCGACATTGAGCGGCTGTTGGCGGAGCTGCGCGCCCTGCTGCCCACTGGCCCATCCGGCGCGCTGACTGCCCCCGCCGCGCCAGCCGCAGCCGCGCCCGAACCGCTGCCGACGGACCCCGATGACACCGATCCGGCGCTGCGCGAAATCTTCTGTGAAGAAGCCGCCGAGGTGTTGATCACCCTGGACGGCGTGATCCCCGCATGGCGGCGGCAACCGGAGCGCTCCGAGGCACTGCTGGTCATCCGCCGCGCCTTTCACACCCTCAAAGGCTCCGGGCGCATGGTCGGCGCCGACGATCTGGCCGACTTTGCGTGGTCGGTGGAGCGCGTGCTCAACGCGGTCCTCGACGGCGCGCGCGACATCGGGCACGACGTGATCGACGTGATCACCTCAGCGCATCAGGCCTTGCCAGAAATGATCACGCGCTTCCGCGCGGGCGAAGCGCTGCCCGACCCCGCGGCGTCGCTGATCGAGCGTGCCCGGCAGTGCCTGGAGGGGCCGAAGGTCACCACCGAGATGCGCGCGGCCTTCGTCGATGATGCCAACGACAGGCTGGATCAGATCAGCCTTTGGCTGCAGCAGCCCGGTGCGCATCGCGACGTGCCCGATTCGGTGATTCGCGCCTTTCATACCCTGCGCGGCGCCTCCAGTGCCGTCGGCCTGCCGGCTCTGGCCGAAGTGGCGGCCGAATGCGAGCACTGGCTTGATGGCTTGCGCGCCATTGGCCGGCGACCCGAGGCCGAGGCCTGTGAGGTGCTGGCGGCGGTGGTCGAACAGGCGCGCAACTGGGTGTCGACCGTCAATCAGGTCGATGCCGACGCCGCTGACGGCACGCAGATGCTGGCGCGGCTGCGCCATGCGCAGACGCAGGCGCCGGACGCGGTGAAGGCGGTGGTGGCCGCGCGCGAGTTGATCGAGGTGTTTTCGATGGAGGCGCTCGACCTCATCGACAGAACCGAGTCGCTGTCACGCGAATGGGCGCAGGACCCCGCGCGCCACGACCTGCCCGAGGCCATGCAGCGCGAACTGCACACGCTGGGCGGCGCGGCCGCCGTCTCGGGCGTGCCGTCGCTGGCCCAGGTGGCCCGCGCGCTGGAAAGGCGCCTGGCGCAGGTCACGCCCGGGCCGATGGTGTTTGCGCAGTTGCCCGCGGTCTTCGAGGCCCTGCAGCAACTGCTGGATGCCTATCGCGAAGGCCGTGCGCCGGCCGTCGCGCCCGACCTGCTCGAGCGCATCGAGGGTCTGGGGCGCGCCGAGGGGCCGATACCGCGTGACGGCGTTGCCGAGCCCGCCGCCGATGACGCCGGAGTGGGCGATGACGCGCCGGGCGCGCCCGTGCCTGCCGGGTCAGTGATGGAGACCACCGAGGCCATGGGTGATGCGCCCGCCCCGTCGCCGCTGCCAGCGCCAATACCGGCGCCCGCCGCGCCACAGGCCGACGTCACTGATCGCGGCACCGATGAAGAGGGCAATGAAGACGACGACCACGATGACGATCAGGCGCTGGATGCGATTTTCTTCGCCGAAGCCCGGGCCTTGCTCGACACCTTCGACACCCTCACCCAGGGTTGGGCGCTGCACCCCGAGGCGCCCGAGCCCGCCACCGACACGCAGCGCGTGCTGCACACGCTCAAGGGCAGTGCGCGCATGGCGGGGCATCCCGCCCTCGGCGACGTGGCCGAACGTCTGGAAGCTCAGGTCAAGGCGCTGCAAGGGCAGACGCCTGCACCGGGCGTGTTCAGCCGCCTTGCCGACATTGGCCATCGCCTTCAAGCCGGGCTGCGGGGCCTGCAGCGCGGCGAGACCGACAGTTTTGCGTCGTGGCACGACGACCCGCTGGCCCCGGTTGCGGACGCGATCGCAGCGCCGGCGCCCACCGCCGATGCCGATACCGATGTCGGAGTCCTGCCAGCGGCCGATGGCGAACAGCCCGTGCCGTCGATGCCATTCAGCGAACGCGCACCAGCCGATGGGGCGCCGGATGACGCCGATCAGGCGGAACTGCTGGCCATCTTCTCGGAGGAGGCCAGCGAGCTGATCGACGCGCTGGAAGCCGCGTTCGGCCGCTGGCGGCAGAACACGGCCGATGCCAGCCCGCGGGGCGACCTGTTGCGGGCCCTGCACACCCTCAAAGGGGGCGCGGGCATGTGCAACTGGACCGCCCTGGCCGATCGCGCCCATGCCCTCGAAAGCGAGCTGGAGCGTCAGGAGCTCCAAGGCCTGACCTTGACCGAGGCGCACACGCTGGAGGCCGTTGGCGTCGCCATCAGCGATCTGGCGCAACAGGTGTTGCAGCCGCCGGTCAGTCTGACCGCGCTGGCCGCGGCCAGCGCCGGCCAGGGCTCGCCGGACGCGCCGGCCGCGACGCCGCTGGAGTGGGATCCACGCCTGTTCTTCGTGCCCGAAGACGAGGCCGACAGTGCGGTGTCGCGACAGGAAACCGCGCGCGTGGCGGTGGAGCGTCTCGACGGCATGCTCAACGAGGTGGGCGAGGTCTCGATCATCCGTGCGCGACTGGAAGCGCAGATGACCCAGGCGCGCAGCCAGCTTGCCGAGATGCAGCAGTCGGTGGAACGCCTGCGCGACCAGTTGCGACAGATGGACGCCGAAACCGACGCTCAGATTCACGCCCGCGGTCTGGCCTCCAGTACGCCCGAGCAGGACCGCTACGCCGGCGATTTCGACCCGCTGGAAATGGACCGCTACACGCGCATGCAGGAGCTGTCGCGTTCGCTCAACGAATCCCTGGGCGACATCGCCGGGCTGCACGACACCCTCAGCGGCGTGGTGGGCGACAGCGAAACCCTGCTGGTGCAGCAGAACCGCGTCAACACCCAGTTGCAGCAGGGGCTGATGGGCACCCTGATGGTGCCGTTCTCGCGGCAGATTCCGCGCCTGCAGCGGGTGGTGCGCGCCACGGCCCTGGAACTCGGCAAGCAGGCGACGCTGCAGGTCATCGGTGAAGAGGCCGAGCTGGACCGCAACGTGCTCGAACGCATGACCGCGCCGCTGGAGCACCTGCTGCGCAACGCCGTGGTGCACGGCATCGAGCCCCCGGAACGGCGCGCCGAGGCCAACAAGCCGCCGGTTGGGCAGGTGACCATCACCCTGCAGCGTGAAGGCAGCGAACTGTTGATGGTGCTCAGCGACGACGGCGGCGGGCTGGACTTTGCGCGCATCGAGACGATTGCCGTGCAACGGGGCCTGCTGCCTGCGCCCTTGGCCGCCGACGCACCGCAGCGTGAGGTCGACCTCGCCAGCTTCATCTTCGAGCCCGGCTTCTCGACGGCCGAAACCGTGACCCAGTCGGCCGGGCGCGGCATCGGCATGGACGTCGTCGCCGCCGAGGTCAAGCAGTTGGGCGGCACCCTGGGCGTGGTCTCGACGCGGCACAAGGGCGCGCGTTTCCAGGTGCGGCTGCCGCTGACGCTGGCGGTGTCACACGCATTGCTGGTGCGGGTTTCGGAACGGCCCTACGCCTTGCCGCTGGCCAACATCGAAGGGGTGGTGCGGATCCCGCTCAACGACCTGCCACGTCACCTGTCGGCCAGCACGCCCGAGCCGGTGATGTACGGCAACCAGCCTTATCAATTGCGCCGCCTCAGCGACCTGCTGGGCGTGGCCGCAAGCGCGGTCACGGTGGACCACAACACCGTGCAGGCGGTGATGCTCCGCGCCAGCGAGGGCCTGGTGGGCGGCAGCCGCACCGCGCTGCTGGTCGATGCGGTCATCGGCAACCGCGAGATCGTTGCCAAGCCGCTGGGGCCGATCATCAGCGCCATAAACGGCATCAGCAGCGCAACCATATTGCCCGACGGTCAGGTGGTGCTGATTCTTGATGCTCTGGCGCTGGCCCAGGCCCGCGCCCGCCAGCAGCGTGTCCAGCCGCGCGTTGACCGGGCCGGCAGCACGCCGCTGATCATGGTGGTCGACGACTCCATCACCATTCGCCGCGTCACCCAGCGCCTGCTGGCGCGCAACGGGCTCAGGGTCATGACCGCCAAAGACGGGCTCGATGCAATGGCGCAGTTGGCCACGGTCACACCGGCCGCGATTCTGCTCGACATTGAAATGCCGCGGGCCGACGGCTTCGAGGTGGCCAGTTACGTGCGCAATACCGAGCGCCTGGCGCGCATCCCCATCGTCATGATCACCTCGCGCTCCGGTGACAAGCACCGCAGCCGGGCGGCGGCGATCGGGGTCAACCGTTACCTGATCAAGCCTTATCAGGAAGGGGATTTGATGGATGCCCTCAAGGCCCTGCTGCCCGGTGTCGCGGCATGAGGTCGCCCGCGCCGCAACGCCGCGAGGTGCTGTACGCAGCCTTGATTCCTCTGGACCAGGACAGCGCCCTGCTGCCCAACGCCGCCCTGCTGGACGTGCTGCCCATGGCCCTGTTGGCGCCCTTGCCGGAGGCCGCGCAGCGGGCCGATCTGAGGGGTCTGGCGGGCTGGGTAAGCTACCGCGGGCACCGCCTGCCGGCGCTGCAGCTTGAAGCATTGCTGGGCCACGACCGCGCGCCGCCCGGTCTTCGTGGCCGGTTGGTGGTGCTGCAGGGCGTGTCGTCGCCCGAGGCGCGGCTGGTGTTGGTGGCGCAGTCGGCGCCGCGGCGGGTCACGCTCAGCCAACAGGTGCTGACGGCGGATGCCCTGGCGGTCGATGTGGGCGGGGTGATCGCGCAACGCTGCCGAATTGCCCGACAGCCCGTGGCCATTCCCGATCTGGCGGTGCTGGAACGCGAGGCCGCGGCGCTGGCCGCGCGCGCCACCGGGGCCTGAGCGTCACAGCGTCTTGATCAGCACCTTGGAATTGCGCTGGTAGTTGTACAGCGCGGCGCGCGCCATCGGCAGCGCTTCCACCGTGTGGGGCTGAAAGCCGTGCTCGATAAACCAATGCGGTGAATGCGTGGTCAGGCTGAAAAGCCGTTTCAGACCCAGCCGCCGGGCTTCGACCTCGACCCGCTTCAGCAGCGCGGCGGCGCGGCCGGCGCGGTGATAGTCCGGGTGCACGGCCACGCAGGCGAATTCGCCGAGACCACTGGGGAGGTCGGGAAACAGCGCGCAGCACGCAATCACCAGGCCGTCACGGACGATGACGTTGAAGTGTTCGATCTCCAGTTCCAGCTGCTCGCGCGAGCGTGGCACCAGCACGCCGCTGGCCTCCAGCGGCTGGATGAGGCTGAGAATGCCGCCCACGTCTTCAATGGTTGCATCGCGCGTGGCCTCGTAGGCGCTGTCGGCGTAGAGCATCAGGCCCTCGCCATCGCGCGTGTACAGCTCGCGCAGCAGCACGCCGTCGGTCTGTTGGCCGATCAGGTGAACGCGCTTCACGCCCGCGTGCCCGGCGCGGATGGCCGCCTCGATCACGTGCCGGTCTTCCTCAGGCACGTGATCGGACGACGCCAGCAAGACCTCGGCCTCGGCCAGCGACAGCTGACCGGCATCGCCGGTGTCTTCTGCCAGCCGCCATTGATTGGGGTCGCTGGGCAGCACCAGCACCAGCTTGTCGGCCTTCAGCGCGGCGGCCGTGGCGGTGGCGACCTCTTCGGCGCGCAGGTTGAAAATCTCGCCGGTCGGTGAATAGCCGATGGGTGACAGCAGCACGATGCGGTCGTCCTGCAGCACATCGCGCAGCGTGTCCACATCGACGCGGCGCACCTCGCCGGTGAACTGGTGATCGACCCCGTTGCGCACGCCCACCGGTTTGGCCGTGACCAGATTGCCGCCGAGCACCCGCAGCCGCGCGCCGCCCATCGGCGTGCTGGCCAGCCCGGTGGACAGGCGGGCTTCGATGCCCATGCGCAGGCTGCCCACGGCGGCCTTGACGCACTCCAGCGCGGCGCGGTCGGTGACGCGCAGGTCTCCCTGGTACAGCGCGGCAAGCCCCTGTGCGGTGAGCATGGCGTCGATCTGCGGTCGCGCACCGTGCACCAGCACCAGCTTGACGCCCAGGCTGTGCAGCAGGGCCACGTCGTACAAGAAAGCGTCGAACCCGGGTTGCTCGGCCGCTTCGCCGCCAAAGGCGATCACGAACACCCGCCCGTGATGCGCGTGGGCATAGGGCGCGGCAGCGCGCAGGGCGGCAATGAAGTCGGTGGCATTCATGCGGCCAGTATAGATTCGCCCGGCGCGGGGCGATCCGGCGCGCGGCTTATAATCATGCGCATGTCAAAGCCTCTCGATTTTGCCGCGCTGGACGCGGTGGTCCGCCAGATTGAACGCGGTGGTGACACCGCCGAGATTCACGGCTCGGTGTGTGGCGCGCTGTGCGTGCAGCGCCCGGAAGAGATCGACCTGTTCATGTTGGTCGACGCCGGCGTGCCCGCCCGGTCGCGTGCCCCGGAGGGCCTCAAGCAGCTGCGTGACGAGGCCCTGGTGTCCTTGCAGGACGAAGCCCTGGGGTTTGCCCCGCTGCTGCCCGACGACAGCCATTCGCTGGAAACGCGGGTCGAGGCCATGGCCGCGTGGTGTGCCGGCTTTCTGTTCGGCTTGTCGCTGAAGCCGGGGTTCGACCCCAGGGCGATGAGCGACGACGCCCAGGAAATTCTCACCGACTTCACCGAGCTGACGCGCGCCAGTTTCGACCCCGAGGAAGACGGCGAGCTTGAAGAAGTGGCCTACGCCGAGCTGGTGGAATACGTGCGCGTCGGCGTGCAGCTGATCTACATGGAGCTGCGGCCCGATCCCATGCCCGATCCGCAACGCTCGCGGAGCGTGCATTGACGGCCCCGGCACACGCAGAGCGCCGCGCCGCGCTGATGCAGGCGCTCGGTGAACGGGGGGTGGCGATCATCCCTGCGGCGCGGGAACAGGTGCGCTCGCGCGACACGCATTATCCGTTCCGGCAGGACAGCGACTTTCATTACCTCACCGGCTTTCCCGAGCCCGAGGCGATTGCCGTGCTCTGCCCGGGCCGCGAGGAAGGCGCGTTCGTGCTGTTCGTGCGGCCGCGCAATGCCGAACGCGAAATCTGGGACGGGCGCCGTGCCGGTCCTGAAGGCGCGATGGCGCGCTACGGCGCCGATCAGGCCCACGCACTCGACGCTCTTGAAACCGAGTTGCCGAAGCTGCTGGCCGGCCGCGAAACCTTGCACTACACCCTTGGCGAGCATGCCGCGCTCGACGGGCTGGTGACCCGCACCCTGCGCCAATTGCGCGAGGTCGCCAGACGCGGTGCCCAGGCGCCGGCGCGCGTGCAGGCGCTGGAGTCGACCCTGCATGAGCTGCGGCTGATCAAGTCGGCCGACGAGATCGAGATCATGGCCCTGGCCGGGCGCATCAGCGCCGAGGCGCACGTGCGGGCCATGCAGGTGACACGGCCGGGCCGCAACGAGTGGGAAGTGGCTGCCGAAATCGAGCGTCATTTTCTCGCGCATCGCATGGTGCCCGGCTATACCAGCATCGTCGGCGGCGGCGAGAACGCCTGCATTCTGCATTACACCGAGAACAACCAGCCGCTGCGCGGCGGCGATCTGCTGCTGATCGACGCCGGTGGCGAGCTTGACGGCTACACCGCCGACATCACCCGCACGTTTCCCGTCAACGGCCGCTACAGCGGCCCGCAACGGGCGCTTTACGACGTGGTGCTGGCGGCCAACAGGGCGGCCATCGACACCCTGCGCGCCGGCGTGAGTGTCGGCAGGCCGCACGAGGTGGCCTCGCACATCCTGGCCGAAGGGCTCATCGATCTGGGGCTGTGCCAGGGCACCGCCGACGGGGTCATCGAGTCCGGTGAACTGCGGCGTTATTACATGCATGGCACCGGCCACTGGCTGGGTCTGGACGTGCACGACGTGGGCCGCTATCGCACCGCCGAAGGCGCCTACCGCAACTTCGTGCCCGGCATGGTGATGACGGTCGAGCCGGGCCTGTACATCGCGCCCGGCAGCGCGGGTGTGGACGCGGCGTTCCACGGCATCGGCATCCGCATCGAGGACGACGTGGTGGTCACCGACGGCGCACCGCGGGTCTTGACCGAGGGCGTGCCGAAAGCGCCGGCCGCCATCGAAGCCCTGATGGCTGCGCAATGAGCACCACGCCGAGGGCAACGCCTGATGTCGACCTGGCCATCGTCGGCGGCGGGCTGGTGGGTGCCAGTCTGGCGGTGGCGCTGTCCGGCAAGGGATTCCGGGTGTTGCTGATCGAGGCGGCGCAGCCCCCGGCCATCGCGCCGCAATGGGACGAACGCTGTATCGCCCTGAACGCGCGCAGCCAGCACATTGTTCAGCAGCTGGGTTTATGGCCGCGTGTGCAGGCCGAGGCCGTTGCCATTACCGCCACGCACATTTCGGAGCGTGGCCGTTTCGGCATGGCGCAGTTCACCGCCGCCGAGGCCGGGCTGGAGGCGCTGGGCCACAACCTGCCGCTGCGGCACATCGGCCAGACGGTCTGGCAGGCGGCGCAGCAGGCTGAAGGCGTGCAGATCCGGGCACCGGCAGCGGTCACGGCGGTGACGGCATCTGACCAGGGTGTGGAATTGCGCCTGGCGGACGGCCAGACCGTGCACGCGCGACTGCTCGCCGCCGCCGATGGCGCGCAGTCCGCCGTGCGGCGTGCCTTGAACATTGCGGCCGAGCTGCACGACTATCGGCAGTCGGCCATCGTCACCGCCATCCGCGTGCAACGGCCGCGTGCCGGCGTGGCCTACGAGCGCTTCACGCCCGACGGCCCGATCGCCGTGCTGCCCAAGCCGGGCGATGCCTGCTCGCTGATCTGGACCCTGCCAACCGCCGCCGCCGAGCGCGCCATGGCCCTGGCCGATGAGGTGTTTCTTGCCGAAGCCGCGGCCTGCTTTGGCGGGCGCCTGGGGCAGTGGACCGCCCTGGGGCGGCGCCAGTGTTACCCGCTGTTGCGCACGGTCAGCACCCGCCTCAGCGCGCCATCGACGATGTTCGTCGGCAACGCGGCGCATGCGCTGCACCCGGTAGCGGCGCAGGGCTTCAATCTGGGGCTGCGCGATGTCGCCGCCCTGGCCGAGCTGCTGCAGGTCTGTCCGCTGGCGCAGTGGGCCGACGTGCCGGCCCGCTACGCCGCCGCCCGGACGCAGGACGCGGAGCGCACCGCCGGCTTTACCCATTCACTGGTCGGGCTGTTCTCCAACCGCTGGCCGGGGCTGGCCAGCGCCCGGCATCTGGGCCTGCTCGGGCTCAACCTGCTGCCGGGTCTCAAACGCGAGGTGATGTGGCAGAACCTCGGTTACGGGCGGCAGGCATGAGCCTGCAGCGCTGGCCCATCACCGTGGTCGGGGGCGGCGTGGTCGGGCTTGCCGCCGCGCAGGCGCTGACCGCGGCCGGGTTTGACGTGGGCGTGATCGAACAGGGGCCGTCGCCGGTGGCCGATGCGCACGACCTGCGCATGTACGCCATCGCGCCCGGCGCGGCACAGGCCTTGCCGGCAGGGGTGCTCGATGATCCCGCCCATCAGGTCTTCACCGACATGCAGGTGTGGCACGCCGAGCGGGCCGGCGCGCTGCGCTTCACTGCCGCCGAAGCGCGGGCCCCGGCCCTGGGCTGGATCGCGCCGGAGTCGGTGCTGCGCCAGGCCCTGTGGGCCGCGTTGCCCACGCATCGCTGCTGGAGCGGTGCCAGCGTCGTTGACCTGACCCATCACGACGACGGCCTCAGCCTGATGCTGGACGACGGGCGGGTGGTGCGCAGCCAGCTGGTGGTGGCCTGCGACGGCGCCCGCTCGCCGATGCGCGCGCGCGCCGGCATCGACGTGCACGCCTGGTCGTACCCGGCGCGCGGTCTGGTGGCCGACATTCGCGCCGGGCAGCCGCACGCACAAACCTGTTGGCAGCGTTTTCTGCCCGATTCGGTCGTGGCCCTGCTGCCGCGACAGGGCGGCCACTATTCTCTGGTCTGGTCGACGCCCGAAGCCGATGCGCTGGCGGCGCTGGACGATGCTGCATTCGGCGCAGCCCTGACGGCGGCCTTCGGCGGCGAATTGGGCGCACTTGATGTGTGCAGCCCGCGGCGCCTGTTTCCGCTCAGCGCCCAGCATGCCGAGGCCTATGTGGCGGGGCGCATCGTGCTGGTTGGCGATGCCGCGCACACTGTGCATCCCTTGGCGGGGCAGGGCGTGAATCTGGGCCTTGGGGACGCGCTGGAACTGGTGAGCGTGTTGCGCCAGGCCCGCGATGCCGGCCGCGACTGGACCCAGCCGCGCGTGCTCGCCCGCTACCAGCGGGCCCGCCGCGCCGCCAATGCCGAAATGATTGCGCTGACCGACGCCCTGTCACGCGGCTTTGCGCCGGGTATTCCCGGTCTTTCGGACGTGTTGGACCAAGGCCTGCGTTGGGTCAATCAACTGACGCCGGTCAAGGCCCTGCTGATTCGCCGGGCCATGGGGTTGACGCAGAACTGAGTGCGGCGAGCCGGCCTGACCGGTCTCAGAGAAACCGCATCGACAGGTCGACGGCCTGCACGTGCTTGGTGAGGCTGCCGATGGAGATGCGGTCAACCCCGGTTTCGGCGATCTCGCGCACATTGTCGAGGCGCGCGCCACCACTGTATTCGAGCAGCGTGCTGCCGCCGGCGGCGCGGTGCTGGCGCGTCAGTTCGACTGCGGTGCGCAGGTCGGCAAGCGAAAAATCGTCAACCAGCAACACATCGACATCGTGGGCCAGCGCCATGTGCGCTTCGTCCAGATTCTCGGCCTCGGTCATCAGCGGCACGTCGGCGTCAAGCGCACGCGCGGCGGCAATGGCATTGGCGATGCCGTTGGCCGCCCGAATGTGGTTTTCCTTGATCAGGATGCCGTCGAACAGGCCGATGCGATGGTTGTGACCGCCGCCGCAGCGCACCGCATATTTTTGCGCGGTCCGCAGGCCGGGCAAGGTTTTGCGGGTGTCGACAATGTGCGCCTCGGTGCCGCGCACCGCGTTGACGAACGCGCGCGTGCGGGTCGCCGTTCCCGACAGCGTCTGCAGAAAATTCAGCGCCGTGCGCTCGCCGGTCAACAGCGCTCGCGCCGGGCCTGCGAGCGTGAACAGCACGGTGTCGGGCGACACGTCGTCACCGTCTTCAACGGCCCATTCCACGCTGACCGCCGCGGACAGATGGCGAAAGGTGGCGTCGACCCAGGCGCGTCCGCAGACCACGGCCGACTCGCGACTGATGACCTGGGCGCGTGCCGGCGCGTTGTCGGTGAGCAGCGCGGTCCAGTCTTGCCGGCCTTGGTCTTCGTCGATGGCGCGGGCCACAACGGTGTCAAGATCGTTGACGTAGTCGGGCAGCCAGAGGGTGGTCATGCGTCCTGTGCCCACAGCCATTCGAGCAGGGCCATCTGCGCCCAGAGCCGATTTTCGGCCTCGTCCCAGACCACCGACTGCGGACCGTCGATGACCTCGGCGCTGACTTCTTCGCCGCGATGGGCGGGCAGGCAGTGCATGAACAGGGCGTCGCGCCGGGCCTTCAGCATCAGGTTGCCATCGACCTGGTAGGCGGCGAAGGCCTTGAGGCGGCGTTGGGTCTCGGCTTCCTGCCCCATGCTGGTCCAGGTGTCGGTGACCACCAGGTCGGCGTCGCGGGCGGCCGCTTCGGCACTGCCAACCAGTTCAACCGGCCCGCCGGTCTCGCGCACCACCGAGGGGTCGGGGCCAAAGCCCACCGGGCAGGCAATGCGCAGGGTGAAGTCCAGCAGCCGGGCCGCTTCGATCCACGAGTGGCAGACGTTGTTGCCGTCTCCCACCCAGGCCACGGTGCGCCCCCGCGGGTCACCGCGATGCTCGATCCAGGTCTGCAGGTCGGCGAGCAGCTGGCAGGGGTGGTGCAGTTCGGACAGGCCGTTGATGACCGGGACGCGCGAAAGACGTGCGAGTTCCACCTGGTCGGCCTGCGAGTCGTTGCGGATCATGATGGCGTCACACATGCGCGACAGCACGCGCGCGGTGTCCGCCAGGGGTTCGTCGCGGCCAATCTGGGTGTTCCCGGCCTGGAGGAACAGCGCGTGACCGCCAAATTTGGCCATGCCCGACTCGAAGCTGACCCGGGTGCGGGTCGAGTTCTTGGTGAAAATCATGGCCAGGGTGCGGCCGGCAAAGGGCCGTGCGGCAAGTGGCGGTGAGGCCTTGAGTGCCGCGGCGCGGCGCAGGATCTGGCGCAGCTCGTCCGGGCTCAGGTTCGACAGCTTCAACAGGTGGCGGGTCATGTTGGCCGCAGCTCATTTATCGGAAGAAATGAAAAAGGCCGCGCCTGAGCGCGGCCTTGAGACCGACATTGTCGCCGATCAGCCGAGATTCTTCTCGACGAACTCCCAGTTGACCAGTGCCCAGTAATGCTCGAGGTAGGTCGGGCGGGCGTTGCGGTAGTCGACGTAGTAGGCGTGTTCCCACACGTCGCAGGTCAGCAGCGGCGTCTTGCCGTCGGTCATCGGGTTGCCGGCGTTGGCGGTGTTGACGATGGCGAGGCTGCCGTCGGCATCCTTCACCAGCCAGGTCCAGCCGGAGCCGAAGTTGCCAATGGCCGATTCGGTGAACTGCTTCTTGAAATCTTCAAGGCCGCCAAAGGCCTTCACCAATGCGTCAGTGACGGCTTTGCTGGGGGTGGTCGGCTTGGGCGACAGGCCGTTCCAGAAAAAGGTGTGGTTCCACACCTGGGCGGCGTTGTTGAAGATCTTGCCGCTGGACTTCTTGACGATGTCTTCAAGGCTGGCGTTTTCAAACTCGGTGCCGGCAATCAGTTTGTTGCCGTTGTCCACGTAGGCTTTGTGATGTTTGCCGTAGTGGTACTCCAAGGTCTCCTTGGACATGTGCGGCGCCAGAGCGTCGAGGGCATAGGGTAATTCGGGAAGGGTCAAAGCCATGACATGAACTCTCTTGATCAGTGCGGGCGAAATAGCTGGCTAAATCAGTCTGCAGGCCAGTAAGGCGCCTGAGGGTAGGGGAGCAAGCGGTGTATTTCAACCGACGTACTCGGCATCAAACAGGGTGGCACAGCGTATGCTAACGAACCTGAACGTGGCCAGTTTCGAGACCTTCTAAATGACCTACTGCCTTGCCATCCGCGTCAACGACGGATTGGTCTTCGCGGCTGACACGCGCACCAGCGCGGGGCTGGACGACGTGCGCACGTACAACAAGATGCATCATTTCGAGGTGCCGGGTGAACGCTGTTTCGTGATGCTGTCGGCCGGCAATCTGGCGACCACCCAAGCCATCTTGGTGCAGTTGGAGCGCGACTGGAACGCCGTGGACGGCCGCAACTCGCTGAAGACGCTGTTTCACATGTTCGACGTGGCCGAATACGTGGGCCAGGTGTCGGTGAAGGCGCAGCGCGAGGCGGCGCAGGGCAATCCCGCCACGAGTGATTTTCGCAGCACGGTGATTCTGGGCGGGCAGATTCTGGGTGAAGCGCCGGCCCTGTACCTGATCTACCCCGAAGGCAACTGCATTTCGGCAAGCCCCGAGACGCCCTATCTGCAGATCGGCGAGCACAAATACGGCAAGCCCATCCTCGACCGCATCATCCGCCCGACGACGCAGCTTGAAGACGCGGCCCGTTGCGCGCTGGTGAGCCTGGATTCGACGATGAAGTCGAACCTCACCGTGGGGCCGCCGTTGGACGTGGCAATCATCCGTCGCGACGCCCTGCGCTTGGGGCATCGGCTGCGACTCGACCTCGACACGCCTTTCTACGCGCAGCTCAAGCGCGCCTGGGGCGAGCAGTTGGAGCAGGTCTTCGGCATTCTCCCGAAGTTTGAGTGGGAGGGCGGCCTGGCGCCGCCGCCAGGGGTGCCGACCATGGCCCAGCCGCAACAGCAGCAGCAGATCATTGCGCCGCTGCTGCCGCCGCGCTTCGAGAACTGAAGCGCGGCCTGCCCTCAGGCGCACGCCGTTTCTGAGCCGGCGCGCCTCAGCCCTTGAAGTAGTGGTGGGTCAACGACACGTCGAGGTCTGCCAGTCCGGCCTGAAGGTCGTTCATCACTTGATGCAGCTTGCCGGTGACCAGCGCCAGCGGATCCAGGTCCTGAATTCGGCCCAGCAGGCGCTCGCAGTGGCGTAGCGGCACGTCGTTGATCGGCAGGGCACGCAGCTCGGCGCGGGCCACCTTGAGGCAGAACGACATGCTGCGCGGGAAGTCTGGGTTTTGCAGCAGGAAACGCAACACCCGCGTCCCGGTAATGCGCCCGCGGCCATAGCGCCGATACATGTGATAGGCCGAGAGGCTGTGCAGCACCGCCATCCACTGGCTGTTGCGGAACGGGCTTGGCGCGGTGGCGTCGTCGATGTCGAGCAGCGGACTGGACCGCACGTCGATGATGCGGCTGGTCATGTCGGCCTGCTCGATGGACTGCCCGAGACTCAGAAACCGATGCGCCAAGTCCCGGCTCATGGCGGTGTTCAGCAGCCCGTTGATCGACATGCAGCCGTCGATGACTCGGTCGAGCACGCGCTGGCGGGACAGGCGGTTGTGCGCCGATGAGCCTTCGATCTGCAACCGGTAATGCAGACCGTTGAGCCGCTCCCACACATCGCGCGGCACGCGATCACGCAGGGTCCGCAGCAGTCCGCGCGCGTGGTGGATGCAGTAGAAGGCCGAAACCGGCGAGGTTAAATCGACCACCAGCCGCTCGATGGCGGCGTGCTCGCCGCCGTCGGCTTCGAGTTCGATCTCGAGCAGGGGCTTGCCGGTGACCGCCACGATGGGGCCCCAGCCCACTTCGACTTCGCGCGGAAGATCGAGCAGAAAGTGGCCGTGGGCACTGACCAGCCGGGCGGTGTTTTCGGCGCGGCGCAGGTAGCGCGCGAACCAGTAAAGATCATCAGCCACGCGTGAGAGCATCAGGCCTTCCCCCCAGTGTCGACCACCCAGGTGTCCTTCGCGCCACCGCCCTGGCTGGAGTTGACCACCAGCGATCCGCGCACCATGGCGACGCGGGTCAGGCCGCCCATCGTCACTTCTTCGTGACCGGCGCGGGAGAGGATGAAGGGTCTCAGATCGAGGTGGCGGGGCTCGACGCTGCCATCGGCCATGAGGATGGGCGCTGTTGATAAAGACAGTGTGGGCTGGGCCATGTAATTGCGGGGATTGGCGCGAATCAGCTCGGCGAACTGCGTGCGTTCTTCAGCGGTGGCGCGCGGGCCGATCAACATGCCGTAGCCCCCCGATTCATTGGCCGGCTTGACCACCAGCGAGTCGAGGTTGGCCAGCACGTGGTCGCATTCCTTGCGGTTCATGCAGCGAAAGCTCGGCACGTTGGGCAATTTGGCTTCTTCGCCCAGGTAGTACTTGATCATGTCGGGCACGTAGCTGTAGATCACCTTGTCGTCGGCCACGCCGGCCCCGGGCGCGTTGGCGATGGCGACATTGCCCTTCAGCCAGGCGCGCATCAGGCCGTGGACGCCGAGCATGGAATCTTCGCGGAATACCTCGGGGTCGATGAACAGGTCATCCACCCGCCGATACACGACATCCACGCGGGTGGCGCCTTGTACTGTTCTCATGTACAGGCAGTCATCAGTGTCCACGTAGAGATCGGGCCCCACCACCAGCTCGATGCCCATTTGCTGCGCCAGCCAGGCGTGCTCGAAGTAGGCGCTGTTGTAGATGCCGGGCGTCAACAGGACGATGGTGGGGTCGTCACCCTGGCGCGGGCTCAGATCGGCCAGCGTTTCGAACAACTGGGTGGCGTAGTCATCGACCGGCAGAATGTTGATGGCCTTGAACAGCTCCGGGAACACCCGTTTGCTGATCATGCGGTTTTCGACCATGTACGACACGCCGCTGGGTACCCGCAGATTGTCTTCGAGCACGTACAGCGTGCCGCTGTCGTCGCGGACCAGGTCGGAGCCGCAGATGTGCGCCCACAGGTCGCCCGGTGGGCGATGGCCGACGCACTGCGGCCTGAAGTTCACCGAGTCGGCCAGCACTTCGGGGGGCACCACGCCGGCCTTGAGGATGCGTTGATCGGCGTAGATGTCGGCGATGAAGTGGTTGAGCGCCCGCGCCCTCTGCCGCAGTCCTTCTGCCGTGTGCGCCCATTCGCGTGAATCAATGACCCGGGGAATGACATCGAAGGGCCAGGCCCGGTCGACGTTCTGCCCTTCGGTATACACCGTGAAGCTGATGCCCATGACGCGAATCGCCAACTCGGCGGCGATGCGGTGTTGTTCCAGTTCATCCTGCGTTTTGCCCTGCAGGTAAGTGATCAGGGCAGCCGCGGCGGCGCGCGGCTTGCCGTCGGCTGCAAACAACTCGTCATACGTGAGGTCGGCGGGGTAGTGCTGCCAGTCGAGAGCCATTGATGGTTAGTGTTCTGTGAGGTGCCTTGTTCTAGCAAAGCACGGGCCAGTGTGTGCGGACGAGCCGCCCCGTGAGCGCGTCGCATCGAGTGCCATGCTGGCAAAATCCTCTCGCTGCGCTCGCCCGACACTATAGTCGTCATTCCTCGCCGCTCACCTGAACCCTGCCATGAACGCCGTGACCTTCACTTCGCCGCCTGCCGCGGCACGCGGGCACTGATGCCGGCCCGTAGCGTCCTGCAAAGCAGGCTGGCCGACCGGCTATGGGCCTTTGCACCCGTGGCCCGTTTTGCGTGTCTGGCACGACCGCGCCACAACGGAATGCCGCGACGATGAACATTGGATTGCTGGTCATCGGCGACGAGATTCTCAGCGGCAAACGCCAGGATCGCCACCTGCCCAAGGTCATCGCGATGCTGGCCGAACGGGGACTGGCGCTGGCCTACGCGCGCTTCATCGGTGACGACCTTGGGGCCATCGCCGCAGCCATGCGCGACGGTCGTGCTGCCGGTGACCTGCTGCTGTCGTGCGGCGGCATTGGCGCCACGCCGGACGACTGCACGCGTCAGGCCGCCGCGGCCGCTTACGGGCAGTCCCTGCAGCGACACCCCGAGGGTGAGGCGCTGATCGTCGCCGAGTACGGCGAGCGCGCCTGGCCGAATCGCGTGCTGATGGCCGACTTTCCCGAAGGCGCCCGGCTGATTCCCAATCCCGTCAATCGGGTTGCGGGATTCTCGTTGGGCAACCTGCACTGCGTGCCCGGCTTCCCCGAGATGGCCTGGCCCATGCTGGCGTGGGTGCTCGACACCCACTACCCGCATCTGCACCACCTCGCCCCCCAGGTCGAGTACCGGCTGCGGGTGATGGGCACCTCGGGCGAAGGGGACCTGCTGGACCTGATGGAAGCCACGCTGGCCGCGCATCCCGGCCTGAAGCTGTCGAGCTTGCCGTGCCGGGGGGACGCCCAGCGACCGCGTCACATCGAGTTCGGTTTCAAAGGGGCGGAGGCGCAGGCCAAGGCGGCCTTTGCCCACTTTTTGACCGGACTTTCCAGTGACCCGACCATCACCGACATCGAGCTGATCGACACGCCGCCCGATCCTTCGCGCTGAACGTCAGGGCGGCACCGACAGCCGCCGCCTGCGCCCGGCGCTGACGCTGAGGCCAACACACAGGCCGATCACCAAAGCCGCGCCCAGCATGGCGCGCAGGCTCAGCGTTTCCTGCCAGATCAGCCAGGCCAGCAGGGCCGAGACCGGCACCGACGCATAGCTGAAGCTGCCCACCCAGGCGGCCGGCGCGCAGCCGTAGGCGCGGGTCATGCACAGTTGGCCGAAGGTCGCCACCGCGCCGGCGGCGATCATCAGAACCGCTTGTGTTGCGGTGGGGGTGGCCCATGCCCACGCCAGCGGCACGGCCGAGAGGCCGGTGGCGATCAGGGCGAAATACATGACGATTCGCGGCGCAGGTTCGGTGTTGGAAATGCGCCGGATGCCCACCATTGCCACCGCGCCAAACAGGCCGGAGGCGGCGCCGACCAGGGTTCCGGTCAGGGTGCCGCCGCCGAGGCCGCGCGGGTCAACCATCAGGGCAATGCCGACAAAGCCGAGGCTTACGGCCAGCCAGACGGCGGGGGTGGGGCGCTCGCGCAGCCAGGCCCACGCCACGAACGGCAGAAACAGCGGCATTGAGTAGGTCAGCAGCATGGCCTTGGCCAGCGGCAGCGTGCCCAGCGCGTAAAAAAAGCAGTACATCGCCACGATGCCGAAGCCGGCGCGCAGCAGGTGACCGCCCCAGCGCCGCGTTGCCAGCGCCTGTCTGAGGCCGATTCTCAGCGCCCAGGGGGTCAGAATCACCAGCCCGATAAAGCAGCGCGTGAACACGATCATCTCGTTGGGCATGCCCACAGAGGCGGCCTTGATCAGCGCGCCCATCATCGAAAACGCAATCGCGGCCTGGATGGCGTAAAACGCGCCTTGGCGGGGGTTGTCTGGCATGGGGCGCGCAGCATGCCGATTCGTCCGCAGCGCGTCGAGACAAATCGTCGGTCCCGACCCTTGAATCAGGCGGGTTACGCCCCACTTGAGGGGGTACCCCTACCAATCCTTTGCGGAGCCGCTCCGATGCCGATTTATGAATATCACTGCGCCCGCTGTGGCGTGACCCGTGACGTGCTGCACAAGATCAGTGAAACACCGAAGGTCGAGTGCGCGCACTGCGAGGGGCAGGTTCTGCAACGCATGGTCAGTGCCGCGGCATTCCGCCTCAAGGGCGGCGGCTGGTACGAGACCGATTTCAAATCCGACAAGGACAAGCAACGCAATCTGGCGGGCGACAGCGGCGGGCCGTCCACCGCCGGTTCTGCGGACAAGGCGCCCGGAAAACCCGAGTCCAAACCCGATGCGCCTGCGGCAACGCCGCCGGCCGCGCCCGCACCCGCGGCCGGCGCCGGCTGAGCCTGCCCGGCAACGCTGGCCATTCAGCTGACGTGCGCGAGACTGGCACGTCTTGAAGTCGAAAACCCTCGAGGCCCATGTTCAAAATCCGGCTGCAGTCATTGTTGAGACGCTGGTTCATTGCCGGCCTGCTGGTCTGGTTGCCGCTGGGCGCGACGTTCCTGGTGGTGCGTGTGCTGGCGGGCGTGCTCGACACCAGCCTCATTCTGGTGCCCACCGACTGGCGGCCAGCGATTCCGGGCATCGGCATCTTGTTGTCGTTGCTGTTGATTCTGCTTACGGGCGCCCTTGCCGCGAACTTCATCGGCCGCCGTGCACTGGGTTGGGGCGAGTCGCTGCTCAATCGCATCCCCTTGGTGCGTTCGGTGTACGGCGGCATCAAGAAGCTGACCGAAACCGTGTTCTCGGAAAACTCCACCGCGTTCCGGCAGCCCATCCTCATTCAGTACCCGCGCAAGGGCATCTGGTCGATCGCCTTCGTGACCAGCGAACCGGCGGGCGAGATTCAGGAGAAAACCGAGCACACGGTGCTGACGTGCTTCGTGCCGACGACGCCGAATCCCACCTCCGGCTTCATCGTGATGGTGCCCAGGGCCGAAGTGACGTGGCTGGAGATGTCGGTGGAAGACGCCATGCGCCTGATCATCTCGCTGGGCGTGGTCGCGCCGGACGTCATCGCAAAGAAGGATCCGCTGGCCGCCATCGACCCACCGCCGATTGCCGCCACGCCGGCCGCGGACCCCACCGGCGGCACTGAAGACGACCGGGCGCGTTAAACTAGCGGGCTACTGCGCGATCGCGCCCGATTCCCGTCTTTTCCGGTCTTTCAGAACAACATGCGCTCTCATTACTGCGGCCACGTGACGGCCGCGCTCGTCGATCAATCCGTGACGGTTTGTGGCTGGGTTCACCGTCGGCGTGATCATGGCGGCGTGATTTTCATTGACCTGCGGGATCGCGAAGGCCTGCTGCAATGCGTGTTCGACCCTGATCGCGCCGACATCTTCGCCAGCGCCGAGCGGCTGCGCTCCGAATATGTCGTGAAAATCACCGGGCGCGTTCGCCGCCGGCCCGAAGGCACCAGCAACGCGCAGTTGAGCAGTGGCGAGATCGAAATTCTGGGCACCGACCTGGTGGTGCTCAACAAGGCCGAAACGCCGCCGTTTCATCCCGACGATGAAACCGTGGGCGAAGACACCCGCCTCAAGTACCGATACATCGACCTGCGACGCCCGCAGATGCAGCGCAACCTGAAGCTGCGTCATGCGGTGGTGCAGAAAATCCGCACGTTCATGGACGCGGAAGGGTTTCTCGATGTCGAGACCCCCATCCTCACCCGTGCCACGCCCGAGGGGGCACGCGATTATCTGGTGCCGTCGCGGACCCATCCCGGGCAGTTCTTTGCGCTGCCGCAAAGCCCGCAGCTGTTCAAGCAGTTGCTGATGATGTCGGGCATCGACCGCTACTACCAGATCGCCCGCTGCTTTCGCGATGAAGACCTGCGCGCCGATCGCCAACCGGAATTTACCCAGCTGGATGTCGAGACCTCGTTCATGGACATGGACGCGATCATGGCGCTCATGGAGCGGCTGGTCGTTGAACTCTGGAGGGACGTGCTGCAGGTCGATCTCGGGCAACTGCCGCTGATGTCCTACGCCGAGGCCATGGCGCGGTTCGGTTCCGACAAGCCCGACCTGCGCAACCCGCTGGAGCTGGTGGACATCAAGGATCTGGTGGCCGATGCCGAGTTCAAGGTGTTCGCCAATCCGGCCAACGACCCCAAATGCCGGGTCACGGTATTGCGGGTGCCAGGCGGCGGCGAAAAACTGTCGCGCGGCGAGATTGACAAATACACCGCGTTCGTCGGGCTCTATGGTGCACGCGGGCTGGCATGGATCAAGGTCAACGACCGGGCCGCGGGCCGCGAAGGGCTGCAGTCGCCGATAGTGAAGAACCTGTCGGACGCTGCATTGGCCGGCATTCTTGAGCGTTCGGGCGCCGCCAACGGCGACATCCTGTTCTTCGGCGCCGACAAGGCCCAGGTGGTCAGCGACGCGCTCGGCGCCTTGCGCCTGAAAGTCGGCAACGACCTCAAGCTCACCGAAGGCGGCTGGAAAGCCCTGTGGGTGGTCGACTGGCCGATGTTCGAATGGGACGATCGCGAAGGTGGGCGCTGGATCAGTCCGCATCACCCGTTCACGGCCCCCAAGGTCGATTCGGCTGAATCGCTACGGAACGCGCCCGGCGATGCGGTGTCGCAGGGCTACGACATCGTGGTGAACGGGGTGGAACTGGGCGGTGGCTCGGTGCGCATCCATCGTCCCGAGATTCAACAGGCGGTTTTCGAACTCTTGGGCATCAGTGCCGAAGCGCAGCGCGAAAAATTCGGTTTCCTGCTGGAAGCGCTGTCGTACGGGGCGCCGCCCCACGGCGGTCTGGCCATCGGGATCGACCGCATGGTGATGCTCATGGCGGGGGGGCTGTCGATCCGGGACGTGATCGCCTTCCCCAAGACCCAGACCGCCCATTGCCCGCTGACCCGCGCGCCGGGCGCCGTGGAAGTGCAACAGTTGAAAGAGCTGCACATCCGCTCAACAGTCAAACGTGAAGGGGCATCGGCCCCTGGAGAAGCAAGCTGATGACCTCACAGGCCCGGCAGTACCCCAAGACACGAACGGCTCGGCGCATCGCTGGGCTGCTGGCCGCAGTGTTCGCGCTCAGTGCCTGCGAAGTCGGCGAAGGCACCCGGCCGGTGTCCATGACTTTGCTCGATCCCACCACGGGGCTGGGCGAAATCACGCTGAACCAGTGCTTCGAAGGGAGTCTGGCGGCCCTGGTTGTGTTTTCAAACGGGCAGGTCGCCAATTTTCTGCAGCAGGGCGGGTTTCCCCGGCCGGTGGAACTGAGCTCCAGTGACGAAAGCGTGGTCCGCGTCAGCGACGGTACGCTCCCGGTGCCGCTGCTCGAAAATCAGGCCTACGTGCGCGGCGCGCTGCTGCCCGTGGGCCCCGGCACCGCCACCATCACGGCCAAGTACTCGTCACTGGAGGAGCAGATTCAGGTCACCGTGCAGCCGCCGGGCGGGGTCGAGGTGCGGCCGGGCACCCAGACCGTGGCCCGGGGCGCGACGCAGCTTTTTGATGTCTTTGCAATCCTGAACGGCACCGAGCGGGACGTGACCCCGCTCGTCATCTGGTCGCTCGAGGACGAAAACGGCAATCCCGTGGACCCGACGAAGGCCCGAATCTCGGCGACCGGCGTGCTGGAAGGGCGCGAACTGGGCGGGCCGTACGTCGTCAAGGCGGGGCTGACGGCGTGTGCGACACCGGATCTGCTCCCGGCAACGGTCGATGCTGAAGATCTGCGCGCCCAGGTGTCGGTCAAAGAGGCCCAGGGACTGGTGTTGGAGCGCCTGGACCAGACCTTCGATGAGGAAGGTGCGCCCTTGCCCGCGCCGCCACTGATCGTCGCCACCTCGCAGGTGTTCAAGACGTTCGCCACCTTTGCCGACCCGGCGGACGGCCGTCACGATGTCACGCCGCAGTCGCGCTTCGAAGTGATCGAGCCCGGTCTTCCTGAGGGTGAAGTCAGTGGCCGGGCCATTTTCGTCACCGCGCTGGGGGCAGGCTTGCTGCAGTCGCTGGCGGTGACTGAACCCGACAATCCGCTGTTGGTGCAGGCGGAATTCGGCGATGAAGAGGCCGGCGAAGCGCTGACCAGCAACGCGCTGGAGGTGGAGATTGTTCAAGGCGTGCTTGAGGCCATTCGCATCAGCCCCGAAAACGCGACCGTCGGTCTGGGCCAAAGCGTGGATTACAGCGTGGAAGGCGATTACCGGCTGGCCGACGAGTCGCTGCTGACTCTGGACGTGACCCGGCAGATTCGCCTCAGCAGTTCGGACGGAACGGTCGCCCGGCCTGACGAGACGGCGGCCAATCCCGGGCGGGTGACGGCGGTCGCACTCGAACCCGGCTGCACGCGCATCAGGGCTCAGGCTCTGGGCCCGCAGGGCGATACCAGCGCGTTGGTGACCGACCAGACCCAACTGTTCGTGATCAACGACACTGTCGCCTGCGAACCCGAAGCAGCGCCCTGATCCGGCTGTCATCACTGGAGACCCTGCCATGGCCGCACAACTGAAGCTCGATGCCTTCAACCTGATGGATGATGGCGCCTGTGACGCCCGCATTCGCGCGGCCAAGTCCATCCTCGGCGATCGGCTGTGCATCCTCGGGCACCACTATCAGCGTGACGAAGTGTTTCAGCACGCTGATTTCACGGGCGATTCACTCAAGCTGTCACGGCTGGCCGCCGAGACCACGGCCGAATTCATCGTGTTCTGCGGCGTGCATTTCATGGCCGAGGTGGCCGACATCGTCACCGGCGGCACCCGCAACGTCATCCTTCCTGACCTCGCGGCCGGCTGCTCGATGGCCGACATGGCCAACCTCATCAAGGTGCGGCGCTGCTGGAAGGAACTGGCCGAGGTGTTCGACCCCGACACCACCGTGACGCCGGTCACCTACATCAACTCGGCCGCAGACCTCAAGGGTTTCTGCGGCGAGCATGGCGGCATCGTCTGCACCAGCTCGAATGCCCGCGCGGTGCTGGAATGGAGCTTTGCGCGTCGCGAGAAGGTGCTGTTTTTCCCCGATCAGCATTTAGGGCGCAACACCGCCATCACCATGGGCATCGGCCTGGACGAGATGGTGGTCTGGGATTTCACCCAGCCCATGGGCGGCGCCACGGTGGCGCAGCTGCAGCGCGCCAAGCTGATTCTGTGGAAGGGCTTCTGCTCGGTGCACCAGATGTTCAAGCCCGAACACATCGACGCCTTTCGCACGCGGGTGCCGCACGGCAAGGTGATCAGTCACCCCGAGAATTCCTACGAGGTCTGCCAGCATTCCGACGAGATCGGCAGTACCGAAGCCATTCTGCGCACGGTGCGCGCCTCGGCGCCGGGCACGCACTGGCTGGTCGGCACCGAGCTGAATCTTGTCAATCGCCTCGCTGACGAAATGAGGCCCAAAGGCGTCACGGTAGAGTTCATGAGCTCGACGATCTGCATGTGCTCGACCATGTTCCGCACCGATCCGCAGCACCTTGCCTGGGTGCTCGACAACCTGGTCAGCGGCCAGGTGGTCAATCGCATCCGTGTCCCCGAGGCGGTGTCGCGACCCGCCCGCCTGGCGCTGGACCTGATGCTCGAAGTGGTCGATTGACGACCTGAGCCCGTTGGGGTGAGGCGGAAGCCCCCGCCCCAAGTGCCACAGCGTCTTTTGGCCCATTCCCAATCATTCGAATCACGGTGACTTTCATGTACCTCAACGCACCCTCTCTGGCCCAGGCCGATCCCGAACTGGCGGCCGCGCTGTCTGCCGAGACCGCCCGGCAGGAAATTCACATCGAACTGATCGCCTCCGAGAACTACGCCAGCCCGGCGGTCATGGAGGCCCAGGGGTCATCGCTGACCAACAAGTACGCCGAGGGGTATCCCGGCAAGCGCTATTACGGCGGCTGCGAGCATGTCGATGTTGCCGAGCTGCTGGCCATCGATCGCATCAAGCAGGTTTTCGACTGCGACTACGCCAACGTGCAGCCGCATTCCGGCGCCCAGGCCAATGCCGCCATCTTTCTCAGCCTGGTCAGCCCCGGTGACGTGGTGATGGGCATGAACCTCGCCCAGGGCGGTCACCTGACGCACGGCCATCCGGCCAATTTCTCGGGCAAGCAGTATCAGATCGTGCCCTACGGACTCGACCCGGAAACCGGCCTGATCAATTACGACGAGATGGAGCGCCTGGCGCTGGAGCACAAACCCAAGCTGCTCATCGGCGGCTTCTCGGCCTATTCCCGCGTCAAGGACTGGGCGCGGATGCGGGCGATTGCCGACAAGGTGGGGGCCTGGTTCTGGGTCGACATGGCGCACATCGCCGGCCTGGTCGCCGCCGGGGAATACCCCAGCCCGCTGCCGCACGCGCATGTGGTCACCTCGACTACTCACAAGACCCTGCGCGGTCCGCGTGGCGGCATCATTCTGAGCAAGGGCCAGACCGAAGAATTCAACAAGAAGCTCAACTCGGCCGTGTTCCCCGGCATTCAGGGTGGCCCGCTGATGCACGTCATCGCCGCCAAGGCCGTGGCGTTCCGTGAAGCGCTGGCGCCCGAGTTCAAGACCTATCAGCGGCAGGTCGTGGCCAATGCCCGCGCCATGGCGCAGGTGTTTCTCGACCGGCAGTTCAAGGTGGTGTCGGGCGGCACCGACAATCACCTGTTCCTGCTGGATCTGGTCGCCAAAGAGGTCACGGGCAAAGATGCCGAAGCGGCCCTGGGCAAGGCGCACATCACCGTCAACAAGAATTCGGTGCCCAACGACCCGCGCTCGGCCTTTGTCACTTCGGGCCTGCGCATCGGCTCGCCCGCGTCCACCACACGGGGCTTCAGGGAGGCCGAAATGGCCCAGGTCGCGACCTGGATCGCCGACATCGTCGATGCCCTGGCCGCGGGGGATGCCGAGTCCGTGATCGCCCGCGTCCGTGGCGAGGCCGAGGTGCTGTGCGCCCGCTTCCCGGTCTATCGCGCGCTGGCCCGGGCAGCCTGAGTCCACACGGTCCATGCAATGCCCCTTCTGCAAGGCGACCGACACGCGGGTCGTTGACTCGCGGCTTGCGGAAGACGGCACCCAGGTCCGTCGGCGGCGTGGATGCGAAGCCTGCGACGCCCGCTTCACCACCTTCGAGCGCGCCGAACTGCCGGTGCCGCTGATCAAGAAGCGCAGCGGCCGCGCCGAAGCGTTTGACGAGGCCAAGCTGCGGCGCGGCATTGGCAGCGCCATCTACAAACGCCCGGTGCGCACCGAGGAGGTCGAACACGCCATCGACCGGCTGTTGAACAAGCTGCGCACTTCCAAGGAGCGTGAGGTGGAATCCGGTCATCTGGGCGAGTGGGTGATGACCGAACTGCGCGATCTGGACCATGTCGCCTACGTGCGCTTTGCCTCGATCTATCGACGCTTTGAAGACGTCAACGCCTTTCGCGACGAGATCGAGCGCCTCGAAGGCCTGCCGACACCCGAGCACCGGCGGCATCAATTGCCACTGCTGATCGCCGAGCCCTCGGGCCGCGCCGACCGGCCGATCAAGGGCGATGCGCGCAACCCGACGGACCGCAAAGCGTGACCGAAAGCGATGGCCTCTGGATGCAACAGGCCCTGTCGCTGGCGCGTGAGGGACTTTGCAGCACGCACCCCAATCCGCGCGTCGGCTGCGTGCTGGTCCGCGACGGCGCGGTGGTCGGGCAGGGCGCGCACTTTGTGGCCGGCGGGCCTCATGCCGAGGTGCATGCCTTGCGTGCGGCCGGTGACGCGGCCCGCGGCGCAACCGCCTTCGTGACCCTTGAACCCTGCAATCACAGCGGCCGAACGCCGCCCTGTGTGGAGGCGTTGATCGCCGCCGGCGTGCGCCGCGTGGTCTATGCCGTCGAAGACCCGAATCCGCTCGTGGCCGGGCAGGGCGCGGCACGCCTGCGCGCCGCCGGGATTACGGTGGAAGGCGGGCTGCACGCCGATCAGGCCGAGGCGCTCAATCGGGGTTTTTTCCAACGCATGCGCAGCGGCAGGCCGTGGCTCACGCTCAAGCTCGCGGCCAGCCTCGACGGCCGCACTGCCATGGCCAGCGGCGAATCCCAATGGATCAGTGGCGAGGCGGCACGCGCCGACGTACACCGTTTGCGCGCCGAGGCGGGCGCGGTGCTGGTGGGCGCCGCCACCGTGCAGGCGGACGATCCCGCCCTCACGGTGCGGCATGTGGCCTCGCCGCGGGTGCCAGACCGCATCGTTTGGGACAGCCGCGCCCGCACCCCGGCCAGCGCCAGCGTCTGGGCCGAGGACGGTGCGCGCCGCATCTGGTTGACCGCCGCGCCCGCCGCAGCCCCGCAGGGCGTGCTGAATGCCGTGATCGACACAACCGACGACGGCCACCTGGCGGCGGAAGCGGTGCTGGCCCGGCTGGGCGCGCTGGCGGTCAACGAGGTGCTGGTCGAGGCAGGCGCCGCGCTGGCCGGGGCGCTGATCCAGGCGGGCGTGGTCGATGAGCTGGTTCTGTATCTGGCGCCGAGGCTGCTGGGCGACGATGCCCGTGGCCTGGCACGGCTGCCGGGCTTGCACGCGCTGGCCGCGTCCCCACACTTCCGCTTTGTCGAGGTCACGCCGGTTGGGGATGACCTTCGCCTGCGCCTCCACCCCCTTCGCTAACCACCACGGCCGCCATCATGTTTACCGGCATCATCGAAGCGCTCGGCACCATCGCCGCCATTGACACCGAGGGTGGCGACAAGCGCATGCGCTTCGCCGCAGCAGGCTATCTGCAGGGCGTAAGCCTGGGCGACAGCATCGCCGTCAACGGCGTGTGTCTCACCGCCACCTCGATGACCGATGACGGCTTCAGCGCCGATCTGTCGGTGGAAACCCTCACCGCCACCACCGCCGCCGGTTGGCAGGTGGGCGAGGCAGTGAATCTCGAAAAGGCGCTGACCCTGGGCAAGCCGCTGGGCGGCCACTGGGTGTCGGGCCACGTCGATGGCCTCGCCACGCTGGTGCGCCGCGTCGAAGAGGCGCGCTCCTGGCGGCTGCAATTTGAAGCGCCCGCGGCCCTGGCGCGTTACATCGCGCGCAAGGGCTCGGTCACGCTCGATGGCATCAGCCTCACCGTCAACGAAGTGGAAGGTCGCCGGTTCGGCGTCAACATCATTCCGCAGACCTGGACACACACCACCCTGGGACGTCGCCAAGTGGGCGACACCGTCAACCTTGAAGTCGATCTCATGGCGCGCTATCTCGAACGCCTGATGACCGCCCGGAACCCCGAATGAACGCATCCGCACCCCCCGCATCGGCCTTCAACACGCCTGCCGAGCTGATCGAAGAGCTCAAGGCCGGTCGCATGGTCATCCTCATGGATGATGAAGACCGTGAGAACGAAGGCGATCTGGTCATGGCGGCCGACGCCGTGCGCCCAGAAGACATCAACTTCATGGCGCGTTTCGGCCGGGGCCTGATCTGCCTGACCTTGAGCCAGGAAAAGTGCCGGTCGCTGCGCCTGCCGCTCATGGTCAACGACAACACCAGTCCGTTCTCGACCAATTTCACGGTGTCGATCGAGGCGGCCGAAGGCGTGACCACCGGCATTTCCGCGCACGATCGCGCCAAGACCGTGCGCACCGCCGTCAAGCCCGATGCCCGTCCCGAAGACCTGATCCAGCCGGGGCATATCTTCCCGTTGATGGCGCAGCCCGGTGGCGTGCTGACCCGCGCCGGACACACCGAGGCCGGCTGTGACCTGGCGCGCCTGGCGGGCCGCACGCCGGCCGCGGTAATCGTCGAGATTCTCAATGAAGACGGCACCATGGCACGCCGCCCCGACCTTGAGCGGTTTGCCCAGACCCATGGCCTGAAGATGGGCACCATTGCCGATCTCATTCGCTATCGCCTCGAAAACGAACACAGCATCGAGCGCGTTGCCGAAACCCAGGTCGATACCGAATTCGGCTCCTTCCATTTGGTGACCTTCCAGGACACCGTCGACAACACCATTCACCTGGCCTTGGTGAAGGGCGCGCCCAGCGGGGATCGCCCGACCCTGGTGCGCGTGCACCTGCGCAACACGCTCGCCGACATGATCAACGTGCGGCACGAGCATTTTGGTTGGCCGCTGCGTTCGGCCATGCGCCGCGTCGCCGAGGAGGGCGAGGGCGTCATCGTGGTGCTGCGCAAGCCGGTCAGCGCGCGCGAGTTGGTGGGCCAGATCGTGTCACTCAACAAGCCTCAGCTTGAAGAACACCACTCCATCGCCGACCAGACCCAGGTGCTGCGGACCTACGGCATCGGGGCACAGATTCTGGCCGACCTCGGGGTGCGGCAAATGCGCGTACTCTCTGCGCCAAAGCGACTTCAGGGCCTCTCGGGCTTCAACCTTGAAGTCGTTGAATACGTGACTTGCGACTGAAATCTGACAGCCGCCGCCGACCCGCGGCAATGGAGCCTTACCATGATGAAATCCGGATACGACGCACCCGCCGGCCCGAAAGACGGCGAATTTGACGACGTGCAGATTGCACTGGTCGCAACGCGCTGGAACGTTGAAATTGTTGATGCCCTGGTCGAAGGCGCGCGCGAATGCCTGCTGGAGTGGGGCGTGGCGCCCGAGAGCATCGTCGAGCATCGCGTGCCGGGTGCCTTCGAACTGCCGCTGGCGGCCTCGCTGATTGCCGAGTCGGACGACTACGACGGCATCGTCGTGCTGGGCGCGGTGATTCGCGGCGACACGCCGCACTTCGAGTTCGTGGCGGGCGAGTGCGCGCGCGGCCTGATGAACGTGCAGATTGAAGAGCAATTGCCGGTGGGTTTCGGCGTGCTCACCGTCAATTCCGCAGAACAGGCGCAGGAACGCTGCCAGCCGGGCCCCGACAACAAGGGCTACGAGGCGGCAGCGGCGGTGCTCGAAATGGTGCGGCTGGCGCGGGAGGTGCTGTGAGCGCAGGCCAGCCCCCGCCCAATCGACGCAGCCTTGCGCGGCGGCTTGCCATGCAGGGTCTGTACCAGTGGTTGTTGAACGGCACCTCGCCAGTGGCGCTGGTGAAGCAGTTCCGCGAGCAGGAAGAAGGCCTGGGCCGCGCGGACCCGGTGATGTTCGAGCAGTTGCTGAACGGCACCGTGAACGCCGCGCCCGAGCTGACCGTGCAGCTTGCGCCGCATCTTGAACGGCCGGTGCAACAGCTCGATCCGGTCGAGCATGCGGTGCTGCTGCTGGGCGCCTACGAGCTGGTGAATGCGCCCGACGTGCCGTGGAAGGTGTGCGTGAATGAGGCGGTGAATCTGGCCAAGCTGTTCGGCGCCGAAGACGGCTACAAGTTCGTCAACGGGGTGCTCGATCGGCTGGCGCGCGAGGTGCGTCCCGCCGAGACCGGGCGACGGTCGGCCTGAGGACGGGCCCGTGGCGCTGAACGAGTTCGGCCTCATCCAGCGTTATTTTCAGGGCCTGACGCCTGCCGCAACACAGGTGACGCTGGGCATTGGCGATGACGCCGCGGTGCTGTCGCTGCCGCCCGGTCACGAGTTGGTGTGGAGCATCGACACCCTGGTGGAAGGCGTGCATTTCGCCGAGCGCGCCGACCCGGTGGCCCTGGGCCACAAGGCCCTGGCGGTGAACCTCAGTGACCTGGCGGCCATGGGCGCCGATCCCCACGGCGTGCTGCTGGCACTCACGCTGCCGCATGCCGATGAACGCTGGTGCCAGGGCTTTGCCGAAGGCTTCGGCGCGCTGGCCGTGGCCTGCGGCATTCCACTGGTGGGCGGCGACATGACCCGCGGCCCGCGGGCCATCAGCGTCACCGTGCTGGGACGCGTGCCACAGGGCAGTGCGGTGCAACGCCAGGGCGCCCAGCCGGGTGATCACGTCACCGTCACCGGCCCGCTGGGCGACGCAGCGCTGGCCTTGAGGCTGGGCACCGCCGCACCCGAAGCCTTGCGCACGGCGCTGGACCGGCCGTCTCCGCATCTGGCCGCCGGGCGCGTGCTGCGCGCGTTCGCCAGCGCGGCCATCGATGTGTCCGACGGGCTGATGGCCGACCTGCAGCACCTGTGCACCGCCAGCCGCGTGGGCGCCGTGATCCGCACGCGCGACCTGCCGCGCTCGGACGCCTTTGCCGCGGCAACCTCGGGGGCCGATGCCGTGGCGCTGCAAGCCTCCGGCGGCGACGACTACGTGTTGTGCGCCACGGTGCCGCCCGCCCATCTCGCGCCAGCACAGGCCGCGCTGCGCGCCGCCGGGCTGCCGCCACTGCAGGTCATCGGCGAAGTGAATGCGGGCGATACGGCGCGGCTGATGGATGAGGCCGGTAGGGCCGTCGTGCTCAACGCGACCGGCTATCGTCATTACTGACCCCACGACCGACCACGCACCCTGACCATGGCCCAGCTCGACACCCGCATTCCGCCGCGCACGGTGCTCACGTCACCGGTTCATCTGCTCGCCTTCGGGCTGGGATCGGGCCTGTCACCCAAGGCGCCGGGCACGGTGGGCACGCTGGCGGCGGTGCCGTTTGCCTGGGGCTTGTTGCAGTTGCCCCTGGCCTGGGTGTTGGGGGTGATTGTGGTGGCCGCTTGGGTCGGCGTTTACCTGTGCGGCGAAAGCGCCAAACGGCTGGGCGTGCACGATCATGGCGGCATCGTTTTCGACGAGTTCGTGGGCTACTGGATCAGCTGCCTGCCGTTGATGCCGGCGTTGCTGGCGGTGAGCGGATTCCAGGGCTCGACCGCCGCAGGGCTGCTGCTGGCGTTCGTGCTGTTTCGCATCTTCGATGTGCTCAAGCCCTGGCCGATCAGCTGGCTGGACCGGAATGTCGACGGCGGGCTGGGCATCATGGTCGATGATCTGGTCGCCGGCGTGTTTGCAGCGCTGTCTTGGGTGGTCGTGAGCCGGCTTGGCGTTTCGTTCTTCTGATGCCTGCCTCAGGTTGGCCTGCTGATCGATGCGCCTGCCGCAACACTTGTCGACCCGCTGCGGCTGCGTGATGTTTCAGCGCCCATCGAACGCGCCTGAGGGCGCTTGTCGATAGGCATAATGCCGGGCATGGAAAACGCACTGAAATCTCTGCTCGAAAATAACGCGCGCTGGTCGGCCGACGTCACCCAGCGCGATGCCGAATTCTTCAGCCGGCTGGTGCGCCAGCAGCGCCCCGAATATCTGTGGATCGGGTGCTCCGACGCCCGGGTGCCGGCCAACGACATCGTCGGGCTGCTGCCGGGGGAGCTGTTCGTACACCGCAATGTCGCCAACGTGGTGACGCACTCCGACGTCAACTGTCAGTCGGTGTTGCAGTACGCCGTCGATGTGCTGAAGGTCAAGCACGTGATTGTGGTCGGTCATTACGGATGCGGCGGCGTGCAGTTGGCGCTCGAAGGGCCGCGCAGTGGCGGGGTGGCCGACTTCTGGCTGGGCCATGTGCGCGACGTGATTGGCCGCCACCGCGACCTGATTGCGCAGATTCCCGACACGCGCGCCAGGCTCGACCTGGTGGTCGAACTCAATTCCCTGGAGCAGGCGCTCAATGTCTGCCACTCGGCCACCCTGCAGGCGGCTTGGGAGCGCGGCCAGAAGCTCAGCGTCCATGCCTGGGCATACGACCTGAAGGACGGCCGCGTGCGCACCCTGGGCGTGTCGGTGCGGCAGCCGGATGATCTGAAGGGTTTGCGTGACCGGGTACTGTCGCGGGTGAGTGCCGAACATCCCTCGATCAGTGCGCCCTGAGGCCGCTGCGGCGCACCATTTTGAGTCGAACGGTCGACCGTTCTACAATAGCGGGCTAATCCTTCCTTTTAGAGAGATCTCCGATCGATGAGTATTGAACGGGATGTGATGGAATATGACGTCGTCATCGTGGGTGCCGGACCGTCAGGTCTGGGGGCTGCGATCCGACTGAAGCAGATGGCCGCCGACGCCGGGCAGGAACTCAACGTGTGCCTGGTCGAGAAAGGCTCCGAAGTGGGCGCCCACATTCTCTCTGGCGCCGTGTTCGAACCCCGTGCCCTGCAGGAGCTGATTCCCGACTGGAAGGAAAAGGGCGCCCCGCTGCGCGCCGCCGTCACCGGCGACGAAATGCACATGCTGCGCTCGGCTGAATCGAGCTACAAATTCCCCAACTGGATGGTCCCCAAGACCATGCACAACGAAGGGAACTACGTGATTTCGCTCGGCAACCTTTGCCGCTGGCTGGGCGAGCAGGCCGAGGCGATGGGCGTCGAGGTCTATCCCGGCTTCGCCGCGCAGGAAGTGCTGTTCAACGACGCGGGCGCCGTGGTCGGCGTGCAGGTCGGTGATCTGGGTGTCTCCGCCAATGGCGAGCACAAGCCCGACTTCGCGCCCGGCATGGAGCTTCGCGCCAAATACACACTGTTTGCCGAGGGCTGCCGCGGGCACCTGGGCAAGCGGCTGATCAGGCAGTTCAAGCTCGATGCAGAGGTTGATCCCCAGCACTATGGCATCGGTCTGAAAGAAGTCTGGGAAGTGCCGGCCGAGAAGCACAAGCCGGGCCTGGTGGTGCACGGCGCCGGCTGGCCGCTCGACGATGCCAACCCGGGCGGCTGGTTCCTCTATCACGCCGAAGACCAGAAGGTGTTTGTCGGCCTGATCGTAGATTTGTCTTATGAAAACCCCTGGTTGTCGCCGTTTGACGAGTTCCAGCGGCTCAAGCATCACCCCGTGCTCAAGGCCCACCTCGAAGGCGGAAAGCGCATCAGTTACGGCGCCCGCGCCTTGGCCAAGGGCGGCTTCAACTCATTGCCGCAGATGGTGTTCCCCGGTGGCGCCCTGATCGGCTGCGACCTCGGCACCATGAACTTCTCGAAGATCAAGGGCAGCCACACCGCACTCAAGAGCGGCATGATTGCCGGTGAAGCCTTCGCGGGCGCGCTGTTCAAGGGGGCCGAAGGCGGCGACGCCCTGCAGGCCTACCCGGAAGCGTTCAAGGCCAGCTGGTTGTGGGACGAGCTGTATCGCAGCCGCAACTGGGGCCCGGCGATGCACAAGTTCGGCACCCTGTTCGGTGGGGCCTTCAACTACATCGACCAGAACATCTTCGGCGGCAAACTGCCGTTTACGCTGCACGACCGCAGGCCCGACCACGCCACGCTGAAGACCGCCGCCGAAGCGAAAAAGATCGAGTACCCGAAGCCGGACAACATTCTCAGCTTCGACAAGCTGTCATCGGTGTTCCTGTCGTCGACCAACCACGAGGAAGACCAGCCGGTGCACCTCAAACTGGCCGATCCGAGCATTCCGATCGCGAAAAACCTGCCCAAATATGCCGAACCGGCCCAGCGCTATTGCCCGGCCGGCGTGTATGAGGTGGTGGGCGAGGGCGAGGATCAGCGCTTCCAGATCAATGCGCAGAACTGCGTGCACTGCAAGACCTGCGACATCAAGGATCCCGCCCAGAACATCACCTGGGTCGCGCCTGAGGGCAATGGCGGCCCCAACTACGCCGGGATGTGATGGCCTGGACCGTCCCGCCGATTCAATCACTGATTTTTTAACCAGAGAACCCCATGAAAGCACTAGTTAGCGTCAAGCGTGCCGTCGACTACAACGTTCGTATCCAGGTCAAGCCTGATGGATCAGGCGTGGTGACCGACGGCGTCAAGCACTCGATGAACCCCTTCGACGAAATCGCCATGGAAGAAGCGGTGCGCCTGAAAGAAAAAGGCGTGATCAGCGAGATCATTGCCGTCACCATCGGCGGGCAGAAGAACGAAGAAACCCTGCGCACGGCGCTGGCCTTCGGTGCCACGCGCGCGATTCACGTCAAGGAAGACGGCGAGATTCAACCCCTGACCGCAGCCCGTGCGCTGGCAGCCGTGTTCAAGAAAGAAAGCGCCGACATTCTGCTCTGCGGCAAGCAGGCCATTGACGATGATGCCAACCAGACCGGCCAGATGACCGCTGCGTTGCTCGACATTGCCCAGGCCACCTTCGCCTCGAAGGTTGACATCGCCGACGGCAAGGCCACGGTGATCCGCGAAGTGGACGCCGGCCTCGAAACGCTTGAAATTGACCTTCCCGCCGTGATCACCGCCGACCTGCGCTTGAACGAACCGCGTTATCTGAAACTGCCGGACATCATGAAGGCCAAGCGCGTGCAGATTGAAGCCACCAACCTCGGCGATCTGGGTGTGGAAGCCGCGCCTGCGATCAAGGTGACCAAGACCGCGCCGCCACCGGCCCGCTCCAAGGGCGTCATGGTCAAGACGGTCGATGAACTGGCCGCCATGCTCAAGCAGAAAGGGCTGGTTTAATTCCCAAGTATTTGCGAACCCTCTGCAGGGCCGCCGAGCAACACTCGCCCCTGCGCTACTGGAGTAATCAATGAGCAAAATTCTGATCGTTGCCGATCATGCAAACGGCAAACTCAACAGCGGTGTGGCCAAGGTGATGGCCGTCGCGCAGGCCATCGGCGGTGACGTCGACATCGTCGTCTTCTCTGACGACTCCAAGGCCGTGGCCGAACAGGCCGCCAAGATCAACGGCACCGCCAAGGCGCTGACGGTGGACAACGCCGCCAACGCCAACCTGATGGGCGCCGTGCTCGCCCCGCAGGTCGTCGCGCTGGTGAAGGGCGGGTACACCCACGTGCTGTTCTGCGGCAATGCCCTGGGCAAAGACACCGCGCCCCGCGTCGCCGCGCTGCTGGGCGTGCCGCAGGTGTCCGACATCATGGCCGTGCACAGCGCCACCAGCTTCGACCGCCCCACCTACGCCGGCAACGCCATCACCACGGTGGAATGCCCCGAGGGCACCATCGTCGCCACGGTGCGCCTGGCGTCGTTTGATGCCGTTGCTGAAGACGGCAGCGCCAGCGTCGAAGCCGCGTCGGTGTCGGCCACCCTGCCCAGCCATACCCGCTACCAGGGTCTGCAGGCCCAGAAGTCGGACCGCCCCGACCTGCAGAGCGCCGGCAAGGTGGTTTCCGGTGGGCGCGCGCTGGGCTCGTCAGACAACTTCAAGATCATCTTCGACTTTGCCGACAAGATTGGTGCCGGCGTCGGGGCCTCCCGCGCTGCAGTGGATTCGGGCTATGTGCCCAACGACATGCAGGTCGGTCAGACCGGCAAGATCATCGCGCCCGACCTCTACATCGCCTGCGGCATCTCCGGTGCCATTCAGCACCTCGCGGGCATCAAGGACGCCAAGGTGATCGTCGCCATCAACAAGGATGCCGACGCGCCGATCTTCGAGGTGGCTGACATTGGCCTGGTCGGTGACCTGTTCACCCTTCTGCCCGAGCTGCAGAGCAAGCTCTGATCCCGGCTGTTCCGTCGTGGTGCACAAAGGCCGGGCAACCGGCCTTTGTGCTGTCTGGCGTGGTGATTCGTTGTGGCTGCCTTCGCGCCCCATCCGCAATCGCATTCAACAACGGCCGGCGACGATCCTGCTGATGGCGTTGCGGTCAATGCGGCGCGTGCCGCAAGGCCCGAGCATGGGGTCAATGCGGGTTCCCTATTCTTTCCGGAGTTGACCGATGAGCACGCTGCCTCCCCTCGCCAAGAAGCTGCTCGATGCCCATGTCGATTGGTGGGAACACACGCTGTCAGACCCGGAGACGCTGGAAGCGCGCATCCGCCGGACGCTTGCGGCAATTCTCAAGGACTTCGAGCGCCTCAAGCTCAAGGACGTGGTCACCGCCGGTCACGTCAAGAAAACCGCACGCACGTACGCGGTCGAGCTGACGCTGAAGGGCGGGCTGCCCGAACTGGTGCGCGGCATCGCCAACGACCTCTACGACACCCCCGCGCTGGATGACGCCAGACTGCAGGACGTGCTGCCGGAATCGCACTACATCGACATGCTCGACAAGGCGCTGGAATTCGAATCGCTGCGCGCCAAGCTGGTCCACGCCATTCTGGCCAGCCCGTTCTACAAAACCTTCGCATCCGACCTGCTGTATCGCGGCATCCGCGATTACCTGACCACCCAAGGCGAGGTTGCCAACAAGATCCCGGGTGCGGGATCGATGATGAAGCTCGGCAAGTCGGTGCTGGCCCGCGCCAAGCCTGACCTTGAGAGCACCATGGAAGGCGGCCTGCGCAAATACATCGCCAGGACCATCGAGGGCACCTCCGAGCGCTCTGCCGACCTGCTGCTGGCCAGGCTCGACACCGAAACCCTGCGCAGCATGGGCATGGAAATCTGGCACGACATCAAGCGCTTGCCGATCCGCGCCCTGCGGGACGACGTTACCCAGCCCGACATCGAAGACATTTTCGTCCTCATCTACGCCTACTGGGGCGACCTGCGCACCACAGCCGTGTATGGCGGGCTGCTCGACACCGGCATTGACAGCTTCTTTGCCCAGTACAACGACAGCACGCTGGCGGCGCTGCTCGATGATCTGGGCATCACCCAGGACATGATGCTCGCCGAGGCGCTGCGCTTCGCACCGCCGGTGATCAAGACCCTGAAAAAGAAAAAGATGCTGCGGCCGCTGATCGAGCGTGAGCTGGGGGATTTTTACGCCTCACCGGCCGTGGCGAAGATTCTCGGCTGATCGTCGTCCCGAACCGGCCGCCCCTGAACGGCACATCACCTACGCCCTGGGCCTGATCTTTCAGAATCCTTCAGATGGCCGCGGGGGTCGTCGGTGGCAGTCGTCAGGCTCAGTCTGTGTAGAGCGACGACACCGATTCCTCCGCCGACACGCGGCGGATGGTTTCGGCCAGCAACGAGCCGATCGACAACTGCCGGATTTTCGCGCAGGCCGCAGCGTGGGGCGCCAGGGGAATGGAGTCGGTGACCACCAGTTCATCCAGTTCCGAGCTGTTGATGTTGCTGACGGCCGGCCCTGACAGGATCGCGTGCGTCACGTAGGCCACAACGCGGATGGCGCCATGTTCCTTGAGCGCGGTTGCGGCCTTGCACAGCGTGCCGGCGGTGTCGGCCATGTCGTCGACCAGCACGCAGGTGCGGCCCGAGACGTCACCAATAATGTTCATCACGCGCGACTCGTTGGCGCGTGGGCGGCGTTTGTCGATGATCGCCAGGTCGGCGTCATCGAGGCGCTTGGCCACGGCGCGGGCGCGGACCACGCCCCCCACGTCGGGTGACACCACCATCAGGTTGTCGTATTTCTGCCGCCAGATGTCGCCCAGCAGCACCGGGCTGGCGTAGACGTTGTCCACGGGAATGTCGAAAAACCCCTGAATCTGGTCGGCGTGCAGATCGACGGTGAGCACCCGGTCGGCGCCACATTCGCCAATCAGGTCGGCGACCACCTTGGCCGAAATGGGCACGCGTGAACTGCGCGGGCGGCGGTCCTGACGGGCGTAGCCGAAGTAGGGAATGACCGCACAGATGCGGCCGGCCGAGGCGCGTTTCAGGGCGTCGAGCATCATCAGCAGCTCGACGATGTTGTCGTTGGTGGGCGCGCAGGTGGGCTGAATGACGAAAACGTCGCGACCGCGGACGTTTTCAAGAATTTCGATCTGCACTTCACCATCTGAAAAACGACCGACCATGGCCTGGCCTAGCGGCATTTTCAGATAGTTGGCGATGTCCTTGGCAAGCTTGGGATGGGCATTACCTGAAAACAGCGTCAACTTTGTATCGACCATGGGGGCTCGCGGCAATCGATGTTGGATCAGCCCAAGAGGCGACTCGCCAGCGCGGCGGGTGCTCAGGGACGCGAAAGTCGGATCAGCACGGCCGACTGGGGTATTTCGAAATCAAGATCGGCAGATCGACTGGAGTCGGGCTCAAAACCCGCTGTCGCCGTCACTACGCTACAAAAAATAAAGACTATCGCCGTGGCATTACGCTTAACAAAATGGCTGCCGCCGTGACTGCCCTTCAAAAATGTTGGCTGGGGCGGATGGATTCGAACCCATTGACCGGGTTCGGGATCAAAACCCGCTTTCGCCGTGACGATGCTTCAAAACTGTTGGCTGGGGCGGATGGATTCGAACCACCGAATGGCGGGATCAAAACCCGCTGCCTTACCACTTGGCGACGCCCCAACACGGTTCGCTGATGTGCTGCGCTAAAGCCCGCGCAGTATAGCGGCGAGTGGCGAATGATTCAGCCCCTGCACCACACGTTTCGTCCAGTTTTTTGGCAATTGGTCGAGTACCGCCTGCGCCGCCGCCTGCGAGTCGCAGGGCAGGAACACGGCCGCGCCGGTGCCCGACAGTCTGGCCGGTCCGTGCGTGCGCAGGGCGGCCAGGGCCTCGGCGACCTCCGGGTGTCGGCGGCAGACCACTGCCTCGCAATCGTTGCCGCATCGGCCCGCCCAGAAATCGTCCCACTCGACCCGCGCGTGATCGCGGGGCAGTTCCGGGTCATTGAAGATGCTGGCCGTCGAAACCGACACCGGCGGGATGACCAGCACCACCGGTTGCTCGGGCAGGGCCATGGGCGTGAGCCGGTCCCCGATGCCTTCGCCCCATGCCGCCCTGCCGCGCACGAAGACGGGCACGTCGGCCCCCAACATGGCGCCGTAGCCGGCCAGCTCATCCAGCGGAAAGCCGAGATTCCAAAGGCGGTTCAAGGCCACCAGCGTGGTCGCGGCGTTGCTGGAGCCACCCCCCAGACCGCCGCCCACGGGGATGCGCTTGGTCAGATGAATGTCGGCGCCGATGGGCGCGCCGCTCATGCGCTGAATCAGTCGCGCCGCCCGCAGGATGAGGTTGTCGTCGCCCTGCAACCCTGCAGGGGCATTGAGCAGCCGGATCTGGCCATCACCGCGGGCGGTGAACACCAGTTCGTCCTGCAGATCGATGAACTGAAACACGGTCTGCAAGCTGTGATAGCCGTCGTCGCGCTGGCCGGTGACATGCAGAAAGTGGTTCAACTTGGCCGGAGCGGGCCAGATGAACCGGGCGGAAAATGGATGGTCGGTCAAGGGCGTCAACGTGGTGCAGGTGGGCCAGCGCGTCTGCGGCGGCGCCGAAACGGGTGCGGATTATGGCGTGCGTTGCCAACGGTCGCTGATCAGCGTGACGGTTTGCGCATCGCGTTGCCACTCGATCCGGGTGGGCAAAGCGGGCGTCGTATCACCGTAGCCGACCACGGTCATGGTCCACCCCGCCTGTTCCAGTTGCGTGATGCGCCCGGCGGCGTCGAGGTGGAAGCGCACCGCCACGCCGGGCTCGGGCAGGCCGCGTGCCCAATAGGGCAAGGCGGTCAGCGGCGGCGACCAGCCGAGCAGGGCGGTGAGATCGGCCTCAGGCTCGGTGCTGGTCCAGGTTTCGCGACGCGCCCGTATCTCGACCCGGTCCGGCGTCCCGCTCAGGCGCACGGCTCCGATGCCAATCGGGCCGCTCAACCACAGATCGAACTGCCGGTCGGCGCGCTGCACCCAGCGCAGCCGCGCGCTCAGCGCCTGGCCGGAGGCGGCCACGCGCCCCTCAAGCTGAAACTGCGCCCACGCGTCAAGGGCCTGGCGATGCTCGGCCCAGCGGTTCAGCCGGGTTTCGCGATCAACCGCGCGGGCATCGGCTGCCGGCACCGGCGGGCGCGTGGCGCAGGCGCTGAGCAGCAGCAGCGCGCTCAACGCCAGGCCCCGTCGCAAACGGCGCGCGGTCATTTTTCCGGCACAAGCCGCTGCAGCGTCTGTGTGAGCACCGGGTGGGCGGCATCGGAGACCAGCGCCGCATTCCAGATCTGATGCGCCTCGTTTTGACGCCCCAACACCCACAGCACCTCACCCAGATGCGCCGCCACTTCGGGGTCGGGAAAGGCGGTGTAGGCACGCTGCAGCCAGGGCAGGGCAGCGGCCGGGTCGCCCTGCTTGAACAGCAGCCAGCCCTTGGAGTCCATGATTGCCGGATCTTCGGGTTCGATCACCAGAGCACGGTCGATCAGGTCACGGGCTTCATCGAGATTGTTCCCCTCAAGCACCAGCATGTAGCCCAAGGCATTGAGTGCGCGTGCATCGTTCTGGTTCTGTTCGAGCACGTGGCGCAGGTCGGCCTCGGCGCTGCGGATGTCGCCCGCCCGTTCGTACGTCAGCGCGCGGGCGTAGCGCAGGTCGGCGTCGTCGGGCGAGGCCTCGACCGCGTCGGTGAGCAGCTGCTGCGCCGCAGAATGATCGCCGGCATCGACCAGCAGTTCGACCTCGATCATGATCAGTTGCTGCTCGGCCTGCGGCAGTTCGTCACGGACGCGCTGCAACAGTTGGCGTGCGTCGTCGAGGCGGCCCAGATGCGCCATGACCACCGCGCTGCGCGTCAAGGCATCGAAGGCGGCGGGACCACGGTCGATGCCCGAGTAGTAGCCCAGGGCCTCTTCGTAGCGTCCGTCCTGCTGGGCGAGCTGCCCCAGCTGCATCAGCGCCTCCTGCTGGCGGGTGGTGCCGATCAGGGATTTGAACCAGCGTTCGGCGGCGGGCCATTCCTCGTTCTGCATGGCAATGGCCCCCAGCATGTAGCGGGCGTCGACCAGGTCGGGATCATCTTTGATGGCGGTTTCCAGCAGACCGGCGGCGGGTTCGACGGCACCGGCTTCGAGCAGGATGCGGGCAAAACTCATGCGCAGGTCGCCGCGGGTCACCCGGGGCTGGGAGCGAAAGGCCTGCTCGGCCAGCGCCAGCGCCGGGTCGATGTCGCCGCGACGCACCTTGATGCCCGCCAGCAACAGCGTGCCCGCAGGGTCGTCCGGGTTCTCGGCGATTGCCTCGCGCGCGGCCTTTTCAGCCACGTCCAGCGCGTCGAAGCGCAGCGCCAGGCCGCCGTAGGCGAGGGCGCTGCCGGCGCGGTCGATACGCCGGTCACGCACCCGCTCCATCAGCGCCAACGCCGAAGGCCCCAGCCGCGCCGGCACCCGCGCCAACAGCAGCCCCAGATGGCGGAAGCCTTCTTCGGCACCGGCCGCATGGCCATCGACCACGGCCAGGGCCTGGGGCAGGGCTTCGTCCACCCGGTCGTTGATCAGATGAACCCGGAGGATGACCTCGCGCGCGTCACCGTCGTTAGGGTCGAGTTGCAACCAGATGTTCGCGGCCTCGAGCGCGGCCACGTCATCGCCGGCCTGCAGCGCCAACTGGGTGGCGCGCATGGCCAGATCAAGATCGGGAACCGATCGCAGCGCCGCCAGAAACGCCCGCGCCGCGACTTCGGTCTGGTTGCGTCGCACGGCCAGTTCACCGACCAGGATGTGATAGGTGGCTGCCGCCTGCCTGTCGATGGGCTGGGGCTGCCGCGCCGGGCTTGTGTCGGCCAGCGGCACGGCGTCGGTGGGGGTGGTAACCGGCGCAAGATCGGGCTCGATGTGGGTGCGTTCCGGTGCGCGGGCACCGGTCGCGCAGCCACCGAGCGCCAGAGCGCCGCACAGCGCCAGCCCAGGTACGCCCGTCCAAAGTTGATGCATTACCAGATTGCCCTCCACGCGGAATGGTTGACAGCGTAACCGGGCTACGGCAAGTCGGTATGGCACGGGGCTTCGCGTCTGCCCGCGGCCTGCCCGGCGTGCTGGCTTGTTGTTGCGGGTGCCATGCCGGAAAATCACGACATGACGCCTTCTTTTCACTCGCCTCGCCGCGTTCGGGATGCAGCATGCCCCTGATGACGCTGGGGTTGAGTCACCACACCACCCCGATCGAGCTGCGCGAGCGCATGGCGTTTGCCGAGGCCGACCTGCCCGACGCACTTGCGCGTCTGCGCGCGCTTGAGGGGGTCGACGAGGCCGCCATTCTCTCAACCTGCAACCGCACCGAAATCATGGTGGTGAGCCCGCGCCTCAGTGAGGGGGCGTTGCTTGCCTGGTGGCAGGGCGACCGCAGCGTGGCGCCCTTGCATCCGCAGCACGTCTATCGGCACATCGACCAGAAATGCGTCGAGCACACCCTTGCGGTGGCCGCCGGGCTCGACTCCATGGTCTTGGGCGAGCCACAGATTCTGGGCCAGATGAAACAGAGTTTCGCCATTGCCAACGAGGCCGCCAGCCTGGGACCGGTGCTGTCGCGCCTGTTTCAACACGCCTTTGCGGTGGCCAAGCAGGTGCGCAGCCAGACCGACATTGGCGCGCATCCGGTGTCGGTGGCCTACGCCTCGGTGCAGATGGCCAAGCGCATCTATGAAGACCTGAGCCAGCAGACCGCCTTGCTGGTCGGTGCGGGCGAAATGATCACCCTGGTCGGCCGTTACCTGCAGCAGCAGGGCGTCAAGCAGATCATCGTCGCCAACCGCAGCCTGGAGCGCGCCTACGCGCTGGCGGCCGAGATCGGCGGCACGGCCATCACGCTGGACGGCCTTGCCCAGGCGCTGCCCGGTGCCGATCTGGTGGTGTCGTCCACCGCCGCACGCGATGCGGTCATCCGCTACGACGCCATGCGCCAGGCGGTGAAGCAGCGGCGCCGCAAACCGGTGTTCATGATCGACCTTGCCGTGCCGCGCGACATCGAACCGCGCATCGGCGACTTGCCTGACGTTTACCTTTACACCATTGACGATCTGCGTCATGTGGTGGCCGAAAACATGAAGCTGCGTGAAGGCGCCGCCCTGCAGGCCAAGGCCCTGATCACCGAACAGGCGCAAGTGTTCGTGCACTGGCTGGATGCCCGCGACGCCGGCGACACGCTGCGTGCGCTGCGCGACAACGCCGCGCGGCAGCGCGATGAAGTGCTGGCCAAGGCCCTGCGCCGTCTCGACGGCGGCGAGCCTGCCGACCAGGTGCTGCGCTATCTGGCCGACAGCCTCACCAACAAGTTGCTGCATGCCCCGGTGTCGCGGCTGGGGCGCGCCAGTCGCATCGAGCAGTCGCTGTTGCTCGATGCCACGCGGCGACTGTTCGCGCTGGATGGCGGGCGCCTGCCGCCCGTCGATGAAGGAACGGATCGCGAGGCTTAGCGAGGCTCAATGCCTTCAGCACGCCGCCTTCCGCACCCCCTTCAGGACCCGAAATGAAATCCTCATTGCTCAACAAGCTGCACGTGTTGGTCGACCGCCGCCTCGAACTGGCGGCAGAACTGGCTTCGCCCGATGCCGCGCGGGATGCCGATCGCTTCAAGCGTCTGTCGCAGGAATATGCCCAGCTCGGACCGGTCGCCGACGCCTTCACCGCCCATCAGGCTGCGGTCAACGACCTGGCCGGCCTTGATGAGATGGCCAACGAATCCGACCCCGAGATTCGCGCCATGGTCAGCGCCGAACGGCCCAGCCTTGAAGCGCGCATTGGCCAGCTGGAACAGGATCTGCAGCAGTACCTGGTGCCGCGCGACCCGCTGGACGGCAACAACGTGTTTCTTGAAATTCGCGCCGGCACCGGCGGCGACGAGGCGGCCCTCTTTGCCGGCAATCTGTTCAACATGTACAGCCGCTACGCCGAGACCCAGGGCTGGCAGGTGGAGGTACTGTCGAGCAGCGACGGCGAACACGGCGGCTACAAACAGATCGTGTCGCGGGTGATCGGCTTTGGCGTTTACTCGCAGTTCAAGTTCGAAAGCGGCGCGCACCGCGTGCAGCGCGTGCCCGAAACCGAAACCCAGGGACGCATTCACACCTCGGCGGCCACGGTGGCGGTGCTGCCGGAGGTGGAGGCTGAAGACGTCGAGATCAACCCGGCCGACCTGAAGTTCGATACCTTCAAAAGCTCGGGTGCCGGCGGTCAGCACGTCAACAAGACCGAGTCGGCCATCCGCGTGACGCACCTGCCCACCGGGATCATCGTCGAGTGCCAGGAAGAGCGCAGCCAGCACAAGAACCGCGCCAAGGCGATGGCGTTGTTGGCCTCACGGCTGATCGACGCGCAGCGCAGCCAGGCCGCGGCTGAACGCGCCGCCACCCGCAAAAGCCTGGTCGGCAGTGGCGATCGCTCCGAGCGTATTCGCACCTACAACTTTCCTCAGGGGCGGGTCACCGACCACCGCATCAACCTCACGCTGTATCAGCTGGACCGCATCCTGGTCGGCGACCTGGGCGTGGTCATCCAGCCCCTGCTTGCCGAGCATCAGGCCGAGTTGCTGGCCGAGATTTCGGGCAGCCATTGATGACCCTGGCCCTCGCCATCGCGGACGCCATCGGCCGCTTGCAGGCCGTCAGCGACAGCCCACGGCAGGACGCCGAATGGTTGCTCGCACACCTGCTGGGCTACTCGCGGGCGCAGCTGTTCACCCGACTCGATCACCCGCTGCCGCAAGGCGATCTCGATCGCTTCAAGGCCCTGATCACCCGCCGCGCCAAAGGCGAGCCGGTGGCCTACCTCACGGGCGAAAAAGGCTTCTGGACCTTCAGCGTGGCGGTGAATTCGGCGGTGCTCGTGCCGCGGCCCGAAACCGAACTGCTGGTGGAGTGGGCGCTGGAATGGCTGAAGCCGCTGGCATCGCCACGGGTCGCCGATCTGGGCACCGGCAGCGGCGTGATCGCACTCGCGCTGACCCTAGAACGCCCCGATGCCCACGTGACCGGCGTGGATCTTTCAGCCGACGCCCTCGCGGTGGCCCGCGACAATGCCGCGCAATTGCGGGCGCAGGTCGATTGGGTCGAGGCCGATTTTGGCGAATGGCTGCTGATGAACGGACCCGAGCACGACTTGATCGTTGCCAATCCGCCGTATATCGCCGCGCGCGACCCGCACCTTGACGCGCTGCGATTCGAGCCGCGCATGGCGCTCACCGACGGTCACGACGGCCTGAACGCACTGCGCTGCATCATTGCCCACGCCGCCCTGCGGCTGCGGGCGGGCGGGCGTTTGATGGTGGAGCACGGCTACGACCAGGCGAGCGCCGTGCAGACGCTGATGACCGAAGCCGGCTTCACCGAGGTGACCACCCGCCATGACCTGGGCGGGCAGCCGCGCGCCACCGCCGGCCTGCGCCCATGACCGACCTGCATCGCTATTCACGGCAGATCGTGTTGCCCGAGGTGGGCATCAATGGCCAGCACATCCTGTCCGATTCCACCGTGCTGTTGTTCGGCATGGGCGGGCTGGGCAGCGCCAGCGCGGCGTATCTTGCCGGGGCCGGGGTGGGGCGCCTGTTGATTGCCGACCCGGACCGTCTTGAGGCCAGCAATCTGCAACGTCAGGTGCTGTACCGCGAGGCCAACCTTGGCCAGCGCAAGATCGATGCGGCTGCCGCGCAACTCACCGCCCTGAATGCACAGATCAACGTCTCGCCGTTGCTGCCTGATGCGGCGATGGCCCGTATGGCCGAGGCCGACGTGGTGCTGGACGGCACCGACCGCTTTTCGGCGCGCTTCGCCATCAATGCGGCGTGCGTGGCGGCCCGCAAGCCCCTGATCAGCGCCGCCGCAATTCGCTTTGAAGGGCAGTTGGCGGTGCTCGACCCGCATCGTCGCGGCGGCTGCTATGCCTGCATCTACCCGCCGCAAGGTGAAGACGCCGAACGCTGCGAAGAGGCCGGCGTGGCCGGCCCGGTGGTGGGCACCGTGGGCGTGATGCAGGCCTGGCTGACCCTGCGCCTGCTGCTGGGGCTCGCGGACGACGCGGGAACCCTTCACACTTGGTCGGCCGAGCGTCTGGAATGGCGACGCATGACCATCTCCAGAGACCCTTCATGCCCTGTGTGTGGACACCATGACCCTAGCTGATGCCAGCGCCCGATCGGGCGCGACCGTGCGCCTGCCGCGCCGCCTTGCCATTGACCTGCTGCACCGCGCACAGATTGCCCAGCCGGAGCCGATTCGCGGCTTCGTCGCCGCGCGAGATGGCCGGCCGGTGGCATGGCGTGCCTCGGCGCCCGACGCGCCCGAAGCCTGCTGGGCGCGCTTGTGGTCGGTGCCCGATGCGCCGGCGGTGCCCACCCAGGACGAGCTGCAGGCGCCCGGGCTGAATCTGATCATCTCGCTCAACACCAAGGGCGTGCTGGAAATTCGCGCCTGGCAGCGCGGGCCGCACTCGCCGGTTGAACTGATCCTGACCCTCGAAGACCAGTGACGCCGGCCGGGCTTCGCCCGCGCGCTTGCCCCACTCCTGACTGCCTTTTTTTGTTCCCCACGACCTCACTGAAACCGCCATGCGCCTTTCCCGCTTTCCACTGGCCACCGCCAAAGAAACCCCCGCCGACGCCGAGGTGGTGTCGCATCAGTTGATGCAGCGCGCCGGTTACATCCGCAAGCTGGGCAGTGGTCTGTACACCTGGATGCCGATTGGCCTGCGCGTGCTCAACAAGGTGGCCGCCATCGTCCGTGAAGAGATGAACCGCGCCGGCGCGGTGGAAGTGCTGATGCCGTCCATCCAGCCCGCTGAGCTTTGGGAACAGTCCGGCCGCTGGGCGCAGATGGGCGGCGAGATGTTGCGCATCAAGGACCGTCACAACAACGACTTCTGCTATGGCCCGACCCACGAGGAAGTGATCACCCACCACGTCAAACAGGACGTGCGCTCGTACCGGCAACTGCCACTCAACCTATACCAGATTCAGACCAAGTTCCGCGACGAACGCCGCCCGCGCTTCGGGGTGATGCGGGCCCGCGAGTTTCTGATGAAAGACGCCTACTCGTTCCACATCGATGAAGCCGATCTGGCACGGGAATATCAGGTGATGCGCGAGGCGTATACCCGCGTGTTCGATCGCCTGGGCATCGACTACCGCATCGTCCAGGCCGATGCCGGCAACATCGGCGGCAACCGCTCGGAAGAATTCCACGTGCTTGCGGGGTCGGGCGAAGACCTGCTGGCGGTGTCCGACAGCGGACCGTTTGCCGCCAACATCGAGGCCGCGCCCTGTGTGGCGGTGGGTGCCCGCGCGGCGGCCTCGGCAGTGATGCAGCAGGTTGCAACGCCGGGCCAGAAAACCTGTGAGCAGGTCGCACGGTTTCTCGACACCGCGTTGACCGCCAAGGTGAAATTGTTGGTGGTGCAGACCGCCGCCGGTGAACTGCGCGCGGTGGCCCTGCGGGGTGATCATCAGCTCAACGAAGTGAAGGCGGCCAAACACCCGATGATTGGCGCCGGGTTCGTCATGGCCGCGCCGGAGAAGGTCGAAGCCCTGTTCGGTTGCGAAGTGGGCTATCTGGGGCCGGTGAACAGCCCGATCCCCGTGATCGCCGATCACGCAGCCGCCGTCATCGCCGACTTCACCTGCGGCGCCAACCAGACCGACTTCCACCTGCAAAACGTCAATTGGGGTCGTGATTGCCCTGAGCCGGAAACGGCCGACCTGCGCAACATCGTCGAAGGCGATGTCAGCCCGGATGGGGTGGGGCGCATCAAGTTCTATCGCGGCATCGAGGGCGGGCACATCTTCCAGTTGGGCCGCAAGTACACCGAAGCGATGGGGCTCAGCGTGCTCGACGAGGCCAGCCAGCCGGTGACGCCGTGGATGGGCTGCTACGGCATCGGCGTGTCGCGGCTGGTCGCGGCCATCATCGAACAGCGGCACGACGACAAGGGCATCGTCTGGCCCGCCAGCGTGGCGCCGTTCACCGTGGTGATCTGCCCCATCGGCATGGACCGCTCCGACGCGGTGCGCGAAACCACCGAGTCGCTTTATGCCGCGCTGCAGGGGCAGGGGCTGGACGTGCTGCTTGACGATCGCGGCCAGCGTCCCGGGGCGATGTTTGCCGATGCCGAGTTGATCGGCATTCCCTACCGAATCGTGATCGGCGACAAGGCGCTGGCCGACGGCCAGGTGGAGTTCAAGGCGCGCAACCTCGCCGAAGCCGAACGCGTGGCGGCCACTGCCGAGGCCGTGCGCGCGCGGATCGCGGCGGCCTGACGCAGGGCGCAGGCAGGTGACGGCCCGAAGTCATGCGGCTGGGGCAGGGCGCCTTGCGTGTTCGGCGCTGCTGATGCTGCTGCTGAGCGCCGCGGCGACGGCGCAGTCACGGGTGCCCGATCCCGACCCGGCCTTGCGCGCCGCCCTGATCGAGGCGGTGGAAGCCTCCGACAGCTTCGGCCACCGGTTTGATGCGGAAGTCTGGCTGCTGGACATGTCGGGCCGTCTGCAGCGGTTCATGCCCGACGATGATGATCGCCTGGAATTTCTGCGGCTGGTGCATGCCGAGGCCCAGCGGGCCGAGGTTTCACCCGAGCTGGTGCTGGCCCTGATCGAAGTGGAATCGTTGTTCGACCGGTTTGCCATTTCCAGTGCCGGGGCGCTGGGGTTCATGCAGGTGATGCCGTTCTGGCTGGACGAACTGGGCCGCCCCGATGACAACCTGTTCAACCCGCAGACCAACCTGCGCTACGGCTGCACCATTCTTCGCCACTACCTCGACCGCGAGCGCGACGCCCTGATTCCGGCGCTGGCGCGCTACAACGGCAGCTACGGCAAAACCTGGTACGCCGAGCGCGTGCTCAAAGCCTTCGAGCGTCGCTGGCGGCCTTGAGTGGCGGCCTTGCGGGGGCAAGACGGCTTCAGCGCTCGGCGGTGTGCTGCCGTAACGGCAACGCGGATCAGGTTGTCGGCATCGCCGGTCGCCGGGTCGCCAGATCACATTTCGGCGGGTGACGCGGCAGGCACGCCGATCAGCGACGCGCCAGAGCGGCCACCAGTTCGGCGAAGCGGTCCACATGTCCCTGCAGGAAGGCGCGTGTGCCGTCGTTGGTGAGCGTGCCGTCGGCGTCGATCAGGTCGGGTTTGAACTGCAGATACGCCTCGCCACCCAGCACCACGCTGCCCAGAATGCCGAGGATCTGCCGCAGGTGCTGCTGGCCCACGGCGGTGCCGATGGCGCCGGGCGAGGTGCCGGTGATGAATGCGGGCTTGTTGCGCCAGACATTCCGCTCCATGGGCTTGGATCCCCAGTCAATGGCGTTTTTGAGTACCGCGGGCAGCGAGCGATTGTGTTCAGGCGTGACGATCAGCACCGCATCGGCGCGGGCCACCTCGGCCGTGAAGCGGTTGACGCTGTCGGGGCGCTCGGGCTCAAGATCGGCGTTGTACATCGGCAGATCATCAATCTGGACCCAGCGGCACTGCATCGAAGGCCCGGCCAGTTTGGCCAGTGCCTCGCTCAATTTGCGATTGATCGAGTCGCGGCGGTTGCTGCCCACCACAATGGCGATGTCGTAAGTGTTCATGCAGAAGCGCTCCTTGTTCTCAGGGGTGGCGTGAGGTGCGCTCATCTTGAACGTCATTGGTGACGGCCGTCATGACAGACCAAGAAGTCTTTCGCCAGATCATCATGACTTTACATAATATACATTATGGATTGTAAAGATCGGCCGCTGGGCTTGCCGATGATCACGCGCTCAGCGACAGAGACCCAACCTCTCGCGCTCGAGGTTTTCGCGGTGTTCGACATGAAGCTGGTCCTGGCGCCAAACCGGCAGTTTGTCCCGCAGTGTGTCGAGTGCCTGCACGATGGAGCGGCGCCGGCTGCGCAGGCCATCGCAACTGCTGCTGTGCACATAGGTCCATTTGCGATCGGTCGAGGGCGCGCGTTTGGAAGGCGCCGTAGGTTTTGGCTGGACGCGCGTCGCGGAAGCGCCTGGCCCGGCGGCAATCACGGTCGGGCCATGCGGCGAAACATATCCATCCGAAAATCTGCGATCACGCAGCATTTGCACACTGTCAACGGGCGCTGGCGAGCTTTCGTGCACATTCAAGTCATGGGCCTGCGGCTGCGTTGGACCTTGACTTTGCGCGTGCACCACCCGCAAGGCGGCATCCATTTGCGCGGGCTCGGGTTCGCGCTGGGTGACGTACCACCCGGCGCCAACGATCACCGCCCCACACACGATGAAGCCGACCGCCCAAGGAAGCCCTGCGTTTTTGGGGCGCCAGGCGCCGCGGACAGGTCTGCGTGGCGTCTGGAGCGGTTGGATTGGGTTCATTGGCTGCCGCTGAGCTTTTCAGAGGGCCGGCGCAGTTTAACCAACGCCACGGAGGACGCGAATCCTTCAGAGTGCACTCGCTTGCAAACGCAAACGGCTATCATTCGTCCTGAAATGGACATCCTGCTTTACGAGCTCGCCCGACGCCAACCCGCCTGGATCACGGGGGTCAGGTCTGTCAACGATCACGACGCCATCGCGCGACGGCTGGCGGATCTGGGCTTTGTGCGCGGGCGGCAGCTTGAGGTGTTGCGCGTGGGGCCGTTTGGCGGCGATCCCCTGCTGGTCAAGATTGGTGACACGCGTTTTGCGTTGCGTCGTGCCGAAGCGGCGCGCATCTCAGTGAGTGCTTCCGCGCCATGAGCACCGTCGCGCTGCATGCCGCGCTGGTCGGCAATCCCAATTGTGGCAAGACCGCCCTGTTCAACCGGCTCACCGGCAGCCGCCAGAAGGTGGCCAACTATGCCGGGGTCACGGTGGAGCGCAAGACCGGCGTGCATCGTCTGGCGGGCGAACAGACCATCAACATCATCGATTTGCCGGGGGCCTACAGCCTGCAGGCGACCAGTCCGGACGAGGCCGTGACGCGCGATGTCTGCCTTGGCCGCTTCGAGGGCGAGGCCGTGCCGGACGTGATCGTCTGCGTCGTCGATGCCCTGAACCTGCAGATGCATCTGCGCTTCGTGCTGGAAGTGCGTGCGCTGGGCCGGCCGATGATGGTGGCGATCAATCGCATGGACGTGGCCCGTCGTCAGGGATTGCAGATTGACCTGGCTCAATTGTCACAACGGCTGGGGGTGCCGGTGGTCGGCACCGTCGCGGTGCAGCGTGACGGCGCGGCCACGCTGTCCGCCGCCTTGCAGGCGTTGCCCAAAGCGCCGCCGCCGGGTTTTGAGGACCCTGCCCGCTGGCATGCCGAAGCCGATGCCCTGCGCACCGCCTGCGTGACGGGCGTGCAGGAACGCGACAGCTTCACCGAGCGCGCCGACCGCTTTTTGCTGCACCCGGCCACCGGTCTGCCGCTGTTGGCCGTGCTGCTGTTCGTGATGTTCCAGGCAGTGTTCGCCTGGGCCGAGCCCTTGATCGGCCTTGTCGAAACGGTGATCGGCGGGTTTGGCGAAATGGTTGGCGGCGCCCTGCCCGACGGCCTGCTCAACAGCTTGCTGGTCGATGGCGTGATCGCCGGTGTCGGCGGCGTGCTGGTGTTTCTGCCGCAGATTCTGATTCTGTTCCTGTTCATCTTGCTGCTGGAGGAGTCTGGCTACCTGCCGCGCGCCGCGTTTCTGCTGGACCGCCTGATGGTCGGCGCCGGCCTCAGCGGCCGTGCGTTCATTCCGCTGCTGTCGAGCTTTGCCTGTGCGGTGCCGGGCATCATGGCGGCGCGCAGCATTCCCAGCCCGCGCGATCGTTTGGCGACGATTCTGGTCGCGCCGTTGATGACCTGCTCGGCCCGTTTGCCGGTGTACACGCTGTTGATCGCTGCCTTCATTCCGCAGCAATCGGTGTTCGGCGTCATCAATCTGCAGGGCCTGATTCTGTTCGCGCTCTACATCGCCGGTGTGCTGAGCGCGGTGGCGGTGGCCTGGATCATGAAGCGCTGGGGCGGCGCGCGCGAAGAGCAACCGCTGCTGCTGGAGCTGCCCGCCTATCGCCTGCCCCACCCGCGCGACATCTTGATTGGGCTGTGGGCGCGTGCGGCCATCTTCCTGCGTCGGGTCGGCACCATCATTCTGGCGCTCACCATCGTGTTGTGGGCGCTTGCCACCTTTCCGGGGGCGCCGGCCGATGCCTCCGGTCCGGCCATTGAATACAGCGCGGCAGGTCATCTGGGGCGGTGGATGCAGCCCCTCTTCGCGCCGCTGGGCTTCAGTTGGCAGATCTGCATCGCACTGGTGCCGGCCATGGCCGCGCGCGAGGTGGCGGTGAGCGCGCTGGCCACGGTCTACGCCGTGTCTGCCACCGACGAAAACGCGGGCAGCCTGCTGGCGCCGATCATCGCCAGTGACTGGTCGTTGGCCACGGCCCTGTCATTGCTGGTGTGGTTTGTGTACGCGCCGCAATGTATTTCCACCCTGGCGGTCATTCGCCGCGAAACCAACCAGTGGCGCATGGTTGCCCTGTCGGCGGGCTATCTGTTCGCGTTGGCCTACGGCATGGCCTTGATCACCTACCACATCGCACGGAGCCTGGGCGGATGAGCTACGCCATGCTGGAAGGACTGATCGTCGCGCTGATCGTGTTGGCGGCCGCCGCCTACGCCGTGTGGCGGTGGCGGCCCGGCAAGAAGAACACCGCCGGCTGCGGTTCGGGCTGTGGCAGCTGTCCCAGCGGTTGCGGGCCGAAGGCCGCGCCGACGCCGCACCCCAAGCATGAACAACCGGTGACTTTTCACCGCTGACCCGGCTGCCGCTGTGTCAGCAGGTCGCCGCCGTCACCTCACTTCGATCGCACAACTTTCAGCGACGGCCTGCGGGCATCGGCCGGTGCGGTGGGTGCGTCGGGCTGGTGTGGGTTGACCGAGTGCTGTGACTTCAGATGCGTCATGCAATTGGCCAGCGTCTGGCTGATCACCATCTGGTTGCGGATCATCTCCATGCGCGGCCAGGTGGCACGCTCACCCTCGCGGATGAACCGCTCCAGTGTTTCCAACGACGGATTGGAGGTGACGTTGGCATAGCGCCAAAGGCTGATCTCGGGAAAGATGTTGATGTTGCCGCGATAGTCTTGGTCGAGCACGCTCGAGGCGACATCCAGAGTCTTGCGGGTGCGCCCCCCGCCCGCGATGGTGTTGCGCGCCAGGTCGACGATGCCCTTGGCCGTGCCACGCAGGCTGGAGCGCGCAAAGTCCCGCGCCGAGTTGCGTATGCCCTCCCCGCCCGGCTCGCGGCGGCTGATGAACGGCAGCACGTGCGGATTGGTCTGGCTGACGATGAAATGATTGACGTTGTGCAGGCGCCGCAGGCGCAAGGTCGGCAGGTCGGACTTCAGGCTGCCATCGACCCAGCGCAGCAGCGGCATGTAGGGCACACGGCGGCCGCGCTCGTCCTGGGTCATCAGCATCACCGGCGGAAACAACAGCGGCACGGCACACGACGCCAGCACCGCCTCGTACAGATACAGATACGGAAATGTGAGGTAATTCAGCAGCCTGGGGGGCTGGTTCACGCCCGCCGGCGAGACCGTGATGTCGATGATGCGGCCCGAGCGTTCATAGGCTTCGTGAAAGGTCAGGTCGGGAATGTTCTTTTCCAGTGCCCGACGCAACTGGTGCTGATCCATCACCGAGCCGCGGCGGAACCACAGGCGCCACGGCAGAACCCGCCAGAAGTTGTGATAGACATTCATCGGATCCAGCAGAATCTCGGCCTGGTCCACCGGGCGGCTGGCCACGGTGGCGGCGACGATCGATCCGGCGCTGGAACCTGAAATCACCTCCGGCAACAACCCCTCCAGATACAGCGACTTGACCACCCCGACGTGGAACAGGCCCAGCGTCGCGCCGCCCGACAGCATCAGGGCAGATCGGCCGAACGACTGCGAAAGTTCCTCGAAAAAACGCAGCTTCGCGTCGGCGGGAAACGCCGGGTCGTCGCGGTGGGCCAGCTCCACCAGCGTCTCGGCAATTTCGTTGACGTAATCGTGCACCAGCATTTTGGTGCCCACGCGCGAAACGCCGTACAGCACCGGATTGCCAAGGTTGCCCAGGTTCCAGTGCAGCCCCTGGCGCAGGTGGTGGCGCAGCTTGACGCCCTGCTCGGGGTTGGCGCGCATCTGCCGCACCTGGCGCAGGCGCGAACGGATCAGGCGCCAGTCGTAATGGTCAGACGTTTCGTCCTCGCGCCATTCGTCCAGGCCCTGGTGAACGTCGAGCTCATTGGCAATCTGCAACCAGTCGCGATAACTGTCGGCGGCCTCGAGGGCCCGGTCGAGATCACGTTGTTTGCGGGACATTCAAGTTCCTTTCCGGCGCCGAACGATGACGCGGCCAAAGTATCGGCCGCATCGCCGGGGACCGCAATCAAAGCCTTGCCGATATGGCGACCATCGCAGCGGCGGATCGCCCCCGTCCGTCGTCTCGTGAGGGCTTTGCGTATAGTCGCAGGTCCTTAAGTTCTTGCCGGACATCTGCGCATGAAGGCCGCCGTCAGCCGCACCGTGGACGCTCTTGAGCAGGTCATTCTGGGCAAACCGCAGGAGCTGCGTCTGGCGCTGGCCTGTCTGCTGGCTCAGGGGCATCTGCTCATTGAAGACGTGCCCGGCGTCGGCAAAACCACACTGGCACTGGCGCTGGCACGGGTACTGGGGCTGGAGTTTCAACGCATTCAGTTCACCGCCGACCTGTTGCCGGCCGATGTGCTGGGCGTGTCGGTGTTCGAGTCCGGCAGCAACGCTTTTCGCTTTCATCCGGGGCCGATCTTTGCGCAGGTGATTCTGGCCGACGAGATCAACCGCGCCAGTCCGAAAACACAATCGGCGCTGCTGGAGGCCATGGAAGAACGCCAGGTGAGCATCGAAGGCAAAACCCGGCCGCTGCCCGCGCCCTTCTTTGTCATCGCCACCCAGAATCCGCTGTCGCAACTGGGTGTGTTTTCGCTGCCGGAGAGCCAGCTCGACCGCTTTCTCATGTGCCTGTCGATGGGCTACCCGCCGCCGGCCGCCGAGCGCGCGCTGCTGGCGCAGACCGACCGTCGCAGCCTGTTGGCCGAACTGCCCTGCGTGCTCGACGCGGCGCAGGTGCAAAGCCTGCAGGCGGGTGTGCGCGAGGTCACCGCGCGCCCCGCGCTGCTGGATTACATCCTGGCGCTGGTGCAGGCCACCCGCGAACACGCCGGGTTGCGGCACGGCGTTTCGCCGCGTGCCGGGCTGGCGCTCAAGCGCGCCGCGCAGGCCTGGGCATTTCTGATGGGCCGCCCCGGCGTGCTGCCCGAAGACGTGCAGGCCGTGTTCCCGGCGGTGATGGACCACCGTCTGCTGCCTGCGCACGCTGCCCTGCACGCGCCGCCATCCGCCCGGGACCTGCTGGCCGCCGTTGCGATTCCTTAGGACCTTTTGAGATGCGCGGCCTGTTCAGGCGTCGCTTGACCAAGCCGGCCGCAGGGATCCGGCGCGGCTGGATCGACCGCTGGATTCTGCGGCGGATCACGCCGTCTACCCTGCCCTGGACCGTGAACCGGCGTCGCGTTTACATCTTGCCCACCCGGTTCGGCGTGGGTTTCGGCCTGCTGTGTCTGGTCATGCTGCTGGGGGCCATGAACTACGCCAACAGCATGGGCTTTGCCCTGACCTTCCTGCTGGCGGCGATTGGTCTGGTCAGCATGCACCACACCCACGCGCAACTGGTGGGGCTGCGGCTGGTGGAGATTGCCGCCGATCCGGTGCACGTCGGGGCCGACGCCGCGCTGCGGCTGCGCGTTGATCAGCCGGGCAAGGTCGGGCGACTGGGCATCCAGATTCACTTTGCCGACACCCCGCGTGCGGACGGCCCGGGCGTCACCGTGGCCCCGTCGGCACAACTGCGCCTGTCGTTTGCGCCCGGCCAACGCGGATGGAATGCGCTGCCCCTGCTCACCGTTGCCAGCGCAGCGCCCACCGGCCTGTTCCGCGCCTGGACCTTCGTCCTGCCGGACACCCGCGTGCTCGCCTATCCGCGTTTGGCGCGCGCCGGACAGTCGCCGCCGCCCACGCGGGCGCTGGAACAGGGCGACGCCCGCCATCGGCAACCGGGCCTCAGCCAATTCGCCGGACTGCGCAACTACGTGCGCGGTGACAGCCTACAGCGCATCCACTGGAAAAGCCTGCCGAAAACCCGCACGCCCATGGTCAAGCAATTCGAAGACGGCGAGCAGCCGGAATGCTGGCTGGACCTGGCCCTGACCCCCGGAGCCGACCTGGACGCCCGCCTGTCGCAACTGGCGCGCTGGGTGGTCGACCTCGCCGAGACCCCGGTGGCCTTCGGCCTGCGCCTTGGGGGTGACCAGATCGACCTCGACCGCGGCCCCGCGCACCGCCATCGCTGCCTCAGCGCGCTGGCGCAGTTCGGGCAGCGAGCATGACCGTGACAACCGCCGACGTGCTGCCGCGCGCCTTACTGCTGCGGCTGATCGGGCTGTTGGTGCTGGTGTTGGCACCGCATGCCTTGCGGGTGCCGGTGTGGGAATCGGCCCTGGTGGCGGTGGCCATCGGCTGGCGGCTGGCGCACCTGCAGCGCGGCGTGCCGTTGCCCGGCAGGGTGATCAAGACCCTGCTGACCATCGCCGCATTCGCCGGGGTCTATGTGACCTACGGCCGCGTCAACGGCCAGCATCCCGGCACCGCCCTGCTGGTGCTGATGGCCGCGCTCAAGCTGCTGGAGATGCGCAGCCAGCGCGATGTTCGGGTGATGGTGGCGCTGCTGTATTTTCTGGTGTTTACCCACTTCCTGTTCTCGCAGGAAATCTGGACCGTGGCATGGCTGCTGGTCACCGTGGTGGGCGTCACCGGTCTGCTGGTCGAGGTCAACACCCGGGCGGCGACCGGCGACGCAGCCGGTCGCGCCTGGCGCCAACACTGGCGGCTGGGCGGCGTGATCGTCGCGCAAGCACTGCCGTTGATGGTGGTGCTGTTCCTGCTGTTTCCGCGCATTCCCGGGCCTTTGTGGGGCTTGCCGGCCGATGCGGGCAGCAGCCGCAGCGGCGTACCCGACAGCATGAGTCCGGGCGACATTGCCGAGCTGATCCTCAACGAGGCGATTGCCTTTCGCGTGCGCTTTGAGGGCGAGCCCCCCGGACAGCGCCAGTTGTACTGGCGTGGCCCGGTCTTCGAGCGCTACGACGGCCGCCGCTGGGACGCTTATCCGCAAAACGGGCCCGCGCGCGCGCCCTCACTGCAAACCCTCGGCGAGCCGGTGGCATTGGAGATGATGCTGGAGTCGACCCGCGGCTTCAGCCTGTTCGGCCTGGAGATGAGCGACCCGGCGGCGCTGCCCGCCGGCAGCCGGCTTGATGAAAACGGCCAACTGCTGGCGCTGCGACGCATCACCGAACGTCGCCTGTTGCGCCAGCAGGCCTGGCCCCGCTATCGGCTGGATGCCCGCGCCCTGCCCCGCTGGCACCGGCAGCGCACGCTGCAATTGCCGGTGAACAGCGCCCCCCGAACCCGCGCGCTGGTGCAGCAATGGCGCGCCGAGACGCCGGATGATGCCGCGCTCATCCAGCGGGCATTGGCGCATTTTCGCCAGCATCCGTTCCGCTACACCCTGCGGCCACCGCGCCTGGGCCCCCAGCCCGTGGATGAATTCCTGTTCACGACACAGGCCGGCTTCTGCGAGCACTACGCCAGCAGCTTCGTGGTGATGATGCGGGCGGCCGGACTGCCGGCGCGGGTGGTCATCGGCTATCAGGGTGGCGCCCGCAGTCCGGTGGGCGACGACTGGGTCATTCGCCAGTCCGACGCACACGCCTGGGCCGAGGTGTGGCTGGCGGGTGAGGGTTGGCGCCGGGTGGACCCCACCGCCGCCGTGTCGCCGGACCGCATCGAGCAAGGGCTGCGTGGCGCCTTCGACACGGCCCGTGGTGAATTGCCCGCCTTTCTCCGGCGCGACGGCAGCACCCTCTGGGCCATGAGCCGCGCCCGATGGGATTTTCTCAACGCGCAGTGGAACCGCTGGTTTCTGGCCTACGGCCCCGAACTGCAACAGGCGTTTCTGTCGCGTCTGGGCGTGCGCGGCTGGACGCAGATGCTGCTGTGGCTCACCGGCCTGATCACTGCGCTGCTGTTGCTGGTGGCGGCGTGGCTGCTGTGGCGCGGTCGCCCGGCGCCGCCGGCGGATGCGGCCAGCCGCAGCTGGCGGCGCCTGCAACGCGCTGCGGCCCGGCAGGTCGATGCCCGGCCCGGCGAGGCGCCCACCGCGTGGTGCCAGCGGCTGGCCGACCGGCAGCCGCACCTGCGCGCCCAGCTCGACGCCGCGCGCACCGCCTATCAGGCATTGCGTTACGGGCCTGAGTCCGCACAGACCGAAGCGCAGCAGCAACAGCTCGATCGCGCGGTTCGCGGGCTGATCAAGGCCTTGAGGCGACGCCGCCCGCCGCCCGCGGGATAAAATCGCGGCATGACCGAATTCAACAACGTCGACCCGGCCGACATCGCCCGCTTCACGGCAATGGCCTCGCGCTGGTGGGACCCCGCAGGCGAGATGGCGCCGCTGCATCACATCAACCCGGCGCGCACCCAATACATCGACAAGGTCTGCGGCGGACTTGCCGGCCAGAAAGTGATCGACGTGGGCTGCGGCGGCGGCCTGCTCAGCGAAGCCCTGGCGCGGCGCGGCGCCGAGGTGACCGGCATCGATCTGGCCGAGGCCTCGATTGCCGTCGCCCGCGAACATGCCGGTGCCTCGGGGCTGGCCATTGACTACCAATGTGTGGCCACCGAGGCGATGGCGCAGCGCGCGCCCAAAAGCTTCGACGTGGTCTGCTGCCTCGAAATGCTGGAGCACGTGCCCGACCCCGAGGCCATCATCAAGGCCTGCGCCGAGCTGCTGCGACCCGGTGGCCTCGCCGTGTTCTCCACCCTGAATCGCAGCCCGCGCGCCTTTGCGCTGGCCATTGTTGCGGCCGAACATGTGCTGGGGCTGATTCCCAAGGGCACCCACCAGTTTGCCCAGTTCATCCGCCCGTCGGAGCTCAGCCGCGCGGTGATGGCCTCGGGCCTGCAACTGGTGGAGATGAAGGGGCTGCACTACAACCCCATCCTGAAGAACGCGCGACTCAACAACGACCTGGCGGTGAACTATTTTCTGGTCGCGCGCAAACCATGATCGAGGCCTGGTTGTTCGATCTTGACGGCACGCTGGTCGACACCGCGCCCGATCTCGCCGCCGCTGCCAACGCCCTGCGCGTGGCCCAGGGCCTGGCGCCGCTGCCGCTGGATCATTACCGGGCACACGCCTCCTCAGGCGCGCGCGGGCTGATCGGCCGCGCCCTGGGCGTGGGGCCGGACGACGCGGCGTTCGAGCCGCTCAGGCAGACCTTTCTGGCCCACTACGCCGCGCACATCGCCGATCACAGCCAGGTGTTCGAGGGTCTGGACACGGCGCTGCGCTGGCTCGAAGCGCGCGGCATTCCCTGGGGCGTGGTCACCAACAAGCCCAGGCGTTACACCGAGCCGCTGATGGCCGCGCTGCAGTTGAGCGCGCGCGCGACGGTCGTCGTGAGCGCCGATGAAGTGCCGCTTGCCAAGCCGGCGCCGGATGCGCTGATCGAAGCCTGCCGCCGCGCCGGGCTTGCGCAGCAGCGCTGCGCCTACGTGGGCGACGACCTGCGCGACATCGACGCCGGCCGTGCCGCCGGCATGCGCACGGTCACCGCCGAGTGGGGGTATCTGGGCACCACCCGGCCCGAGGCCTGGCAGGCCGATGATCGCTGTGCCACGCCGGCCGAGCTGCTGGACCTGATGCACCCTCTTTCCACACAAGGCTGATCATGCTGCCGTTGACCAAAGTGCCCACCACCGAGCCCGCAGCCGACGCGCTCAAGAATCAGACCGTGCTCATCACCGGCGCCGGGGACGGGCTGGGCAAAGCCGCGGCCCTGCAGGCGGCAGCGCTGGGCGCCACCTGCGTGCTGCTGGGCAAGACCGTGAAGAAGCTGGAATCAACGTTCGACGCCATCGTCGCGGCCGGCGGCGCCGAGCCGGCCATCTATCCCCTCAATCTCACCGGCGCCAACTGGGGCGATCTGGCCGAGGTGGCCCAGACGCTGGACACCCATTTCGGGCGCCTCGACGTGTTGTGTCTGGCGGCTGCGCACTTCAAGACCTTCACCCGCATGGAAGACATCGAGCCCAAGGACTGGCTGGAGTCGCTGCAGGTGAACCTCACCGCCAGCTTTGCCTTGACCCGTCACTGCCTGCCGCTGCTGCGCGCCGCACCGCGAGGTCGCGTGCTGTACGTGACCGACATCGGCGGCCGCGTCGCCAAGCCGTTTCAGGGTGCCTACGGCATCAGCAAGACCGCGCTTGAAGTCATGGCGGCGCAGTGGGCGCAGGAAGGCGGTGCCGGCAGCACGCTGCGCTTTCACACCTTCGACCCGGGGCCGATGCGCACCGCCACGCGTCTCAAAGGCTACCCCGGCGAGGTGCTGGAACAGACCGAGCCGCCGCAGGCTGCCGCCCGCGCGCTGATGCGGGTCTTGATCAGCGACGCGCCGAGCAGCGCGTGGTCGGCGCGGGCCGGCTGAGGCCGCCGCCACGGGCCAATGGCGCGCGCCCCGCTCGGCGCGCGCCTAACGAAAGATCGACGGATCGCGACCCGGCTGGCCCGCAGCCGCTCAGCGCAGGGCGACGCTGAAAGACGCCTCGGTTTTCGCGGTGATCTCGTCCAGCGTGACGCCGCGGGCCAGTTCGATCAGCGCGGCACGTCCGGCCTGTTTGTCGATCTCGAACACGCCCAGGTCGGTGATCAGCAGATCGACCACGCCCTTGCCGGTCAGCGGCAGGCTGCAGGCTTTCTTGACCTTGGAGGCCCCTGATCGATCGCAATGGTCCATCACCACCACCACGCGCTTGACGCCGGCGACGAGGTCCATCGCGCCGCCCATGCCCTTGACCATCTTGCCGGGCACCATCCAGTTGGCCAGATCACCGTTCTCGGCCACTTCCATGCCGCCCAGAATCGACAGATTGATGTGGCCGCCGCGGATCATGCCGAAGCTGTCGGCGCTGGAGAAATAGCTGGTCTGCGGCAGGTCGGTGATGGTCTGCTTGCCGGCGTTGATCAGGTCGGCGTCTTCCTCGCCCTCGAACGGGAATGGCCCCATGCCGAGCATGCCGTTCTCACTTTGCAGGGTCACGGTCATGCCCTCGGGAATCATGTTGGCGACCAGCGTGGGAATGCCGATGCCGAGGTTGACGTAAAAACCGTCCCGCAGTTCTTTGGCGGCACGCGCGGCCATGTCGTCACGAGTCCAGGCCATCAGGCGTTCTCCGTCCGCGGGCGGGTGGTCCGCCGCTCGATGTGTTTGTCGAAATGCGCGCCGACCACAATGCGGTCGACAAAGATGCCGGGCGTGTGAATCTGGTCGGGGTCGAAGCTGCCAACCGGCACGATTTCTTCGACCTCGACCACCGTCACCTTGCCGGCCGTGGCGATCATCGGATTGAAGTTGCGCGCGGTCTTGCGATAGACAAGGTTGCCTTCGGCGTCGGCCTTCCAGGCCTTGACCAGTGACAGATCGGCGACCAGGCCGGTTTCCATCACGTACCACTCGCCGTTGAACTGCCGGGTTTCCTTGCCTTCGGCCACCTTGGTGCCGTAGCCGGTGCGGGTGTAGAAGGCCGGAATGCCGGCGCCGCCGGCGCGGATGCGCTCGGCCAGGGTGCCCTGGGGGTTGAACTCGATCTCGATCTCGCCGCTCATGAAGCGCTGCTCCAGAATCTTGTTCTCGCCGACATAACTCGCCAGCACCTTCTTGATCTGGTTGTTGGCCAGCACCAGCCACATGCCGTGGTGGTCGCAGCCGACGTTGTTGCCGATCACGGTCAGCTCACGCGCGTTGGAATCACGCAGCGCCCTGATCAGATTTTCGGGAATGCCGCACAGGCCGAAGCCGCCGGACATCACGGTCATGCCGTCGAAGGTCAGCCCTTCAAGCGCTGCGGCCGCATCCTTGAACACTTTATGACTCACGGTTCACTCCTGTTCGAGGCCGGCGCTGTGCAGCATCTGCCGGGCGCTCTTGAGGTGGGGAATGTCCAGCATCTTGCCGTCGAGGGAGACCGCTCCGGCGCCGCTTGAAAACGCGGCGATCACGCGCCGGGCGTGGGCGATCTCGTCCTCGGTGGGGGTGAAGGCGGTGTTGATCACCGGCACCTGGTCAGGGTGGATGGCCGCCTTGCCGGTAAAGCCGTCGTAACGTGCTTCGAGGCTGCTGGCGCGGCAGCCTTCGGGATTGCGAAAGTCGACATACACCGTGTCAATGGCCTCGATGCCCAGCGCATGGCAGCCCAGCAGGCACTGGTTGCGCGCGTGTTCGTACATCGAGCGCCAGCGGCCGTCGGGGTGCCGTGGATCACCCGCGCCCAGCGAGGTACTCAGATCTTCGCCGCCCCAGAGCATGCCGATGAGACGCGGCCGGGCGGTGCCGAGCAGGTCGCCCATGCGCAGCACCGCCGAGGCCGTTTCAGTGCAGACCGTCAGCAGCTTGGTCTGGCCCTGCGGCAACCCGGCGGCAACTTCGGCCATGTCGAGGTAGTAACCGACAATGTCGAGGTCCTCGGGCCCGGTGACCTTCGGCAGCACGATGCCCACCGGCGCCAGCGGCACGACGGCGGCCAGGTCTTTCAGCAGCTCGCCCGAGGCCAGGTCATTGACCCGCACCCACAGCTGGCTCTTGCCGCGATAGCCCTTGGCATAGGTGGCCAGCATCTGGCGGGCCAGCGGTTTGCGATCGGGCAGCACGGCGTCTTCAAGGTCGATGGCCAAGGCGTCGGCCCCGCAGGACTCGGCCTTGGCCAGCTTGCGCTCGCTGTCGGCGGGCACGAACAACAGCGACTTCATGCCTGACCTACCGCAGCCGGTGACTTGAGCTGCAGCGCCGAGCGCCTGCAATGGGCCACCAACTCGCCCTTCTGGTTGAAGCCGCGGTGCAGGAACACCACGATGCCGGCGTTGGGCCGCGACTTGCTCTCGCGCAGTTCCAGCACCTCGCTCTCGACCCGCAGCGTGTCGCCGTGGAACAGCGGCTTGGGAAAGCGCACCTCATCCCAACCCAGGTTCGCGACGGTGGTGCCGTGGGTGGTGTCATTCACCGAGATGCCGACCATCAGGCCCAGCGTGAAACAACTGTTGACGATGCGCTGGCCGAACTCGGTCTCGGTGCGGCAGTACTCTTCGTCGAGGTGCAGCAGCGCCGGATTGTGGGTGATGGCGGTAAACCAGACGTTGTCGGTTTCGGTGATGGTGCGGCGGATGGGGTGGTCGAACTTCTGACCCACCTTCATGTGATCAAAGTAAACGCCGGGCATGGTCGGGCTCTTGTCGTTGTGGAGTAAGCAGTGAGGGCCTTGGAGCACCCTCAAAGATGGAAACTGCGCGACCGGCCGCCCCGCACCAACAGACGGCAAGCCGTCGAGGATGACGGGGGCAGCGCGATCGGTTCAGGTGCAATGATAAGTTAGAGTACGAATGCGGTGCATCAGCCTTGGTCCGGCGTGCCGTCCGCACCGGCCGGCGCCGGGCCCTTGCGCCCGGTGGTGGACACGGGGACGCCGTCCATCGCCTTCAGGTTGCGTTTCATCTTGGTCAGGGTCTCGATCAGCTGCCGCTCTTCGTCCGCGCTGATGTTGTCCATGATCTGCCGGTTGACCTCCAGGGCAATCACCTCAAGCCGGTCCAGCAGTGCCCGTCCCTTGGCAGACAGGCGCACGCGTTTGGAGCGGCGGTCTTCGGTATCTGCAACGCGGCTCACCAGTCCGTTCTTCTCCAGTCGGCTGACCAGCCCGCCCAGAGTCACCTTGCCCACATCGAGCAGTCGCGCCAGTTCGATTTGCGACAGGCCGTTGGCATAGCCACGGTCCAGATTGCTCAGCACCCACCACTGCGACCGGGTGATGCCGTGAGGCTTCAGTCGCTGGTCGTACACGGTGCGGCGCAATCGCGAGGCGTCGTGGATGAGGAATCCGGCACGAAAGGGCGTCTTTTTGCTTTGCGGGCGGGTCATGGGCGATACCGGAACCGGAACGGGGCCACAGCGTGGCCCATGCGCCGAGTGTGTGCACGATGACCAAGGTTCCAGCGGCGGCGGCGCAGCAACGCGGGTCCGACCCGTCCGGCGGCGATGCCCGGCGCGTGCCGGATCAGCGGCGACGCTGGCGAAAGAAGTCCCGCAGCGCGGCGCCGCATTCTTCGGCGCGCACGCCACCGGTCCAGGCCACGGCGTGGTTGAGTCGCGGGCGGGCGATCACGTCGTAGACCGAGTTGACCGCGCCGGCCTTGGGGTCGGCGGCGCCGAACACCAGGCGACTCAATCGCGAATGGATGATCAATCCGGCGCACATCACGCAGGGCTCCAGGGTGACGTACAGGCTCGCGCCGACCAGACGGTAGTTCTGCAGGTGCAGGGCCGCGTCACGCAACGCCAGTACCTCGGCATGGGCCGCCGGGTCGTGAAGGTGAATCGGCTCATTGTGGCGGCCGGCGATGCGCTTGCCGTCCAGCACCACCACGGCGCCCACCGGCACCTCGCCCCGCTGGGCCGCCCTCTGCGCCAGCGCCAGCGCCTCGCCCATCCAGTGGGCATCCGCTTCGTCCGCGGGCCGGTTGAGCGCGGCAAAATCGGTCAGCAACGGCCGTTTGTGGGGCGTTTCGGGCGGCAAAGCCTCGTCAGGCGGGGGCTGGTAGTCGGGCGACTGCATGCTACAATTATCGCTTGATTGGGGCGGTAGCTCAGCTGGGAGAGCGCTGCGTTCGCAATGCAGAGGTCGGGAGTTCGATCCTCCTCCGCTCCACCAATCATTATCCACTCGTGCGGGGCTTCGGTCAGAGACATCTGGCAAGGTTCGGCGAGTTTTGCTTACTGGCATTCCGCCTTCACCTTTCAGATTGATCAGGAGTCACCCCTTGGCCAACATCGCCAGCGCCAAAAAGCGCGCCCGTCAAGCCGTCAAGAACAACGAGCGTAACGTCGCCCAGCGTTCAATGATCCGCACCACCATCAAGAAAGTCGTGCTCGCCATCGAGTCTGGCGACAAGGCCGCCGCAACCGCAGCCTATGGCCAGATGGTGCCGGTGCTCGACCGTTACGCCGACCGTGGCCAGATCCACAAGAACAAGGTCGCGCGTCACAAGAGCCGCCTCAACGCGCACATCAAGGCGCTCGCCTGAGCGTTTGACTGAGCATCGGCCTGCAAACGTCTGCGACGGCTGCACGCGCAACGTTTGATCTCGGTGCTGCAAACGCTGATCCATCGTGATCAAAGGCCCTCTTGCGAGGGCCTTTTTGCTGCGTGTGGCAGTGGCTTGAGCCCATGGCCGGAGGCGTGATTCAGCGCCTCCGGCCCAGTCGCGTCAGCCGGTGATGGTGCGCACGTTGAGCACGCCGCTGATGCCCTTGATCGCGGCCAGCGCTTCGGCCGAGGGCGGTGCGTCCAGATCGACCAGGGTGTAGGCCAGATCACCGCGCGACTTGTTCAGCAGGTCGGCGATGTTGAGGCGCTCCTTGGCAAGCTGGGTCGAGATCTGGCCCACCATGTTGGGCACGTTTTCGTTGACGATGGCCAGGCGGCTCTTGCCCGGCAGCAGCGGCAACACCGCATCGGGGAAATTCACCGAGTTGGTGACGTTGCCGGTTTCCAGGTAATCGCGCAGCTGGTCGGCGACCATCACCGCGCAGTTCTCCTCGGCTTCACCCGTTGACGCACCGAGGTGCGGGGTGGCCACCACGCGGGGATGGCCCTGCAGGGTGACCGACGGGAAGTCGCAGATGTAGGCGTGCAGCGTGCCGGCGTTCAGGGCCTCCACCATCGCCGCCTCGTCCACGATGGGTGCACGCGAAAAGTTCAGCACCACGCCCTGCTTCTTGAGCAGCTTGAGTCGATCGGCGTTCACCAGGTTACGGGTGGCGTCGATCAGTGGCACATGCAACGAGACGAACTGCGACCGCGAGATCAGGTCGTCCACCGACACGGCCCGCCGCACGCGGGCGTCCAGCTTCCAGGCATTGTTCACGGTCATGGCCGGGTCATAGCCCCAGACCTCCATGCCCAGATCGAGCGCCGCATTGGCGACCTTGATGCCGATGGCGCCAAGCCCGATCACGCCGAGGCTACGGCCCGGCAGCTCGAAGCCGACGAACTTCTTCTTGCCCGCTTCCACGGCTTCGTGCAGGGCCTTGTCGTCGCCCTCCAGCTTGCGGACGAAATCCAGTGCCGGCGCGATGTTGCGCGAGGCCAGCAGCAGCCCGGCCAGCACCAGCTCTTTTACCGCGTTGGCGTTGGCGCCGGGGGCGTTGAACACCGGCACGCCGCGCTTGCTCATGGCGGCAACCGGAATGTTGTTGGTGCCTGCACCGGCGCGGCCAATGGCCCGCACGCTGGCGGGAATGTCGCGCTTGTGCATGTCGGCCGAGCGAACCATGATCGCGTCGGGGCTGGTCATTTCCGAGGCGACTTCAAAGGTGTCGCGCGGCAGCCGGTCCAGGCCGCGCACCGAGATGTTGTTGAGGGTTTGAATCTTGAACATGTTGAATTCCAAATCGTGAGTTGATGAGTCGGACGCGGTGGGTGCCGCGCCCCGGAATCAGCCGCGCGTGCGGACGAATTCCTTCATGTAGTCGAGCAGTGCATCGACGCCGGCCTCCGGCATCGCGTTGTAGATCGAGGCGCGCATGCCGCCCACGGCGCGGTGGCCCTTGAGCCCGGCCAGCCCGGCGGCCTTGGCGCCCTGCAGGAACGCGGCGTCCTGCTCGGCATCGGCCAGGGTGAAGGGAATGTTCATCCACGAACGGCAGGCCTTGTCGACCGGGTTGGTGTAGAACGCTTCACGGTCGATATAGCCGTAGAGCTTTTCTGCCTTGCGCTGGTTCACGGCGGCCATTGCCTCAAGGCCACCACCGGCCAGCAGGTGCTTGAAGACCTTGCCGGCCATGTACCAGGCAAAGGTCGGCGGCGTGTTGAGCATCGAGTCGTTGGCGGCCTGCTCGGCGTAGTTGAAGATGGGTGGCAGGCCCGGCAAGACCTTGCCGATCAGGTCTTCACGGACAATGACAATCGTCAGCCCGGCCGGGCCGATGTTTTTCTGCGCGCCGGCGTAGATCAGGCCGTACTTCGACACATCGACCGGGCGCGACAGGATGGTGGAGCTGAAATCGCCCACCAGCGGCACGTTGCCGACGTCCGGCGTGTCGAGAAATTCCACGCCGTGAATGGTTTCGTTCGGGGTGATGTGCACGTAGGCGGCATCGGGGTTCAGCCTCCAACCGGCGCGGTCGGGAATGGTCGTGAACTTGGTTTCTTCACTGGTCGCGGCAATGTTCACGCTGCAGAAGTCCTTGGCCGCCTTGGCCGCCTTCTTGCCCCAGTCGCCGGTCAGAATGTAGTCGGCACGCGTCTTGCCGGCCAGCAGGTTCATGGGGATGAAGCTGAAATGCCCGGTCGCCCCGCCCTGCAAAAACAGCACCTTGTAGTTGGCGGGAATGTTCATCAGCGTGCGCAGGTCGGCCTCGGCCTCGGCCGCCACCTGCATGAACGGTTTGTCGCGGTGCGACATTTCCATGATGCCCATGCCCTGCCCGCCAAAATCCAGCATTTCAGCGGCCACGGCTTCGAGCACCGGCTGTGGCAATGTGGCGGGACCGGCGGAGAAATTGAAGATACGGCTCATGGTTGAACGTCCTTGAGTAATGAGAGGGGTCGGGGGTAGACGACGGCCGCTACGCGACCATCCAGTTTTCACAATCCAGTTGCGGCACCTGGTTGAACAGCGCCTTGCGCGGGCTCACCAGCACCAGTTGCCGCGCCATCGCGGTGGCGGCAATCAACAGCTCGAAGGGCGGCAAGGGCGACTTGGCCTGATGCAGATAGGCACTGAGCGCGCCGGCCTGCTGGGTGCATGCGGCATCGAAGTCGAGCAGCCGCACCGTGTCGAACCAGCTTTTCAGCAGCACGCCGTGCTGGTTGTTGCGCTGCGCCTGGCTGCGCAGGGCGGCCTCCACTTCGAGGCGCGAGATCACCGACACCGCCACATCGTCGGGTTTGAGCTGCCCCAGCCGCAGGACCACGGGCAGGCGACCCTTCACGGCGGCGATCACGGTTTCGGCATCGAGCAAATACTTCACCAGCGTCGCTCGGCGGCGGCGGCATCGGGCAGCGCGTCGCGCCACTGCTGCACATCCAGGGTCTGGTCCATGAGGGACGGCGCGGGGTTCGCGAAATGGGCCTTAAGGTTGTCCGGCCAGTCGCGGGCCTCGTTGCGGGTCAGCCATTCCTGCACCGCAGTGACGATGAGCCGGTTGCGCGTCATGCCCACACGGGCCACGGCGGCCTGCACGCGGGCCAGCGTTTCCTCGTCGATGTGTACGCTGAAGTTCATGGGCGCTAAGTCTAACAGGTGCTGTTAGGTTATGTGCAAGGCCCGCAAAAAACAGTATCGATGTGGGACTCTTCAAGGGCAACGTGAACGTGTGGTGGGCCCAGACCGACCCGCGCACCCTCAGCCGCAGGTCATGGCGGCGCCGGGGGTGCCACGGCGCGGGACTTCTTGAACGGTATGACGCCGCCCATCGCCGCGCCATGGCGGGCGAAGGGGCGCAAGGCGGACGCAGATACGAGCGCCGGATCCGGCTCAAGACCCACCCGGCCCGCTCGCAGCGGACCGGGTGGGTCTGGACTCAATGCCCGGCGTCTGGGGGCGCGTCGGGCGCGTCGGGCGCGTCGTCGACGCCAAGGTCACCGTTGGTGGCGTCGAGGTCGAGTACGCCTTCTTCCTCTTCCACGGCGAAGCGGTCGATGCCGACGATGCGATCGCCGGCATCCGGTTTCATGATGCGCACGCCCTGGGTGTTACGGCCCGCGATCCGCACTTCGGACGCGCGGGTGCGGATCAGCGTGCCCGCCTCGGTGATGAGCATGATCTCGTGGCTGTCATCCACCACCAACGCGCTGACCAGGTCACCGGTCTTGTCGTTGAGCGAATGGGCGATCACGCCCTGGCCGCCCCGACCGCGCAGCGGGAACTGGTCGATGGGCGTGCGTTTGCCAAAGCCCTGGCTGGTCACGCTGAGCACGTCGAAGCCGGTCTCCGCGACGATCATGGCAATCACCTGCACATCGGTGGCGGTGGTGCCGGTGTCGTCGGCATCGGCATCGTCGGTTTCGTCCACCGCGACGACGTCTTCGGCCTCGTGGCTGCCCGCCCGAATCAGCCGCATGCCGCGCACGCCGGTGGCGCCCCGCCCCATGCTGCGCACATTGGCTTCGTTGAAGCGGATGACGCGACCGGCGTCGGAGAACAGCAGAATGTCGTTCTCGCCCGAGGTCAGCGCCACGTTGATGAGTTCGTCGTCCATGCGCAGGTCAACGGCGATGATGCCGCTGCTGCGCACGTTCTGGAACGCTTCCAGCGGCGTCTTCTTCACCGTGCCGCGGCGGGTGGCCATGAACACGTAGTTGGCATCCTGGAACGACTGAATGGCCAGGGTGACGTTGATCTTCTCGCCGTCTTCCAGCGGCAGCAGATTATTGAACGGCTTGCCGCGCGAGCCCCGCGAGCCGGCGGGCAGCTCGAACACGCGCAGCTTGTAGGCACGACCGCGTGAGCTGAAGCACAGCAGGGTGTCGTGCGAGTGGGCCACCCACAGGCGGTCGACAAAGTCTTCGTCGCGGGTGCTGGTGGCCATCTTGCCGCGACCGCCGCGCTTCTGCGCCTGGTATTCCTCCAGTGGCAAGGCCTTCACATACCCGGCGTGCGACAGGGTGACCACCATGTCCTGCGGGGTGATGAGGTCTTCGCGGGCAATGTTGAGCGCGGCATCGGTAATCTCGGTGCGGCGTGCATCCCCATAGCCATCGCGCACCGCTTCCAGCTCTTCGCGGATCACGTTGAGCAGACGGGTTTCGGAGCCAAGGATGTCGAGGTAGTCGAGAATGGCGTCCAGCAGGGTGCGGAACTCCTCGATGATCTTGTCCTGCTCAAGGCCGGTCAGGCGTTGCAGGCGCAGATCAAGAATCGCCTGGGCCTGGGCTTCGGACAGACGATATCCAGGGTCGGGCTGGTGGCCGTGGATGATGCCGAACTCGGCGGCCAAGTCCAGCGGGCGCGACACGTCGGCGCCGGCGCGTTCCAGCATCGCCAGCACCGGGCCGGGCTGCCACACGCGCTCCATCAATCCCGTCTTGGCGTCCGCACCGGTGGGCGAACGGCGAATGAGGGCGATCACCTCGTCGATGTTGGCCAGCGCCACTGTAAGCCCTTCCAGCACGTGGGCGCGTTCGCGGGCTTTCTTCAGCAGATAACGGGTGCGGCGCGTCACCACCTCGCGGCGGTGACGTATAAAGATTTCCAGCAGCGACTTCAGCGATAGCAGCTTGGGCTGGCCCTGGTCCAACGCCACCATGTTGATGCCGAACACGGTCTGCAGCTGGGTGTTCTGGTAGAGGTTGTTGAGCACGACCTCGGGGTTCTCGCCGCGCTTGAGCTCGATGACCATGCGCGTGCCGTCCTTGTCAGACTCGTCCCGCAGCTCGGAAATGCCCTCCAGGCGCTTTTCCTTGACCAGCTCGGCAATTTTTTCCAGCAGCCGCGCCTTGTTCACCTGATACGGCAGCTCGTCGACGATGATGGTCTGACGCTCGTTGCCATTGGGCTCAAGGTGGGTGCGGGCGCGCAGCACGATGCGGCCACGCCCGGTGGTGTAGGCATCGACCACGCCGTGGGCGTCGAGCATCAACCCGGCGGTGGGAAAGTCTGGCGCCGGGATGTACTGCATCAGTTCCGGAATGGTCAGCTCGGGGTTGTCGATCAGCGCGATACAGCCGTTGACCACCTCGGTGAGGTTGTGCGGCGGAATGTTGGTGGCCATGCCGACCGCGATGCCGGCGCTGCCGTTGACCAGCAGCAGGGGCACGCGGGCCGGCAGCACCACGGGTTCATGCTCGGCGCCGTCGTAGTTGGGCTGAAAATCGACGGTGTCCTTGTCGATGTCGGCCAGCAGTTCGTGCGACAGCTTGGCCATGCGAATTTCGGTGTAGCGCATGGCGGCAGCCGAATCGCCGTCGACGCTGCCGAAGTTGCCCTGCCCGTCCACCAGCACGTAGCGCATGGAAAACGGCTGCGCCATGCGCACGATGGCGTCGTACACCGCCGAGTCGCCGTGCGGGTGGTATTTGCCGATGACGTCGCCGACCACGCGGGCTGATTTTTTATACGGCTTGTTAAAGTCGTTGCCCAGTTCCTTCATCGCGAACAGCACGCGGCGGTGCACCGGCTTGAGGCCGTCTCGGGCGTCGGGAAGGGCGCGCCCCACGATCACGCTCATGGCGTAATCGAGGTACGAGCGCTTCATCTCGTCCTCAAGATTGACGGACAAGACCTCCTTGGCAAATTCACTCATCTGGCGTGCCCCGCGAAGCCTTGCAACCCGGTGGGTCGAGGCTTCGATTCGATTGGATTTTTAGACCCAAAATTTTAGCATGTTCAGGCCCTTGAGCCGCTTTTGCGGCGCCTCAGGCGCAGCCACAGTCCGGCGACGGCCAAGGCCAGCAGCAGGGCCGCGAAGGCGCTCATCACGGCATCGCGAGCGGCGCGCCCCAAACCATCGGCCAGTTGCCATTTGTGGATCTGGGTGAAGGTCCAGAGCTCGGCGCGATCGACGGCGCTGACCTGCGCCACCACCCGCCCCTGCATCAGGTCGACGAAGCGGCGCTGGCCGTCGGCACCGGTCACGCGCCACACCGGCAGGCGGCGGTTGATGAAGCCGTAGTCCGGCGCAAAGGTGGTGACCAGGCTCACCTCGCCGGCAACCCCGGCGATCTTCTGCGCCATCTCTGCGGGGCTGAGCACCTGGCGTCCGTTCTGGTAGTGCCCATCGGGGTCCAGGCCCCAGACCTCACCCTCGTGCAGCCACAGTTGACGCAGATCCAGAGCGGCCAGCGGTGTCAGCGCCTCGGGCGGGACGGTGGCCCAGTCCGGCGTGGCGGCGGCCGGTGCGAGGCGGCCGTGCAACAGGTGCAGGGCGCCGGTGCCGCTCCACGCCAGCAGCGGCAGAAACAGCAGCGCCCCGCCCCGGCGGTGCAGCCGGCGCACGCGGCCCTGCCCGCCGCGCTGCCAGAGCATGCGCAGCCCGGCGAGGGCCAGCGCCCAGATGGCGGCAAGCAGCGCGAGCATCAATGACACGCGCAGCCACGGCCACGGTTGCAGCGGCGCCAGCGTGTGCACATTGCGAAACACCGCGCTCAGCGCCCGCCGCCTGGCGTCACTGACCCCGACCAGCCGGCCTTCGGCGGTGCTCACGTCAAGCTCAAGGCCATCGTCAAAACGCACCCGCCACACCGGCAGGATGCGATTGACGCTGGGATAACGGTCCGAGAAGGCGGTGATGTGCTCGAACGACGCCACCCTCGCCGGCTCCCGGTCAGCGTAATGGCGTGCCAGTTCGGCGGCGTAGTCGGCATCACGGTCTTGGTACGGCCCGCCGGCGCGCGCGGCATAACGCAGCGGCGCCCCCTGCGTCTGCCGCAGCTGCAACACCACCTCGCCATCCAGTATCACTTGCCGCACACCGGACAGAGCCGTCACGCCGTCGCGCTGCAGGCCCGATGCCCAGCCCTCCGGCAAGGGGCCGATGACCGGTGACGGCGGGGCAAAGCGCGCGGCGCGCGGGCCGAGCAGGCTCATCAGCGGATGGGTGAGCCCGGACAGGGCCCACCCGATCACCGCCAGCGCTGCCCAGACCGACAACCGCCGGTGCAGGCGCCGGCCGGTCATGCGCCGGGCACCCAGCGCACGCCCATGAAGATGCCGCGGCCTTCGCCGGGCCAGAACGATGCCCTTTGTGCCGGCGCCAGGGCGCTGAAGTCGGCCGAGGCCGACACGCTGCTGAGGTAGCGCCGGTCAAGCAGATTGCGGCCATCGACATACACGCTGATGCCGCGCGCCAGGTCGGTGCTGAGGCTGAGGTTGAGCACCGCGTAGCCGGGCGTCTTTTCGGTGTTGGCGAAATCCGCCCACATGCCGGACGGGCTCCACTCCACCTGCGGCCGCAGCGTGATGCCGATCGGGGTCGTGAGGGTGAGCTCGCTGATCAGCAGATGCTTCGGCACGCCGGCCAGGCGGTTGTCGCCATAGAACCGGTCGTCGTCGAACCTGAAGTCGTTGAACGTCCAGGCGATCTGATGCGCAAGCGTGTAGCCCGATGGATGCGCCCACAGGGGGCTGGTGAGCCCCGCTTCGATGCCCTGCAGCGTGGTGGCTTTGGCGTTGAAGGTGGCGGCGGGAACGCCCGCGGCGGGATCGACACTGAATCCCAGCAGCTGATCGTCGACCGCCGCGCGATAGACGCTCACCTCGTAGGCATGGGCGCCCAGCGCGCCGCGGCTGCCCACTTCCGCCGTCCAGGCTTTCTGCGCCTTCAACGGCACGAAGCCTGGGTTGGTGGGCTGGTTGGTCTGGTTCAACTCGTAGAAGGTCGGCGGCTCGAAGCTGCGGCTGATGTTGGCGAACAGCTGCTGCGACGCGGCAGGCCGAAAAATCACCCCGAGCTTGGGCGACACGCCGTCGTAGGTTGTGTCGGCGCTCTGCTCGGCATTCAGGCGGTTGTCGAAATCGCGCTCATCGCGAATCACCTGCACGCCGCTGACCAGCATCCAGGCCGGATCAAACGTCCATTCATGCTGGCCGTAGACGCTCAAATGCCGGGCCTGCTCGCGGTTGTCACTGCGCTGCTCGGTGAAGCCTGCGCCGGACAGAGGCGCGAAGATGCGGGCGTCGTTGTCGCCCGCCCGCAGATTGACGCCCAGCGTGACCCGATGCGCACCCGCCGTTGCCCCATAGGCGGCGCCCCCTCCATAGAACTGGCCCTCCTGATCGATGATGCCGAAGCTCAGCGGGTGGAACAGGGCCTTGTCGAAAAAGTACCCCGTGACCGTCACCACCCCAGGGCCGACCGCCAGCGTCGTGCGGTTGGAGATGCGGGTGGAGTCGATGTCGCGTGCCACCCGGTTGGCAATGTTGGCATCGGACGTGCCGCGAGGATTGTTGAGGGCATCTTCGCGGGTCTGGCTGCCGGGCAGCCGCTGACGAATGTCATTGCGCGCCAGATAGAACCGCGTCTCGCCGCGCGCACCCAGCGGAATGCCGAGGTTGCTCGACCAGCGGGTGCTGCGGCCAAAGGCGTTGTCGCGCCAGCCTTCGGCACTGGCGGCGGTGACGCTGGCGAACACGTCGTAGCCCCTGCCCTGATGCGCGATCTGCGCGTTGCCACGACGGGTTTCGAAGCTGCCGCTGTCGAAGCTGAAACGATAGGGCTCGGTGGTCAAGGCCGTGGGCGTGTTGATGACAATGGCGCCTCCCAGGCTGCTGGCACCGTGCACCAGGCCATTGGCGCCTTTGTAGACCTCCAGATGGCGGATCACCGCCGGGTCGATTTCCTGGAAGTCACCGCTGCCATCGGCCAGATTGATCGGCACACCGTCCTGCAGCAGCGTCACCCCGCCCAGGTGGATGTTGCGCCCCAAACCCGAGCCGCGAATCACCAGCCGCACTTCTTCGGCGAAGCGCGGCTGGGCGAACACGCCGGGCACCAAGCCCAGCGTGTCGCGAAACGTCAGGGCGTATTGGTCTTCGAAGGCTTCGCGGCCCACCACGGCCACGCCGCCGGGCACACGTTCGATCTGTTCGCGCGCGTCGCGCACCACCTCGGCTTCGGGTGACTGCCCGGTGACGGTGATTTCATCCAACACCACCGCGTTGGCCGCGGCGGCATTTGCACATCCCAGCGCCAAGGTCCAGGCGCACACCACACTGCATGATTTCATGGGTCTTGCTCATTTGATTAACGATTGACAGCCGCGGATGCGGCCTCAGGCGTGACGTCAAATGAGCCGCGGCGGTCCCCGGGCAACCGGCTGCAGGGGCGGGCCGCGCGGCGCGGCATCGTTGAAACCCGGCGGCCGCGCCGGGCCGACGAGGGCGGCGGGCATCGCCATATCAACGGTCGTCGGCAAGGCCACGCTGGCCACGCTGACGCACAAGGGGCAATGTTCGCCGCCGTGGTCCATGGCCGGCTGCGGATCGGCCTCGTCCAGGCCAAAATCGAGCACCACGGTGCCGCCGGTCAGCCCGCAGAGGCGCACTTCAAACCCGGTCTCGCCGGGCATCGCCATCACGCCCACCGGCATGAGCCCGCGCCAGAGCAGCGCGACGGCCAGCAGCAGATGGAGGGGGCGGAGGTTCATCAGCGCCGGATCATAGCGGAGCCGCTTTCCACCAGCCATAAGACGCCCGGTCAGGTTTTGCCGAGATGGGTGCGGATGCTTTCGCTGTAGGGCGCCGTCAGAACGCCTTTTTCACAGACGATGGCGTCGATCAGGCCAGCCGGCGTGACGTCGAACACCGGGTTGAAGGCGCGATGCCCTTCTGGCGCGATCGCCTCGCCCCGAAAGTGCGTCAACTCGACATCCGGGCGGGTTTCGATGGGAATGTCTGCGCCGCGCAGGGTGTTCAGATCAAACGTGCCGCTGGGCGCGACCACCATCACCCTGGCGCCATAGTGCTTGGCCACGATGGCCAGGGTGGCGGTGCCGATCTTGTTGGCCGTGTCGCCGTTGGCGGCAATGCGGTCGGCGCCCACGATCACCCAGTCGACCTTCTTGGCCTGCATCAGTTGCGCGACCGCCGCATCGGCAATCATCCGGCTGGGAATGCGCTCCTGCTGAAGCTCCCACGCGGTGAGGCGGGCGCCCTGCAACCAGGGTCGGGTTTCGGTGTGAAACACCTCGGCGAGTTGCCCTTTGGCCCAGGCCGTGCGAATCACCCCCAGGGCCGTGCCGTGGCCGGCGGTGGCCAGCGCGCCGGTGTTGCAGTGGGTCAGCACCCGAGCGCCGGGCTCGATCAGCGCCGCGCCGAGTGCGCCCATGCGGTGATTCTGATCGAGGTCTTCAGCGAAGATCGCCTGTGCTTCGGCTTCGAGACGATCGGCATCGGTGGTTTTGAGCGCCGTCAACCGAGCCAGGGCCCAGTGCAGGTTGATGGCCGTCGGTCGCGACGCCGCCAACACCCCGGCGGCGTCGACCAGGTCGCGCCCGGCGCGCGCATCCAGCACCAGGCCGTAAGCGGCGGCAATGCCGATCGCCGGGGCGCCGCGCACCACCATCTCGTGGATGGCCTTGGCCACCTCGATGGCCGAGACGCAGCGAACCGTCTCGGTGCGCAGCGGCAACACACGCTGATCGAGCAGTTCGAGGGCGTCTCCGTGCCATTGGATGGGCTGGACAGCGGCGTCAGGCAAGGTCATTGCAGAAGGGCTCCGATACACTAATTTCAATTCCGCAAGTGTAAGGGGCTCACGTTGCAAAGCATTGATCTGTTGGTGCATCCGCGCCACCTGGTGCCGGTGGAGCCGGGCCATGTGGTGCTGGAACAGGCCTCGATGGCCATCGACGGCGGGCAGATCATCGCCATTCTGCCGCGCTCCGAAGCCGAGGCCGCCTTCCAGCCGCGCGAAACGCTGGAACTGCCCCACCACGTGGTGCTGCCGGGGCTGATCAACGCGCACACCCACGCGGCCATGAGCCTGCTGCGCGGGCTGGCCGACGACCTGCCCCTCATGGACTGGCTCAACCAGCACATCTGGCCTGCCGAAGCGGCGCACGTCTCGCCCGCGTTCTGTGCCGACGGGGTCGACCTGGCCATGGCCGAGATGATCAAGAGCGGCACCACCTGCTTCAACGACATGTACTTTCACCCCGACGTCACCGCGCAGCGTGTCGACAAGGCCGGCATGGCAGCGGTGGTCGGGCTGATCGTGCTCGACTTTCCCACCAGTTGGGCCAAGGACGCCGACGCCTACATCCACAAGGGCCGCGAGGTGCACGACCGCCTGCACGGCCACCCGCGCATCAAGACCGTCTTCGCGCCGCACGCGCCTTACACGGTCTCGGACGCGCCGCTGCGCAAGCTGCGCATCTTTGCCAACGAACTGGGCCTGGGCGTGCACATGCACGTGCACGAAACCGCCGCCGAAGTGGCAATGGCGGTCGACGCCAGCGGCCAGCGGCCGTGGGCGCGGCTGCGCGACCTCGACATGCTCGGCCCGGACTTCATCGCCGTGCACATGACGCAATTGACCGATGCGGAAATCACGCAGGCCGCTGAACATAAAATCAGTGTTGCGCACTGTCCCGAGTCCAATCTGAAGCTGGCCTCGGGCTTCTGCCCCATCGGCAAGCTGATGGCGGCGGGCGTCAACGTCGCCATCGGCACCGACGGCGCGGCCTCGAACAACGATCTCGACATGCTGGGCGAAATGCGCACCGCCGCCCTGCTGGCCAAGGCCGTGGCCGCCGACGCCATGGCGATGTCGGCCACTGAAGCCCTGCACGCGGCCACCCTGGGCGGCGCCCGCGCCCTGGGCGTGCACCGCGAGATCGGCTCGCTGGTGCCCGGCAAACGGGCCGACTTCATCGCCATCAATCTCAACGATGTCAGCACCCAGCCGCTGTACAACGTCATCTCCCAGGTGGTCTATGCCGCCTCGCGTGAGCAGGTCACGCACAGCTACGTGGCCGGCCAGGCGCTGATGCGCAACCGGGTGCTGACCACGCTGGACGAAGATGCCATCGTGGCGCGCGCCGCGGAATGGCGGCAGCGTGTGCGGCCCGGATGAGAGCGCTGATCGCCGCCGGTCTGTACAGCCTGCTGGCAAGCGCAGCCGCCTTTGCGGCCGACGACGTGGCTGCACCTGGTGACGACGCCCCGGAAACCTTGTTCGACGGACGCCTTGAATTGGGGATTGGCGCCAGCGCGTTCGCCTACCCCAATTACCCCGGATCCGATCGCGGCCAGGTGGGCGCTCTGCCCTTCCCGTACGTGCGCTACACCAGCGAGCGCCTGCGGCTGGGCGGTGACGGTGCCCGCGCGCGCCTGCCCCTGAATCCGCGCGCCAGTTTCAGCCTCAGTGGTTCCGGCAGTCTGCCGGGCGGCCGCGACGAGCCGCCGCGCCAGGGCATGCCGCGCCTGCTGCCGACGCTGGAGCTGGGACCGACGCTGGACGTGGAACTGGGCGCGCTGGACCGCGCCAACCGCCGTTATCGCCTGAGCTTTCCGCTGCGGGCGGTGATCGCCACCAACCTGAAGGACAGCGAGGCCGCCGGCTGGGTGTTCAACCCGACCTTTCGCGCCGGCTTTCGGGTCGGCAAACCCGAGCACGCGCGGGTGGTGTCGGTCAGCCTCGGCAGCCGTTGGGCCAGCGGCGAACACCACGCCTACTACCACGACGTGGCGGACGTCTTCATCACGCCCGAACGGCCGGGCTTTGCCGCCAGCGGCGGCTACGGCGGCAGCGCGCTTGGGCTGAGCTGGAGCGAAGGCCGCAAGCGTTGGCGCTGGGGCGTTTTCGGCCGCTACACCCGCCTCGATGGCGCCCGCTTTCGCAACAGTCCGCTGGTGGAAAGCGACTCGGCGATTGCCGGTGGCCTGTTCATCAGCTACCGGCTTTATCAGAACCGTCCGGACGCGGGCGGCGTGCTCAACGAGCCCCTGCTCGAATAGCGTTTTTACGCCGCAGCGCCGACGGTCTTCTTCAGCCCTTCTTCCAGCGCGCCGAGCACCCGCTGCACGGCCGCTTCGGTGCAGCCATGGCCCATCAGGCCGATGCGCCACGCCTTGCCCGCCAGCGCGCCGAGGCCGGCGCCAATTTCCAGGCTGTGGGTGTCGAGCAGCCAGCGGCGCAATGCCGCGTCGTCCACGCCATCGGGAATGCTCAGGGTGGTCAGCGGCGGCAGTCGTTCGGCCACCGGCGGCACGATGTTGATGTCCATCGCCTCAAGGCCGTCTGCAAGCAATCCGGCGATGCGCTGATGGCGCGCCCAGCGCGCTTCCAGACCTTCGTCCAGTACCAGCCTGAGCGCTTCATGCAGGCCGTACAGTGCGTTGACCGGCGCGGTGTGGTGATAGGCGCGGCGCTGCTCGCCACCCCAGTAGCCGCCCAGCAGCGAGAAGTCCATGAACCAGCTCTGCACCGGCGTCTTGCGGTTGCGACAGGCCTCCAGCGCGCGCGCGCTCACCGTCAGCGGCGCCAGGCCGGGCGGTGCACTGAGGCATTTCTGCGAGCCGGCGTAGACCATGTCGAGGCCCCAGGCGTCCACTTCCAGCGGCACCCCGGCAATCGCGGTCACGGCATCGACCAGGCTCAGAGCGCCGGCTTCGCGCGTCAGTTCGGCGAGGCGCCGGGAGTCGCTCAGCGCGCCGGTGGAGGTTTCAGCCTGCACCCAGGCCACCAACTTGTAGGGCGCGTGGTCGTGCAGGTGCCGGGCGACCTGCTCGGGATCGACCGCGCGGCCCCAGTCAAAACTCAGGGTGTCGACCTCGGCACCGCAGCGACGCGCCATTTCGGCCAGACGCATGCCAAACACGCCATTGATGCAGATCAGGGCCCGGTCACCGGGCTCCAGCACGTTGACGATGCAGGCCTCCATGGCCGCCGTTGCCGGCGAGGAAAACGCCATGGTGAAGGCGTTTTCGGTGCGAAACACCTGCCGCAACTGGCCTTGCAGCGTGTCCATCAGCTCGATGAACTCCGGATCAAGATGGCCGATGGTGGGGGCGGCTTGCGCTTCAAGAACGCTGGGGGCCACCGGGCCGGGGCCGGGGCCCATGAGGAATCGCTGGGGGGGACGCAAGGCAATCGAGTTCATGTGTGTGTGGGCTCAGACCGTTCGAAGGCCGCGAAGGCTAGCGCCCCAGTGCCCCGGACTCAAGCATTTCGGCCCCACGCCCTCTGGCCGTGGCCTAGCTGGCGAGCCGGTGCAGCGGCACCACGTTGGGGTTGGCCGGTGCCGGCGCCATGCCGATGGCGTGGTCCGGGCTGCGCTCGAACGCCGGGGCGGCCGGGGCGCGGCGCGGCGCATCCTGGCGCAGTGCCGGGCCCTGCAGCGACACATTAATCAGGGGCGCGCGATCCGGCGCCAGCGCCACCGCGGGTTGACTTTGGGACGGCGCATCACTGCGCGCACGAAACGCCTGCAGCACGTGTTGATCGACCTTGCGCAGCAAATGACCGTGTGCATCGGTGATGACCGTCATCAGCGGCAGGGCTTCAACGTGATCACGCTCGAGGGTCTTCATCAGGTGCCATTCCAGCACCGGGGCGCGACCGCCCATTTCGGTGATGGGACGCATCAGCCGCCATGCCACCGCGGCATCCAGCCCGAAACCCGGCGCCGGCTGCAGGCTGCCCTGCGCCGCAGCCGCCGAGATCAATGCCCACTCGTACGCGTTTTCAAGCCGCCAGTCGTGATACTGCACGGTGGCCTGACCGACGATGCGGGTCAGCAGGTGCTCGACCTGCGGCAACTGATCGGCGTCGCGCAGCGCAAAGAACACCGGAAACTGGCGAATGGAGCAGCGGGCGAAACAGTAGAAGCTGGGCCAGATGCCGGCCAACTCGATCACCCGATGACCGCCGCCCAGCGTGCTCAGCCGCAATTGATCGATGACATAGCGGCGCTCGTCGCTGTGGGCTTCGAGTTTCGCGTCGAGAGAGAACACTTCGGCCAGCGACACGCGGTCGATCAGGTCAGCGCCATACCCGTGCAGCACGAACAGCGAACGGAAGGCGGCGGCCGGTTGATGGTGCATCAGCGCAGCGGCCACCTCATAGGCGGTGGCGGCGCGCAGCAAGCGGTCGGTGGCAGGTGCAGCGTCCATTGGCTCAGGCAGTGTCCTCGTGGCGGAAGAAGGCGATGTGCGCGCGTCTGTGCGCCTTTTCTTACGTCAAGAGTCTGCCCTGCCTACCCGGCCGACAACAGGCTGTCGGTCAGCCGAAATCCACCGTTGATCCTGCGGTAGCCCTCAGCCCTCAGCCCGGGCAGCGGGCCTCGCGGCCGGTCCGCAGCCCCGCCAGGGTCGCGGCCATCTGGTTGGCCAATCGGGCGATGAGCTGCTGATGGGCGTTGGCGATGTCGGCCGGCAACGCGCCCGCAGGCGCCTCCAGCGCAAAGGCGCAGTTCAGGGCGATGGCAGGCTCGGTCTGGCCCACCGACCAGACCCCGCTGGCATGGACGCGCGCACCGGCCTCGGCGTCGAAGCGCTGCACATCGACCCGCAGCACCGGCACATCGGGCGCCAGCGCCAGTCCCGCACGGGCCAGGTCGATGCCGCCATGCGCATCACGCAGGGCGGTGCTGAGGGCCACCCGCCATTCCATCGCCAGGGGCGCGCCCCAGTGGTGTCCTTCGAGCGCCACCAGTGAGGCCGCGCCTTCGCGGACCATCAACGGCGCCACATCCACCTGCGGTGGCACGCGCACGGCCTGCAGCGCGAACGCGAAGGGCGCGGCGGCTGCGGCGCGCTCGATCGCCGGGGCTTGCAGGGTGTAATAGCGCAGCGGCGGCGAGGAGGCACACCCGGCCAGGGCCATGACCGCGGCCAGCGCAACCGGCGCGCACAGTGACTTGAGTGACTTTGGGGGTCCGTAACCGCCGGATGGGTCGAGTGTGGGCATGGCGTTCATTCGTCCGGCGCGGGGCGGCCGCGCAATAGCGATTGTGGATTGCGCTGCAGGCTGTCGGTGAGGCTGCGCAGCGAGTGGGCGGCCCGGTCGATCTGCTCCATCATCTGCTGCAGGTCTTGCTGCAAGGGCGCATTGGGCGCGGCAACCTGGCTCGAAAGCCCTTCGACCAGGGCCTGCACCTGCTCCAGGGTCTGGGTCAGCTCGACGCTGACTTCGCCCTCCAGCGTGGCCATGAGCTTGTTCAGACTTTCGAGCGTGCCGGCGAGGTCTCCGGCCATGTCGCCCAGCGGCAGGGCGTCGAGCTTGCTGACGATGTTGGCGATCTGAATCTGGATCTGGTCGAAGCTGCCCGCCACGCTGGGAATCTCCAGCCGCGCGCTGTCATCTTCGGCAACCTCGCCGTCCTGGTCAGGGCTCTGTCGGGATGCGGGTGCCAGCATGTCGAGCGCGATGTAAAGCTGCCCGGTGATCAGGTTGCCGGTGCGCAATTGGGCGCGCAGCCCCTGGTCGATCAGCCGGCGGATCAGTTGATCGCCCGCCTCGGCCGGTGAACTGAAGGTGCGCCCGAGGCTGGCCTGCCAGGTCTGCCATTGGGTGAAGGCGCGCCCCAGCCGCGCGGGGTAAAGCTCGGCCCGGGTGGCGGCGACGAAGCCTTTGCGCGCAACGTCGTATTCCAGTTCGGTTTCCGTCACGCGCCCCACTTCGACCCCGAAGAGATCGATGGGCGCGCCCACCGCCAGTCCGCGCATGGAGCCGGCAAATCGCATCACCGTGTCGAGAACGATCGGGTCGGCCTTGGCCCGCGCGTCGGCTTCGCTGTCGAACAGCGCAAACGCCAGGGCATCGGTTTCGGCCGCTACCTCAAGGTTCATGGGCTCCCGCGGCAAGGTCGAGATACCGCCCTCGGGGTTGTAGAACGCGACGCCGCCGCTGATCAGCGTGAGAACCGATTCGGTGTTGACCCGCAGGCCCCCGGCATCGAGGCTGACATCGACCCCGCTGACGTTCCAGAACCGCGAAGTTGCGCGAAGGTTCTCGTGGTACGGGGCCTCGACAAAGCCCTGTAAGGTGACGCCGTCGCCGCTGGCATCGAGGTCGTACCCGACGATGCGGCCGACGACGATGCCCCGGAAATAGATGGGAGAGCCGATGCTCAGCGAGTTCAGCGCCTCGGCGCGCAAGGTCAGGCGGCGTCCCTCCTGATGGTTGAGCACGCGCGGCGGCCGTTCCTGCCCGGTGAACTCACGCGCCTCTTGGTCCGACACCCCCACATCGACGGCAATGTAGGCGCCGGTGATCAGGGTATCGAGGCCGGAAACGCCGCCCAGGTCGGCGCGCGGCCGCACCACCCAGAAGCGGGAGTCTTCAACCGCAAGCGCTGCAGCAGCCGGTATCAAGGACACCTCGACCTTGACGTGCGACCGGTCCTCGCTGAGGCGGATGTCGGTGACCCGGCCGACCACCACGTCCTTGAAGCGCAGCTCGGTCTGCTCTGCTTTCAGCCCTTCGGCTGTCTCGAACTCGATGACGATGGTCGGCCCCAGCGCCAGCAGGTACTGCACCAGCAGCACCACGCCGATGATGACGGCGACGGCGGGCACCAGCCAGATCCAGGCGACACTGCGGCGCGCGGTGACGATCGGTTCGGGCAGCGAATCGAGAGAGGGCTGGGTCATCGGGTCAGGGGCCAGAAGTTGGGGGGCATGATGCGTCAGGTGTGCCGCGCGTGTCAGCGTGCTGGCCGGCGACATCCCAGATGAGGCGGGGGTCGAAGCTTTTGGCCGCCAGCATGGTGAGAATCACCACCACGCCGAAGGCCAGCGCCGCCGGGCCGGGCTCGACCCGCGCCACCTTGAAGTCGACCAGGGCCACCAGCAGGGCCACCACGAACACATCGAGCATCGACCAGTGACCGATGCGCTCGATGAAGCGAAAAATCTGCGCCCGTTGCCGCCGGAAGCGGGTCCAGCCCAGTTGCACGCTGAGCGCCAGATAGGCCATGACGCCAATCTTCATCAACGGCACGATCACGCTCGCCACCAGCACCACCAGCGCGATGCCGGGCGCGCCATCGGTCCAGAGCTTGATCACGCCGCTGAGAATGGTGTCGCTGCGCGTGCCCGTGACGTCGGAGCTGCGCATCATGACCAGCAGGTTGGCGGGAACGTAGAGCACGCACGCGGCGATCAGGTAGGCCCAGGTGCGGGCCAGGGACGCGGGCAAACGGCTGTGCAGAGGGTCGCCGCAGTGCGGGCAACGCGCGGCCGCCTGCGGGTCGCGTGGCGCGCGGGCGACGCGGCCACAGGTTTCACAGGCCACCAGGCCCAGTGACTTGGCGGTGGCCACCGTCACCGCGCCACCGGAGGGGCGTGATCCCACAACAGCGCCAGGTCGAAGCTGCCCAGGCGCACCATCAGCAGTGACAACGCCACGATCGCGATCAAACCCGGGCCCAGCACCACGGTCGCCACATCGGTGAGCTTCACCAGCGCCACCAGCACGCCGAGGAAAAACACCTCCAGCAAACTCCACGGCCGCAGCCACCGCAATGCGCTCAACACCCGGCGATATCCCGGCGCCGGCGGGCCGAAGGCCAGCGGCAACAGCGCGTAAAGCAGCAGGCACAGGCTGATGAACGGGAACACCAAGGTGGTCAGGCCGGCAATCATCGCCATCATCGGCTCGCCCGCCGTCCAGACCGCCGTGACGCCGGCCCACAGCGGCGCCGGCCGGCGCTCACCGGCCAATTCGAAAGTGAGCAAGGGGGTGAGGTTGGCGATCGCAAAGAACATCAGTGCCGCGATCGTGCTGGCCAGTAGCGCCTGCAGCGGCAGTCGCGTCTCGCTACACAGCGTGCAGCCGCAGCGATGACAGCCCACGCGGGCGCCCTGGCGCACGGTCACCATGCGGTGCACGGCGTCGCAATGCGGGCACACCACCAGTGTGCGGGGGGGTGTTTGAGTGGCGATCATGAGTGACTCAATGATGACGCACGCATCATAGGGGCGTCGCCGGCCGAGCGGCATAACGCCCCGCTCAGGTCGTTGCCCGCACCCGCACGGCTTTTACCGCGTGGCTGCGGGCCTCGATGATTTCAAACTCGTAACGGCCGATCGAGACCCGCTTGCCCGACTGCGGAATGCTCTGCAGATGATCCAGCAGCAGGCCATTGATGGTTTTCGGACCTTTCACCGGCAGCTTCCAGCCCAGATTGCGGTTGAGGCTGCGCAGCGTCACGTTGCCGGCGATGCGGTAACTGCCGTCGGCATCGGCGTAGACGTTCTTCATGCGCGTGGCCGGGTCGGAGGTGAACTCGCCGACCACCTCTTCAAGAATGTCTTCCAGGGTCACCAGGCCCTGGATGTCGCCGTACTCGTCGACCACGAACCCGATGCGCCGCTTCTGGTTCTGAAAATTGAGCAACTGCTGGTTGAGCGGCGTGCCCTCGGGAATGAAGTAAGGCTCGCGGGCCAGCGCCAGCACGCTGCCGGGCGTGAGCTGGTCGTCTGCGGCCAGTCCCACCAGACGCCGCAGGTGGACCACGCCCTTGAGCTGGTCAATGGACCCGTCATAGACCGGCAGACGGGTGTGCTCCGACTCGGTGAGCGTGTCGCGGATGACGGTCCAAGGGTCTGAAAGGTCGATGCCGATGATTTCATTGCGCGGCACCATGATGTCTTCCACGGTGGCCTTTTCCAGATCGAGGATCGACAGCAGCATCTTTTGGTGGCGTTGCGGAATCAGCGCGCCCGCCTCGGCGACGATGGTCCGCAATTCTTCTGACGAAATGTTGTGCTCGGCGGCGTCTTCGGGCGACACGCCGAAAATCTTGAGCAGGTTGTTGCTGATGAAATTGACCACCAGCACCAGCGGCCACAGCAGCCGCATCAGCGGATACAGCACGTAGGCCGCCGGAAACGCCACCCGCTCGGGGTGCAAGGCCGCCATCGTCTTCGGGGTGACCTCGCCAAAGATCAGCAGCAGCAGCGTCAACGCTCCGGTGGCAATGGCGATGCCGTCATCGCCGTAGAGCCGCAGGCCAATCACGGTGGCCACCGAGGCGGCCAGCACATTGATGAAATTGTTGCCCAGCAGCACCGTGCCGATCAGGCGGTCGGGGCGGTCCAGCAGGCGCTGGACCAGTTTGGCGCTGCGCTGCCCGAGCCTGGCCTGGTGGCGGACGCGATGACGATTGATCGTCATCAGTCCAGTTTCGCTGCTGGAGAAAAACGCGGAGCACAGCAGCAGGACGAACAACAGTGCAAAGAGCACCAATAAAGGAATGTCGTTCAAAACGCACGGAGGCGAGTGGCCAAGGGCCGTCGAGAATCGCGGAACATTCAGGTGGCGTCAATCTTTACGCCGACGTCTGCGGCAATCAGCTTGACCAGCGGGCGCCCAGCACCAGCTCCAGAACCAGCTTGGCACCCAGGTAGGCGAGGATCAGCATGCCGTAGCCGGCCAGCGTCCAGCGCGCTGCTTGTCGGCCGCGCAGACCCAGCCGCCAGCGGCCGATCAGCAGGCCGCCGAAGATCAACCAGGCGGTCACCGACAGCACCGTTTTGTGTGCGAGGTGCTGGGCCAGCCAGTCGTGGATGAAGGACATGCCGGTGAGCAAGGCCAAGCTGAGCAGCAGGAAGCCCGCGGCAATCAGCACGAACAGCATCCGCTCCATCGTCAGCAGCGGTGGCAGGCGTTTCATCAACGCAGGGGCCTCGTGCCGGTGCAGCCAGCGGTCCTGCGCGGCCAGCAGGGCCGCCTGCATGGCGGCCAGCGTCAGCAGGCCTGCGGCAAGCAGCGACAGCAGCACGTGCAGGCCCACCAACCCGCCGTGTTCAATGGTGGCCGCCGCCGGTGGCACCACCGCTGCGACCGCGCTGGCCAGGGCACCGAACGGATAGGCCGCCAGGCCCAGAATCTTCACCGGATTGCGCAGTGCAAAGCCCCACAGCAGGGCGCTGGCGAGCCAGGCGAACAGGTTAAGCGCCGTGGTCCAGTCGATGCTCCAGCCCTCGGGCCCGATGATGCGCCCGACCAGCGCAATGGCGTGCGCAAGCACCGCCAGCAGGGTCAGCCCCCCTGCGTGGCCATCGATGGCGGGCGGCTGCCGCCACAGGCGCAGGGTCGCGGCCACATAGAGCAGCGCCGAAAGAGCGAAGAACAGGACCGGCCAGGACATGCGTCGAAGGTTAGCACCGAGTCGCGTGGCGCCGAAGCCATCGGCGCGCCGCCGTTTCGCGGCGTCTGCCCACCGATGACATGACAGTTTTACTACAATGCCGCATGGCGCTAAAAAGCACGATCGCGGAAATGTTGGGCGGATCGCCCATTCGTCCCCTGCAGCAACATATGGAGAGCGTGGTGGCGTGCGTCGACCTGCTGCCCCGGTTTGTCGATGCCGTGGTCCGTGAAGACTGGTCGGCCGCCCGAGACTGGCGTGAGCAGATCGTCAACGGCGAGCACGATGCCGACCGCCTCAAGAAGAGCCTGCGCAAACAGTTGCCCACGCATCTGTTCATGGCGGTCGACCGGCGCGATCTGCTCGACATGCTGCAGATGCAGGACAAGGTGGCCAACAAGACCAAGGACATCAGCGGCCTGATGCTGGGTCGCCGCATGCGCATTCCACCACCGATGGTCGACCTGTTTGGCCGCTACGTGACCCGCACCGTGGCGGCCGCACATCAGGCGCTGAAAGCCATTCAGGAACTCGACGCGCTGCTCGACACCGGCTTTCGCGGGCGCGAGACCGCCTTCGTCGAGGGGCTGTTGCGCGAGCTCGACGAAATCGAACACGAGACCGACACCCTGCAGGTCGAACTGCGCGAGCAGCTCATGTCGCTGGAGCGCGACTGGCCGCCGGTGGACGTGATCTTCCTTTATCAAATCATTGACTGGATTGGCGATCTGGCCGACCGGGCACAGCGTGTGGGGAGCCGCCTGCAGGTTCTCGTCGCCAAATAAGGCGGACGACTTCAACCATGGAATACGGATTTCTGTTTGTCGCGCTGGCCTGCGTCTTCGGGCTGTTCATGGCGTGGGGCGTGGGCGCCAACGATGTGGCCAATGCCATGTCGACCTCGGTGGGCTCACGCGCCATCACCGTCAAGCACGCCATCATCATTGCCGCCATTTTCGAGTTTGCCGGTGCCTATCTGGCCGGCGGCGAGGTCACCGCCACCATCCGCAACGGCATGATCGACACCACCTCCATCGTCGATCAGCCCGAGATTCTGGTGTTCGGCATGCTCGCGTCGTTGCTGGCCGCGGGGACCTGGCTGCTGGTGGCCTCGATCTTCGGCTGGCCGGTGTCGACCACCCACTCCATCGTCGGGGCCATTGTCGGCTTCGGCGCGGTGGGCATCGGCATCGACGCGGTGTACTGGTCACGTATTGGCACCATCATGAGCAGTTGGGTCATCTCGCCCGTGTTGGCGGGGGTGATGGCCTACGGCCTGTTCATGAGCGTTCAGGCGCTGATTCTCAACACCGAAACGCCGTTGAAGAACGCGCTGCGCTACGTGCCGGGCTATATCTTTCTGACGGTGTTCATCACCGCGGCGGTGACCTTCACCAAGGGCCTCAGCCACGTCGGGCTGGGCCTGAGCGGCGTGCAGGCCTACCTGCTTTCGGCCGCCGTTGCCGCTGCGGCTGCAGCCGGCGGCGGCATGTTCATCCGCGGCTTGAAGCTGGACCCGGCGGCAGACCATCGATTCCAGTTCGCCAACGTGGAGCGGGTCTTCACGCTGCTGATGATCATCACCGCCTGTGCGATGGCCTTTGCCCACGGCTCGAACGACGTGGCCAACGCCGTCGGTCCGGTCGCCGCCATCGTCGGCATTGTTGAAAGCGGCACCATCGCCGCCAGCTCGATGGTGCCCCCGTGGGTGTTGTTGTTGGGCGCCTTTGGCATCGTGCTGGGGCTGGTCACCTTTGGCCAACGCGTGATGGCCACGGTGGGCACGCGCATCACCGACCTCACGCCGTCGCGCGGCTTTGCCGCGACCCTGGCGGCGGCGAGCACCGTGGTGGTCGCCTCGGGCACGGGATTGCCCATCTCCACCACGCACACCTTGGTGGGCGCGGTGCTCGGGGTCGGACTGGCGCGCGGCATCGGCGCACTCAACCTGTCGGTGATCCGCAGCATCTTCGCCTCGTGGATCATCACCCTGCCAGCGGGCGCCATCCTCTCCATCCTGTTTTTCTACATCCTCCGCGCCCTGCTTTCCTGAGCCGCGAACAGACGGTTCGCCTCAGGCGGTGGACGGCAGCCCATTCGGCACGCGGTTCGGCAATGCCAGGCGGAAGACCCGTTTCAGGGTCGTGCCGAACTGGCGGGTGAGCGGCGCGCTGTTGTAGGGCAGACCGTAGCGCGCGCAGATGGCCCGCACCTTGGGTGACAGGGCCGCATAGCGGTTGCTGGGCAGGTCAGGAAACAGGTGATGCTCGATCTGAAAGCTGAGGTTGCCGCTCATCAGGTGCATCAGCCGCCCGCCCTCGATGTTGGCCGAGCCCATGAGCTGGCGCAGGTACCAGCCGCCACGGGTTTCGTTCTGAACCTCTTCTTCGGTGAACTGGTGCACGCCCTCAGGGAAGTGCCCGCAGAAGATGATCATGTAGGTCCACAGGTTGCGGATCAGGTTGGCCGCCACATTGGCCAACAGCACGGGCAGGAAGAACGGGCCGGCCAGAGCCGGGAACAGCACGTAGTCCTTCATCACCTGCTTGCGCGCCTTCTTCCAGAAGCCCTTCAGCTTGGCCCTGGAGTCTTGGCGAATCTTGCCTGTCCTGGCCAGTTGATCCAACTCGGCGTCGTGCACGCCCACCCCCCACTGGAAGAACACCGCCAGCAGGGCGTTGTTGATCGGGTTGAGCAGATGCGCCGGGTGCCATTGCTCGGCCTCGCTCATGCGCAGAATGCCGTAGCCCACATCGCGGTCCTTGCCCAGCACATTGGTCCAGGTGTGGTGCTCCACGTTGTGGGTGTTCTTCCATTGGTCAGCCGGGCACACGGTGTCCCACTCCCAGGTGCTGGAATGAATGTGCGGGTCGCGCATCCAGTCCCACTGGCCGTGCATGACGTTGTGCCCGATCTCCATGTTTTCGAGAATCTTGGCCATGCCAAGACCGAGGGCGCCCATTACCAGCGCCGGCGGAAACAGGATGCCGCCATAGATCACGCCGCGGCTGGTCACCTCGAGCCGGCGCTGCAGGCGAATGACCTTGCGGATGTAGGCGGCATCTTGCTCGCCGCGATCGGCGATCACCGCTTCGCGCAGGGCGTCCATTTCCTGGCCGAAGGCCTCGATCTGCGCGGGCGAGCATTCGGGCAGGCCCACGGGCCATGGATGCTGGCCTTGGACGGCCGTGCCGTTCACGGCGTGATGCGGGGTTTTGGGGCGGGTGTCAAAAGGCATGAGAAGGCTCCCGGGGTCGTGCAGCAGTGGGTGGAGGGGCAGGCGTCAAAGCGCCACGTCGACGTCGCCGACCGGGGCGCAGACGCAAATCTGGATCAGGTCACCTTCTTCGCCGAAGGCCTTGCCGGTGCGCAGGTCACGCACCTGGCCCGACTTGAGCGACACCGTGCAGCCATGGCAGATGCCCATGCGGCAGCCGTATCGGGGACTGAGTCCTGCAGCCTCGGCGGCGTCCAGAATCGAGGTCGTGCCGTCGGCCTCGGCTTGATGGCCGCTGCCGCTGAAGGTCAGCGTGCCGCCGGTCGCCGGATCACCCAGCGTCATCGCCTTGGCCTGAAAGCGCTCGGTGATCAGGGGCTGAGCGGGCGTCGCGGCCCAGAGCGCCTCGGCAGCGTCGAGCAGGGCGCCCGGTCCGCAGGCCCAGGCGCTGCGGTCCTGCCAGTCGGGACAACGCCGGCGCAGTGCCCTGCCCGAAAAATGCTCGCCGTCGAGTCGGGTGAAGATCACCTGCAGATGCAACTGCGGATGATCGTGCTGCAACTGTGCCAGCGCATCGGCAAAGATCAGCTCGCTGGCGGCCGGGGCATAGTGCAGCCACACCAGATTCGGCAGCGTGCCGCAGCGCGCGGCCTCGCGGGCCATGCCCATCAACGGCGTAATGCCGCTGCCGGCACTGATGAACAGGGCCTTTTCAGGCAGGGTTGCGCCCCAGGTGAACGCGCCTTCGGCCTCGCTGATCTCCACCACGTCGCCCAGCTTCACGCCGCTGTTGAGATGAGGCGAAACGCGGCCTTCGGCGACCGCCTTGACGGTAATCTCAAAACAGTCGTTCACCGCGCCGGTGGCCGAACAGATGGAATAGCAGCGGGTCTGGCGTATGCCGTTGACCGGTAGCGAAACGCGTACGAACTGCCCCGGCCGGAAGCCGGTCCAGCGCCGACCGGGCTGCAGGCGAATGGTGGTTGCTTCACGGGTCTGTCGTTTGATCGAGACGACGCGCGCATTGATCGCGCGTCTGGACCACAGCGGATTGATCATTTCGACGTAGTCATCCACCGCCAAGGGCGTCGCCAGGCGCTCTAACCAACTCAGGGTTTTGGGGATTGATGTGAGGTTCATGATGTCTGCGCAACTTCGATAGTGAACGTATGTGCACCGTAAGTTGCATATTTCAGTTTGTCAACACATGTTCACTATTGGTGTGCGTGCGTCGAATGCCTGTCCGCTGGACTAGACTCCTCACATGAAGCGCCTGCGCAAAAAACCCGTTGAAGATGCTGATGCGTCGCCACGCGACGGCCGCAAGCAGCGCACCCGACGCGCCCTGATGGACGCGGCACTCACCCTGCTTGAGGGCGAGCGCAGCTTTTCTTCTTTGTCATTGCGTGAGGTCGCCAAGGTCGGCGGCGTGGTGCCGGCGGCGTTCTACCGCCATTTCGGCAGCATGGAAGACCTGGGCCTGGCGCTGATCGACGATGCGTTTGCCGCCCTGCACGCCCTGATGCGCGAGGCACGTGCCGGTCCGCAGCCTGGCGAGCACCAGATCGCCAGTTCGGTGCGCACCTTCTTGCAATACGTCGACACCCACCGGCTGCAGTTCCAGTTCATCGCCAAGGAGCGCATGAGCGGCTCCACCGCCGTGCGCCTCGGCATTCGCAAGGAGATTCGACTGTGGGTCAGCGAGCTGGCGGCCGACCTTGCGCCCTTGCCGCCCTTGCGTGCGCTCAACGGTGACACGCTGCGCCTGGTGGCGGGCCTGGTCGTACAGACCATGATGGGCGCCACCGAGCTGTTGCTCGACGCCGACCCCCAAGACCACAATGAACGCGCACGGTTGGAAAGTGGCGCCGCCAAACAGCTCACGCTGATTTTTCTGGGCGCCGCACAGTGGACCTCAGACCCCTGAGCGCGCGCCACACGGCCCGGTAAGCCATCTTATTGATGAATAGATCAGCGATTGCTGGTAAAAAGGCGGCCCATTTAATCTTCTGGCCGTGATCTGGAAATGCCGATTATCGAATCAAAAGTCGACGTCAATAGTCCCGCGTTTGCTGCCAACCGGGCCAGCATGCTGCAGTTTGTCGCCGATTGGCGCGCCGTGGAGCAGAAGGGCCACGACGAGGAAGAATCCAAGCGCGCCAAGTACCACAAGCGCAAACAACTGCTGCCGCGCGAGCGCGTGCACCTCATGCTCGACCGCGGTTCACCATGGCTGGAGCTGTCGACCCTGTGCGGCTACAAGCTTCACGACGACAAGGACGGCTCGCTGGCCGGCGGCAACATGATTGCCGGCATTGGCTATGTCTCGGGCGCACGCTGCATGGTCGTGGCCAGCAACTCGGCGATCAAGGGCGGCACCATGACGCCGTTCGGCGTGCAAAAAACCCTGCGCCTGCAAGAGATTGCCCTGCAGCAGAAATTGCCGGTGGTGTCGATGATCGAGTCCGGCGGCGCCAACCTGCTCTTCCAGGCCGAACTGTTCATTCCCGGTGGCAAAACCTTCGCCAACCAGGCACGCCTGTCGGCCGCGGGCATCCCACAGGTCACCGTGGTCCACGGCTCCTCCACCGCGGGCGGCGCCTACATGCCGGGGCTGTCGGATTACGTGGTCATGGTGCGCAAAAACGCAAAAGTGTTTCTCGCCGGGCCGCCGCTGCTGAAGGCCGCCACGGGTGAAATCGCCGGCGACGAAGAACTCGGCGGCGCCGACATGCATGGCGGCGTGGCCGGCACCTGTGAATTTTTGGCCGAGAACGACGCCGACAGCATCCGCATCGCGCGCGAGATCGTGGCCAATCTGCACTGGAACGACCGCCGCCCCACCCTGCCCCTGCGCGAGGTCCGCGCCCCGAAATACGACACCGACGAACTCTGCGGCGTGGTTGCGCCGGACTACCGCAAGCCCTTCGATTGCCGTGAAGTCATCGCCCGCCTGGTCGACGGCTCCGAGTTTCAGGAATTCAAGGCCGACTTCGACCAGCAAACCATCTGCGGCCGCGCCGTGCTGCACGGCCACCCGATCGGCATCATCTCCAACAATGGCCCCATCACCACCAAGGGCGCCAACAAGGCCGGGCAGTTCATTCAACTCTGTTGCCAGGCCAACATTCCCATCATCTATCTGATGAACACAACCGGCTTCATGGTGGGTACCGAGAGCGAACAGGGCGGCATCGTCAAGCACGGCTCGAAGATGATTCAGGCCGTTGCCAACGCCACCGTGCCGCAGCTCACCATCGTGATGGGTGGCAGCTTTGGCGCCGGCAACTACGGCATGTGCGGCCGCGGCTTCGGCCCGCATTTCATCTTCTCGTGGCCCAATTCGCGCACCAGCGTCATGGGCGGCGAGCAGGCCGCGGGCGTGATGGACATCATCACCCGCCAGAAATGGGAAGCGCAGGGCAAGCAGCTGTCCGACGCCGACGAGAAAATGCTGGCGACGATTCGTCAGGGCATCGTTGACCAGTTCGACCGTGAATCACACGCCTTTGCCGCCACCGCCCGCCTGTTCGATGACGGCCTGATCGACCCACGCGACACCCGCCGCGTGCTGGGCCTGTGTCTGTCCGTGTGCCGCGAGGCCCAACTGCGCGAGGTGCAGCCCAACACCTTCGGTGTCGCCCGGCAGTGACGAGGGCCTTCAACACGCAGTCGCCCCGCGAGACGAATGCAAAGCACGCCTGACCGCGTTGCAGAACTACACGGGGCCTTGCCGCCGACCTTGAAAGAATGCGAGCCGCAGAGTGCGGCCACTCAATGAGAAACCCGATGAGCCGATTCACCAAAGTACTGGTCGCCAACCGTGGCGAAATTGCCGTTCGCGTCATTCGTGGCGCCAAGAAGGCCGGTTACCAGACCGTGGCCGTTTATTCAGATGCCGACCGCAACGCGCTGCACGTGCGCGAGGCCGATCAGGCCGTGCATATCGGCCCCGCGCCCGCCAAAGACAGCTATCTGCTGATCGACCGCATCATCGAAGCGGCCCGGCGCAGCGGCGCCCAGGCCATCCACCCCGGCTATGGCTTTCTCTCGGAACGCGCCGAGTTTGCCCAGGCCATCCACGATGCGGGACTGGTGTTCGTGGGGCCCGATGCGGCTTCCATCGAGGCCATGGGCAACAAGAGCACCTCGAAGAACCATATGCTGGCCGCAGGCGTGCCCTGCGTGCCCGGCTACCAGGGCGACGACCAGTCTGACGCAACCCTGATCGCCGAAGCCCGCAAGGTCGGTCTGCCGGTCATGGTCAAGGCGGCCTCTGGCGGCGGCGGCCGAGGCATGCGGCTGGTCCATGACGACGCCGAGCTGGGCGCGGCCATCAAGTCGGCCCGCAGCGAGGCAGAAAACGCCTTCGGCTCCGGCCAACTGCTGATCGAAAAGGCGGTGCTCAATGCCCGCCATGTCGAAATTCAGATCTTCGGCGACCGGCTCGGCAACGTGGTGCATCTGGGCGAGCGCGACTGCTCGGTGCAGCGACGCAATCAGAAGGTGGTGGAAGAAGCCCCGAGCCCGGCCGTTGACCCGGCACTGCGCGAACGCATGGGCGCGGCAGCGGTGGCAGCCGCCAAGGCGGTCCACTATGTGGGCGCGGGCACGGTGGAATTCATGCTGGCGGCCGATGGCCAGTTCTATTTCCTCGAAATGAACACCCGCCTGCAAGTCGAGCATCCGGTGACCGAGATGGTGTACGGCGTCGACCTGGTCGACTGGCAGCTGCGTGTGGCCCAAGGTGAGGCCCTGCCCATGCGTCAGGCCGACATCGACGAAAATCGTTACGGCCACGCCATTGAAGTGCGCCTGTGTGCCGAAGACCCTCTGGCCGGTGACCTGCCGCAAACCGGCGACGTGTTGCAATGGCAGGCGGCCGGCGGCGATGGCATACGCATCGACAGTTATCTGGAAACCGGCGCCACCGTCAGCCCGTTCTACGACTCCATGCAGGCCAAGCTCATCGCCTGGGGCGAAGACCGCGAAACCGCACGCACCCGGCTGCTGAAGGCGCTGGCCGGCACCCGGCTGTTCGGCGTCATCAGCAACAAGGACTATCTGGCCGAGATCATTGCCCACCCTGCCTTTGCGGGCGGCGATTTCTCCACCGGGTTCCTGGCCGAGCATTTCCCGCCGTCCCGCATTGCGGCCATCAAGCCCACCGACCAGGATGCCGCCATCGCGGCCCTGGGCTTCTATCTGGGAGACGCCGCACAACTTGCCGCCACACACGGCCTCAGTGACGAGTTGATTGGCTGGCACAGCTCGCACGACACGGCGGCCGAGTTGGTGCTGCAGTGCCGGGGGGCTGACCACCAGGTCAACGTGAAGGCCGGACGCGGCGGCCACTTCGACGTGTGCGTTGATGAACACACCTCGCTCGCGGTGCAGGTCATGGCGCACGATGCCGACGGCCTACGCTTCACCATCGACGGCCTTGGCCAGCAGGTGGCCTGGCAGCGCGCGGGTGACCAGCTCTGGATCGAAAGCAACGGGCGTTCATGGTGCTGGGAAGATCGCACCCTTGCGCCTGTCCAAGGTGCGGCACCGGGCTCTGACGGCCGCCTGCTGGCGCACACCGACGGCAAGGTGATTGCCGTGCACATCAAGCCCGGGGACCGCGTCGCCAAAGGCCAGACACTGGCGGTGCTCGAAGCGATGAAGATGGAATTTCAGCTCAGCCTGCCCGTTGACGGCGTCGTTGACAGCATCAGCGTCGATGCGGGCACCCAGGTGCGCAGCAAACAGGTGTTGATCACGGTGACCGTCGACGGCTGACAGCGCCCACCGCCTGCATTGTTCGTCGGGTGTCTCGATGGACATGCCCTTTCGTGCGCCGCTTCCATTACAATCCGCGCGCCGGAGGGGTGGCAGAGTGGTCGATTGCGACGGTCTTGAAAACCGTTGAACCGCAAGGTTCCGGGGGTTCGAATCCCTCCCCCTCCGCCACAACAGCCGTGAATTTTTGGTTATAATCGCGTGCTGGGCCGGGTCGTTAGCTCAGCTGGTAGAGCAGTTGGCTTTTAACCAATTGGTCGATGGTTCGAATCCATCACGACCCACCATTTGGACAGTTAGCTCAGTGGTAGAGCATCGCCTTCACACGGCGGGGGTCACAAGTTCGAGCCTTGTACTGTCCACCAATTTGAAAATTAGAGCCCCCGGCGCCGCAAGGTTCCGGGGGCTTTGTTTTTGTTGATGGGCGGATTCGTAGATGGAATGGCAAAGGCCAACCACGCCTGAAGGCGCGCCATTTTTCATGGATGTTCAGCCTCTTGTGGGCGAGACCACGCACTCGCAGGGAACGCTCGCCGGAAGCAAGGCGAAACTGTTGCCATCGATATCCAGTGCACCTGGCGGTCGCTTAAGAGGGTTGCCACACGCGGTGCAGCATTGCCCAGCGCAACGCTGGCACATCCACGGCTGAAAGCCGTTGACAACGTGAGAGCAGCCACGCTCGATGCGGTCCGGCGTCCAGAATGACTCTGGCCCAACCGTACCCAGAGAAGTCGCCGAGTTGTCCTTGATCCGCCATCGTTTGATACGTCCTCGGACATCGCCTTTGGCCGGGATAAGGAAGACCCCTCTCGAACGCGTGCTGACGATGCGTCGACCGCCAATGGCTTCCAGGGACTCACCGCAGGTGCAGCAAACGGGTGCTGGTCGAGCTGAAAGCCACTTCACGCCGCGAGGGTTCGCTGGAGGCGGGTAACGAGGATCCATCCCTCATAGTCATCAACCTCGTACGGCAGGCGATACCGTCGGGACATCCGACGGGCGAAGCGCAACAGGATTCGATGAAGCCTCGGCTCCAAGGCGCGGAAGCAGAGCTGCCCAATGCGATGCTCTTTGATCCAGCCGATGACGGCGCTTGCAGCAAGGCGCAGCACGGCATGTGCGTTGTCATGGGCGCCCAAGGACTCCACAGATTCGGGCTCGCCGTACTTCTCTTCTCTGCCGGGATACCAGAAGGGGTCCGAGAACACGGCAGCCCGTTGTGACCAGTCACGTCGGTCTGCGATTGCCTTCAGGACAATTGAACCGCACTCGGTGACCTCGACGCGGTAGCGAACGCTGCCCACCTCGAACTCTTGCTGAAACGTCATCTCTTGTCTCCGCTGCCAGAAGCCACGACGCATGGCTTTTCCGGGTTCAGCGCATGATCCCTCGTAAGTACGCCACAATCGGACGTATCTCAATCACTAAGCGACCTGTTCCGGTTGCGGATGCCCTGACCTATGCGACACGAGAACGCTGAACTGTTGTTGCGCATTGCCATCGAGATGCAAGGTCGAGCGGCGGGCGTCGGTTTGAAGGACATTCAGGCGCTCAGTGATCCCCCGATGTCACGCAGGACCGCCGAACGCTGCCGTGATGCTGTGCTCAGGCTGTTCGATGGGCGCCACCAGGAATGGGTGGATGACAGCGGTCACAAGCGTTGGAAGATCAGAACGGGACTCATTCGGGCGCTGGCCACCGTGTGTCCAGATGATCTCGCCTCCCTTGAGATCGCCCGTAAGAGCCTGGTGCAGGCGGGCTTAACGGCACACGCCGACAACCTGAATCGAATTGCTGCGCTGTTAACCTCATCAGTTCCGAGCGACTCGGCCTCGGATCTCGCCGATGCGCTCCTGGCAACCACGGTTGCAGAGGGCATAGCCGTACGCCCCGGGCCCCGCGTCAAAGTAGATGCTGAGGTGCTGGGTACCATCCGAAGCGCACTGCGGCAACGCCGCGTACTACGGGTTCAGTATCGATTCCGGAAAACAGGCATTCGAAGGAGTTACCTCCTGCATCCCTATGGTCTGGTCTACGGCCAGCGGCACTATCTACTCGCCGGGCGGGCCCCTGAGGCTGAGCCTCGGTACTTTGTACTCGGCGGAATCGAAAGTGCGGTGGTGGAGCGGCACACCGCGATAAAGCCGAAGGGATTCTCGCTAACCCGTTACCTGGAGCGATCCTTCGGCATCTGGCAGGAAGAGCCCTTTGATGTTCACTGGCACTTCGCCCCGGAGGCAGCCAAGGACGCCGCAGATTACGATTTTCATCCCACACAACAACTTGACCGGGATACTGACGGCAGCCTGCATGTACGCTTCCGTGCCGGTGGATGTTTGGAGATGGCGTGGCACTTGTCGACATGGGGAAATGCTGTCAATGTCGTTAAACCTCCCGACTGGGAAGCGCGCTTGCAGCTCGCGTGGGAAAAGCGAGGGGGATGATCTGGATCACAGCTTTCCCATCAAATTTATTTCTTAATGAACCAAAAAATGAAAAACAAGATCGATCACGAAAAAATTCAAGCCCTTGTAAAACAGCTTTATTCTACGGTTAAGGCTCTTGAAGAAATGTTCGACGGACGGAAATTCACACCTGATGGACACATGGTGGGGAGCCTTGGTGAGTGTCTGGTCGCCGATGCTTATGCGCTTGATTTGAAGACTGCATCAAATAAGGGATTTGACGCCGTTACCAAAGATGGTCGCGAAGTGGAAATCAAAGCCACTCAATCGAGAACAGTTGCTTTCCGCTGCGAGCCGCAGCACACGATAATCATCAAGATAAATCCCGACGGAACCTTTGACGATGTTTATAACGGCCCCGGGTCATTGGTATGGGATCTTTTTAAGGGCAAGAAGATGCCAAGCAACGGACAATTCCAAGTGTCGCTTACCAAGCTGCATCAACTCAACAAATTAGTGCCTGATGCTGAGCGCATACCGAAGGTTTTTTAGCCTTATCGACAGACTGCGTGGGAGCCATATGCCTACTCGGAGTCGCCGTTACGCATCATCAATCTGAAGCTCCAGTTCAAGGGCACGTTCCAATCGGAAAGCACGTACTTCGCCGTCTTTCGTCTGAAAGTCGATCACGAAAACTGTGCCTCCCACCTGAGCGGATATTGCGAGGTCCTCGTCCCAGCACCAGTCACGTGACGAACCTGCGGATTGCTCTTCGTCCTGAAAGTAGCCAACTGAGGCGTTCGCCCCCCACCGGATACGCGAACATGCCAACAGCGCGTCAATGTATTGGGCGCCAGCGCCTGGAAGGGCTTCGACTAAATCTTGGGGATCGAATGGGACCCATGATCCTTGATCCATTTCTACGTCTTGGCTACTACTCATTAGGTGCGCCCGAAGTTGACAAGTGCTGGGGACGACAAGCGAGGAAGGCCGGATACGGCCCCACTGTTGTCGACCTCATACAGCGAAAATGATTATCCGGCGGAGATACGACAAAAGCGGACGGACATCTCTGCCAGTCACACAATTCCTAATGTCAGCTTTGGGCTGTCAGAGGTCCTAATTGCTGTTCGTCCCTTTTTTTGCGATGCCGCGCCCGACAAGATGAAAGTCGGTGTTGAAGACCGCGCGCAGGCTTGCCTCGGGCTTACTTATCAGTTGGCGGCGGCGTTTTCCTCTTGGTGAAGGGGTAGCCACCGTGTAACTTGCCGTCACCCTCAGGCGGAAGCAGCAGCGAGAGCATCATCGTTACTCCGAGGATCACCACTGTTGCGATCAGCGACCAGGCAACCGGAATCTTGTAGAGATCAATGAGCAGCATTTTGGTGCCGATCACCACCAGCACGACGGCCAACCCGTAGGGCAGCAGGTGAAAGCGCTCATGCACCCCTGCAAGTAGAAAATACATCGCACGCAAGCCAAGAATTGCGAAGACGTTGGAGGTCAGCACAATGAAGGGATCGGTGGTGATTGCAAAGATCGCAGGTATGGAATCGACCGCGAACACCACATCGACGATACCAATCACCAGCACCACCAAGAGCAGCGGCGTCGCCACCCTGACGCCGTTGATCATGGTGAAGAAGCGCTCACCGTCATAGTTCGGCGACACCCGCATCCGGCGCCTAAGCCATTGCAGCGCAGGGTTGGCGTCCAGATCGGGCTCCTGCCCTGCGGCCCACCACATCTTGATGCCGGTGAACACCAGGAAGGCGCCGAAGAGATACAGAATCCAGTGGAACTGTGCGATCAGCCAGGCGCCAATGAGAATCAGAATGCCGCGCAGTACCAAGGCGCCGAGGATGCCGATCATCAGCACCCGCTTCTGGAAATCGGGCGGTACGGCGAAGTAGGTGAATACCATCAGGAAGACAAAAATATTGTCGACGGCCAAGGCCTTCTCGACCAGGTAGCCGGTGATGAATTCGAGCGCTTTGGCGTTGGCGAGCGCCTTCGCGGCCGGGTCATTGCCCAGTCCACCCAATTGCCACCACAGCAGTCCGACAAAGACAAAACTCACCGCAACCCAGACCAAGGTCCAGAGCCCCGCTTCGCGCATGGACACCCGATGGGCGCCCTGACGGTTCAGGAGTAAAAAATCGACGGCAAGCGCGACTAGAACGAACGCCGTGAACAGCGACCAAAGCAGTGGGGAACCGATCGAAGCCATGGGGGCAGATCCTTGAGTGGTAGGCACGAGTCATGACAACCCAGTCCGGTCTTGCCACCCAGTCAACAACCCTGGTCTGAGGCGCCGGGAGCGCGTGCGCTCCGTGTTGACGACACATCAGGCGCCAAAAATCGAGCGCCAGCTACTCCCCGTATCACTGAATGTAGTAGAGCAGTGGGCTCGTTACACGTCAATGGGTGAACTGCATGGGTTCTCGCCGAGGCAGGAGACGTCTCCTATAACGTTAGATGCCCGCTTTGGGCAGACTCCCGCCGGACTTGGCCCGTCCAGGAACCACCAAACTTTCGTAATTTTTTCGGGGGCCGATCAGCAAGGCTCAACGATCAGCGCCTTCCCGCGCATCGGTCTTTAAGGCGCGTCGCCGACGATGCTCCGCGCAGCGGCAGCGGCGCCCAGTGCAGCAGCAGCTGCGGCGCCAACGGCACCCCCCCCTTCGTTGACCGGCACCGTGATGAGCGCCCCAGGGACGGCGGTCGGCGTCGGGGTGGCGGTCAACGGAGTCGGGGTCAGGGTCGGCGCCGGAGTCGAGGCGGGCACGGGCGCCTGGGGGACATTCGGGGTGGGCGTCACGGGCGGCGTGACGGTTGGCGCCGGACCCGTTGTCGGGGTCGCCGTTGGGGGCGCGGTTGCGGTCGCCGTGGGACTTGCAGTTGCGGTGGGGGCTGTCGTTGGGCTCGCGGTCGGGCTGGGGCTGCTCGACGGCGTGGGCGTGGCCAGGACAAGCGACCGGAATTCCGGCGGAATGATCATCTCGTAGGTCGAACCCCGAGCACCTGATCCATCGACGCTGCTGGGCCCGCGCTGCTGACTGAAGTAAAGGCGCGAGCCGTCCGGCGTGAATGCGGGGCCGGTGATTTCGCCCGAGCCCGCTGTGATCTGCATCAGCAACTTGGCGGGCTGGTTGGGAACGATCACGTAGAGGCGCATGCGATTGCCGTCCTCGGCCACCAGCACATCGCCAGCGGGGCTGACAGTGACGTTGTCAACGTCATCAAAACCCACCTCGACCTGCATGTTTTCGTTGTCGAAAATCAGTTCCAGCAACTGATTCTCGATGTCGTAGGCGTAGACCCGGTTATCGCCCTTGGTGGCGAAGAACATCACACCGCGTGTCGGCACGGTGCCCTGTGTGGGCGTCTGGCGCAGCGCTTCGGGGACCTCGTAATACCAAATACCCTCGCCGCCCGGGAATTGGGTTCCGGCCGAGGTCAGGGTCGGCAGTTGCTGCGGTAACAGGGGCAACGAGGGAAGCCTGAAGACATTCACCCAGCTCACCCGCTGGGCTTCTCGCAACGCCTCGGGTGGAGGCGTCACGCCGCGCTCGAAGCCCTCGATCTGCAACACCTGCAACTGCCCATTCTCCAGCGCCAGCCGGGTCACGCCATTCGGAAGCAGGGTTTGATCGGACGCGGTGGTCACAAAGCGCCAGAAACGCTGGCTGCCGCCGTCTTCGGTGAGGTAACAGACGTGATTGAGGGGATCAATAGCCGCCGCTTCGTGCGGGAAGGCCCCCAGCGCAGGCTTTTTCACGGCATCGGCCGGAGCGCCAAAGGGATCGCATTCCCAGACTTCGCCGTTGCCGGTCTCCTCGCAGGAGAGCCAGGTCCCCCAAGGGGTTGCACCGCCGGCGCAGTTGTTGCGCGTGCCCTCGAGGATGGGATAGGCGTCGACAAGGTTGCCGGCCGCATCAAAGCGCAGCGCGCCGACCCCGCCTGGCGTGTCCTCACTGTTGGAGACGTAGACCCAGCCACCATCCGCAGCGGAGGGAAACACCGCACCGCCATCGGGATCGATGTTCCAGAGGTAGCCCTGCGCGGTGCCGCTCAGCGGATTGACGCCCTGCCGCGCGACGCAGCGCACCGAAAAACCCTCCGGCGCGTTGACACCATCGTCGACGCCGGGCAACGCGCCGCCGGTCAGCGTCACCCGCTGCACAGGGCCGATCCCGGCAAGGGGCCCGACCGGCAGACTCAGCGCGGCGCCGCCTTGGGCGCGGGCCCGCCCCATCCAGGCCGGTGTCGCCAACGCGCCCAGTCCCAGAAACAGGCCACGCAACAATCCACGTCGCGAAAGCGCCGGCAAAGACAAGGGCTCGGACACGGCGATACTCCCCAAACGGATTGATCAGCCCGGCACGATAGGCGCCGCAAGTGACCGCTTGGTGACGTTGGCGCCATCGTGCAGCGGCTGAGGCTGCCGGCGGCCCATATCCAAGGTCACGTTCGTCGTGCGGAATGCGACAACGCTCAGGAACGGGGATGATCGTTGTGACGTGAGGATGAGCAAGGGCGCCGAACATTGCCGAACATTATTGCCGGCCAATAATTTTCAGTAATTTCGACCTGCGATTGGAAGCAGGGTCACCGCGGGCTCTCGACGCCAGATTGGGGGCCCACTCGCAGTGTGAATGGTGAACAGGTGGGGCAAACGAGGCGAGGACGGGTCCGTCTGCGCAGAACGGTCTGCGTGACTGTCGCGACCGGTTCAGTCGATGCGCCGGCTCGGTGCATCAGGGTGGAAACCACGTTTGAGACCCGCTCACGGCGAGGCAATGAGGCCGAGCGTGCCGCTCATAATCCCGCAGATTTCGTGTTATGTTTTTTGGGTCGCGAGCCTGAAAAAAAATATCACCCTGTCGGCAACAGAGCGACAAGGGCCCAATCGTCACGGAGGAGAGAATCCATGGCTGTGCTAGAGCAATCCAAGCGGGATGCGTTTTTTATTGGCGGTGAGTGGGTCAAGCCCTCCACCTCAAAGCGATTCGAGGTGATCGGTGCCAACACCGGCGAAGTGATCGGCAGCGTGCCTGAAGGGGCAGAAGCCGATATTGATCGTGCGGTCGTGGCCGCGCGCGCCGCATTCAATGGCCCCTGGGGCCGCACGACCGGCACCGAGCGCAGCGCCTTGATCAACCGATTTGCTGACGCAATCGAGAAGCGTTCTGCCGAAATCAGCACCGCCGTCAGCTCGCAGAACGGCATGCCCATCAGCCTGTCGACGCAGCTCGAAGGCGCGTATGTGGTCGGCCTGTTGCGCTATTACGCGCACATGGCCAGCACCATGCAGTTTGAAGAGCGCCGTCCGTCTCCCATGGGCTTCGACACGCTGGTCCGCCGCGAACCGCTGGGCGTGGTCGGCGGCATCGTGCCGTGGAACTACCCGGTGCTGCTGTCCATTCTCAAGATCGGGCCAGCGCTGGTGTCGGGCTGCACCCTGGTGCTCAAGCCTTCGCCCGGCACCGTGCTCGACAGCTACATCGTCGCCGAAGCGGCGCAGGAGGCCGGCATTCCGGCCGGGGTGATCAACTGGGTGCCGGGTGATCGTGAAGTGGGCGCCCACCTTGTGTCGCACCCCGGCATCAACAAGGTGGCCTTCACCGGCTCCACGGCGGCCGGCCGCAAGATTGCGGAGGTGTGCGGCCGCCTGCTGCGCCCGGTGACCCTTGAACTGGGCGGCAAGTCGGCCGCGATCATTCTGGAAGACGCCGAAATTGCCCCGCTGCTCGAAGGCATGGGCTTTGCGTCCTTCGGCAACAACGGCCAGACCTGCGCGGCGAGCACCCGCATTCTGGTGCCGGCCAGCCGTTATGACGAAATTGTCGATGCCGTCGCCGGCATGGCCAAGTCGCTGAAAGTTGGCAGCTCTCTGGACCCGGAAACCCAGATTGGCCCCATGGCCTCCGAGGCGCATCGCAACGTGGTGGAACGCTACATTGCCAAGGGTAAAACCGAGGCGCGTCTGGTTGCGGGGGGCGGCCGGCCCAAAAATGCCGGCAATGGCTGGTTCGTCGAGCCCACCGTGTTCGCCGACGTGGACAACAACGCCACCATCTCGCAGGAAGAAATCTTCGGGCCGGTGCTGTCCATCATCAAATATCAGGATGAAGACGACGCGGTGCGCATCGCCAATGATTCCGACTTCGGCCTGGGCGGCACCGTCTGGTCGAAGGACAGTCTGCACGCGCAGGATGTGGCTCGGCGGGTACAGACCGGCAGCATTGGCGTCAACGGCTACATGCTCGACATCAACGCGCCGTTCGGCGGGGTGAAGGCCAGCGGGATGGGCCGCGAGTTGGGCCCAGAATCGCTGAACAGCTACCTCGCCTACAAGTCCGTCTACCTGCCTGCGGGCTGATCGCACCGGACGGTCGCATTACGTTTCAGGAGGGTTGAGCGCGCTGCGCGCCCGTTGCGGGCCAGCGCGCTCAACTCGCCTTGGCGTGGGTGGCACACGGCCTCAGCCGCTTCCGGCCATGGTGCAGGCCGCCTTGATCCCAGCCTGTTGGCCCGTCGATGTCCAGAATTTGACCTGTGCCGCTTTCGACGCCCGGGCGGTTATGCCGGCCTGAAGGTCACCACCAGCACGTCTCGCCAGGCAGGTTGCGTGGGGTCCAGCGGTTCAACCGGGGTGACGCCGTGGTGCACGCGGTGGTCGTCGATGAGCGTTGCATCAAAGGGCTCAGCCAGGGTGAAACTGCCCAGCGTTTGGCCGTCGGGCGCGTAGATCGTCGTGACGCCGCTGCGCACGTTTTGCCGACGAATCAGCAGCACCAACACCCAGTCCACACCATCGCGATGCGCGCCTTCGGGCGTTGGCAGGCCGGCTTCGTCTTCCGTCGTTTCGACACGAAACTGATGCACCTCGACGAACCAGTGCGTCACCGTGGGCGTGAGCGGCGCGAAGCAGCGGTGACAGAACTCCAGAATGGTGCGCAGGCTGGCGCCGTCACTGATGGCAGGCTCCACGGGTTCAAACCAGCGCTCGATGCCGCCGTGCAACGGGTTGTAATCCCGGCTTTGGTAGTGCGGCCGATGCGGCTGGCGGGTAATGCCGTCGGGCGTGGCCAGATAATTGGCGTGTCGCCGTCGCCGGTAACGCCCTCCGTTGGCAAGGTAGCCATCGACCGGCATGGCGTTCCAGCTGTCGACGAAGCACGGCCAATCCTGCAGGGGCGCCAAGGCTTCGAGGCGCTTGCGGGTGTCGGCACCCGACAGTCGCAGGTGGCCATGTTCGCGCAACAAGTCGTGCAGCGATCGGGTCGCGGTGGTGTGTTGCTTGTCCATAAGGACGCGGAGTCTGGCACACGCCAGCGACGCATCTCACGTCGCGGGCGTGTGCTCATGACGCATCGCGTGCTGCGGGCTGCCGGACGCCTCAGGCGCTGTGCATTGTTCTGAGGGCTATTCCAGAAACTCCTTAGGCCGCGGCAGGGAGGTGGGCGAATGGTCCAGTTGGTCGATGTCCACCTGATGCGGAAATCCTTCGATGGGGCCAATAGCATGTTGGTCGCGGGTGATCACCGGGCCGTTCTGCGCGTACAGCGTCAGCAATTCGGCCACCGAGGTCAGGGACGACAAATGGGTGCGCTCCCAGCCGTGCGAGGCGTCAGCACCAAAGCCGATCAGGGCATGGCGAATGTCGAAGCCCGCCCGCAAGGCCGCCGCTGAATCCGAGAAGTAGTACGGAAACACGTCGCGCTGGTGATCGATCTGATGCGCCTTGCACAGATTGATCAGCTTGCGCGTCAGGTGATAGTCGAACGGACCGGACGAGTCGGCGATGGCCACGGTGACGCCACGCTCCCGCGAGTTCTGCCCCGAGGCAGGTATGGCGATGTCGATGCCCACCATTTCGCTGATGCGTTCATCGAGGATCGCCGAGGCGCCAAAGCCGACCTCTTCGGTCACCGTGAACATCGGGTGGAAGTGCACGGGCAACGAGATGCGGCTCTCTTTAAGGGCCTTGCAGGCCGCCAGCAGTGCGGCGACGCCGGCCTTGTCATCCAGATGCCGTGACGAGATATAGCCGGACGGCGTGATCTCGGGCTGCGGATCAACGGCCACGAAGTCGCCCACGTTGACGCCCAGCTGGGTGAGGTCTTCAACGCTTTCAGAGAACGCATCAATGCGCAGTTCGATGTGATCCCAGCTCACCGGTTGCGTGTCGACGCCTTCGTTGAAGGCATGCCCAGAGGCCATCAACGGCAGGATGGTGCCGCGCAGCGCGCCGTGGTCAGTGAACAGGGTGACGCGTGCGCCTTCGGCAAAGCGGCTGGACCAGGTGCCGATGGGCAGCAGGCTCAGCCGGCCGTTGGCCTTCAGGGCACGCACGTTGGCTCCCAGCGTGTCGAGGTGCGCGACCACTGCGCACGCGGGTCGGTCGGTTTCGCCCTTCAGGGTGGCGCGGATGGCGCCGCGCCGTGTGAGCTCGAAGGGGATGCCCAACTCCTTGAGCTTGTTGCCGGTGTAGTGCACGACCTCATCGGTGAGCCCCACCGGGCTGGGAATGGCCAGCAGTTCGAGCAGGGTCTTCTGGATGTAGTCGTTGTCAATCGGCAGCTTGCGCATGCGGATCCTCCGGAGTTTGAGAGAGCGGGAACAGCAGGTCGACAAAACGCGCCGCCGTGGGCTGTGGCTCATGGTTGGCCAGACCGGGACGTTCGTTGGCCTCGACGATGACGTGCTCCGGCTGCGTCACGTCGGGCACCAGAAAGTCGAGTCCCGTCACTGGAATGTCGAGCACTCGCGCGGCCCGCTCGGCGGCACTGCGCAAGGCCGGATGCAGCACCGCGGTCACATCTTTCAGGTGCCCGCCGGTGTGCAGGTTGGCGGTTTTACGCACCTGCAGTCGCTGTCCGGCGGGCAGTATGTCATCCCAGTTGTGACCGGCAAGACCGATGCATCGTTCAGTTTCGGCGTCCAGCGGCACCCGGGATTCCCCGTGCGTGGCCGCCGCGCGGCGGCGTGAGAGCTTCTCGACCAGCGTGCGCACGTCACTGATGCCGTCGCCCACCACCTCCGGCGGCCGACGCAATGCCGCCGCCACGACCTTGAAGTCGATCACGATGATGCGCAGGTCTTCACCGGGGCAGTAGTCCTCGATCAGCACGGTTTCATCTTCGAGTCGGGCCCGTTTGATGGCGGCACGCAGGTGACGCAGGGTGCGAACGTCGACACTGATGCCCGCCCCCTGCTCGCCATCGGCAGGCTTGACCACCACCGCGCGGTGCTGTTTCAGGAACTCGCGATCTGCCTCCGAACCGTCGGCTTCGCGCTGCGTCGGCACGCTCAGACCGGCCTCGGCCAGCATTCGAGAGGTCACGCGCTTGTCCTGACAGCGGCTCATCGCAATCGCGCTGGTCAGCTCCGACAACGACTCGCGGCAGGTGATGCTGCGGGCGCCGTGGGTAAGACGAAAATAACCGTGTGTCGCGTCGAGCACGTCGACGCGAATGCCGCGCCGCGCCGCCTCGTCAACAATGATTTGGGCATAAGGGTTGAGCTGCGGGCCCGGCGCCTCGTTGACGAACAGCGGCTCGTTGATGGCGTTCTTGCACTTCACCGCGAACACCGGCACGCGCTTGAAGCCCATTTTCTTGTACAGCGAGATGGCTTCGTTGTTGTCGTGCAGCACCGAAAGATCCATGAACACACGGCCGCGCGCGGCGTAATGGGCGGCCAACGTTTTCACCAGCGCCTGCCCCACCCCAGGGGCATGGGCGTCCGGGTCTACTGCCAGACACCACAGGCTGGCGCCTTGCTCAGGGTCGTCAAAGGCTTCGGCGTGATCGACGCCCATCACCGTGCCCACGATGGCGCCGGTGGCGTCGTCCTCGGCGACAAAGTAGGTCAGTGTGCGGCTGGCGCGATGCGCCCAGACAAAGGCTGGATCTGCCGGCACCATGCTGCGCGCCAGGTAGATGCGGTGAATCGCCTCGGCATCGGCCTGGGTGCGCAGCCGCCGCACGGTGAAGGGCAGCAGCCGCAACGGCCGCGCCAGCGCCGCATTGGCCAGCCACAGCCTGAACGTATGACTGGGATCGAGAAACAGATGCTGCGGCTTGTGCGCCAGCACCACATGCGGATCACGCACGTAGATCGCGATGTTGCGGCGCCCGCGCGACTCGGCCTCAAGGTCGCGTGCGACTGCCGAGGCGCTGTCGTAGGTGTGTGCGAAGACCAGATTGCCCCATCCGCACTCGACCGTGACCTCGCTGTTGGTGGGATGCAGGGGCGACTCGGGGGCGCGCGCCGACCAGTGCTCCAGCGAACCGCCGCGCTTGTTCAGGCGCAAGCCGCTGGCCTTTTTGCGCCGTTGACTGCTGAGGTCTGAAGGGCCTTTCATGTCTGGGCACTCGCGATCAATGACGGTCTACATGGGTCTGCAGCCAGGCTTCCAGCAGCGCCAACTGCCACACCTTGGAGCCGCGCAGCGGCGTCAGATGGGCTTCGGGGTCCTTCAGCAGAAACTGGACCGCAGCATCGTTGAAAAGGCCCCGCTGGCGAGCGGCGTCGTTGGTCAGCCAACCGCGCGTGAGGTCGAGAAAATCGCCGCGAAGGTACTTCAGCGCCGGCACCGGAAAATATCCTTTGGGCCGATCGATCACCTTGGCCGGAATCACCTTGCGCGCCGCCTCCTTGAGCACGTATTTGCCGCCGGCCTCGCCCAGCTGCGGCGCCAGCTTGAGTTCGGCAGGGATGCGCGCCGCCAGCTCGACCAGCTCGTGGTCCAGAAACGGCACCCGGGCCTCAAGGCCAAAGGCCATGGTCATGTTGTCGACCCGCTTCACCGGGTCATCGACCAGCATGATGGTGGTGTCGATACGCAGCGCCTGATCCACCGGCCGCGTGGCCCCCGGTGCGGCGAAGTGCCGGGCGATGAAGGCGCGGCTGACATCCTCTGCCGATTGATGGGTCTCGCGCACCAATGCCAAGTAGTCGGCGTGCGAACGGTCGCAGAAGCCGCGCGCGTAGTCGGCCGGGCCATCGGCGCTGGCGAGCATGGGCGGATACCAGTGATAGCCGCCGAACACCTCGTCGGCGCCCTGCCCTGACTGCACCACCTTGCTGTGCTTCGACACCGCCTCCGACAATAGGTAGAACGCCACGCAGTCGTGCGACACCATCGGCTCGCTCATGGCCGTAATGGCTTCGGGCAGGCGCCCCAGCAGGTTGGTGCTGTCGATGCGGATCTGATGATGGTCGGTCGCGAAGTGCTGCGCCACACAGTCGGAGTACTCGAACTCGTTCCCCTTTTCGGCGCCCACATCTTCAAAGCCGATGGAATAGGTCTTCAGGTTGGCGCCCTGCTCGGCCATCAGGCCCACGATGAGGCTGGAATCCACCCCGCCGGAGAGCAGCGCGCCCACCGGCTCGTCGGCCACCAGACGACGGTGCACCGCGGTGCGCGTGGCCGACAGCACAGCCTCGACCCACTCGCCTTCACTGCGCCGTGCATCGTCAGGCTGCGGGGTGAAATCCAGATGCCAGTAATGGCGATCTCGGCTGTCGCCGTTGGGCTCGATCACCCGCACGGTCGCGGGCGGAAGCTTGCGCGCACCCTTCAAAATGGTGTGCGGCGCGGGCACTACGGCATGAAAGTGCAGGTAATGATGCAGCGCCACCGGATCGATCTCGCGGCCGATGCCGCCGCCCGCCAGCAGCGCCGGCAGGGTGGAGGCGACGCGCAGGCCGCCCTTGATGCCGGCGGTGTACAGCGGCTTGATGCCCAGCCGGTCCCGTCCCAGCACCACACGGCCGCTGTCGCGCTCCCAGATGACGAAGGCAAACATGCCGTGAAAGTGATCGACGCAGTCGATGCCCCACCGGTGATAGGCCTTGAGAATGACCTCGGTGTCGCCTTCGGAATAGAAGGAGTAGCCGTGGGCTTTCAGCTCAGCGCGCAATTCTGGGTGGTTGTAAATGGCACCGTTGAACACGATGCCCAAGCCCAGTTGGGGGTCCAGCATGGGCTGCTGGGAATGTTCGGTGCGGTCCATCACCCGCAGGCGACGGTGCCCCACCGCAATGCGACCCTGGGTGAACAGGCCGTCGCCATCAGGGCCGCGCGGGCTCAATACCTCCGCCATGCGCGACACGGCATCGACATTGGCCGACTGGCCATCAAAGCGAATCTCGGCGGCAAAACCGCACATAAATCTTCCTCTTGAGTGGGTGCGCAAACCGTCAATCGGTCGCGCGTGGGCTCCTTGGCGCCAGCAGCGCCGTCAAATCGTCAAGCGCGTGCGCCAAGGCCTTGCGCCGTGCATCACCCAGGGCCGCGAACTGGGCCACGCCGGTCTCGGGCAACACGCCGGGCGCGTTCTGCCATTGCGTTCGCCCGGTGTCGGTGATTTCCAGATCGATGCGTCGCCGGTCTTCGGCCGAGCGGGTACGCCGCACCCAGCCCTTGGCTTCAAGGCGATCCAGCACCGGGCTGATGGTGCCCGGCGTCAGGCTCACCCAGTCCGCCAGTTCACGCGCCGACAGCGGCGTGCTGGATTGCGCCAGGGCCTGCAGACACAACCACTGTGAGGCGGTCATGCCAGATCTAACTTCCAGATGCTTGGACTGTGTGTCCAGTGCCTGCGCGAGGCGCCGCAGGGCGCGGGTCACGGTCAACAGCTCGGGCGGCGGCAGGTGCGTTTTCATTTGATGCCAAATGGTATGACTTCAATCATTTGAGGTCAAACCATCGCCCGCGGGCAATGACAAGCCTGCAACAGACCCGGATAATGCGGCCCTCGTTTCAACCACAGCATCAAGGCGTCCATGAGCCAGTACGTTTTCACGATGAACAAGGTCGGCAAGACCGTCCCTCCCAAGAAAGAGATTTTGCGGGACATCTCCCTGTCCTTCTTTCCCGGCGCCAAGATTGGCGTGCTGGGCTACAACGGCTCGGGCAAATCCACGCTGCTGAAGATCATGGCGGGCGTCGACACCGAATTTAACGGTGAAGCGCGGCCGCAACCGGGCATCAAGATGGGCTACCTGCCGCAGGAGCCGCAGCTGGACCCCACCAAGAACGTGCGCGGCAACGTCGAGGAGGCGCTGAGCGACCTGTTCAAGCTGAAGGCCGATCTTGACGCGGTTTATGCGGCGTACGCCGAAGAAGACGCCGATTTCGACAAGCTCAGCGAAAAGCAGCAAAAGCTCGAAGCGCAGATCGAGGCGCTGGACGGCCACAACATCGACATGATTCTCGACAAGGCCGCCGAAGCGCTGAACCTTCCCCCTTGGGAGGCAAGCATTGAAACCCTCTCCGGCGGCGAGAAACGCCGCGTCGCGCTGTGTCGGCTGCTGCTGTCCAAGCCCGACATGATTCTGCTCGACGAGCCCACCAACCACCTCGACGCCGAGTCGGTGGCGTGGCTGGAGAAGTTTCTCAAGGACTTCCCCGGCACCATCGTTGCCGTCACCCACGATCGCTACTTCCTCGACAATGTGGCGGGCTGGATCCTCGAACTCGACCGCGGCCACGGCATCCCCTGGCAAGGCAACTATTCCAGCTGGCTCGATCAGAAGGACAAGCGCCACGCCACCGAGCAGAAGCAGGAAGACGCCCGCTCCAAGGCCATGAAGGAAGAGCTGGAATGGGTGCGGCAAAATCCCAAGGGGCGGCAATCCAAGTCCAAGGCACGCCTGAAAGCCTTCGAAGAAATGTCATCTCAGGAATTCCAGAAGCGTGCCGAGACGCGGGAGCTGTACATTCCCCCAGGTCCGCGCCTTGGCGACGTGGTGCTCGACGTGCAGAACGTCGGCAAGAAATACGGTGATCGCTGGCTGTATCAGGGGCTGAGCTTCAACGTGCCGCGAGGCGCCATTGTCGGCATCATCGGTGCCAACGGTCGCGGCAAGACCACCCTGTTCCGCATGCTGACCGGCCAGGAACAGCCCGATGAGGGCACCATCAAGATTGGCGAAACGGTGAAGCTGGCGCATGTCGACCAGAGCCGCGACGCGCTGGATGCCGGCAAGACGGTGTTCGAGGAAATCTCCCAGGGTCAGGACATTTTGCGGGCGGGCAGCTTCGAAATGCCCTCGCGCGCCTACATCGGCCGCTTCAACTTCAAGGGCGAAAGCCAGCAGAAACGCATCGGCGACCTGTCGGGCGGTGAGCGCAACCGCGTGCATCTGGCCAAGCTGCTGCTGGCAGGCGGCAACATGCTGCTGCTCGACGAGCCCACCAACGACCTTGACGTGGAAACCCTGCGCGCGCTTGAAGAAGCGCTGCTCAACTTCCCCGGCAACGCCATGGTGATCTCGCACGATCGCTGGTTCCTCGACCGCGTGGCCACCCACATCCTCGCTTTCGAGGACTCTGGGGAGCTGGTGTTCCGTGAGGGCAACTACGGCGATTACGAAGAGGATTTCCGCCGTCGTTACGGCGTGGAGCCGGGCGTCAATCGTCGCAATCGCCACAAGAAACTGGCCTGATCACGCCACTGAGCGGCAAGGCCCGGCGCACCGCCGGCCTGTTTGCTCTGCGCAGACACGGGGTCAGCATCTGCTTGCACCTGCGGTCGCCCGCCTGTCGACGCCCGTTTGGCCTTGCCCCGTTCAGCGACGTTCAGTGCGCATGCGCCGCGCGCTGATCCCCGGGCTGCGCCACACCGAGCGATGACGCCGCTGACATGGCGTGGATGGTTGGCTGGATGAATGGATGGATGGATTTTGAACGCAAGGGACTGAGACAATCGCCCCCATGGACACCTATCAAGAACGGCAGGGCCTGGACGTGCCCGATACGCTGGCGTGGCGCTGGCGCAACGGCGGCTTCCAGCCCATCCCCCATCTGCACCGCATCGAGGCCGACGGCCTGCTGGGCATTGATCGCGCCAAACTGCAGTTCTTTGACAACCTTGCGCAGTTTGTCGCGGGCCACCCTGCCAACCACACGCTGCTCACCGGCGCGCGCGGCACCGGCAAGTCGTCACTGGTCAAAGCCGGCCTCGCCCGCCACGCCCGCGACGGCTTGCGCGGCATCGAGGTTTCGCCCCACGACCTGACCGACCTACCCGACATCGTCTCACCGCTGCGCGACCGCGATGAACGCTTCTTGCTATACGTCGACGACTTCAGCGTGGGGCGACACGATCCGGCGCTGACAGCACTGAAGACGGCCTTGGACGGCGGCCTGGACGCGCCGGTCGAGAACGTCCTGATCGTTGCCACCAGCAACCGCCGCTATCTGATGCCCAGCCTCAAATCCGACAATGAGGAATACCACTGGGAAAAGGACGAGCTTCACCCCGGTGAGTCCACCGAGTCCACGGTGAGCCTGTCGGAGCGCTTCGGGCTTTGGCTGTCGTTCCATGCCTTCAGCCAGTCGCAATACCTCGACGCCGTGCGACATCATCTGAACGCGTTTGGCCATGCCCACTGGGATGATGACCTTGCCGTGCGTGCGCAGCGTTGGGCGTTGATGCGGGGCTCACGATCCGGCCGCGTCGCCCAGCAGTTCGCCAAGGATGTGGCCGGCAAGGCCCGGATGCACGGCAGGCCCGCGTAAGCACAGCACAACGTCATCAGCCCGCGCTGCGGGCAACAAAAAAGCCGCCAACGAACGTAGGCGGCTTTTTTCGAGCGCGGACTCAGCTCAGTTGGTCTGGCTCTGAGAAGACGCCTCTTCGAGCATCTTCTGCAATTCTCCAGATTGAAAAAGGTCGAGCGTGATGTCGCAGCCGCCGATCAACTCACCCTTCACGTACAGTTGGGGGAAGGTCGGCCAATTCGCAAATTTCGGCAGCGCCCGATAAACCTCTTCGTCCTCATAAATATTGATGTACCCAAACGGCACGCCACAGGATTTGAGCGCGCCCACCGTACGTGCGGAAAAACCACACTGCGGGAAATCGGGAGAACCCTTCATGTAAAGCATCACCGGGTTGTCGGTGACTTGCTGCTTGATGCGTTCGAGTGCGTCCATCTTGGCCTCGCGTGCGATATGAGTTTGATTAACGGTGCGACCTGACTGGGCCACCTGAGCACGGCCTTGCAAGGTGCGTGCCGTAAGCGATTCTGGGTCAGACAACCATTTTCGGTGAGCGTTCATTGAGCGCTGGCCTGAGGTTTGGCATGCCCCCGAATCGATCCGAGTGCCGCGCCTCAAGCCTGCACCGCACTGCCTCGGGGCGCGATCATAGCACCGAGCGCCCTGGAAAATATGAGGCCGCCATCACAGATCATGGGCATTCAAATGGAGCGTGACCGGGCCCTGCATTGCATGACATGGCGCTGCCGTCATCCCGCCCCAAGCGACGGGACCCACACTGCGAAACGCGACCCCGAAAACAAAACGGCGCCTCAGGGGCGCCATCGAGATATTGATGCTTATGGTGAATTGGTCGGGGCGATAGGATTCGAACCTACGACCCCCTGCCCCCCAGGCAGGTGCGCTACCAAGCTGCGCTACGCCCCGACACACACCACAAGAGCGCAGATTATACCGCGCTGTCGCCGTGACCGCAGCTTTATTTCAGCGCGGTGGCTGACCCGGAAGCAACCGCAGCAATGATTCCAGTTCGTCACGCAGGTGACCGATTTCGGTCTGCCGATCCTGCCGCGCAGAAGCCGCCGGTTGGCCAGATTCGGCCAGGGTGGCGCGCTGCAGATCCCGTAGCCGCTGGCGGGCGCCGGTGATGGTGAACCCCTCCTCGTAGAGCAGACTGCGAATCGTCCGCACCATCTGCACGTCAGCCTGCTGGTAGTAACGACGATTGCCACGGCGCTTCAGCGGCTTGAGTTGCGGAAACTCCTGCTCCCAGTACCGCAGTACGTGCGGACGCACGTCGCACAGGGTGGCCACCTCGCCGATGGCGAAATAGCGCTTGTCGGGGATCTCGGGCAGCGCTGCGGTGGGGGTTTCAAGTGCGCGCATCAACGTCCACCCTCAGTCGCAATTTTTGGCCGGGCCGAAAGGTCACCACGCGCCGCGCGGAGATGGGAATCTCTTCGCCGGTCTTGGGGTTGCGACCGGGACGGCTGTTCTTGGTGCGCAGTTCGAAATTGCCGAAGCCCGAGAGTTTGACCTCGCCCCCCTTTTCGAGACAGTTGCGCAGCGTCTCGAAGAACAGGTCAACAAATTCCTTGGCCTCTCGCTTGTTGAGGCCGAGTTCATCGAACAACGCTTCGGCAAGTTCAGCTTTTGTCAGTGCCACCGCGTTCCCCGTGTGGTCAGGCACGAACCGTTGCTTGGCATTGGACCTTCCATTGTTCCAGCAGCGCCGCCACGCATTGGTCGACTTCTTCAGTTTTCAGCGTGCGTGAATAGTCGTTGAAAATCAAACCGATCGCAACACTTTTGAAGCCCTCGCCCACAGACTCGCCGCGGTAAAGATCGAACACTTTCACATCGACCAGCGGAATGTCGGCGCGCGCGCGCGCGCAATCAACCAAGGCCTGCACCGGCAAGGTCTCGGCAACCACCAAGGCCAGGTCACGCCGGCTCGACGGATACTCCGACAGCGCCTGGGCACGCGGAACACCCCGCTCACGCACGGCACCGGCACTGACTTCGAACATCAGAACGGCCTCGGGCAGGTCCAGGGCCTGTTGCTGCGCCGGATGGATGCGGCCCGCCCAGCCCACCGGGCGATCACCCAGACGCAACTGCGCCGACTGCCCCGGATGCAGCGCCGGATGTGCGGTGGCGACGTAGGTCAGTTGCGCGGCCAAGGGCCCGAACAGCGCCTCCAGATCCGACTTGAGGTCAAAGAAATCGACAGGGCGATCGGGCTGGTCCCATTGCTCGGTTGCGGCCGTGCCGCTCAGCAATCCGCCGATGACTTCGTGCTCCTCGAAGCCCTCGGCGGCGGCCGCGAAACAGACCCCGATCTCGAACAGCCGTTGCCGCAAGGCCTGGCGTTGCAAGTTGAGACGATAGGTTTGCAGCAGGCCGGGCCAGAGGCTGGCGCGCAGCTCGCCCAGCGTTTCGGCAATGGGATTGTCGACCGCAACGCGGGCGGCATTCGGCATCAGGCCCGCCTGGGCGCCGGCGTCGGTGAAGGCCAGCGTGACCACTTCTTGCCAGCCCCGGGCCACCAGCACGTCCCGCACCCGGCTCAAGGGCTGCAGTCGCTCGGGCAGCGGCGCCGGCGCCAGCGCCGCGGCATAGGGCTGTGCTGCGATCTGGTCGTAGCCCATCAGCCGCGCGATCTCTTCGATCAGGTCCACTTCCAGCCGCAGATCGGTGCGGTGGCTAGGCATCTTGACCTGCCAACTGCCCCCCCGCTCGTGGCGCAGGGTCATGCCCAAGCGGCCGAGCAAGGCTTCGACCTGCTTCGGCGGCACAGCGATCCCCAGCAAGCGGTCAATGCGCGTCTGTCGCAGATTGATGCCGGTCAGCTCGGGCTGGTGGCGGCCGGCCTGGGTGATGGGATGCACCTCACCGCCGCAGATCTGCACGATGAGCTGGCTTGCGCGGTCCAGCGCGATGCGCTGCAACGCCGGGTCGACACCGCGCTCGAACCGGTGTGAAGCGTCGGAGTGCAGCTTGTGACGCCGCGCCGTGCCCGCCACCGCAGGCGGTGAAAACAGCGCCGACTCCAGAAAAATGGCGTCGGTCTCGCGCGCTACGGAAGACGCCTTGCCGCCCATGACGCCCGCCAGTGCGATGGGGCCCGATTCATCGGCAATCACCAGCTCCTCGTTGGCCAGCGCAACGGTCTGGTCGTTGAGCAGGGTCAGCGACTCGGTCGCTGTGGCGCGGCGAACCGTCACCCCGCCCTGCAGCTTGGCGAGGTCGAAAGCGTGCATGGGCTGACCCAGTTCCATCATCACGAAATTGGTGATGTCGACAATCGGGTGGATGCAGCGAATGCCGCTGCGGCGCAGGCGCTCACGCATCCAGTCGGGCGTGCGCCGCCCCGGCTTCAGGCGCGTGATCATGCGCCCCGCATACAGCGGGCAGGCCTCGGCGTCGGCCACATCGACCTTGAGCACCTTGTCGCCGACCACCACGGCGGGCGGCAGGCTGGGGCGCCGCATGGGAATGTCGGTGAGCGCCGAGACTTCGCGGGCCAGCCCCAATACCGACAGGCAGTCGCCGCGATTGGGGGTCAGTTCCAGCGCCAACACCGCATCATTGAGTGCCAGATGATCGGCCACCGCCGCGCCGGGCCGGGCGGTTTCGTCGAGTTCGAGCAGGCCATCAGCCTTGTCGACCAGGCCCAGTTCTTCGGCCGAGCAGAGCATGCCGGCGCTGTCCACCCCGCGCAGTGTCGCCTGGGTGATGGTCATGCCATTGGGCAACACCGCGCCCACGGTTGCACAGGGCACCCGAATCCCGACCCGCGCATTGCTGGCACCGCAGACGATGCTCAAGGCAGCGGCCCGGCCGATATCAACCGTGCACACCTGCAAACGATCGGCCTGCGGGTGCGGCACTGCGGCGGTGATCTGCCCGACCACCACGCCGGCGAGGCGCGTGTCGCCCTGGGGCAGCACTTCACTTTCCAGCCCGGCAAGCGTCAGTCGGGTGGCCAGGTCTGCGGGCGCCTCATCGAACGCCACCCATTCACGCAGCCAGTTCAGACTCAGTTTCATGATTCAGATACTCGTGACATCGACCCGCACGGACCGCGTCCGCACCGGCAAACTTAGTGGAATTGGGCGAGAAACCGCAGGTCGTTGGCGAAAAACTGACGAAGGTCGTTCACGCCATAACGGAGCATTGCGAAGCGCTCCACCCCAAGGCCGAAGGCGAATCCGGTATAGCGCTCAGGGTCAAGCGACACGGCCTCGAACACCTTGGGATGCACCATGCCGCAGCCCAGCACTTCCAGCCAGCGACCCTGCTCGTCGAGAATATCGACCTAGGCCGAGGGCTCGGTAAACGGAAAGTAGCTGGGCCGGAAGCGAACCGTCACTTCGCGCTCGAAGAAGCGGGCCAGAAAGCGCTTCAGCTCGTGCTGCAGATCGGCAAACGACACATTTTCGGCCACGTACAGCCCTTCGACCTGATGAAACATCGGGCTGTGTGTGCGATCCGAATCGCAGCGGTACACACGTCCCGGCGCAATCACGCGCACCGGTGGCGCACCGCCCCCGGCCAGCAAGGCTTCCAGCGTGCGGATCTGCACCGGGCTGGTGTGGGTGCGCAGCACCTTGGCGCCGTTGCCCACATAAAAGGTGTCGTGCATGGCACGCGCCGGGTGGAACTCCGGAATGTTGAGCGCCGAGAAATTGTGGAAATCATCCTCGATCTCGGGCCCCTCAACGGTCGAGAAGCCCAGATCGTTGAACAGTCGTTCGATGCGCTGCACGGTGCGGGTAATGGGGTGCAGGCCACCTGCCCGCTCTCCACGGGCCGGCAGACTGACATCGATGCGCTCGGCGGCCAGGCGGGCTTCCAGCGCAGCCGCCGCCAGGGTCGTCTGGCGGGACTCGATCCGCTCGGTCACCGCCTGCTTGATGCGGTTGACCTTTTCACCAAAGGCCTTCTTCTCGTAACCGGTCAGCTGCGCCAGCTGCTTGAGCTGCTCGGTAATGCGCCCCTTCTTGCCCAGCCACTCGACGCGGCACTGCTCCAGTGCGCGCAAGTCGACCGCCTCCGCGATGGACCGCTCGGCGGCCTGCTGCAGCGTATCCAGAGATTCGTTCATTCCCCAAACTCCATGCGTGACGCCCCGCGTCGATCGCCAACGAAAAAGGGTGGCTGAACCAGCCACCCTTTTGACCTAACACAACCCGGTTGAGACAGCTGCGACGGGCCGAAGGCCGCCGTGCCGTTCAACCTTGCGGCTTCAAGCGATGGCGGCTTTGGCCTGCTCGACGAGCTTGGCGAACGCCGGCTTGTCATGCACGGCCAAATCGGCCAGCACCTTGCGGTCGAGCTCGATGTTGGCCTTGCTCAAGCCATGAATGAAGCGGCTGTAGCTCAGACCATTTTCGACACTGGCCGCACCGATGCGGACGATCCACAGGGAGCGGAACTCGCGCTTCTTGACGCGACGGTCACGATAGGCGTACTGCCCTGCCTTGATGACCGCCTGCTTGGCCACGCGGAACACGCGTGAGCGGGCGCCGTAATAACCTTTCGCCTTGTTAAGGACTTTCTTGTGGCGCGCACGCGCCGTGACACCACGTTTGACTCTTGCCATTGAATATTCTCCTCAGTGATCAGGCGTAGGGCAGCATTTGCCGCACTTCACGAACGTCCACCGCAGCCACCTGCGAGGTGCCGCGAAGCTGACGAATCCGCTTGGCCGATTTCTTGGTGAGAATGTGGCGCTTGTACGCCTGGCCGCGCTTGAAGCCGCCTTTGCCGGTTTTGGCAAAACGCTTCGCCGCGCTCTTGATCGTTTTGATCTTGGGCATGGGTAAAACTCCTTTATGACGTAAACCGGCTTCGCATCCCGCCCCCGGGAGCTGGCCGAGCCTTCCAAACCATTCGGAAGGGCTTCTTTGTTTGTGCGCAGCGCCTGCTGGCGTCTGCACTCAACCCGTACCGCCTGCTGCTTACTACCCACCACAACAGGCCACGGGGGCCTGTGTCAACACACTGTTTCGACCCGGATCAGCGGCGCCGCGGCGCCAGCATCATCACCGCCTGACGACCTTCCATGCGCGGGAAGGACTCAACGCTGGCAATGTCATCCACGTCGGTGCGAATGCGCTCCATCAACTGTTGCCCGAGTTCCTGGTGCGCCATTTCGCGCCCGCGGAATCGCAAGGTCACCTTGATCTTGTCGCCTTCGTCCAGAAACCCGCGCATCTGCCGCATCTTGTTCTGGTAGTCGCCGATATCGGTCCCGGGCCGGAACTTGATTTCCTTGACCTGGGTGATTTTCTGCTTCTTTTTGGCGGCATGTGCGGCTTTGTCCTTTTGATAAAGGTACTTGCCGTAATCCATGATCTTGCAGACGGGCGGTTCGGCGTTGGGGGAAATTTCCACCAGATCCATGCCGTTTTCTTCTGCCCGCACAATGGCATCGCGCGTCAACATGATGCCAACCTGCTCGCCGTCTTCTGCAATTACCCGTACACGCGGCGCGGTGATCTCCCCGTTGCGCCGGTCATCACGATCTTGAGCGATGTTCAAATCCTCTTCGTTTTGGTTCAACAGTGACCCAAGGCCACCATCACATTGCACCCGAAAGGGCGCGAACAACGCGTGAGTGTAAGGGAGTGGCGGGCGGGACTCAATATGTCGGCGCGCCAAAGTCGCCTTTGTGTCGTCCCGCAGGGCCGAAAGGCAGGCCGCCGGAACGGCCCGCTTCGGTCGCAATCCGCAATCAGGGGGCTTCGGCGCGCAGCGCTTCGGCCTGAATGCGCAGCTTCACCTGGCCCAGCGGGCCATCGGCGTACTTGTCCATTCCGAACGCGGCACGGTTGAACTGACCCACCGCATCGGCGCCGCAGACTTCGCGCTTGAGCAAGGGATGCTCAATGCACTTGAAACTGACAATCTGCAGCTTCAGCGGCTGGGTGTTGCCCAACAGCGTCATTTGCCCGTCGACACCGCTGGGCACGCCATCGGCAAAGGTGATCTTGCCGGTATAGGTGATGGTGGGGTGCGCGGCGACATTGAAAAAGTCCTCGCTCAAGGCGTGCTCATTCATCTTGTCGTGGCCAAAATCGACGCTGGTTGCGTCCAGGGTGAGGTCGACGGTGCCGGTCTGCGCTTCGCGATCGAGAACCACCTTGCCCTCGCGGCTGTTGACCTTGCCACGCCACCACGAAATACCCATGTGCGGGGCCTCGAAGGACGGATAGGTGTGCGACGGATCGATGGTGTAGGTGACCGGTGCCGCGTTGGCCAGCGACACGCCAAGTCCCAAGGACACGGCGGTGAGGGTGGCGATGGATGCAATTTTCATGAATGACTCCCGTTGTTCAAGCAAGGCGCGACGCTCAAGGCGCTGCGTGGGGTTGAAAAATACTGAACGTGACCAGCACGGTGTCGTCGATGACCCCGTCCCAGCCACTGCTGCCAATGTCAAAATCCTGCCGCTTGAGCGGCCACGCACCGCTGAAACGACGGCCGCCGTCGACGTCGGCCACCGTCACTTCAGTGCTCAGATCGACCGTCTTGCCCTTGAGTTCGAGCGTGCCCGTGACCTCGTAGCGCGCACCGCCGAGCGGCTTCAGCCCCTTGGCGGTGAACACGGCTTCGGGGTGGCGCTGGCTGTCCAGCCACTCGGCCTTGGCCACTTCCTTGTTGAAGTCGCGCATGCCCAGGTCGAAGGTGGTGGTGTCGATTGCCAGTCGCGCCGCACCACGTTCGGGTGCCGCAGGATCGAACTGCACCGTGCCCGACACGGACCTGAATGCGCCTTCCACCGGCACGCCCATCTGCCGAATCGTTGCGGTCACCTGGCTCTTGGCCGCGTCAATCTTGGCCGCCCCCGCCGCATGGCCCGCCCCGGCAAGTGCGCCGATCAATGCGGCGCAAAAACCTGCCGCCACCCATGTCTTCCACAAATTCATCGGCGACTCCAGTACGGCCGCATACGCCTCAGCAGGCCGTCGCGCAGGCGGTAGTGATGATGCAGGGCCACGGCCACGTGCCCCAGCACCAGCACCAGCAGCCCTTTGTTCAAGCCGCCATGGACGGCGTGGAGCAGATCGGCGGTTGCCTCGCGGGGGTCCAGCAGATCGGGCAGCGGCACTACGCCCAGCCAGACCGTCTGGATGCCTGCGGCTGACGAGTACAGCCAGCCGCTGATCGGGATGACCACCATCAGCGCATAAAGCGCCAAGTGCCCCGCCGATGCGGCACGCCGCTGCCAATCGGGCGTGGTGGCGGGCAGCGGCGGCGGGCGATGCGTCAGGCGCCAGACGATGCGCACCGCCACCAGCGCGAAGATGCTCACGCCCGTCCATTTATGCCAGCTGATCAGCTTGAGCTTGAACGGGGAGAACGCCATGTCCTCCAGCAGCGTTCCGGCGGCGAAGGCCCCCACGATCATCAGCGCGATCGCCCAGTGCAAGGCAATCGCCACGCGCGAATAGCGCGGCGCGGCAGGCTGTGGAGGCGTGTTGGGGATCATCACGGCAGGCTCTTGATGCGCGGCGACCTTGTCAAGACGGGGCAGATAAATTGAGTTTCGGCGCCCGATTTTGCCCTGTTGGCGCTCGATGAGCACGCAGATGGCCCGCAAGGGCTGTGATGAACTCAGGCAGGCAAAAAATCGCACCGCCCGATCCAGCCCCGGCCCGGCCGTCCATGGCCAGGCGTTCGGGACCGCAGCGAGTGCCACCGGCACCTGCTGCCGCGCATGCAGCAATGCCATCCATGGCACAGGCACACTGCCCGATCCAGCCCCGGCCCGGCCGTCCATGGCCGGGCGTTCGGGACCGCAGCGAGTGCCACCGGCACTCGCCAAGCGCGGTCCCTCACCCCTGCGGGAGTTTCATGGTGTAGCGGCAGATCGCCGGGCAAACGAAGATCGCGCCCAGCATGTTGGCGAAGAAGGCAAACATCAGCAGCACGCCCATGTCGGCCTGGAACTGCAGGCCCGACAGCAACCAGGTCGACACCGACCCGGTGAGTACGAGGCCAGTGAAGATGACCGGCTTGCCGGTCATGCGCAGCGTCTCGTAATACGCCTCGGTGAGGCTCTTGCCCTTGCGCACGAACTCTTCGATGGTCGAGTAGATGTAGATCCCGTAGTCGATCCCAATGCCCACCGCCAGGGCCGCAACCGGCAACGTGGCCACCTTCATGCCGATGTCGGTTAGCGCCATCAACCCGTAAATGAGCTGCGACACCACCACCAGCGGCAGCAGGATCGACAGCACGCCCGCCAGGTTGCGGAACGAAATGAACAGAAACACCACGATCACCAGATAGACGAACAGCACCACCTGAATTTCCTTGTCCTTCACCACCTCGTTGGTGGCGGCCATGACGCCCACGTTGGCCGTGGCCAGCGCGAAATTGACCGGGCAGTCGGTGGTCATGTTCTTCCAGGTTTCGACGGCGACAATTTCGTCCTCGCGCAGCGATTGCACCTTTGGATCGGCATCGATCTCGGCATCGGTCGCGCCGCCCGCCCGCATCTTGTCGGTGAGGCGCCGCAGCTCCAGTCGCAGATTGCCGAACGCGCGGCGTTTGGCGGTGCGGGCTTCGCAATCGGCGGCGTTGGCCTCGGGGTGATCTTCGTAATACTCGGCCGCGTTGCGGGCGTTGAAGTCCTTCACCGCGTCGGTGGCGCGCGTGATGGTCGTGGCCTTGTGGTCGGCCATGAACAGGAACACCGCCATTGCCGAGCAATCGGGGTTCAACAGTCCCGAGCTGGTGGGAATCGGCGTGATGGCCTGCACCATCACGTACTGGTTGCGCGGCAGAATGTGATGCTTGGGCGAGGCCTCATTGAACGCCGCCGTGACCTGCTTTGCCGCCCACGGCAACGACACGTAAGACTGCACGCCCTCGACGTTCTGCAGGGTCCAGGCGAATCGGTCGATCTGCGACATCACGTCGTGACGGATGCACGCATCGGGTGAGGTCTCGGCGATCACCTTGAGAATGTCGGTGCCGATGGCGAAATTATCGACCACCGCTGCGGTGTCCTGGTTGTAGCGTGAGTCGGGCCGCAGTTCGGGTACGCCGGCCTGAGCGTCACCGTAGATCATGTCCTTGCCTTTCCACGACGCCCAGCCAAAGGCTGATGCAGCCAGCAGAATGACGATCGCCGCCGGCAGCGGCCGGGTCACCACGGTCATCGCCCGGAAAACGGGATTGAGCACGGCCTCACGGGCCCCCTGCTTCTGCAGGAAGGCATCGACGTCGCTGACCGAGATGTAGGTCAGCCAGATCGGCATCAAGATCTTGTTGGTGATGATGATTGCGACCATGCCGTAAGTGGCGTTGATCGCCATCTCGCGGATCACGTCGATGGGGATCAGCGCAATGGTCAGGAAACCGGCGGCGTCGGTGATGAGCGCGGTCGTGCCGGGAATGGCCAGACGCCGGAAGGTTTCCAGCGAGGCGTCATGGCTGTTCTTGCCGGTGGCAAGCTCTGACACCCAGCTGCTGGTGTACTGCACACCGTGCGAGACCGACACCGACAGGATGAGAAACGGCACCAGAATCGCGAAGGGGTCCAGCCCGAAGCCGGTCAGCGTGAGCAGGCCGAATTCCCAGATCACCGCCACGAATGAGCACACCAACGGCAGCCACGACAGCTTGAAACTGCCGAGGTAGACAATCAGCAGAATGAACGTCAGCGCCAGCGCGACGAAGAAGAAGAGGACCACCTCCATCGCCGCATCAGTGACATCGCCGATGACCTTGGCGAAGCCGAGGATATGCACCTCGATCTCGTCATCCTCGAACTGGCGGATGGTCTCTTCGAGCTGCTGCGCCACCGCGCGGTAATCAAGTTTTTCGCCGGTCACCGGATCGGTTTCCAGCAGCTCGGCAAAAATCATCGCGCCGCGCTGGTCCACCGTCGTGTAGCGACCGATGATGCCGGCCTTGCCGACGTTCTCGCGAATGATGTCGAAGTATTCCTGGGTCGGCTGATACTCGGCCGGGATGACATTGCCGCCCCTGAATCCGCCTTCGACCACCTCGATGAACCGCACGTCGGGCGTGAACAACGACGACACCCGCGAACGGTCCACGCCCGGCAGGAAAAACACTTCGTCGGTGGCGGCCTTGAGCTTGTCGAGAAATTTCTCGTTGTAGATGTTGCCGTCTTTCTGGATCAGCGCCACAAGCACGGTATTGGCGCCGCCGAACTCCGCCTCGTAGTGCTTGTAGATCTCCATGTACGGGTGATCCAGCGGAATCGACTTGTCGAATCCGGCATCGACCCGGGTGCCCGAGGCGAACCAGGCAAACATCAAGGTCAACGCCACGAGGATGACGAGATTGATCTTGCGCGGCCCGTAGATCAGGGGCTCGACGACCTTGAGGATCTTGTCTTGAAGGCTGCCGGCTTCAACGGTCGATGGCGCTGCCATGGCTCCGCTCCTAAAGGGTTCGTTGGATCAACGTTCGGACAGCGTCAGCGGCGCACGTTGCACGCCGGACTCGCCAACGGCAAGCAGGCCGTCGCCAAACCCGATGACCGCCGACAGCGGCGTGCCACGCGCCGATCGAAAATGCTGGATCTGCCGGCCCTCAACGAGGGTGACCACGCCATTGAGCCCGACCATCACCGTGCGGCCATCGTCGAGGCGGGCGCTGCCGAACATGGTCGCCACATTGTCATTCTCGATCGGCTGCCAGGCGTCTGCGCCGCGCTGATTGAGCGGGTCACGGTTGGTGTAAAGCGTGCCGCGCAGGCCGTGGATCATGACGCCGGGTCCGCCGGTGCCCACCGCCCCGAAAAACGAGCTTTCGTAGGGCGACTCCAGGCGAATCCAGGTCTTGCCTTTATCTGGGGAGATGGCCAACAGGCCCATCTCGCCGGCAACGAACAGGCTGCCGTCGTCGAGTCGGGTAATGCTGTTGAGGTGGAATTCGTCTTCCAGCACCTCGGGGGCGTCCACCTGGGTCCAGGTGGCACCGCCATCATCGGTGCGGCGCATCATGCCGTACGACCCGACCACAATCGCGCTGTCGGCGTCGAGCACCAGCAGATCAAGAAACGGCCGCTGCAGCTCGGGCTCGAAATTCTGTAACGACCAGGTCGCCCCGCCGTCTACCGTGCGCAGAATGACCGCGTCGTGGCCCACCGCCCAACCGGCCTCGCCACCTTTGGCGAATTGCACGGCCGTCAGCGCCGAGCGCACCGGCGCTTCAACCTGCGCCCAGAGATTCCCGTCAGCCGAGACCAGAATGTGTCCGCGGTCACCCACCGCCACCAGGCGCCGGCCGGTGTTGATGACATCCAGCAGCAGCGACTGCGGCGCCAGGGGCTGAATCTCGGCCGGACGCGGTCGAATCGGGGCGGCGCCTTCGTCCTGCGCCATCGCCGGAGGCGCTGCCCAGCTGGCGGCGAATGCCACCATCAGCCATCGGATTCGACGTTTCATCACGTTCCTCCCCGCTAGATGAGGCGGTGGTTCCGCCCTGGTCTTGATCTCGACACCGTCCGCGCGGACCGCGCAGCAGCGCCTCAGTGTAGGCATGGCGCGCGCCGAATTGCTTGACCGTGGCGACAGGCGGCGACTCGAACCCGCTCAGGGGCGGTTACCGGCGCAAAAGGCCCGCCGCGCCACCGAGCGGCAGCCGCGGTCAAGGCACTGCAGTGCGCCAGATCAGGCTCGCCATTCGTCCGCACCGCCCCTCGCGTCGAAATGAGAACCAGCGCGATGCGTCGTTCACCGTGCAGGCCCCGCTGTCGCAGATGTGGGGGATCCCCAGACCCGTCAATCGCTGCCGCGCCAGCTCGGCCAGATCGGCCAGGTGATGCCCGGCGCGCCACGAGGGCTTGAACGCCGCCGCGGCGCCAGCATCGGCCGCGACAAACGCGGCGCGCACCTCGGGCCCTACTTCAAAGGCCGAGGGGCCGATGCGCGGGCCCAGCCAAGCGCTGAGCCTCTGGGGTGGCAGCGGCAATTGCGAAACGGTCGCTTCGAGTACGCCGGCCACCAGCCCCCGCCAACCGGCGTGGACGGCCGCGACCACGGTGCCGTCATCGCTCCAGAACAGCACCGGCAAACAGTCTGCCGTCATCACCGCGCAGGCAACGCCATCGTGCGTCGTCCACAGCGCGTCGGCTTCAACACGGGCGGAAGCGGGTGCCTTCACGACCTGGGTTCCGTGCACCTGGGCCAGCCACTGGATCTGCTGTATGCCGGACTGCGCCGACTGCAGCCGGGCACGGTTGCGCGCGACAGCGTCGGCAGGGGCGCCCACATGGGTCGCCAGGTTGAAGCCCCAGCCGTCACCGCCCCGCAAGGTCTGGCACAGGTGTACGCCGGGCGGCAATGCCAGCGGCGGATGCCAGAACAATTCTGGCAACACCTGCGGCTCACTCATCCCGGGGATCGAGCTCGACCAAGGCTGCCAGCAACCCTTGCATGTCTGCGGGCGGCGGGCGGCTCCAGACCACATCCTGGTCCGAACGCGGATGAACGAAGCCCAGCGTTCGAGCGTGCAGCGCCTGTCGATCGAACGCCGCCAGACGGTCGCGCAAGGCCTCGTCCAGCCCTCCACCGCGGACCCGGTGGGCGCCGTAGGTCAAGTCTCCCACCAGCGGATGCCGGATGTGCGCGAAGTGCACGCGAATCTGGTGGGTGCGTCCGGTCTCCAGCTGCACGCGCACGTGACTGTGATGCCCGAAGTGCTGCTCAACGCGGTAGTGCGTCACCGCCTCGCGACCGCCCCGCGGCACCACCGCCATTTTGGTGCGTTCACGCGGGTGGCGGCCAATCGGCGCATCGATGGTGCCGCCGGCGATCAGCGGCCCCTGGGTGATGGCGTCGTACTCCCGCTGCACGCTGCGCGCGGCCAGCTGGTCCACCAGCGACGCGTGCGCCTCAAGCGTGAGGGCAACCATCAACAGGCCGCTGGTGTCCTTGTCGAGCCGGTGCACGATGCCGGCACGCGGAATCGCGTTGGTCTGGGGAAAGTGATGCAGCAGCGCATTCTGCAGCGTGCCATCACGCTGACCGGCGCCCGGATGGACGGTCAGTCCGGGCGGTTTGTAGATCACCGCCACGTCCGCATCGGCGTGCACGATCTCCAACGGCAGGTCTTGCGGTGATACCCGGTGATCGGGCAGTGGCACGGCATCGAGTTCGATCACGCCGCCCTCGGCCACCGGTTCGCGTGAGCGCGTCAACACCGCGCCATCCACCTTCACCCGGCCCTCGCCGATCCACTGCTGCAACCGCGCACGCGAGTACTGATCGAACAATTTGGCGCAGACCACATCCAGTCGCAGTCCGGCGTATTCGGCCGTGACCTCGGCGCTGAGTGCGTCATCGTCGGCATCGACGGTCACTTCGGGGTCAGGCGTGGTCATTGGCTATACTTGTCGATCGACCGCGGCTGCTCACACCAGATGGCTTCCATGACTTCCTGCCTGCAACGCTTAATAGTGATTTCAACGCTCATCCTGATGAGTGCCTGTGCTTCGACGCCAGATGACCAAGACGATCCGGTCCTCCTGCCGTCCAACCCGATCGGCGGCTTGGGGGAACAGACGCTGAGCGAACGCGAACAGCGGCTGTCGGTCGATCAATTGTATCGGGCTGCACGCCGGGCGCTCGATAATGGCGATTTCAACACCGCGCTGGCGCGCTACGAACGTCTGATCGGGGAGTTCCCGTTCTCAGCCTATTCCACCCAGGCGGCGCTGGAGCAGATTTACGCCCTGTATCGCAGCTTCAACCCGGACACGGCCATCGCGGCGGCTGATCGCTTCGTGCGCGACCATCCGCGCCATCCCGCCAACGACTACGTGCAATACCTGCGCGGGCTGATCAACGAAGGTCGCGGAGAAGGTTTTTTGACCAGCCTTGGCTACGACAGCACCCAGGACGACGTCGGCTTTGCGCGGCGCGCCTTCGACGATTACGCCGTGCTCATTCAGCGTTATCCCGACAGCATCTACAACGGTGATGCCCGCCAGCGGATGATCGCCTTGCGCAACCGCATCGCGGCCCATGAGATGCACGCACTGCGCTTCTACATGGAACGCAACGCCTACCTCGCCGCCGCGAAACGCGCCGAACACATTGTCGCCACCTACCCCGGCACCCCTGCCGTGCCCGAGGCACTGGCCTTGATGGAACGCGCCCAGCGCACCTTGGGACTGACCGACCAGGCCATCGCGACCGAGCGCCTGCTGCGGGGCAACAATCTGCCGACCGCTGCCGACCTCGGTGAGGCCCAGGTCGAGCAAGGCTGGTTCGCACGGGTCGGCACCCGCATTGGCAGCTGGTTCGGCTTGAGCGATGGCGATGCAGAGACCGATTCAGTCGGTGGCGAGACCAGCTGAGCCGCATCGCGCACGCGTCACTGAAGACGCTTCCCTGCTGGCACCTTCTACTCGGCGGCAGGCGCCGAGGCCGCGCGGCTGAGGCTCAGGCGCGCAACGCCGTGATCCCGCACACCGGAGTCACGTGCTGACGGGCCCTCACTCGGCGGCGGTCAGCGGCGGGGCCTTGGCCCAGACCTTGGCGACCCGCGCATCGCGCCCGCAACTGAACCGGTAGTACTTGTACCGCAGGCTGTTGCGTTCGGCGTAGTCCTGATGCCCTTCTTCGGCTTTGTAGAACGGGGCGGCCGGTAAAATTTCGGTTGCAACCGGCCCCGGCAACCACCCGCTGGCCTCCAGGGCGGCCTTGCTCTGCGTCGCGATCTTTTCCTGGGTTGCGTCAAGGGCAAAGATGGCGGGGCGATATTGCGGGCCACGGTCGCAGAACTGTCCGCCCCCGTCGGTGGGGTCGATCTTGCGCCAGAACACCTGCAGTAATTCGGCATAACTGAGGTGCTGCGGGTTGAACCGCACCTCGACGACTTCCAGATGTCCCGTGTTGCCGCTGGACACGTCCTTGTAGTTGGCGGTTTTCGCCGCACCGCCGGCGTAACCCGACACCACAGACGTCACGCCCGGCAGGTCTTCCAGGTCATGTTCGATGCACCAGAAGCAGCCGCCGGCCAGCACTGCCACGCCCTGTTGTTCCTGAGCCCCAGATTGGGGTGCGCTGCCGAGCAGCACGACGGCAAGCCACAGCCCCTTAAGTGCATTGGCCGGACTCATGCCTGCCACTCCGGCAATGCCTCGCCCTGGGGCACGAACCGCAGTGCCACGCCATTGTTGCAGTAGCGCAGACCCGTCGGCTCCGGGCCGTCCTCGAAGACGTGGCCCTGATGCCCCTTGCAGCGTATGCAGTGGTATTCAGTGCGCGGCAGCACCAGCTTGAAATCGCGCTGCGTGCCGACACTGCCCGCCATCGGCTGCCAGAAACTGGGCCAACCGGTACCGCTGTCGAACTTGTGGGCCGAGTCGAACAGCGGCAGATAGCAGGCCGCACAAATGAACTGACCTTTGCGCTTTTCCCGGTCCAGGGGGCTGGAGCCGGGGCGCTCGGTATCGTGCTCGAACAGCACCGCATAGGCCTCTGCCGACAGACGCTTCTTCCACGCGGCGGCGTCCAGATCGTAAGGTGGCTCGGCCCCCTTGGCCACCGGTCCGGCCGCCACGGAACAGGCCCATGGAAACCCCGCACCGATCACGGTCAGCCCCCCAAGACCGCACAGCACATGACGACGTTGCATAACCACCCTCCTTGATCCAGTTCGCACTTCAGACTCTACGCGGCAACATGCGTTCCGGATGGGGCATGTCCGGTCGTCGCGAAAACAGGTCGCTGCGTCCTGCCAGAAAAACCTGCAACGACCGCCCAAACAGAAAAAGCCACGGCGACTGCCGTGGCTTTTCCGAACCCGCGAGGCGCACTCAGTGCTTGTTGCGCACTTCGTTGACCTTGTCCTTGACGGCTTCAACGCCCGCCTTGACGTGGTCTTTCACGTCTTCGATCTTTTCCTTGACCTCGCCTTTCAGGCGATCGGCCTTGCCTTCGGCTTCCTGCATCCGGCCCTTCGCCTCCATCTCTTCACTGCCGACAAAGTTGCCGACCTTTGCACGAACCGAACCGGCGACTTCCTTGGCATGGCCCTTGGCCTGATCGGCCTTGCCGCTGTTGGCGACATCGTCAACGGCGTCTTTGGCTTGATCCTTGGTGGTGTTGGATGACATGCATACCTCCTTGGCTGGAATCGAAAATGAGGGTTCGCTAACCCTCGATGGAAGTTCCTGAGAACTTGCGACTACGTATTCTCCAGACAGGGCCTGACGGGCGGCTGAAGCCCGTTTCAGGCTGCGTGCACGATCGCCTGCTCGCGCAGCTTGCGCAGTTCGTCGCGCAGCTTGGCGGCCTTCTCGAATTCCAGATTCAGCGCCGCCTGTTTCATCTCCTTTTCCAGCTTGCCGATTTTCTTGGCGATCAGCTCCGGCGGCATCAGCACGTCGTAGCGGGCCTTGGCCTCGGCGGCTTTCAGCGCCACGGCGGTGTCCTCGTAGCCGAGCCGCATCACGTCTTGCACGCGCTTGACGATGCCCCTGGGCGTGATGCCGTGTGCCAGGTTGAACGCCACCTGCTTCTCGCGGCGGCGATGGGTTTCATCGATGGCGCGCTGCATCGAGCCGGTGACGCGGTCGGCGTACAGAATCGCCCGGCCGGTGAGGTGCCGCGCGGCGCGGCCGATGGTCTGGATCAATGAGCGCTCTGAGCGCAGGAAGCCTTCCTTGTCGGCATCGAGTATCGCCACCAGTGACACCTCGGGAATGTCCAGACCTTCACGCAGCAGGTTGATGCCGACCAGCACGTCGAACACGCCCAGGCGCAGATCGCGGACGATTTCGGCGCGCTCCACGGTGTCGACGTCGGAGTGCATGTAGCGCACGCGCACGCCGTTTTCATTGAGATAGTCGGTCAGGTCTTCGGCCATGCGCTTGGTGAGCACCGTGATCAGCACACGCTCCTGACGGTCGGCGCGCAGCCTGATCTCGCCCAGCACGTCATCGACCTGAGAGCCCGCCGGCCGGATCTCGATCTCGGGGTCAACCAGCCCGGTGGGACGCACCACCTGCTCGGCGATCGCGCCTTGCGAGTGATTGATCTCGTACGGTCCCGGCGTGGCCGAGACGTGAATGGTCTGCGGGCAAATTTTCTCAAACTCTTCGAACTTCAGCGGGCGGTTGTCCAGCGCCGAGGGCAGGCGAAAGCCGAACTCCACCAGTGTTTCCTTGCGGCTGCGATCGCCTTTGTACATGGCGCCAATCTGCGGCACGGTGACGTGGCTTTCGTCCAGCACCACCAGCGCATCCGGCGGCAGGTAGTCGAACAGCGTCGGCGGCGGCTGGCCGGCCCCGCGTCCCGACAGATACCGCGAATAGTTTTCGACGCCCTTGCAGTAGCCGATCTCCTGAATCATCTCCAGATCAAACTGCGTGCGCTGCTCGATGCGCTGTGCCTCGATCAGCTTGCCGACCTGCTGAAAATGCTTGATGCGCGTCTGCAACTCCACGCGTATCGACTCGATCATGCCCAGCGTGCGTTCACGCGGCGTCACGTAGTGGCTTTTGGGGAAGATGGTCAGCCTTGGCACCTTGCGCTTCACTTCGCCGGTGAGCGGATCGAAGAAGCTCAGCTGCTCGATCTCGTCGTCGAACAATTCGACCCGCACGGCTTCGTCATCGGATTCGGCAGGGTGAATGTCGATGATCTCGCCCCGCACCCGGTACGTGCCGCGTTCCAGCGCCACCTCGTTGCGGCTGTACTGCATGGCGGTGAGCTGCTTGATCAGATCGCGCTGCGGCAGCCGCTCGCCCTTGATCAGGTGCAGCACCATCTGGAAGTAGGCATCGGGATCCCCCAGGCCGTAAATGGCCGACACGCTGGCGATGATGATCGCGTCCTTGCGGGTGATCAGCGCCTTGGTGGCCGACAGCCGCATCTGCTCGATGTGCTCGTTGATCGCCGAATCTTTCTCGATGTACGTGTCGGACGACGGCACGTAAGCCTCGGGCTGGTAGTAGTCGTAGTAGCTGACGAAATACTCCACCGCGTTGTTTGGAAAAAATTCCTTGAACTCGCCATAAAGCTGCCCGGCCAGGGTTTTGTTGGGCGCCATGATCAGCGTTGGCCGCTGCACCTGGGCAATGACATTGGCGATGGTGAAGGTCTTGCCCGAGCCGGTGACGCCCAGCAGGGTCTGGTGCGACAGCCCGTCGTTGAGCCCCTCCACCAGCTGGGTGATCGCGGTGGGCTGGTCGCCGGCAGGGCCCCAGTCAGACTTGAGGTGAAACGCCTCTTCGGCGCGTTGATTCAGGCGAACGATTTTTGAGGATTCAGACATGGCGCAGACACCGACAGGCAATCCGATAGGGTGCCACAGGGCCTGAGGTGGCGCGGCTGGGGCAGCCGCCGAGGCGCATGCGCTACCGCCTGCGCGCGGCGAGCCAGCGGCACCCAGGCCGGACCGACGCCCTCAGAGGCAGGCGGGCTAATCCACCCCTCTGACCTCGGGCAGCGCGGGCGCTTCGAACGGCAGCGGACTCGGATCGGGCTTGCGCCGCACGTCGAGCGAACGAATCGCGAGTTCACCCCCACCCTTGTCGGGCGCCCAATGCAGGTTCACGTCAACGGTCGTGGCGCGCGGCGGCGGAATCAGCAGCGTGGTGGTGATCGGATAAATGCCCTGCACACGAATCGCCCGTTCGGCCAGCCGGTCACCGCTTTTTCCGTCCAGCATGACCACCCGCAGGTTGCCGGCGTAGGCGCGGCCGCGGGTTTCGGGCAGCGCCTGCGCCTCGACGGTGACTTCGAGCAGGTCGGAAGGGTCCACCGCGAGTTTCTGGCCGCCAAGGTAGGGCCGGCGGCGGGTGATCACGCCCGGCGCAACCCGGTAGCGGTCCTCGGTGGCAACGCCGATGTCGCGGATCAGCGAGGCCTGGCTGATGATGCGGTTGCGCGCGGCCAGGTTCAGCCGTGGCGGCTGATCGGTGGCCACCAGCGTGCCGAACACGCGCGACGGATCGAAGCGCCATTGCTGACAGCGCAGCAGGGTTTCATCGCAGGCGACCAGCTCACCGTGGTCATAGAGAAAATACGAGCGGGCGCCATAGGTGTCGCCGAACAGCAGACCGCGCGGCCGGCGCTGCGGGTTGTGCAGCATGCTGCTGCCAATCATGTTGCTGACGCTGTCCAGCCCCAGCAGGTCGAGCACCGTGACCGCGATGTCCATGTGCGCCACCAGGGTCTCGGGCGGGGCCAGCGTGGGCCAGCGGCCGCGGCTGGGCATGCGCAACGCCATCACGCCAAAGTTGTTGCGCAAAATCTTGCCGGCGTCATCTTCCTGCTGAAAGCCCCCTGCCTCATCAGAGGTGATGATCACCAGCGTGTCATTCAGCACACCGCGCACTTGCAGGGTGTCGAGCAGCCGCCCCACCGCATCGGTCAGCAGCTCGAAGGCCCGCGCGCGGCGAATCAGCAGCGCCTCGCCGTCCAGGGCCTCATTTTCATGAGTGAACGGATGATGGGTTGCCACATTGAGCACGGTGGCGAACCACGGCCGGTCGCCGGCGTCCAGGTCCCTGATCTGCTCGGCCACCGCCGCGAAGAATGGCGCGTCGTCTGCCCCCCAGCCGTCGGCGGGCACGCCCTGGGCCGCCAGCGCCTCCCGGCCGATCACGGTCTCGAATCCGGCCAGCGGCATGAACACGTCCTTGTTCATGAAGGACAGCGACGCGGCCTGGATGTAGGCGGTTCGATAGCCGGCGTTCTTCAGAGTGCGGGGCAGGCACTGGATCGGCCGACCGGCGGAGGCGATCAGGGTCATTTTCGGCACGCCGGTGGTGATGCGCGGGTAGTCACCGCAGATGATGGCGTAGCTGCCGCGGTTGGTCTGGCGCTGCATCGACACCGCGTTGGGGAACAGCGAGAAGCCATGCGCCTTGAGGTGCGCATCCAGCTCGGGCAGCGCCAGATCCGGCTTCACGCCGTGGTGCCGAGCCACCGACGGCAAGTAAGCGCCCGACAGCCCTTCGACCATGATGACCAGAATGTTCGGCTGCCCGGTGTGGCGCTGGCCGGGCTGGTCGCGGAGGAAGAAGGCGGGATCGGTCTCGGCGCCCTGCACCACCAGCAAGGATTCTTCGTCGCGCGCCGTGGCGCGCCAGAACGCGCCGGGAATCTGCACCGCGGTGGCCATCAGCGGATTGTTGGCCAGGTAGGTCGGACTGGGGGTGACGACGTAATAGCCCAGCAGCATCCCGAACAGCAGCAGCGCCGCCGGCGCGGGCTGCATCGCCCAGGGCAGTGTCTCGGGGCGGGCCCGTTCGACCAAGGCATACAGCCAGGCCGAGGCGGTCAGCAGGTAGAACGGGAAATAGCCGAAGAAATGCCACGACAGGGTCGATGACAGGAATTCGGTGTCCATCGCCTGAATGATGTGCGCCAGGCGAAAGAAGCTGCCGTGAATCTCGGCGTGCATGCCCGCGGCGTGATAGACCAAAGCAATCAGCGGCACATAGAAGGCGATGAGCCAGGGCGTCGGCATCAGCAGTCGTCTGGCCAACACCAGCGCCAGAGCCGTCACCGCATCGGCCAGTACCATCATGCCGGGCAGATACAGGGGCATTGCGCCCTGTAACAGCAACAGGCCGCGCATCACCAAAAGGCCAGCGAAGACTGCGGCCCAGCGTTTCACCGCGCCCGGCATGCGCTCAGTCACTGCCTGTCACCGCCGGCCCATGCCGGCACTCGCCAACCAAATCCATGGTGTTGTCTTGCTGCACCTCAAACACCGCAGTCTGGCCGAGGGTTCATGAACGCCGCCGATGCGCGGCCGCAACATGGGCATAGAGCGCCGCGCATTCCTCACCCATCCGTTCCAGCGAGAAGCCCGCCACTGCCGCGGCATGGGCGCGCGCGCCTTCGGCCGCCCGCCGCTGCGGGTCACGGTAGGCCAGCAAGGCGTCGGTCAGCGCGGTCACGTCACCCACCGGAATGACCGTGCCGCAGCGCCAGTGGCGGACCATGGGCGCCAGTCCGACACCCTCGCTGACGATGACTGGCACGCCGGCCACCATGGCCTCGGCCACGGCGAACCCGAAGTTTTCAGATCGTGAGGGCAGCGCCACGAGATCGGCCTCCAGCAGCAGACGATCCCGCACGGCGGGGGCAATGTGGCCCAGCAAGGTGACGTGATCGTGCACGCGCAGTCGCGCGATGTCGGCCCGCACCCGCCGCAGCTCATGTGCGTGGCCATGACCGGCCACCTGCACGCTCAGATCCATGCCCCGGTCGCGCGCCCGGGCCATGGCCTGCAGCAGTTCCCGCAAACCTTTGTGGGGATGCAGCCGGCCGATGAACAACACGCGCAGCGCCGGGTTCGCCCGCGCGTCGGGCCGTTGCGGCACCGTAGCGGGCACCGCCAGCCCAGGCACCACCTGGCGAATCCGCTCCGGTGACACGCGCCGACCCACAATCGCAGCCTCGGCGGGCGCGGTGACCAGAATCGCCTCCGCGTCGCGCAAGATGGCGTTGCCGACCAGGCGCAGATACACGCGCTTCGACCACTGTCGCTCGCGCATCATTTCCGGGTGCAGGTGGCCGTGCAGCGTCAGCACATAGGGGCGCCCCACCCGACGCGCAGCCCACACGCCCAGCAGGACATGCCAGCCAAAAATGCCGTGCACATGCAGCACGTCGGTGTGGCCAAGCCTCCGCTGCACCCGCTTGAAAAAGGACACCGGCCTCTTGAGCGCCAGCACCCGGGCGCTCTGGTTGCGCGGGAAGACGCTCTCGATCGCCAGATCGAAATCGCGCCCGTGCAGACCGGCGCGCAGGCTGTCGATGTAGCTGACAAAGCCCCCTGCACTGAGATCGGGCGTGCGGACGACATGCAGAACCCTGATTGCCGCGGGCCCGCCCACTACCCCATCCTCGCAGTCGGATTGCTGTCACAGACACTTGAATTCATGCTCACCATCCGCAACAGACCGACATTTTTCATTATGGGTGCCCCGAAATGTGGCACAACCGCGCTGGCGCAGTGGTTGAGCGGCCATCCCCAAGTGTTCATGAGTGCGCGCAAGGAGCCCCATTTCTTCAACGCCCGGAGCATGCCCGCCACGCCGACCCTGGAGGCCTACGAAGCGCTGTTTGCCAACGCCGGGCCGCAGCATCGCGCCATTGGAGAGGCTTCGACGCACTACCTGTTTGCACCCGAGGCCGTGCCCAACATTCTGGCCTATCAGCCCGAGGCCAGGTTCATCGTCTGCCTGCGCAATCCGCTGCAGATGGCACCCTCGCTGCACGCCGAGTGCGTCGCCCAGGGCTGGGACGACGAGACTGATTTTGCCCGGGCCTGGGCGCTGCAGGCGGCCCGACAGCGCGGCGAGGCGTTGCCCGGCACGGTGCTGGGTGATCCCGACCGACTGCAGTACGGCGCCTATTGTCAGCTGGGCGCGCAACTGGCGCGTGTCTACCGGCAGGTGCCCCGCGAGCGGGTCCTGCCCCTGCTGCTGGAAGACCTGCGTGAGCACCCTCGGCAACACTATCAGCGGGTGCTGGCGTTCCTGGGGCTGGACGATGACGGCCGCAGCCAGTTCCCGGTGGTCAATGCCGCGCGCACCACGCGCTGGCCCCTGCTGTCGCGGCTGATGCGCCGCAGCAGCCAGCTGCGCGGGGCTCTGGGCATCCATGGCGATTGGGGCATCGTCGCGGCGCTGCGTCGGCTCAACAGCACTGACACGCCGCGCCCACCCCTCTCAGCCCAGATGCAGGACGCCCTGCGATCGTTTTTCGCCGACGACGTGCAGCAGCTTGGCGAACTGCTGGGTCGCGATCTGAATCACTGGCTGGCCTTGGGGGCGACCAGCGGCACAAGCGGCGTGTCGCGAAGGGTCACGCCCGGCGGCTGATACATCACCATGCGGTCTTCGAGATCGTTCCAGCGCTCGCGGTACGGCAGCGCGCCCCCCTCGAAAACCGACAGCAAAAGCTGGCCGTCAAAGGTCACGCCCTCGGCGCCCGGGGGCGCGGCAATCTGCATTTCCAGCGTGGCGGGCAGCATTGGCCACACGGGAATCGTCGATCCATCGGGCAGGGTCACGGTGGGCACCTCATCGCCCGGGGGTTTCAGCGGATCACTTGACAGGCGATGAAAGCTCAGCCCGCTGGCCCGGTTGCCCCAGGAAGTGCTGAGCACGATGCGCCGCTCGTCGATAAACGTCATTCCCTGAACCAGGTTGCGGTGGTGCAAGGCAGCGTCGGGGCGATACACCTCGAAGTCCCGGCCTGACCAGTTCACGGTGTAGGTCTGTTCATTCACCGGACGCAGCGTTTCACGATCGATGCGGTAGGCCGCCGTCCAGCCCGCTGTGCCCACGCCCAGTGACTGGTAATGCGGCGGCAGCGGCGCGCCGCGGTCAGCACGCTGAAAATTGCCCACCCAAAGGGTGTCGCCACGCGCGGTGATGAAGTCACCACTGCTGTCTACGCCGATGCGCGTCTTGTTCTCGGGCCGCAGGGTGATGACCTTGGTCCATGCCTTCAGCAGCCGCGACAGGTCAAAGCGCAACAGCTCGAAATTGTCGGGCAACCACAGCCGTTCGTGCAGCACGGCAATGCCCCCTGCATGGCGCCGCATGGGCGTGCCGTCGCGCTCCTCCAGCATGGCCAGGCGCAGCGCCTTGCCGTCGTCAAGGTCCACGAGGTACAGCGCCGACTGCTTCTTGCCGCACAGCGAGATCAGCCCCCAGCGCAGGGGCGCGCGGTCAAAGCGCTGGCAAAAATAACCTGAGATGACGGCGCGATTCGATTCATCCGGCAGGAAGTCGACGCCCTGCGGCACGAAGTTGGCGTGCAGGCCGGGAATCACATGGCCGCGCACCAAAAGCCCCGCCATGGCCGGATAGCGCAGACGATAGGCGGCCTGATCAAGATTGGCGTAGCTGTGCACTTCAAGCCGCGCCTTCGCCTCGCCTGAGAACGCGTGCATCGACCCCGGGCCAGAGAACCGCACGATCAGCACCAGCAGCAAGGCCAGGGCCGGCAACAGCACCCACCACCCGCGCCGCACGAGCACCAGGCCGCGCACGGCTGAACGCCGCGGTCCGGCGCGCGGTCGGCGCTTGGGGCGAGAAAGCCCAGACCCCGCACGCGGGCGCCAACGGGCCCAAGTCCGCCTGATAATGGTCAGCAGCAACATGCAGCAAGCCTAACAACCCTTTGGTGACCCAGAACCGATGAGCCTGCCCCCTCGCGAGCGCAATGCGGAAGCCGGACGCCGGGTGCTGTTCCGCAGTGGCATGGGCAGCTTTGCCTTGCGGGCCGTCAATGCCGTTGCCGCCGCCAGCCTCACCATCCTGATGGCGCGCGGCCTGGGGCCCTCGGGTTACGGCGTGTACACCTACGCCCTGGCGCTGGTGATGCTGCTCAACGTGCCGACGCAAGGCGGGCTGCCGATATTGGTCGTCCGTGAAACGGCCGCCGCCCTGGCCCATATGCAGATCGACCGGGTGTATCGCCTGTGGCGCTGGGCGACCGCCATCACACTGGGCCTGGCGCTGACGGTGGCGCTCGTCGGTACCACGGTCGGCTGGCTTTTTCGCGCCCACTTCGAGCCCGTGGCGTGGAACAGCTTTCTGCTCGCGCTGCTGCTGGTGCCGCTGATCGTGCTGGGCAATCTGTGCGGTGCGGCGCTGCGCGGCGTGCATCGGGTGCTGCTGGGCCAGTGGCCCGAGTACCTGTTGCGGCCCGCCCTGCTACTGCTGGCCATACTGGCGTACCGCGGGTTCGCCGGTGACACGATGCGCGCCGATGTTGCCGTGGGCCTGCACACGCTGGCCGCCGCTGTGGCGCTGATGATCAGCGCGCCCCTGCTGTGGCGGGCGCGGCCGCAGCGTGAAAGGCCTGTTGCCGCCTCTGCCGACGACACCCCGCCCACGTGGCTCAGCAGCATGATTCCCCTCACCTTGCTCTCGGCCATGCAGATGATCCTGCAATACACCGACCTGGTGATGCTGGGCTTTTTCCGGTCCAGCGAAACCGTGGGTTTGTACCGGGTGGCTGCGCAGGCCTCGCTGTGCGTCAGCTTCGGCCTGCTGGCGGTGAATCTCATCGTGGCGCCGCAGTTCGCCCGCGACCACGCCAAGGGCGATATGGCGCGGCTGCAACAGGTCACCACGCTCAGTGCGCGGCTGGTGCTGCTGCTCACGCTGCCGGTCACCCTGGTGTTCCTGATGGTGGCCGAGCCCATCGTCACCTTCGTCTTTGGTGCGGCCTATGGCGGCAGCGGCACTGCGCTGGGCATTCTCGCCATCGGCCAGCTCTGCAACGCGGCCTTCGGCTCGGTGGTGTTTCTGCTCAACATGACCGGCCATGAGCGCGACACCGTCAGGGGGCTGTCCATCGGCGTGGTGGTCAACGCCCTGCTCAATCTGGCCTTGATCCCCCTGTTTGGCATCAATGGCGCCGCCGCGGCCACCGCCCTCACGCTGTTGATCTGGAACGTTCTGCTGTGGCGGGCGGTACGGCGACGACTGGGCATCGACAGCACCGCTCTGGGCCTGCGCGTGGCGCGCTGAATCCCGCAAAACCGGGCCCTGTCATCCCGTATCATGCGCGCGGTTAAATTCTTTCCCCCGCTCATAGGTTGACCCGATGGAACTGACGCTCGCCCAGCGCGTAACGCGCATCAAACCCTCCCCGACGTTGGCCGTCACCGCCAAGGCCGGGGAACTCAAGGCCCAGGGCAAAGACGTCCTCAGCCTGGGCGCCGGTGAACCTGACTTCGACACGCCGCAGCACATCAAGGACGCCGCGCACCAGGCCATTCGCGACGGCAAGACCAAATACACCCCGGTGGGCGGCACGCCGGCGTTAAAGCAGGCCATCATCGACAAGATGGCGCGCGACAACGCGCTGATCTACACCCCCAAGCAGGTGCTGGCTTCGGTGGGCGGCAAGCAGGCCTGCTACAACCTGTGCCAGGCGCTGCTCAACGAAGGCGACGAGGTGCTGATCCCCGCCCCGTACTGGGTGAGCTATCCCGACATGGTGCTGCTGGCCGATGGCACGCCGGTCACGCTGCCCACCACGCTCGACACCCGCTTCAAGATCACCCCCGGGCAGCTCGAAGCCGCCATCACGCCGCGCACGCGGATGATCTGGCTCAACTCGCCCTCCAATCCCTCCGGCATGGCCTACAGCAAGGCCGAACTCGCAGCGCTGGGCGAAGTGCTGCTCAAGCACCCGCAGATCATCATCGCCTCGGACGACATGTACGAGAAAATCCTTTGGAGCGGCGAGCCCTACAGCAACATCATCAACGCCTGCCCGGCCCTGTACGACCGCACCGTGATCATTCACGCCGTGTCAAAAACCTACTCAATGACCGGCTGGCGCCTCGGCTGGGCCTGCGGACCGGCAAAGCTGATCACCGCAATGTCCGACATCCAGAGCCAGAGCACCTCCAACCCCACCTCCATCGCCCAGGCTGCCGCGGTCGAAGCGCTGAACGGCGATCAGCGCTGCGTCGACGACATGGTCGCCGCCTTCAAGCGCCGACACGATGACCTGGTGGCCGACCTCAACACCGTTCCCGGCGTGAAATGCCCGGCGGGCGACGGCACCTTTTACGTCTTCCCCAACGTCGAAGGCCTGATGGCCAAGCTGGGCTGCACCACCGACCTGGAACTGTCGGACAAACTGCTCAACGACGCATTGGTCGCCGTCGTCCCCGGCTCGGCGTTCGGCACGCCCGGCCACCTGCGGCTGTCCTTTGCCACCAGCGAAACCGTGCTCAAGCAAAGCGTCGAACGACTGCGAAAAATCGCGGGCTGATCGGAAAATGTCGTTGCAACCTGATGGCGTGTTGACTACACTTCGCGCCCTCGACTGTTCCGTGATAGCTCAGTCGGTAGAGCAGCTGACTGTTAATCAGCGGGTCGTAGGTTCGAGTCCTACTCACGGAGCCATTTGATTCGAAGGCCTGACCGATTTTCGGTCGGGCCTTTTTCAGTTCTGGACCCAATGCGGGGCCAAATCCAGGGCCTTGCGGTCCGACTTAGCCGGCTTTGGACACCGAGTTCTCACTTTCGGGGGTGGGACCGGATGAAACCCAGAGGCAAACCGGTGGCGCGCGGGCGACCGAGAAAGAGTTTGGGGGTGCTGATCATGACTCGTGGTCCATCGGGGATGACGCCTGAATGTCACGCAGCGCCCTCCCCCTCAAGTGAAAGCAGAGTGTTTCCCCTTCGGACTTGAATCCGTCCCCGCCCGCCCGGTATCGGTTCTTTGCGCCGCACGCGGCCGCGTCACGCAGAGGCAGCGCGATGCTGCCTTCGGCATTGGCTGAACGGTAGATGACAAAAATCAACGGGTCGACCGGTCACCAGTGTTTCTTAGCCGGCGCTGCGTCGGTATACTTCCGCGGCTCGACGTGTCCGCGCCGCAGTTTGGCCTGCGTCGACTCCTTTCGTTAGTCCATGAGGTTTATCAGTCGATGAGCAATCAAGGCGTGGATGGCGGCCGTCGCCGCTTCCTGACCCAGGCCACTGCCGTGGTCGGCGGTGCAGGTGCCGTTGCGGCCGCTTGGCCCTTTCTGGCTTCTCTGAAGCCCAGCGAACGCGCCAAGGCGCTTGGTGCACCGGTGGTTCAGGACATCAGCGCGGTTGAGCCCGGCCAGCGGATCACCGTGGCGTGGCGCGGAAAACCGGTTTGGGTGGTGCGCCGCACGCCCGAGATGCTGGAAAGTCTCGACCAGGTCACCGAGCAGCTGAGCGATCCCGATTCAGAGCAGCCTCAGCAGCCGAGCTACGCGCAAAACCACGCACGCGCGCTCAAGCCTGAAGTGCTGGTCATGGTCGGCTCCTGCACCCACCTGGGTTGCTCGCCGACGTTCCGCCCCGATCACCCGGCGCCGGAAATTCACAGCAACTGGCAGGGTGGTTACTTCTGCCCCTGCCATGGCTCGATGTTCGACCACGCCGGTCGCGTCTACAAGGGCGTTCCCGCCCCGTTGAATCTGTTGGTTCCCCCGCACCGCTACGAGTCCGACACCATGGTTGTGATCGGCGAAGACCCGAAGGATGTTGGCTAATGGCGATCGTTCCGAATCCTCACAAGACCACTGGCGTCCTCGGCTGGATCGATGACCGCTTCCCGCTGACCAAGATGTGGAAAGACCACATCAGCGAGTATTACGCGCCAAAGAATTTCAACTTCTGGTACTTCTTTGGCTCGCTGGCGATGGTGGTGCTGGTCAACCAGCTGCTGACCGGCATTTTCCTGACCATGCATTACAAGCCCTCGGCCGAACTGGCCTTTGGCAGCATCGAATACATCATGCGCGATGTGCCGTTCGGCAACATCATTCGCTACCTGCACTCCACTGGCGCATCGGCTTTCTTCCTGGTCGTGTTTTTGCACATGTACCGGGCGCTGATGTACGGCTCTTACAAGAAGCCCCGTGAGTTGATCTGGATTTTCGGCTGCCTGATTTTCCTGGTGCTGATGGCCGAAGCCTTCGCGGGCTACGTGCTGCCCTGGGGCCAGATGAGCTACTGGGGGGCGCAGGTGATCATCTCGCTGTTCGGGGCCATTCCAGTGATCGGCAACGACATCGTGATCTGGATTCAGGGGGACTACATCCCCTCCGATGCCACGCTGAACCGCCTGTTCTCGCTGCATGTCATCGCCCTGCCCTTCGTCTTGGTCGGGCTGGTGGTCGCCCACCTGATGGCGCTGCATGAAGTGGGGTCCAACAACCCCGACGGCATCGAGATCAAGAAGCACAAGGACGCCAGCGGCAAGCCGCTGGACGGCATCGCCTTCCACCCGTATTACACGGTGAAGGATCTGTTTGGCGTGGGCGGCTTCCTGATCATCTTCCTTGGCATCGTGTTCTTTGTGCCGGATGGTGGCGGTTACTTCCTCGAGCGCCCGAACTTCATACAGGCCGATCCGCTGGTGACCCCCGAGCACATCACGCCGGCATGGTATTTCGGGGCCTTCTACGCGATGTTGCGTGCGGTGCCCAGCAAGGCCATGGGTGTCATCACCATGGGCGCTGCGGTGTTGATTCTGTTCGCCGTGCCGTGGCTCGACCGTTCGAAAGTGCGTTCGATCCGCTACAAGGGCTGGCTGTCGAAGATTGCCCTGGCGGTCTTCAGTGTGGCGTTCGTGCTGTTGAGCTACTACGGCCTGCAGCCGCCCTCGGAGATTGGCACCTTCATTTCACGTCTGGGCACGGTGATCTACTTCGCGTTCTTCCTGCTCATGCCGTTCTACACCTCCATTGAAAAAACCAAGCCCGAACCAGAACGGGTGACGGGGTAAACATGAAAAGTCTGTTCTTGACTGCGGGGGCGCTCGCCCTGGGCCTGATGGCCAGCTTCGGTGCCGCCGCCGCAGGCGGTGGCCACGTGCCGTTCAGCTACGCGCCCGATCCCGCTAATACGGCATCGCTGCAGCGTGGCGCACGTAACTTCACCGCCTACTGCGCCGCGTGCCACTCGATGAGCCTGCTGCGCTATAGCCGGATCGGCGAAGACCTCGACATTCCGGAAGAAATGCTCAAGGCCAATCTGATGTTCAACACCGATTCGACCGGCGACACGATGCACGCCGCCTCTGCACCGGGTGCTGCCAACTGGTTCGGACAAAAGCCGCCCGATCTGTCGCTGACGGCACGCGCCCGCACCCCGTCGTGGGTATACAGCTACCTGATGAGCTTTTACGTGGACGATTCACGCCCGCTGGGTGCCAACAACACCGTGCTGGCCGGTGCCTCGATGCCGCACGTACTGTGGGAACTGCAAGGCTGGCAGGTCAAGCCCGAAAAGGCCGAAGGTGACGACGCGGCGCATGAAGATGATCACGGTGGCGGTCATGGCAGCGGCCATGGCGACGCCTCCCCCAACGGTCTTGAACTGGCCACCGAAGGCCAGCTCACGCCGAAGGAGTTCCAGGCCTTCGTCGGCGACATCGTCAACTTCATGGCGTATGCCGCAGAGCCCGGTCGCGTGGAGCGTCAACAGCTGGGCGTGAAGGTCATGCTGTTCCTGCTGGTGTTCACCTTCCTCGCTTACCTTCTGAAGAAAGAGTACTGGCGCGACGTTCATTGATCGTGCGGCCACTTCACCCGCACGGCATCGCTGCCCGCATCCAACCGCTCATGGCCCGACCATGAGCGGTTTTTCTATGGGCGTCACCCCCAAGCGGCGTGCCCGGCATGCACCGTTCCGGCCGTTGCGACTGTTCGGTCAGGCGGCTGATCCCGCCACCCGATGGGTGCGGATCGTGCTGGCCGAGAAGCTGCAGCACGATGCCCATTTCGAGCCCGTCGACCCGCGCAGCCCCCCCGACGACCTGATGGCGCTCAATCCCGGCCTGCGCCTGCCGATGCTGCTCGACCGGGAGGTGGCGGTGGTTGAGGCCGGCATCATCGTCGAGTACCTCAACGAGCGTTTCCCCCACCCGCCGCTCATGCCCTCGGACCCCGCAGGCCGGGCGAGGATCCGCCTGCTGCTGTCACAACTGTGGCAGGCACAGGCGCAAAAGGCGGCAACCGGCAAGATGGATGCCTGTCGCGACATGCTGCTGACTCTGGCGCCACTGATGAGCGCCAAGGGCCTGGCCATTGCGCCGGGGCTGCACCTGGGCGACACCGCCCTGGCGGCACTGCTTCCCGGTTGGCTGAAAACTGACCTCACCCTGCCGCCCTCATTGGCAGAGCGCGTCGAAGCCTGCTACTCGGCGCTCATGCGGCGGGCTGCAGTACACTCCGTTCCATCATGAAAGCCCGCAGCCGCCGCCCATATCTTGTCCGCGCGATCTACGACTGGACTCTCGAACACGGTTTCACCGCACACCTGCTGGTTGCCGCCGACTTCCCCGGCGTCAAGGTGCCGCTGAGCTATGTAAAGGACGGGCGCATCACGCTCAACATCAGCCCCACGGCGGTGTCCAACCTCAATCTGCTGGCCGACATGGTGTGGTTCACCGCACGATTCGGCGGCCGCTCGCAAGAAGTGCTGGTGCCTTATGGCGCCGTGCTGGCCATCTTCGCGCGGGAGAATGGCGAAGGCGTGGTCTTCGGTGAAGTGGAACATGCCGACCCTGCCGACCCCACGGTTCCGCCTTCCGGCGATGGCCCCAAGCCCACCTCTCCGCCCCCGCCCCCGTCGGGCAAAGACGATGGCAAGCCCAAACGTTCGCATCTGCGGGTCATCAAGTAGCGGCACGCCCTTCCGGCAGGTCTTGGGTTCATCCACTCCACAAGGGACGACACCATGCGATTCATCTACCTGATCCTGGTCATCCTGATTTCAGCGGTCGTTTTCATTTTCACCTTCCAGAACCTGAGCACGGTCACCGTCTCGTTTCTGCACTGGCAACTGCACACGCCCGTGTCCATCGCGGTGGTGGTGGTGTACTTCCTCGGCATGCTGACCGGCGGCTCGCTGGTGTCGCTGATCAAGTCGTGGATTCGCGGCTCGACCAAGCGCCCCACCCCGTAGGCGGCGTCTCTTAGCGCAACGAAGTCGCCTTTCAGACCTCGATCGCCCCAGTAGCAAGCCTCCTTGAGTGTCAGGGGCGCGTCGATCTGCCGGGCAGGTCGCGAATGGACCGCGCCGGTATTCTGGACGTGGCCAAACACGACACACAGGCCGCCACGCCATGGCCGGGCACCCGCTTGACGAATTCGGCGCCCGATCCGGCGCCGTCAAGTGCCTCATAACTTTTGGCTTTAACCATATTGATTGGGCGCCCAAAGAGGGCAATGAGCGCTGGTGGCGGTGGCTTTCGATTACGCTCGCGCCTCCGGTCTACCGCATGCCCACGATGACTTTGACGTCTTTTGCCGTGCCCATCACTGCCGTGGTGATGCTGCTGTTGTTGTTGGCCCTGTTTCGCAGCCGCATCGCGCCCGACGCCTTGTTCATCGGGGCCGTGGGCACGCTGATGGTGACCGGGGTGCTGACGCCCCGCGAAGCCTTTGGTGGCTTCGCCAACGAGGGCGTGCTGACGGTGGCGGTGCTCTACATCGTGGCCGCTGCCATCAAGGAAACCGGTGGCGTGCAGTGGATCGTGCAGAACATTCTCGGCAAGCCGGGCGGCGTCTGGCAGGCGCAATTGCGCCTGATGTTGCCGGTCACTCTGTTCAGCGCTTTTCTCAACAACACGCCAGTGGTCGCCATGCTGGTGCCGGCGGTGTCGGAATGGTCGCGCAGACATGGGCTGCCGGTGTCAAAACTGTTCATTCCGCTGAGTTATGCCGCCATCCTGGGCGGCACCTGCACGCTGATCGGCACCAGCACCAACCTGGTGGTCAACGGCATGTTGATCGAGGCCACGGGCAGCGGCTTTGGCCTGTTCGGCTTCGCGGCCATTGGCCTGCCGGTGGCGATCGTGGGCATTGCCACCATCGTGATCGCGACGCGCTTCCTGCTCCCCGACCGCAAGCCGCTGACCGAGCAGGTCGAGAACATGCGCGAGTACGTGGTGGAGATGCTGGTGGACCCCACGGGGCCCATGCCCGGCAAGACCATCGAGCAGGCGGGTCTTCGTCATCTGCCAGGCTGCTATCTGATTGAAATTGCCCGTGGCGATGAGTTGCTGTCGGGCGTCGGCCCCACCCAGAAGCTGCTGGCCGATGACCGACTGATGTTCGTCGGCTCGGTCGATTCCGTGGTGGACCTGCAAAAGATTCGCGGGCTGATTCCGGCCACCAATCAGGTGTTCAAGCTGTCCGGTCACCGCTCGCAGCGTGAGCTGGTCGAAGCCGTGGTGTCGGATGCCTCACCGCTCAATGGCATCACCATCAAGGAAGGCGAGTTCCGCACCCGCTACGGTGCCGTGGTGCTGGCCGTCTCGCGCCTGGGTGAGCGGGTGCCCGGCAAGCTGGGGGCGATCAGACTGCGGCCCGGCGACACCCTGTTGATCGAAGCCGGCGAGGGCTTCCTCACCGCGCAACGGCATTCGCGGGACTTCTACCTGGTACGCGCCATCGACAACGGCGCGCTGCCGCGCCATGACAAGGCCCCGCTGGCCCTGGGCATCATGGGCGCCATGATCGCGCTGGCCGGCTTTGGCGTCTTGCCGATGCTGCACGCCGCGCTGGCGGCGGCAGGCGCCCTGATCGTGACCGGCTGTCTGCGCCTGCACGCGGCGCGGTCCAGCGTCGACATGGGGGTGATCGTGGTCATTGCCGCCGCCTTCGGCCTGAGTGCGGCCCTCGACAAGACCGGCCTGGCGGCACTGCTGGCCGACAGCCTGCTCGACATCGCCGGCGACGGTCGCGTCGCCATCCTCATGGCGCTGTTCGCCGCCACCGCGCTGCTCAGCAGCCTGATGACCAACAACGCGGCCGCCGCGCTGGTGTTCCCCACCGCGATGAGCATGGCGGCGCAGACCAGCGTTGAACCGACTGCGGCGGCGCTGGCCGTGATCTTCGGCGCATCGGCCTGCTACATCACGCCGATCGGCTATCAGACCAATCTGATGGTCATGGGCCCGGGGGGCTATCGCTTCGGCGATTTCGTCGGCATCGGCACGGTGCTGACCTTGGTCACCGGCGTGGTGTTCGCCCTGTTGGTCTGAACGCGGCGCACGGCAGCGCGCGGCGGCCGCCGGGCAAGCTGTGCCGCATGCGTCAGGCTGCGGGCGTGTCGGGCCGGCGGCACCCGGTCCCCGCCCCGCTCACCAAAACGCCAGGACCATGACCACCACCGCGGCAACCAGGCCCCAGGCCATGCGCTTCAGGGCCGGTGCCTGTGGCGGGGTGAGGTCGTCGGCCAGCGCCAGGGTGTCGACCCCGCGCAGAAGCTGCAGGCCCACGGCCAGCGCTGCGGTGAGCAGACACAGGGCCCCGGCCACGATGGTGAAATGCACCGCGTGCCAGCCCCACTGCGCGGCGGCGAACAACGCTGCGCTGATGACATGGCCCAGCACGACTGCGCGGAAGGCCGCCACGCTGCCCAGCTGCGGCCAGAAGCGCCCCAGCAGGAAGACCGCGACCAGCGGCGGCGTGACATAGGCAAAGCCCTGCTGCAGGTAATTGAACAGTCCCGGAAAGCGATCGATCATCGGCGCCCAGAGCGCGGCGAACAGCATCAGCCCCAGGGTGATCCAGCGCCCCAGGGCCGCCTGCGCCCGGGCAGACATGTCCGGCCGTCGAGGGCGCACGAAATCGACGGTGATCAGGGTCGATGCCGAATTCAGTGCCGAGTCCACGCTGGACATGATCGCCGCCATCAGCCCTGACAGGATCAGTCCCGCCAGCCCCACCGGCGCCAGCTCGCGCACCAGCATGGGGAAGACCTGGTCGCCACGCTCCAGGTCGACGAACAGGCTCGCCGCGAGCGCGCCGGGCAGCACCATCAAGAACAACGGCAGCAGTTTGAGCGCGGCCGCCAGCAGCGCGCCCCTGGTGGCCTGTTCGATATTGCGCGCGCCAAGAATCCGCTGCGCCACGTACTGGTTCATCGTCCAGTAGTAGAAACCCAGCACCGGCACACCGATCAGCAGCCCCAGCCACGGCATGGCGGGATCATCCAGCGGCTGCACCAGTGACAGATGATCGGCGCCGACGCTGTCGCGAATCTGCGTCCACGAAAAATCGAAGCGCGAAAGCACGATGCCGCAGAGCACCGCCGAGCCCACCAGCAGCACGACCGTCTGCAGCACGTCGGTGTAGACCACCGCCCGCAGGCCGCCGGCAATGGTGTACACGCCGGCGAACAGGGCCATGGCCGCACAGGTCCAGCCCAGGGTGAGGCCGGGCATGAAGGTCATCAGCACCACCGCGCCGGCGTAAAGGCTGCCCGCCGTGTCGAGCACGATCGACAACACGATGCTCACCGCCGACAGGTAGCGGCGCAGCCGGCCGTCGAAGCGCTGCTCCAGCCACTCCGGTACGGTGGTGACCCCGGCGCGCAGCAATCTCGGCACGATGAAAAAGGCGCTGAACACCAGCACCAGGGCGGCCATCCACTCGTAATTGGCCACCGAGATGCCGCTTTCCCAGGCGGCGCCGGGCAGGCCGATCAAGGTGGTGGACGAAATGTTGGAGGCGAACAGCGACAGACCCACCACGCCCCAGCCCAGCGAGCGCCCGGCCAGGAACAAGTCGTCGGCCGTCGGCGCGCGCCGGCTGACCCGCCAGCCGATCACGGTCACCAGCAGCACGTAAACCGCCATCACGGCGTAGTCGGCACCTTGTAGCATTGCGCTGCCTTTGCTCGGATAAGCCCACGACCCTAACCAGTCGCCGCAACTCGATCAAACCCTGCCCCGCCAGAGCGTCTGCCCATGTCCCGTTTTGATCATGTGCCTGCCCGAACCGTCCGCTTCTGGGCCTCGTTGGACACGGCCGCCGGCGGACTGATCGCCACCCCCTGGGGGGCGGAGCTGTTCGTGCGGTTCCTCTACTGGGGCAATGGCCTGCTCGGCGGCACCGCCGAGGCGCCGACCTTTGCGCCGGTACAGCTGCTGTTTGTCTGCCTCATGGGCGCGCTGGTGTCGGTGTGGGTGGTGGCGCGCTGGCTGCACCCCACCGGCCTGATGAGCGTGATCGACGCCTGGGGCCGCAGCTACATTGCCCTGCTGCTGGGCTGGTTCATCGTGGTCCAGAACGCACCCGCCATTCTGTGGCTGTTTGTCTTCACCGAGGGCATCGGCGGGGTGGCGCAGTTGCGGGCGGCCTACTGCCCGCCGCGCAGGTCGGCGGCATGAGCGCCGAACAGAATCCGGGCAGCTCGCCACCCTGCTACGCCGAAAGCTTCGGCGATTATTGCTGGGCGCGTCCGCCCAAACCGCAGGCCGTGAGGCCACGGCGGCGAGGGATGCGGCTAGGCTGCCGACGACTTCGGCGCGCCCGCCGCTGAGGCGAGAAAATCGGCTGCAAACGCGCTGAAGCGGCCCGTCTCGATGTGCGCCCGCATGTCTGCCATGAGCCGATGGTAATAGTGCAGGTTGTGAATCGTGTTGAGGCGCGGTCCCAGCATTTCGTCGCAGCGGTCAAGGTGATACAGGTAGGCACGCGAATAATGCGTGCAGGTGTAGCAGTCGCAGGCTGGGTCCAGCGGGCTGTCGTCATCGCGATACTTCGCATTGCGAATCTTCACCACGCCCTGGTGGGTGAACAGGTGCCCGTTGCGGGCGTTGCGCGTGGGCATCACGCAATCGAACTGGTCGATGCCACGCGCCACCGCCTGCACCAGATCACGCGGCGTGCCCACACCCATCAGGTAGCGCGGCGAGTTGACTGGCAGCAGCGGCGCCAGGGTGTCGAGCACGGCGATGCGCTCGTCTTCGGTCTCGCCCACCGAAAGACCCCCAATCGCGTAGCCGTCAAAGCCAATCGCCTCCAGCGCCTGCAACGATTGTCGGCGCAGGTCGGCATACATGCCGCCCTGGACGATGCCGTAGAGCTTGTTGCCATTGTTGCCGTGCGCGTCCTTGCAGCGCAGCGCCCAACGGGTCGAAAGGCTCATGCTGGCCTCGGCCTGGGCCTCGGTGGCCGGATAGGGCGTGCATTCGTCGAACTGCATGACGATGTCGGCGTTCAGGGCATGCTGCATCTGCACTGCCGTTTCGGGCGACAGGAACAGTTTGTCGCCGTTGACCGGCGATGAAAAATGCACCCCCGCCTCGGTGATCTTGCGCAGGCTGGCCAGGCTCCACACCTGGAATCCACCCGAGTCGGTGAGGATGGGCTTGTCCCAGTGCATGAACGGATGCAAGCCTCCCACCCGCTCGAACGCCGCCTTTCCGGGCCGCAGCATCAGATGAAAGGTGTTGCCCAGAATGATCTGGCTGCCCACGGCCAGCAGGTCTTCGGGCGTCAGGCTTTTCACCGTGCCGTAGGTGCCCACCGGCATGAACACCGGGGTTTCGACCACGCCATGCGCCAGTTGCAGGCGGCCGCGACGGGCGTGGCCATCACGCGCCAGTACTTCAAAACTCATCAGATTGATCCAGACGTACGAAGAGGCCGGAAACGCGCTGCTCGGCGCCGTCCGGGCCGGCCAGCCACAGGTAATGGCCCGCGAGTTCAGCCTGGACCCGCGCCAGGCGCTCGGGCTTCCAGTCGGCGTCCCAATCCACCAGCACGGCATCGATGTCTCTGGCCTGCAGCAATGCCAGCGGACGCGCATCGGCGCCATCGAACCAGGCGCGAATCTGCGCCACGCGCCGCAGCTCGCGCGCGGCATCGCCGCTGGCCTGAGACATGTGATGCGCCCAGCCCGACGCCGTGGCCACCCCCGCCAGGGTCGAGGTCAGCGGCGCCAGGTCGTACTCCGACCGCGCCTGGCGCTCCAGGCTGCGTTCCGGTTGGCGCGCCTGCACCTGCCGCAGCAGAAACGCCCGGTCCGCCCGTTGCGTCAGCTTGCCGGCGCCGCTCCATTCCAGCGGCGCGTGGTGTTTGTTGACCTGCGAGCGCAGCACATCCCGACCGTGAATCGCCGCACTGAACACCAGCGGCAGCGCCAGCAGGCCGATCCAGCGCGCCCGGCCCCTCAGGCCCGTGAGGCCCAGCACCCCGAGGCCGATGATCAGGAAGTGCAAGGGGCTCCAGACCTTGAGCACGCCATTGAACCGCGCCCCGGCGCCACTGATGTCGCCCTGGTTGAAGTGAATGACCTCCATGCTCAGCACCAGCAGCGCCAGCCAGATCCACAGGCGCCAGCGACCATCGCCGGCCGCAACAGCGCCCACGGCCAGCAGCAGCGCCGGCCACCAGATCACCAGCAACGTGGCATACGGAGATCGCAACGCGCCGGGCAGCAGCGAGAACGACACCCCCGCCGACCTGAAATCGGCCTGCATGAGCATCGGCGCCACCACGGCCGCGGTCACGAAGAACGCCATCACCACCCAACGCCACTGTCGTCGCAGGCGACTGTCCAGCGCCCACCCGCCCGCGGCCAGCGCCAGCGCGTGCGGCACAAACCAGGGATTCGCCGCCCAGACAAGCACCGGCAACCCGCCAAGCATCGTCGGCAGTGCCCAGGCAACGCGCACCTGATTCGCCGCCCCCCAGACCAACAGCGCCATGAACGCGAAACCCAGCAACGGCGGATGAAAATCGCCCAGGTACAGCGCGATGTGCAAGGGCGTCTCGATCGGCAGGTCCGGGCCTGACTTGGCCAGTTCGGCCATCCACGGCTGATGAAACTCGTCCGGGCGCAGGGCGAACAGACGCACGTGGGGATAACCCAGCAAGACGCTGTCGGCCGCGTGCAGCGGGCGGGCCAGCAGAATTGAAACGCCGGTGCCGGCAAACATGACCACCGCCGCGCCGGCAGCCGCCAGCGCCGCATGGGCACGCACCGCAAAGGCCTCATACAGCGCCAGGCTCATCAAGGCCAGCAGCGCGGCGGCGGCCAGGTGCATTGCCAGCGGCACCGGCAACAGAAAGGCCCGCGACAGCCAGGCCGCGATGTTGTGAATCCAGGTGTAGTAGCCGGCCACCGTGGGTGCGGCCTCCCACACATCGGCCGCCGGGTAAATGTCTGCCAGGCGCAGGCTCTGCACGTAGCGCAACGCGAAAATGTTCTCGCCAAACGAATCGAACGATGGCGCGACACCGCGCAGCAACAGCCAGGTGAGCGGCACCGCACCGGCGGCCCACGCGCGCCAGTCCAGCAACAGCAGCGCGCGGCGCTGCGGATCGAGCAGCAGCAATCCACCCAGAGCCGCCACCAGCGCGTAGCCCGATCCCTCAAAGAACAGCGGCAGCGCCAGGTGACGCAGGCTGTGATCCACCAGCGGCAGGCCCAGCACCACCAGCGCCAGCGCGGGCGTCAGACTGCGTTGCCAGATCCCCGCACCGGCCGCACGCACGCCCAGCACCAACGCCCAGAGCAGCGCAACGGCGGCCACTGCCACCAGCAGGCTCATGCGGCGCGGCTCAGCAACATGGCGTCGCCATAACTGAAGAAGCGGTAGGACTGTTTGATCGCATGAGCGTAAGCGTCCTTGATGGGCGCATGACCGGCAAAGGCGCTGACCAGCATCAGCAGCGTGGACTGGGGCAAGTGAAAATTGGTCAGCAGGCGGTCAACCACCCGAAACCGGTAACCGGGGGTGATGAACAGGCGCGTGTCGCCCTGCTCCACACGCGGCAGGCCGTCTTCGTCTGCGGCACTCTCCAGCGCCCGGCACACCGTGGTGCCCACCGCCACCACGCGGCCGCCGTCGCGCCGCGTCCTGGCAATCGCCTCGCGCGTGGCCTGGGGAATGGCGTAATGCTCGGCGTGCATCCGGTGCTGGCTCAGATCGGTGACGCGGACCGGCTGGAAGGTCCCCGCGCCCACATGCAGCGTCACCGTCACGCGGCGCACACCGCGATCGTCCAGCGCCTGCAACAACGCATCGTCGAAATGCAGACTGGCCGTGGGCGCCGCCACCGCGCCCGGCGTGCTGGCAAACACGGTTTGATAACGCACCGCATCTTCGGCGTCCGGTGCATGGCGAATATAAGGCGGCAGGGGCAGCTTGCCGCAGCGCTCGAGAAACGGCAGCACGGTTTCGCCGTCGGGCACCAGCGCCAATTCGAAAAACGCGCCATCGCGGCCCACCACGCGCACCGGCACACCTTCGACCTGCAACACCTCATCGACCTTGGGTGCGCGGCTGAAAGCCAGCTGTGCGAGAAAGCGGCGCGGGTCCAGCACCCGTTCGACCATCACCTCGATCCGCCCCCCGGTGGCGCGGTTGCCGAACAGCCGCGCCGGCACCACGCGCGTGTCGTTGACCACCAGCAGATCTCCGGGCGACAACAGCTCGGGCAGCGCCCGCACCTGCTGATCGACAAGGCCGCGATCGCTGACCACCAACAGCCGCGCCTGCGAGCGCTCGGCCAGCGGTCTCTGCGCGATCAGCGCCGGGGGCAGAACGTAGTCAAAGTCAGACAGTTGCATCGGGCATGACCAGTTGTGCGCCACTCACTTCGCTTCGGGGCCGCGTATAATGCCGCGCTTGCCCGTGCCTGGGTGGCGGAATTGGTAGACGCAGGGGATTCAAAATCCCCCGGGGTAGCCCCTCGTAAGAGTTCGAGTCTCTTCCTAGGCACCACAACTCAATGATAATCAATGCGTTGCATTGATTTGACGCAAGCTCGACGCACTCGCAAGCGGGCTCAATGGGACCCTCCCCCCGCCGCCCACAGCCTCGCACCCCAGGGCCTCGGTCGCGGCCCGCAGCGTGCACGGGCGGCCTTCGATTCGGGCGTGTTGCGTGCTGATCAAAGCTGCCGCGGCCGTGGCAAGTCCACACAGGCCAAAGACATTGCTTCTGCCAAGCAACTGGCCCGCCTCATTGAGGATGAAGCGATGAGCAAAACGATCAAGCTGTCCGAGCTGCCCGGGTTCGACGCGGCCGAGCACCTGCCAGATGACAAGGCCATTGCCGAATACCTGGCCGTGGTGCTCGAAGGAAACGACCCCTCCGCGCTGGCTGGCGCCCTTGGTACCATCGCCCGCGCACGCGGCATGACCGACATTGCGAACGCCTCTGGGCTCGCCCGTGAGGCGCTGAGCAAAGCGCTTCGCCCGGGGGCCCAGCCGCGCTTCGACACCGTGCAGCGCGTGTGCGCCGCTCTTGGTGTGCGCCTGACCGCAGTGCCTGCTGAGCGCATGCGCCTGCCCGTCGAGTCCTGATCGAACGCGTCGTTGTCGCGCTTGATGGCTTCCCGAACCCGCGTGTGACGTCGGGCTTCAGGCCGCCGACTGGCGCGGTGGAGGCTGGACAAGGCTGCGCCACGCTGCGGGCGGCTACGCGAACTGGTGGGTCAACTTATGACCCACACGGCACGAACGCGAGCCCGACCCTCCCGTTTCCGCCTCGCTGGGGACTGCCGGGCGCTCGATGTTGAACGCCAGACACACCCCCCTGGCTTCTGATTTTTTTCAGACCGCCGAACCGATCAAACCGCCAGGTCCTTGAGCGAGGCCTCCGGGTCGGCCAGCACTGCGGGATCCACCACCTTGCCTTGGGCGACCATCTTCTTGGCGGCCATGAACTCCTGTGGCCGGCTGACGGCGTCGGCGGCGATGAGCTTGCCGCCTTTCAGGTAGAACGCCGCGAAGCTGCGGTCGGTCTCGAGATTGCCGCGCAGCACCAGTTGCTCGTAGCCGGTCGAGATGCCGACCATCTGCAATTTCAGGTCGTACTGGTCCGACCAGAACCAGGGCACATTCTGATAAGGCTCGGCCTTGCCCAGAAGGTTGCGGGCGACGATGCGCCCCTGCTCCATCGCGTTTTGCACCGACTCCAGCCGCACGCGCCGCTCAAGAAAGGCGCTGGGATGATTGGTGCAATCGCCGGCCGCATAAATCAGCGGGTCGCTGGTCTGGGCGAACTCATCCACCACGATGCCGTTGTCGACCACCAGCCCGGCTTCGGCGGCAAGTTCGGTGTTGGGAATCAGGCCGATGCCGGCAATCACGAAGTCGGCCGCAATTTCGCGGCCGTCGGTCAGCTTCACGGCGGTCACTTCGGGGGCGCCCACCAGCTCGGCCACCTGGGCGCCGGTGTGCAGGGTGACCCCGGCTTCGCGATGCACGCGCTCGAAGAAGGCCGAGACCTCGGGCGCCGTGACGCGGGCCAGCACGCGGTCCAGACCTTCCAGCACGGTCACGTTCAACCCTTGCTTGAGCAGCACCGCCGCCACTTCCAGGCCGATAAAGCCGCCCCCGACGATCACCGCCCGCTTGCCCTCGGCGCAGCGCGCGCGGATGCGCGTCACATCGTCGATGCTGCGCAGCAAAAACACGTTGGCAGCGTCCGCGCCCGGCACCGGCAACGGCCGGGCACGCCCGCCGGTGGCCAGCACCAGCCGGTCGTAGGTGACCCGGTGGTCGTCGGCCAGAATCACTTCCTGCTTGATGCGGTCAATGGCGGTCACCTTGGTGCCCCCGTTGAAATCGATGCGGTGCTTTTCAAGGATCGCCGGCTGCATGACGAACAGCTGTTCCTGCTGAACGCTGCCGGCCAGATAGGCTTTCGACAGCGGCGGGCGCTTGTAGGGCGGTTGCGACTCTTCACTGAGAATGACCACGCGGCCTTCGAATCCCTGCTTGCGCAGCTCCAGAGCGGTCTCACCGGCGGCCTGTCCACCCCCCACAATCACCACGGTCTGGCTTGCTTCCACGTTACTCATCTCGAAATGGTCCTCACTGGCGAGTGCGAATGATCGCTGACCAGGCGCACTGTGCTGACCCTGACCGGCTTTATATACAGGGCCAAAGAGTGCCACACCCCAGCGTTGCGCGGGCCGTGCGCCCGGCACCGGCGCGGACTGCGGTACACGCGCAGCGATGCCTGCGGCAACGCGCGAATGACGCGCGAATGACGCGCGACCGAGGCCCTACTGCAACTGGTACTGAATGGTCGACACCACCCGCACCACCTTGATGTCAGGGGTTGCCGCATCCCGATCGCTGATGCTGATCACGCCCTGATTGGCGTCGCGAATCACGCCCACCTCACTGCCGGAGTCGGCCGCGAACTGCTCGGCGGCCAGCCGCGCGTTGGCGGTGGCCTCGGCCAGCAAGCCCGGCTTGAGCGCGTTGAGTTCGGTAAAGATGAACTGCGGCGGCTCGTTGTAGGCCCCGAACACCACGCCGTTGCGCACCAGCTCGCCCGCGTTCTGGATGGCGCCCTTCATCGCCGCGACCTGGGCGCTGCGCACCGTCAGCGTCAGCTCGCCGCGATAGCGGAACGGCCTGTCGATGTTGCCGCCGTAGGCCTCGGCCTGCATGTCCTGCACCCTGGGCAGGCCCACGCTGACCTCGGCATCGCTCACCTCAAGTCGTTTCAGGTAGGTGCGCACCGCGACGGTGTGGGATTCCAGGCGATCGTAGAGCTTGTCCAGGCTGTTGTCGGCCTCAACAAAATTGACCGGCCAGATCACCAGATTGGCGGCCACTTCACGCTCCGCCAGCCCCTTGACCGTCACATTTCGGTCCGACAGGCGAAACTGCCGCAGGCCGTCGGCAATCTGCGTCGAGGCGACGACCGCCGCGGCGGCCAGCACGACCGCAATGATGATGTGACTGATTGAACGCATTTGACGCTCCTATGCACTGACGGGGCCATTCACCCTGCAACGGTCCGGGGTCCAGATCGGGGCCGGGATCGGGGCCGGACACGCGGCCCGCTACACTACGCGCCCTTCATTGCACTGTCTTGTCCTTAGTGAACCTCACTGCCGATGCCCTGGCGGCGGCGCGTGCTGCGCTGGCGCATCCCGGTCTGACCGTCCTGATCACCGATCACGAGCAGCACGCCTATCGTCTTGAAGGGCTGTTGCAGTTCTTTCTGGCCGATCGCCTGCGGCTGATCCACCTGGCCGACACCGAAGTCCTGCCCTACGACCCGTTCTCACCGCATCAGGAGGTCGTGTCGCAGCGCATGGCCGCGCTCGCCGCGCTGGCCGATGGCGAGCCGGCGCTGTTGCTGGCCACGGCCGACAGTGCCATGCAACGCCTGCCGCCCCGGTCGTGGCTGGACGGTCGTCGCTTCGACCTCAAGGTGGGCGACCGTCTGCCGCTGGCGCGTTTTCGCGAGCGGTTGATCCATGCCGGCTATGCGGCGGTCACCGAGGTCCAGACCCAGGGCGAGTTCGCCGTGCGCGGCGCGCTGCTCGACCTGTTTCCCATGGGCTCCACGGTCGCCTACCGCATCGACCTGTTCGATGAAGACATCGAAAGCATCCGCACCTTCGACCCCGACACGCAGCGCAGCCAGGACAAGGTGGACCATATTCATCTGCTGCCGGCGCGGGAGTTCCCCACCGACCGCGACGGCATCGAAGGCTTTCGGCGCCGCTACCGCGAGGCCTTTGCCGGCGATCCGGCCCGCAGCCGCATCTACAGCGAGGTCAGCAAGCGCGTGATGCCCGGCGGCATCGAGGCGTATCTGCCCCTGTTCTTCGACGACACCGCGTGCCTGGCCGACTACCTGCCGGCCGACACCCGACTGTTCGTGGCCTGCGACCTGCGCGACCAGCTCGACCGTGACTGGAAGCAGATTGGCGAACGTTATGAGCGCTATTCCGGCGACCTGAGCCGCCCGCTGCTGCCGCCCGAAACGCTCTACCTCAACCCGCGCCAAGCGCTCGACCGGCTGCTGCCCTTCGAGCGCATCGAAGGCCGTCCGGCCATCAGCGCCTTGCCCGAGACCCCCGAAGCGGTGCTGGACTACTGCACCGCCACCGAAGGCCGGGTCCTGTTCGTGGCCGAGTCGGCAGGGCGCCGGGAAGTGCTGATCGAACGCCTGCGCCGCAACGGCCTGGCACCGGCGCTGCTGGACAGCTGGCCCGAATTCGAGCGGCAGACCAAGCGCTTCAGCGTGGTGCTGGGCCCGGTTGATCAGGGCCTCATCGACGCCCACAACGGCTACGGCATCGTCCCCGAAACCGCCCTGACCGGCCGCGCGCCCACCGCCACCATTCGCCGTACCCGGGCGCAGCGGGTGCGCGACCCCGACACCCTGCTGCGCGATCTCTCCAGCCTGCAGATCGGCGCCCCGGTGGTGCACGTGCAGCAGGGCGTTGGCCGCTACCTCGGTCTGGAGCGGCTCGATGCCGGCGGCGTCGCCACCGAATATCTGGTGCTGGAATACGGCGGCGGCGACAAGCTCTATGTGCCGGTGGCCTCGCTGTCGCTGATTCACCGCTACACCGGCGGCGATGACTCAGGCGCCCCGCTGCACAACCTGGGCGCCGACAAATGGAAAAAGGCGCGCGACAAGGCGCAGTCGAAGGCGCACGACGTGGCCGCGGAGTTGCTGCAGATCCAGGCCCGTCGCCAGGCCCAGAGCGGCCAGGCGCTGGCGCTCGACGAGCCCGACTATCAACGCTTCTGCGACGGTTTTCCCTTCGAGCCCACGCCCGACCAGCAGAAGGCCATCGACGCCGTGCTGGCCGACCTGCTGGCCGAACGGCCCATGGACCGGGTGGTCTGTGGCGATGTCGGCTTCGGCAAGACCGAAGTGGCCCTGCGCGCCGTGTTTGCTGCGGCGCGCAGCGGGCGACAGGTGTGCGTGCTGGCCCCCACCACCCTGCTGGCCGAGCAGCACGCAAAGAACTTCAACGACCGCTTCGCCGACTGGCCGATCCGCGTCGCCGCCATGTCACGGATGCGCACCGCCAAAGAGCAGAAGGCCATGCTCGATCAGCTTGAGAAAGGCTCGCTCGATGTGGTGATCGGCACCCACCGGCTGTTGCAACCCGACGTGAAGTTCAAGAATCTCGGCCTGGTGGTGGTCGACGAGGAACACCGCTTCGGCGTGCGTCACAAGGAAAAACTCAAGAACCTGCGCGCCAACGTCGATCTGCTGACGCTCACCGCCACCCCCATTCCGCGCACCCTCAACATGAGCCTGGCGGGCCTGCGCGACCTGTCGATCATCGCCACGCCGCCGGCCAACCGCATCGCCATCAAGACCACCGTGTCGGAATGGGACAACGGCGTGGTGGTCGAGGCCATTCAGCGTGAATTGCGCCGCGGCGGGCAGGTATATTTTCTGCACAACGAAGTGGCCGACATCGAGCTGTTCGCCAAAAACCTGCACGACCTGGTGCCCGAAGGCCGCATCCGCATCGCCCACGGCCAGATGCGCGAGCGCGAGCTGGAGCAGGTGATGCTCGACTTTTACCATCAGCGCTTCAACATTCTGGTCTGCACCACCATCATCGAATCGGGCATCGACGTGCCCAGCGCCAACACCATTCTCATTGACCGGGCCGACCATCTGGGGCTCGCGCAGCTGCACCAGTTGCGCGGACGCGTGGGCCGCAGCCATCACCGCGCCTATGCCTATCTGCTGGTGCCGAGCAAACGTGGCCTGAGCCCGGATGCCGAGAAGCGCCTCGACGCCATCGAAGCCCTCGGCGAGCTGGGCTCGGGTTTCGCGCTGGCCACCCACGACCTCGAAATTCGGGGCGCGGGCGAACTGCTGGGCGACGACCAGTCGGGCCAGATCGAAGAAATCGGCTTCACCCTGTATGCCGAACTGCTGGCCCGCGCGGTCAAGGCCATCCAGCGCGGCGCCCTCAGCGACGCACCGTTCGGCCAGAGCGAATGCGAGGTGGACCTGGGCGTCTCGGCGCTGATCGCCGACGACTACCTGCCCGACATCGCCACCCGCCTGACCTTCTACAAGCGCATCAGCGAGGCCAGCGACGCCGACACGCTCGACGCGCTCAAGGCCGAAATGATTGACCGCTTCGGCGTGCTGCCGGAGGCCACGGCGCGGCTGTTCGACCAGGCCAGCCTGCGCATTGAACTGGTGGCGCGCGGCTTCAGCCGGGCGCGCATCGGGCCCAAGTCGGCCGCGCTGGATTTCGGGCCAGTGGCGCGCTTTGACCCGCTGCAGCTGGTCATGCTGGTGCAGAAAGCGCCCAAGCTGTATCGGCTTGAAGGGCAGAAGCGCTTGCATGTCCATGCCGATTTCAGCAACCCTGCCGAGCGCATCGAACGTCTCGCGCCGCTGTTCAAGCTGCTGCCCCCCATCGCCCCACCGGAATCACCGCCTTGATGGAACGTCTGTCCATGACCGTGCCCTTGCGCGCCCTCGCCGCCTTGCTGCTCATCACGCTGGGCGCCGCCCTCAGCAGCAGCGCCTTCGCCCAGGGGCCCGAGTACCGGGTCGATGTCATCGTCTTTCTCGACCGGCATGCCTCCACCGAGGGCGGCCAGCCGCTGCCCGGGCGTCGCCTGGCGCCCGGCGTGCCGCTGGACGACGCCCCGGGCCTCGCCAACGCACGCATCACCGTGCTGCCGCAGAGCGATTTCGCACTGACCCAGCAGTGGAACCGCCTGAACAACGCCCAGCGTTACCAACCGCTGGTGAAACTCAGCTGGTTGCAGGTCAACCCACCCGAGAAAAACGGGCCGCGACTGCTCATTGAAGACGGTGCCGTGGTGACCTACGGCGAAGATGGCAGCAACCCCATCAAAGCCCTGAGCGGTTCAATCGCACTGGAAATGGGCCGATTTCTGCATGTCGACGCCGACCTGCGCTACGTGTCGTCGGAGTCGGGCGCGCCGCGCATTTATCCGATGCGCGAGCGTCGCCGGGTTCGGCGCGGCGAGCTGCACTATCTCGACAGCCCGCGCCTCGGCCTGCTGGCCCGCGTGGTACGCGTCGACGACTGAAGCGCGCCCTTCAGCGCCCCGGTGGGATCACCCACGCGCCGCTGATTCCCGCCTCCTGTTCCAGCCGTCGCGCCAGCGCCCGCGCCGCTGCGGCATCGGCCAGACCCCGAAACTGCACCCGGAACCAGCGTCGGCCGTCCACGCTGGCCTCGACGATCTCCGGGCTGAAGCCGGCGCCCAACAGACGTTGCCGCACCTCGACCGCAGCGTCGCGACGGTTCAGCGACGCCACGTTCAGCGCCCATCGGCCCCTCGGCACGCTTGCCGGCGACGGCGCGGCGGCGGCCTCGGCCACGGCGGTCGGCGTGGGGCGTGCAGGGGCTGCCGCGCGGGGTGACGGTGACGGTGACGGAGGTGACGGAGGTGACGGGCGCGGCGTCGCGGGCGTCGCGTCCGGCCGCCCCGCCGGACCCACCGCCTCGCGCAGGGCCTGGTCACGCGCCTCGGCCAAGGACCTTGGGGGCGCCGGTGTCGGCGCCGCGCTGGGGTCCGGCGCGCCGGGGGCATCCGGGGTCATGGCGGCCGTTGCGGTCACCGACGGGGTCTCGGCCCACGCCAGGCCGATCTGCATCGCCAAAGGCAGCAGCGCCCGAGCCGCACGCGCTGCGACAAAGCCTTCGGGCGCTACCGCCGCCACCTGGGCAGGCGCGCCCGAGATCAGCCGGTAACACGCCGAAGCGGTGAAGACCGCCGCTTCGGCCTGCCCCGGCGTGCTGATGGCGGCCTCGCCCTCGGCGACGCAGAGCAGGGTGCGTTGGTCGCGATGTTCAACAAAGTATTCGCCGCTGGTGACGCTGATGCGGAACGGCCCGGCATCGATCACCATCGGCCAGCGGGCACCAAAGTCAGGGTATTTCCACACCAGGCGCAGATGGCCGCGCGCGACCCGCAGTTGGGTGCGTAGGTCCACATCAAAGGTCGAAAATGGCACCCGCTCCACCCGCAGGTCGGTGTCGTCGCCCAAGGCGATGAATCCGTGACGGCTGATGGCCAGATCGACCCGCCCCCCCGACAGGGTCAGCAGGCGGTCCTGGCTTTGAATTGCCACGTCGGTGGCCAGCGGCCCGCGCGTCGCCTCGCCTGCCGCGAGCCGCTCGGCATGCAGCGCCTGCCGGGTGATGATCAGGCCGCTGCTGGCCGGCGCCTCAGCGGCCGCCACGCGGCCGGTCGCCGCGAACGCCAGGCACGCGGCGGCGCAGACTGCGGGAATGCCCCACCCGGTCATGCGATGGGCGTCAGTGCATCAAACGGCCTGCCGCGCGCGATGGCCCAGCCCTGCGCGTAATCCACGCCCATGGCCGTGAGGGCGGCGAGAATTTCGGGCGTCTCGACGTGCTCGGCGATGGTCTTGAGGTTCATCTCGTGGCCGATGCGGTTGATGGCCTCGACCATGCCGCGATCAACCCGGTTCTGCATCATCGACCGGACAAAGCCCCCGTCGATCTTGATAAACGCGACCGGCAGGTTCTTCAGGTATGAAAACGACGACATGCCCACGCCAAAGTCGTCCAGCGCGAAGCAGCAGCCCACGTTCACCAGCCGCTCGATGAAGTCGCGCGCCTCCTTGAGGTGGGAGATGGCGGCGGTTTCGGTGATCTCGAAGCAGATCTGTTCCGGTGCGACCCCATGGCGACTGAAACAGTCGAGCACGTAATTGACGAAATTCTCGTCATTCAGCGACAGCCCCGACACGTTCACGGCATAGAGCACGCCGTCGGTGGGGTGCCGGGCGATGCCCTCGCAGGCCTTGTTGATCACCCACCGGTCCAGCGCGCCCATCAGGAAGTAGCGCTCGGCCGCCGGAATGAACAGGCCGGGCGGCACCAGATGACCGGGGCGCTCCTCGTCCTTCATGCGCACCAGCAGCTCGCGATACACCACCTGGCCGGGATTGCTGCACCGCACGACGTCTTCGAAATGCAGTTCGAACAGGTCGAGGTCGAGCGCCCGATTGATGCGCGACACCATGCCCATTTCGCCGCGGCGGCGCAGGGTTTCGTCGTTGGTGCCGGCAATGTGCATGCGGTCGCGGCCGGCATCCTTGGCGGCAAAACACGCCGCATCGGCCTCGGACAGGGCCATTGCCGCGCTGCCGGTCTGGTGGGTGATCAGCGTGAGGCCGATGCTCGCGGTCAGGCCGTACTGCAGTCCGTCCCACTGAAAACGGAAGGCGCGCGTCGATTCCAGAATGTCCCGCGCCGCCTGCTCGGCATCGCCCGGGTCACGATGCGGCATCAAGATGCCGAACTCGTCGCCGCCGAGCCGGGCAAACACGTCTTGGGCACTGAGCAGCGCCCGCGAGTGGCCGGCGAACTGGCGCAGCAGCTCATCGCCGGCAAAGTGCCCCAGCGTTTCGTTGATCACCTTGAACTGGTCAAGATCGAGATAGGCAAACGCGTGCTGATGGTGGTGTTCGTTGTGCGCTTCGCCGATCAGGCTGGACAGCCGCCGCTCGAACTCTTCGCGGCTCAACAGGCCGGTGAGCGCGTCGTGCGTGGCCCGGTAGTTCAGCTCTTCGGCCAGCAGCTCGTTCACGGTGATGTCGGCGACGATGAACACCGCGCCCGCCGCCGCCGTGGCGCTCCACGCGAAAGGATGGGCGCCGATGCGCACTGAAAGGCGCCGGCCTTCGCGACTGATCAGCGACACCGATTCGTACTGCAGGGCGCCGCCATTGGGGCTGAGGGGCCCCAGGGTGAACCAGTCCACGTGGTCCCCGGCGCCATTGATGACCCGCAGAACACGGTCGATCGGCTGGCCCAGCGCTTCATCTTCACGCCACGCCGTCATGTGCTGGGCGGCGCTCGAAAACTCGATGATGCTGCCCTGCGCGTCGGTGATGAGCACGCCTTCGCGCAACAGCGCACCGATCTGCTCACTGCGCTGGCGACGCTGTTCCAATTCTTCCAGCAGGCGGCTCTCGACGCCGTCCATCACCAAGGCGGCCACGGCCGAACCGTCTTCGCCGCGGCGCAACCGCAGACGCAATTCGCGTGAGCCGCGCTTGAGGCTGAACCGCGCGACCTGCTCGGCCTCGCTGCCCGGGGCCTGGCCCAGCCAGTCACTGAGATGCACCTGCCGGTCGCGGCCTTCGACCAGATCCAGCAGATCGACGCCCACGGCCTGATCGCTGCGGCGCGTCACGTGCTCGCGCCACGCCGTGTTGACGGCCTGGATGGTGCCGGCCGCATCCAGCAGGGCCGTGGGGTCGCGGCTCATCTGGAAGGCGTCGTGCAGCGCCGGCAGCGCCGCGCCCGGTCGCTCATGAACCGGCACGGCAGCGGCGCGCGGCGGCAGGGCGTCGCGGCGGCGCTCAACGCGGCGGAACAACGCTGGCAGTTCGCTTTCAACGGCATCGACCTCGACGAACAGATCGCGATGCATCAGCCCTTCTTCATTTTCGGAGACGATGAGGCGCCCCCGCGGGCCCAGCGCCGCATGCAGCTGCTCCAGCACCTGGCGCTGCACCGGCAGTTCCAGGCCCGACAGCAGACCGCGACAGCTGATCAGATCGAAGTCCACCCGCGGCGGCGCCTCCAGCAGGCCCTGACGGGCAAACTGGCAGCGCTGCAACACCTCGGGCGCGAACCGGGTTCGCGTATCGGTGCCCGCCCCGTGCACCACCCAGGAGCGCAGCACCTGGGGCACGCCCTTGAGCTGTTCGGCATCCACCAGCCCCTCGCGGGCAAGGGCGAGGGCCTGGCTGTCGGTGTCGGTGCCCACCACCGTCAGCCCCGGCAGCCCGGCCCGTAGCGACATCAGGGCGAACGCAAACACTTCGTCGCCACCGCCACAGGCCGGCACCCACACGTGACGGGCGCGGGCGTCGGCCGCCCAACTGCCGAGCAAAGCGAAGGCGCCCGAAAACAGGCGCGGATCACGAAACAGCGCGGGTGCAGTCGGCCGCAAGGCCTGCACCAGCCGGAGACATTCATCGGGCTGCTCCGCCAGCCGCGCCGCGTACTGGGCCAGGCGGCTGAGGCCGGCGCTGCGCATACGCTTGCGCACCTGCTGCAGCACCCGTTCGGGATGCAGCAGGCCCACATCCACGCCGGAGCACGCCTGTACGCAGCTGCGAATCTGCCCCAGCGCCACGGCGTCGGCCGGGCTGAGGTGTTGCGAATCAGGGGCGGCGGGATCGCTCATGTACTGGCGTGGGCGCCTAGAACCAGAGCATTGATCAAGGCCTGCACCTGTGCCATGCCGCGTTGAATCGACGCGTCGATCTCGGCATGAATGCTGCCGCCGCCCTTGAGACCCGCGCCCCAGTTCACCGACACCGCCAGGCAGGCGTAGGCGATCTGCTTTTCGCGCGCCAGCGCCGCTTCGGGCATGCCGGTCATGCCCACCATGTCGCAGCCATCACGCTGAAGCCGGCGAATTTCGGCGGCGGTTTCCAGGCGGGGCCCATTGGTGACGCCCAGCACACCCTCGCCGCACAATTCGACGCCCGAGGCCGCGGCGGCCAGGCGCAGGTCGGCGCGCAGTTCGGGGTCGTAGGCCGGGGTCATTTCCACATGATCCAGCGGCGCGCCGGGGCTGCCGTCGGAGTAACTGTGGTCGCGGCCGCTGGTGTAGTCGATCAGATCATCGGGCAACGCCAGCCCGCCGGGCGGAAACCAGTCGGCAATGCCGCCCACGGCGGCGATGGCCACCACCCGGGTGATGCCCATCGACGCCAATGCCGCGATGTTGGCGCGGTAATTGATGGCATGCGGCGGAATCTTGTGCCCCTGCCCATGGCGCGGCAGAAACACCACCGGCTGCCCGCAGAGACGGCCTTCGATCAAGGGCGCGGAAGGCGGCCCCCAGGGCGTCTCGATGCGATGCTGGCGCACCACCTCCAGACCCGGCCATTGGTTGATGCCGGTGCCGCCAATCAATGCCAGCGGGGTGTTCATGCGGTCTCGCCCGATGCGCCAACGGCGTAGATGCCGGGCAGTTGACGAAAGTATTCCTTGTAGTCCATGCCGCAGCCGAACACGTAGCGGTCGGGCACCTGCAGGCCGATGAACTGCGCCGCCACCCCCGGCGCCTTGCGCTGATGCCGCTTCTCGCTCAGCACCGCCGTCTTCAGGCTGGCAGGCCCCTGGGCCAGCACCGCGCGCTGAATCGCCAGCAGGGTGTGGCCTTCGTCCAGGATGTCGTCAATGATCAACACGTTGCGGTCCTTCAAAACCGTGCTGGGTTCCACCTTCCAGACCAGGCTGCTGCCGGTGGTTTCGCCGCGGTAGCGGGAGGCGTGCAGATAGTCCAGCTCGAAGGGAAAGTTGAGGCGTTTGATGAGTTCTACCGTGGGGATCAGGCCGCCAATCATGACGCACAGCACCACCGGATTGAGCGCGGCGTATTCAGCGCGTATGGCGCGCGCCATGCGGTCATAGGCCGCGTTCACCGTGCCGGCGTCGAACAGACAGTCGGCGTTCTGCAAGACCGTCTGGGCTTCCTGGAAGCGGTCGGGCGGGTTCATGACAGCTCCTGTCGTCGATAAAGGGCGTGCAGTCTTACGCTGGCCGTGGGGCGCGGCCTGACATCGCGCAGCGCATCCAGCAGGGTGACGCTGGCCGGCCGGTCATTGCACACCAGCAGCATGTCGGACCCGGCCGCCAGGGCCAGGCGGGCACGGTCTTCCATGCTACCGACGGCCGCGGCGCCGCCCATCGACAGGTCGTCGGTGAACACCACGCCCTGAAAGCCGAGGCGCTTGCGCAGGATGTCCTTGACCCAATGCGCCGACAGCGACGCGGGACGGTCATCCACGGCGGTGTAGCGCACATGGGCGGTCATGATCGATTCCAGGCCATCGGCGATCAACGCGGCAAACGGCCGCAGTTCGCAGCGTTCGATCTCGGCCATGGAGCGCCGATCGACCGGAAGTTCGTGATGCGAGTCGGCAGTGACCGCACCGTGCCCGGGATAGTGCTTGCCGGTGGACGCCAGGCCCGCCCGCTTGAGCCCGCGCCGAAAGGCCCGCGACAGGTGGATGACGGTTTGCGCATCGCTGCCGAAGGCGCGGTCGCCAATGACGCCGGACACGCCGTGGTCAATGTCGAGCACCGGCGCGAACGGCAGGTCGATGCCGAAGGCCGACAGCTCGCGGCCGATGGTCTCGCCGACCTGCTCGGCTTCGGCCTCGGCGGCGGGCGCCGACTCCAGCAGGCGCTCGCCGATGCTGCGCATCGCCGGCAACCGCGAAAACCCGACCCGGAACCGCTGGATGCGACCGCCCTCATGGTCCACCGCCAGCAACAGGCGCGGCGTCTTCAGGGCCAACAGTTCATCGCAGAGCGCCTTGAGCTGCCCGGCATCGCGATAGTTGCGGGTAAACAGGATGACGCCGCCCACCAGCGGATGCGCAAGCACCTCGCGGTCTTCGGCGGTCAGCTCCAGGCCGCCGACATCCAGCATCAGCGGACCGATCAACGCGGGCTTATTCATGCAGGTTCACCACGGTCCCCGGCGCGACCAGATCGAAGAGGCGGATGATGTCAGCGTTGTTCATGCGGATGCAGCCTTTTGAGCCGGGCGTGCCCAGCGCGGTGACCGGCGGCGTGCCGTGCAGGTAGATGTACCGTCGAAAGGTGTCGACCGGGCCCAGGCGATTGCGCCCCGGCTCAAGACCCGACAGCCAGAGGATGCGGGTCAGGATCCAGTCGCGCCCCGGTTGCGTGTCGTGGGCCTCGGGCGTCCAGACCTCGCCGGTCCAGCGACGACCGCGAAACACCGCGCCCGGCGGCGCGCCCTGCCCGATCTTGGCGCGCACCTGGTGGCGGCCGCGCGGCGTGCAACCCGAGCCGTTCTGCTCGCCGATGCCGTTGACCCCGGTGGACACCGCCACGTCCATGACCTGGTGCTCGCCATCGCAGAGGCGCAGGCGCTGGGCAGACAGGTCAATGTCAATCTCCACGTTGCTCGGCCTCACTCCATTGGCAATAAGGGCGTTGCGACAGGGCGTGATTGTAATAACGCGACTTGTCGGTCACCTCTGCACCCAGCCAGTCTGGCCGGGTGATGGCCTGATCTTCGGCCTCCAGCTCGACTTCGGCAACAATCAATCCGTCGCTGTCGCCGTGGAATTCGTCGATCTCCCAGATCAGACCGTCACGCTCCACGTAATGGCGGGTCTTTTCAACCGTGCCCACCGTCAGGGTCGCCAGCAGGGTTTGACCCTCGGCCAGGGGAATGCCGTAGTCATATTCCGCGCGTGCGGCGCCGACGACCGCCGCCTTGATGTTGAGACGGGCCTCGTCACCGGCCACCCGCACGCGGATCGACGCCTTGCCGCCCACCCCCACCAGATAACCCTGTGCCATCGGCTGCCGACGGCGCACCTCGCGGCGCCAGGCGTCGCTGGCAAGCAGGTATTTGCGTTCAATTTCGAGGGGCATGGGCGTTGGCGTCAGAACATTACGGGGCGTCGCGGCGCAGCAGCGCCATCGACTCGACATGCGCGGTGTGCGGAAACATGTCCATCACGCCAGCGCGCTCCAGGCGGTAGCCGTAGTGATGCACCAGGGTGCCCACGTCCCGCGCCAGGGTGCCGGGCTGGCACGACACGTAGACCACGCGCGAGGGCTTCTTCGCCGCAATCAACGGCATCATCGCCTCGGCGCCGCTGCGGGGTGGATCGAGCAACACGGCATCGAACGCACCCGCCAGCCAGTCGGCCTCGGCGCCGGTCTTGAACAGGTCGGCCTTCTCGAAACGGATGTTCATCTGGTTGCGCTGCGCGTTGTCACGCGCGCGCTGCACCAGACCGGCGTCCCCCTCCACGGCCGTCAGCGCAACGCCGCGGGCCGCCAGCGGCAGCGAGAAATTGCCCAGACCGCAGAACAGCTCCAGCACCCGTTCGCCCGGCTGCGGCGCCAGCCAGTCAATGGCCTGGTTGACGACCCGCTGGCTGATGAAACCGTTCACCTGGATGAAATCGGCAATCTCGAACTGCAAGCGTCGCGCGGAGCCGTCGGGTGAGTAGTCGAGCACCCGCGCCGGCGGGTCGAGCGGGGTGATGGTGCTCAGCCCGCCGGGCTGCAGGCGCAGCTCGAAACCGGTGTCGCGCGCAAGCTGGCGAAACACCTGCAGATCGGCCTCGGTGGGCGCCTGCAGCACGCGAATCGACAGGCAAACGTGCTCGGCGGCCGCCATTTCGATCTGCGGAATCTTGTCGGCGATGCTGGTGTTGGCCAGCGCCTCGGCCAGCACCTCAAGCGCTTCGCCGACGCGCGGATCCAGCACCGGGCAGCGGCTCAGTTCGGCCAGAAAATGGGTGCGCCGTTCGCGAAAGCCCACCAGCACCGTGTGCTTGTTGAACACCCACTTGGCCCCCATGCGCGCGCGGCGGCGATAGCCCCAGACCGGCCCGGTAATGGGCTCGGCAAGCTGCTCCGGCGCCACCTTGCCGATGCGCGCCAGGGCATCGACCAGTTGTTTTTGCTTGAACCGCACCTGCGCCTCGGGCGCCAGATGCTGCAGGGCGCACCCGCCGCACACGCCAAAATGCGGGCAACCGGGCGTGACCCGATCCGGGCTGGCCGACGCAACGCGCAGCGTCTGCCCTTCGTCGAACGATTTTCCGGCCGCCACGTACCTGAACACGACCCGTTCCGACGGCAGCGCATCGGCAATGAACACCACTTTGCCGTCGATGCGGGCAATGCCACGGCCATCTTCGGCAAGGTCGAGAATCTCGGCTTCGTGCTCTCCCTCGGGGTACCGGCGCGCACGCCGCCTCATGCCGGATAGACGCCCGTCGAGATGTAACGATCGCCCCGGTCGCAGGCGATCGACACGATGGTGGCCCCCTGCAGCCGCTGGCACAGTTGCAGGGCCACCCACATGGCACCGCCCGACGACGGCCCGCAGAACAGCCCTTCAATTCGGGCCATGTCGCGCATGGTGGCCTCGGCATCGGCGGCCGACACCTCGATCACCTCATCGACCCGCGGGCGCTCGAAAATTTTCGGCAAATAGGCTTCTGGCCATTTGCGGATGCCGGGAATCGACGACTCGCCATCGGGCTGCACGCCCACGATCTGCACCGCTGGATTCTGCGATTTGAAGTAGCGCGAGCAGCCCATGATGGTGCCGGTGGTGCCCATGCTGGAGACGAAATGGGTGATCGCGCCCCCGGTGTCGCGCCAGATCTCGGGGCCGGTGCCTTCAAAGTGCGCCCGCCAGTTGTCGGGGTTGGCGAACTGATTGAGCACCTTGCCCTTGCCGTCGCGCGCCATCTGGTCGGCGAGGTCACGGGCGCCTTCCATGCCTTCCTGCTGGGTGACCGGGATGATCTCGGCGCCATAGGCGCGCATGGACGCGCGACGCTCGGCGCTCATGTGCGCCGGCATGATCAGCACCATGCGATAGCCCAGCACCGCAGCGGCCATGGCCAGCGCGATGCCGGTATTGCCCGACGTGGCCTCGATCAGTGTGTCACCAGGCTTGATTTCACCGCGCTCCTGGGCGCGCAGAATCATCGAGTACGCTGGCCGGTCTTTCACCGATCCGGCCGGATTGTTGCCCTCGAGCTTGGCAAAAAGCCGGTTGCTGCCGATCCCCGGCAGACGGGTGAGTTGCACCAGCGGGGTGTTGCCAATCGTGTTGGCCAGAGTTTGAGTGGACATGCCCTAAAGTGTAGCCGGCTACATTCGAGCGAGGCGCTTTGAAGTCACGGTTGACCCCTGCGATGTGCATCTTCTGGATGATCCAGCCCTGGCTGCTGGCCGGTCTGCTGATCACGCTGCTGCGCTGGCTGGCGCCCGGCACCTGGCTCAGCGATGACCCGCTGAGGCTGCTGCTGTTGGGCGCCGCGCTGACGCTGGCGTTCAGCATCTGGATGGGCCTGCACCTGGCCCGAGGGCTGGGGCAGCTGGCGCAGGCCGGGCGCGCACTGGCGCAGGGGCGCGTTGAGCAGCGCGCGCCCAGTGACCTGCCGGCGCCGCTGGCCGCCGTGGCCCTGCACCTCAACCAGATTGCCCGCGCCATGAGCCAGACCCAGGATCACCACAACCAGCTCATGCAGCAGTCCACCACCCGGCTCAAGAGCGAGCACGCGCGGCTGCAGTCGCTGAACAGCGACATGCGCGCGGCGTTGCTGCACACGCAATCGGCCGCCGAAAGCCAGTCGGCCCTGTTCGCCAATCTCAGCCACGAACTGCGCACGCCCCTCACCGGCATTCTGGGATACGCCGATCTGCTGCGGCGCTCGGCCCTGGACCCCGAGCAGGAGCAGTACCTCGAAACCCTGGACCGGTCGGCGCGCGGGCTGCTGGCCATGGTCAATGACCTGCTGGACTGGAGCCGTATCGAGTCGGGCCGCCTGCACCTCAACGAAGAGCGGTTCGACATTCACGAGGTGGTCGAAAACGTCACCACCCTGCTGGCACCGCTGGCCTACCAGAAGGACCTTGAGCTGGTGCGCATCGTCGATCATGACGTGCCGCGCGGGCTGTCGGGCGACGCGCAGCGCCTGCGGCAGATTCTGACCAACCTGCTGTCCAACGCCATCAAGTTCACCGATGTGGGTGAGGTGGTGGTGCGCGTCACCCAGGGCAACCCCAGCGAGCGGCACGTGTGGCTCAACCTGTCGGTGCAGGACACCGGCGTGGGCATCAGCCCGGCGGTGCAGGCGCGGCTGTTCCAGCCCTTCCAGCAGGCCGGCCACAGCCAGGGTGGCAGCGGCCTGGGCCTGTCGATCAGCCGTCGCCTGGCCGAAATGATGGGCGGTGACATCACCCTGGACAGCGCACCCGGCAAGGGCGCTCATTTCTGCGCGCGACTGCCGTTTCGGACCGCTGCACGCGCCGATGATCCGGGGCCGGACGGGCGCATGCGCGGCCGCAGGGTGTGGCTGTTCGAGCCCCACCCCACCGCGCGCCTTGCGCTGACCCACTGGCTGAGCTTCTGGGGCGTGGACGTGGTTGATTTCGACACCCCGCAGCACCTCGCCGAACGGCTGGAGATTGCCCAGGGCCTGCCGAGCCTGGTGATCGTGGGCCTGGCCCCGCAGCAGGTCGAGTCCCTGCGCGCGGTGTTGCAGCTCTGCGGCGACCGCAAGCCGCCGCTGTTGGCGCTGGTCGCCTCCGCCTCGCTGGACCTTCAGCTTCGGCTGCGCGCTCTGGGCGCTGCGGCCTGTCTGGCCAAATCCGTCGATCATCAGGCCCTGTTACAGGTGCTGGTAGACCTGAGCACCCAGACTGCCAGCCCGCGGCCGCTGGCCAGGCGCCGCGCGCTGATCGCCGACAACAATCTCAGCAACCTGCGCTATCTGGCGCTGCTGGCGGTGGAGCTGGGGCTGGACGTGCTGGAAGCGCACGACGGCGAGCAGGCACTGGCGCTGTACCGCGAGCACCGGGTCGAATTCGTGCTGCTCGACGCCCGCATGCCGCGCCTCGATGGGCCGGGCTGCGCGCGCGCCATCCGTGCCTTGGCAGAACACGGTGCGCAGCCGCGCATCATCGCCGTCAGCGCCCATCTGGAGCCCGACGAGCGACGCGCATTCCTGGACGCCGGGGCCGACCAGATCCTGCTCAAGCCCTTCGACGAACGCCAGTTGCTCCATGCCCTGCGGCCCACGCCGGCCCGGCACGGCACGCCGTCATCGCGCTTGCTGGGCACCGACCCCGACATGCTGGCGCTGTTGCGCGAGGAACTGCCCCTGCAATTGGCAGAACTGGAGGCCGCATGTGCCGCCGCGTCACTGGAAACCGCCCGCGACGCCGCCCACCAGTTGCGCGGCACCGCCGCGTTCTACCACCTCGGCAGCCTGCGCGATGCCACCCACCAACTGGAAACGCGCCTGCGCGCCGTGACCCACACCGACCACGCGCAGGCCGAATGCGAGGCCGTGCAACAGGCGATCGCCAGCGCATTGACCGAGATCGACTCACGACTGGCCGAACTGGGCGGCTGAGGGCTGACGCCGCCGATCAGCGTGATCAGTCGCGTTCCAGAATCACCGTGGCCAGCACCCAGTCGCCATCGTCGGTCAGCGCCAGATGCGTGCGGCTGATGCCCCGCTGGCGGAGCAGCGCCTGCACGGCGGGGCTGAACCGCAATGAGGGGGCGCCGATCTCGCTGCGGCCGACACCGCAATCCCGGTGATCGATGTCGCGAAACCCGCAGCCCAGCGCCTTCACCAGCGCCTCCTTGGCGGCGAAGCTTTTGGCCATGCGGTTGGCGCGCCGGGCACCGGCGGGCAGCGTGGCGCGCTCTTCGTCGGTCAGCAGGCGGTCGATGAAACGCTGGCCATGCCGCGCCAGCACGCGCTCGATGCGGCTGACGCGGATGAGGTCGTTGCCCAGCCCGACGATCATGCGACCGGCGACGCCTGCGCGAACCGGGCCTCGTTCATCGCCCGGCGCATTTCGGCAATGGCCATCGGCAGACCCACGAACATCGACCGGGCCACGATGCTGTGCCCGATATTGAGTTCAACGACTTCGGGAATGCGGGCAATCGCGCCCACGTTGTGCAGGTGCAGGCCGTGGCCGGCGTGCACTTCCAGGCCCGCCGCGGCAGCCTCGCGCGCGAAATCGCGAATGCGGACCAGTTCGGCGTGCCGGTCATCGCCCTCGGTGTCGGCATAGCGCCCGGTGTGAATTTCGATGTGCGGCACGCCGACCGCAAGGCACGCGGCAAGCTGCGCCGGGTCGGCGTCGATGAACAGCGCGGTGACGATGCCCGCCGCACGCAGCGTCAGGCAGGCTGCGGCCACGGCGTCCTGATGCGCGGCCACGTCCAGCCCGCCTTCGGTGGTGACCTCCTCGCGCTTCTCGGGCACCAGGCAGACGAAGCGCGGCCGCACCCGACAGGCGATGTCGACCATTTCGTCGGTGACGGCCATCTCCAGATTCACCGGCACCGGGCTGCGCGCCAGCAACCGGGTGACGTCGTGATCCTGAATATGGCGGCGGTCTTCCCGCAGGTGGATCGTCAGGCTGTCGGCGCCCGCGCTGGCGGCGAGCAGACCGGCCTCGACCGGATCGGGGTACGCGGTGCCGCGCGCCTGGCGCACGGTGGCCACATGATCAATGTTGATGCCGAGACGCAGCCCGGCCAGCGACGGGTGAGACACGATTCACACTCCCAAGTCAGGCGCGCATTATGCCGACGGCGCACGCGCCCGAAATGCCTGCATCAGTTGCGATGAGGCCAGCCGCCTGCCGCCCAGGGCGTGGTCGAGCATGGGTTTGAGCAGGCGTCGCGCTTCACGGCGCTGCTGGGCATCCAGCGACAGTGCAGGGTTGGCCAGCGCCGCCAGGGTGCTGCGCGCCACGCCGCGTCCGTCCTCGGCGGGTCGCCACGCGCCGCCCGCCTGCCAGGCCCAGTGCCCGCCTTCACCAGCGGGCAACTCGGCCAGCCCCAGTCCTATCTCGTGCAGCAAGGCCCATTCGAACTGGCGCAGGGCCGATTCGGCCTCATCACCGCGCAGCGCCTCGATGGCGCAGGCGTAGGCGGCAAACAGGCGGGGATGCGGATCTTCACGCGCCAGCAGCTTGAGGACCAGCTCGTTGAGATACCAGCCGAAAAGCACCCGCTCTGCGGCGAGAACGGGCGGTGGTGATTCCAGGTCGGCGTGGGTCAGGGTCTTCAGCTCGCCGCGTCCCGTCAGCCCGACATCGAGCAGCGCGAAGGGCTGCAGGCTGCCGCGCAGCCGACTTTTCGCCCCGCGGGCCCCGCGCGCCACCGCGCCGATGCGCCCGGCATCGACCGTCAGCAGCTCCAGCAGCGCCGAGGTTTCGCGATACGGGCGCGATTGGAGGACGTAAGCCAGCGGCACCGCAGGGTCAGCCGGTGCGCCTCACGGTGCCGCCTCGACGATGGCGGCCGGCAGCACGAAATTGGCAACGAAGGCCGAGAGCGCCGCCCCTTCGCTGCACGCCGACTCCGGCAGATCGACCCGCAGCGTCAGCGTCACGTTCACGGGCGACTCCGGCGCCTCCTCAGGGGCCTGGAAGCGGAAGCCGATGCGCTGCGGGCCGTTGGCATTGCTGTTGAAGGGGCCCACCGTGGCCGGCTCGAGAATGTTGCCCGCACTGGCTTCCAGGGTGTAGGTCGTGCCGGTTGGCGGCACCTGCCCGTTCACGTCCGAGACATCGAAGACCAGATCAAGAGCCTGACCCGGCCCCACCTCGCCCGGCGTGAAGGGGCACTGGCCACCGGCCGCGCCCACGCAGCCGATGACCACACCGGCCCGGGCCATCGAGAACACCACCTCGCCCGAATCACGCACGTGGAACAAGCGTGTTGAGCAGCCGATGCCCGGGCTTTGGCAGACAAAGCCGTCGAACGCGTTATTGGCCAGTGAATACTGCTGGTCGCTGTTGGTGTCGACGAAGGGCTCGTCGGGGTCGCGCAGGCCGTTCTCGTTTTCGTCAAGAAAGGCTTCCGGAAGGTCGTTGACCGCACCGTCGCCGCTGTCGAAGTAGCCGTTGCCGTTGCGGTCGATGAAGGTTTCTTCTCCCAGCGCAGTGGCCAGCACGGTGGCGCGGCCATTCGCCGGGCGCGGATTGCGCACATTCATGGCGACGGTGCAGGCGCCGGCCTCCTCGGCAGGATCGAGCAGCGGATTGCCCGTGAAGCACTGCGCCTGAATCGCCCCGCCCTCGGTACGGAAATTGGCGGCCGTGCCTTCCGGTACCGGATTGTTGAACCGGTCGGCCATCCGCAGCGTGACGTTGATGCGCTCGCCGTCGCAGGTGCCGTCCACGGCCAGTCGGTCGAAGGCCAGCGACATGCTGTTCTGGTCGGGGATGCCGGTCGAGATGGCCAGCTGCTCCGACTGCGTGGCGATCTGGGTGGCGGACAAGGTGGCCGTCACCCGGGCAGCGGTCGGCACCGTGCCGCCACGCACCACGGTACGCACCACGCCCCCGGCATCGCTCACGGCCGATGCCGGCGTCACGCCGATGCCGCCGGTACTGACGTCGAGCGTGAAATTGACGTGCTGATTGGGCACCGGGCTCCCGGTGGTGTCCCGCACCCGAAAGCGCAACTCCGCCTGATTGGGAATGGGGCTGCCGGTCAGCCCGATGACGGTGGATTCGGCGAACACGAACTCGATGCTGCCGAGTTCTGCGGCGGCCACATCCACCACGCCGCTGGCCGTGGCGATCACACCGCCAAGCTGCACGACGGCGGTGATCTCGTCGGCGCCGTTGCAGCCCTGGGCCACGTAGGTCACGTCAAATCGCCCGGAGTCAGACGCCAGCGTGGCGGGCTCGAAACGGCTCAGCCCCGCGTTCGCGCATTCCGAGCGAAAGCTCGCGGTGAGGGGCACATTCGACAACCGCAGGCCCTGAGCGTCGACCACATCGAGTCGCACGGCGGTCTGGCCGCCCGCCGACAGGGAGGGCGTGCCGATGGCGAGCGCGCCTTCGGTGAAATTGCCCCCGGTGAGCACCCCGATGCGGGCCTCCAGAAGCGGCCCGGCACCGTCATCAGGGATGACAGCGCCGCCATCGGGATTGCCACCACCGTCGCCACCGCCGCCGAACGTGGCATCGCCACCGCAGGCCGACAGCACCAGCGCCATCCACGCCAATCCAACGACTGCCGGAACTCTGTGCACGTGCAACTCCCTGATGAGGCGCCCGTGCGCCAAAGACTGACCGATGTTAAGTGCAAAGCCCTGCCCCAACAACCAATTCCATCGCCTCATGCGAGCCGTTCGGCTGGGGTGCCTTGACGCCGGTCATCGGCACAAAAGCGACATCCGGTGCCGATTCAGGTCGTCGTGGTAGAAAGGCCCGGATTTTTATGACGGGGCACTCCATGAATGGTGTAGGTCGGGTGGCACGCGGCACGGCAGGCAAGACGGCGGCCAGCGCTCGCCGCACGCCGTGGGTCGGTGCAGTGACCTTGAGCCTGCTGGCGATGCTCGCCAGTGGAACGGCGATGGCCTCCGAGATCGAACCCGATCCGCCCTCCACGGCGGTGCGTCCCATTGATCCACCGCCGCCCCAATCGGTCGCACCCGAGCAGGCCCCCAAGGCCGAAGCCGAAAACGCGCCGGCCGGTCCTGCGGCGCCCGCAGGCACTGAGGCCCCGGGCAAGGTCCAGGCGCCGACACCGGAGCCCGAGCCGGTCGCCGAGGTCCCGCCGCCGGCGCAAGGTGAGCCGGCCGTGGCGCCGGCGCCTGCAGCGGCGCCGCCCGTCGCGGAGGCGCCCGCTCCGGCACCGGTCCTGACCGCCGCGGCGGTCGAGCATCAGGCGCTGGAATTGCTGGGCGCGACCATTCCGCCCGGCACGGTTCAGCGCGTCTCGTGGTACCCGCCCGACTCCTTCGGCGGGCTCTCGGAACCGACGCCGGTGCTGGTGGCGCACGGCAGCAAACCCGGCCCCACCCTGTGCCTGACCGCCGCCATCCACGGCGATGAGCTCAACGGCATCGAGATGGTTCGGCGCATCATTTTCGACCTTGATGCGGGTCAACTCACCGGCACGGTGATTGGCATTCCCATTGTCAGCCTGCAGGGTTTTCGGCAGGGCTCGCGCTACCTGGCAGACCGTCGCGACTTGAACCGCTACTTTCCCGGCGATGTGCGGGGCAGCGCCGCCGGGCGCATCGCCCACTCGCTGTTCACCGGCATCATCGTCAACTGCGATGCACTGATCGACCTGCACACCGGCTCGTTTCACCGCACCAACCTGCCGCAGGTGCGGGGCGACCTGTCCATCGAGGCGGTCGCGCACCTGACGCGGGGCTTTGGCGCCACGTCGGTGCTCAACAGCGCCGGGCCGGTGGGGTCACTGCGCCGCGCCGCCACCGACATTGGAATTCCCGCCCTCACCCTGGAGGCGGGCGAGCCCCATCGCTTCCAGCCCGAAGAGGTTGACCACGGCGTGCGCGCGTTGCGCAGTCTGTTGAATCACCTGGAAATGGTGCCGCGATTCCGGCGCTGGCGCGAGCCGCAGCCGGTGTACTACGAATCGGTGTGGGTGCGCACCAACGAGGGCGGCATTCTGGTGAGCGTGGTCCCGCTGGGCGCGCAGGTGACCAAGGATCAGTTGCTGGGCACGGTCACCGACCCGATCAACAATCGCCGCTTCGAGATTCGTGCGCCGCACAAGGGGCGGCTCATCGGCATGGCGCTGAATCAGTCGGTGATTCCCGGCTTTGCCGCCTATCACTTGGGCATTGCGAGGGAGGAAGCGGAACTTGCCGCCACGCCGCCCGGCGAAGACCCCGGCGCCGACGACGCACCGCCCGAAGAAGCCTCAGGGCCACCGGGGGGCTGAAGGCCGGGGCACGTATAATTCGCGGTTACGCCCTAATTCAACGTACTGCCGCACATGAGCCTCCAGATCACCTTTCCCGACGGCAACGTCAAATCCTTTGACGCGCCAGTGACGGGCCTGGAGATTGCCCAGGGCATCTCCCCCGGACTGGCCAAGAAGGCGGTGGTGGTCCGCGTGGACGGCGAACTCTGGGACCTGACCCGGCCGATCACCCGCGATGCGCAGATCAGCATCGTCACCCGCAACCAGCCGGAAGCCGCCGAGGTGATCCGTCACGACGCCGCGCATGTCATGGCCCAAGCGGTGCAGGAACTGTTCCCCGGCACGCAGATCACCTTTGGTCCGTCGACCGAGTACGGCTTTTATTACGACTTTGCGCGCAGCGAGCCGTTTACCGAGACCGACCTCGCGACCATCGAAAAAAAGATGCGTGAGATCGTCAAGCGCGACCTGCCCATCACCCGCGAGGTTTGGCCGCACGATCAGGCCGTCCAGCATTTCGAGGCCAGCGGCGAGCGCTTCAAGGCTGAATGGATTCGCGACGGCATCGCCGCCGACGAAGAACTCACGATCTACCGGCAGGGCGACGGCTGGCTGGACATGTGCCTGGGGCCGCACCTGCCGTCCACCGGCCGGCTGGGCACCGCCTTCAAGCTCACCAAGGTGTCGGGCGCCTACTGGCGGGGCGACAAGAACAACGCCCAGTTGCAGCGCATTTACGGGCTCGCCTTCGCCAGTGATGACGAACTCAAAGCCCATCTGCACATGCTGGAAGAAGCCGAAAAACGCGATCACCGTCGCCTCGGCAAACAGCTCGACCTGTTTCATCTGCAGGAGCAAGCGCCCGGCTCGGTGTTCTGGCATCCCAAGGGCTGGACGCTGTTCCAGACGTTGATCGGCTTCATGCGCAAGAAGCAGTTCGAGGCGGGATACCAGGAAATCAACACGCCCGACATGATGGACAAGGCGTTCTGGGAAACCTCGGGTCACTGGCAGAACTACGGCGAAAACATGTTCGCCACCGAGCGCGACGAAGACCGCACCCTGTGCCTCAAGCCGATGAATTGCCCGGGCCACGTGCAGGTGTTCAATCAGGGCACCCGCTCCTATCGCGAGCTGCCGCTGCGCTTCGCCGAGTTCGGCAAGGTGCATCGCTTCGAGCCCTCCGGCGCCCTGCACGGTCTGTTGCGGGTGCGCAGCTTCACCCAGGACGACGGCCATATTTTTTGTGCGCCCGAGCAACTGCAAGCCGAGTGCGTGGCCTTCACCCGCCTCACCCTCGACCAGTACCGGGTGTTCGGCTTCGACAACGTCCGCATCAAGCTGTCAACCCGGCCGGAAAAGCGCATCGGGGCCGATCACCTGTGGGACCAGTCCGAAGCGGCACTGGCCGACGCGCTCGACTCCATGGGCATCGAGTACACCCTGTTCCCCGGCGAAGGCGCGTTCTACGGCCCCAAACTTGAGTTCGTGCTGCGCGACGCCATCGGCCGCGACTGGCAATGCGGGACGATTCAGGTCGACCTCAATCTGCCGAGCCGCCTCGACGCCGAATACATCGGCGAGGACGGCAACCGCCACACGCCGATCATGCTGCACCGCGCCATCTTCGGCTCGCTGGAACGCTTCACCGGCATTCTGATCGAGCATCACGCCGGCAGCCTGCCCTTCTGGCTGGCGCCGATACAGGCGGTGGTGGCGCCCATCGTCTCGGACGCAGACGATTACGCCCGCGAAGCCTGCACGGCCCTCAAGGCCGCCGGGGTGCGTGCAGACACCGATCTGTCCAACGAAAAGATCAACAAGAAGATTCGCGAGCTTTCGATGCAGAAGATTCCGGTGATCGTCGTGGTCGGGCGCAAGGAAGCCGAAGAGCAGACCGTCACCCTGCGGCGGCTCGGCGAGGAGCGGCAGGAGACACTGCCGCTTGCCGAGGCGGTGGCGATGCTGGCGTCGCTGAACCCATGAACCGCCTCATCCCGCTGCTGGTGCTGGCGGCCATCACGACCTCGGCCAGCGCGCTGGAAGTGACGGGGCGCTGGATCCAGGGCGGGTTCATCAGCGGCACCGTGGCCCCGGGCAGCACGGTGAGGCTGGGCAAAGCCCCCGTGCTGGTCGCGCCGGACGGCCGCTTCGCCTTTGGCCTCGCCTTCGACGCCGCGCTGGCGACCGAGTTGACGGTGGTGGGCCCAGACGGCCAACAACAGCGTCACGAGTATTCAATCGAGCAGCGGCACTACCCCGAAAGCCGGATCAACGGCTTGCCGCAGGCCATGGTCAGCCCGCCCAAGGCGGTGCTCGACCGCATCGCCGCAGACGGTCAGGCGGTTCAGGCCGCGCGGGCCAAGGCGCGCACCCAGGCCGATTTCAAAGACTTCATCTGGCCGATCAAGGGCACGCGCATTTCGGGGGAATTCGGCTCCAAGCGGGTTTTGAACGGCGTCCCCCGGCAGCCGCATTTCGGCGTCGACATCGCCGCGCCGCAAGGCACCCCGATCCAGGCGCCGGCCGCCGGCCTGGTCACCCTGGCCGCGCCGGACCTCTACTACACGGGACAAACGGTGATCATCGATCACGGCCTCGGCATCACCACCACCTACCTGCACCTGTCCAAAACCCAGGTCAAGGTCGGTGCGCGCGTGGGCCAGGGCCAGATCATTGGCGAGGTGGGCATGACCGGGCGCGCCACCGGCCCGCATCTGTGCTGGCGGGCCAACTGGCATGAGGTTCGCTTCGACCCTTCGCTGCTGGTCGATGCCGAACCGGCGGTCACCCAGCCCCGGCGCTGAGGCGGCCCAGCCCGTCGGACCCACCGCCTGTTGCTCTGCCCGCTGAGCCGCGCTCGGCGGGTTCGGTCCCGTCGCCGATCAACCGCCGATCAGCCCTCGTCGTCCAATCGCGCGCGACATGCTTCACTCAGGGTGCGGCCGGCAATCTGCAGCGAACGGCAGGCCGAGAGCTCACGTTCCCGCGCCGCTTCGGCCAGCATGGCGGCCTGCTCCCGCTCCAGACGCGCCTGACGATCTTCGGTGTCGTTGATCGCCTTGATGTAGTCCCGCCAGCCGTTGGCCTGTTTGCGCGTGGCGGCGAACTCGGCCGCGGAGGCGAAGGCCTTGTCGGCCAGCGCACGCTGTTCACGCTCGCCGGGGCCGGCTTCGTTGAAGCGCGCCGTGCCCAGCAACATCCAGGCGTTGGCGCGTTGTTTTTCGTCCAGCCCCCCTTTTTGCAGGGCGTTCGTCAGCGCCTTTTCGGCCGCTTCATTCTGCTCATCGGCCAGCAGCACCTGCCCAAGCCGGTAGGCCAGCACGCCGGTGTCCGACAGGGCGGCGGCTTCCTGCAGAACCGGAATCGCGGCGCGATGCTCCCGCGCCTGGCTCAGTAGCTGCGACAGCAGTTCAAGGTTGTTCACGTTGCGCGCGACCCGGCCGTTCTTCATTTCCTTGGCCAGCAGGTTCGCGCCACGGTGCGGGTTGTTGTGCACTGAATAAAGCTGCGCCAATGAAAGGATGTCGGACGGCTCCTTGATCAGGCCGCTGTTGTAGGCCAACTCCAGGGTCGACAGCGCGTCTTTGCTGCGTTCCTCCTGCATGTAGAGCGCGGCGAGCTGCTTCCAGTAGGACAGTTCATCGGGCCACAGCGACACCATGATGCTGAGCAGCCGCGTGCGCTTGTCGGCCAGCCCCAGCTCTGAATAGATCATGTTGGCAAGGTCGAACTGCCGGCGCTCCCGCGATTCGGAAAGCTGCAATGCGCGCTCGGCCGGCACCCGGGCGTTCTTGAAGTCATTCTCGTAGTAGTACGCGGCCGCCAGCAGAAACCAGGCATTGGCGCCGGGATTGTCGGTGGCGCGCATCCACTCGGTGAGGCCGCGAATCGCTTCCCTGTAGTTTTCCTGCTGGAACTGCAACTGCGCGACGTTGTAACGCAGCTGCAGGCTGGCCTCTGCCGGCAGGGCGTTCTCGGCCAGCGCCGCCTTGAAGTCGTTCAGCGCCAGATCGACACGATCGACATTGACGTGGGCCTGCCCGCGAATCTGGTACACCGATGCGCGGTCGAAAGGCTTCATCTCGCCGGCCTGCTGCACCAGCCGGTTCAGGTCGGCCAGCGCGCCCTTGAAGTTCTCGGCTTCGAGCTTTTCGTAGGCCGCCAGCAACTGCTTGGCGACCCTCGGGTCCAGCGACTGCACCGTTTCGCCGCGCGCTTGCGGGCTTTCGTCCTGGGCGTGGGCCACCGACGACAGCGCCCCTGCGCCACAGAGCACCGCCACCGCAAGGGCGGCGCCGCAGGCACCGGCACGCCATGACCCCATTGTGTTCATCACCATCATGGCGCCTCTCATCCTTCGAGATTGAAGCTGACACGGGTACGCACACCCAGACGCGGGCGGGCCTGGCCGTCGCGAATGCTCGGGGCGTAGCGCCAGCGCTCCACCGAACGCATGGCCGCCCGGTCAAAGCAGCTGTTGGTGGAGGTGACCACCCGCGGATTGACCACGTTGCCTTCCGGGTTGACGTCGAATTCCAGCGTCACCGACTCCATGGGCTTGGCGCGGGTCTGACAGCGGTCCGGGTACTGCGGCGGAATGCGCACCAGCGGCTGGGCGTCGCGATCCGGGTTGAAGCCGGTGCCGATGTCGAGTTCCATCTTGGACATGTCGGGCAATGCCCCCACCGCGCCATCAATCGACGGTCGAAAGCTGGCGTCCCGCACCGAGGGCGGCGGTGGCGGCGGCTGATCCAGCACCGGCCGCTGCAGATCCGCCGTGCGGACCTCCTGCGTGTCTTCGAGCTGGCGGGTCACGTTGATTTCGACCGACCGGTCTTCCGACAACTGAATTTCGCCCACCTGGCTGATCATTCCAGCAAGGATGAAGAACAGGGTGAAGGTGACGATGGCGGCGCCGGGCACGCCGATCAGCAGACGAACTTTGTTGTTCATCGGCCTAGCTCCGCTTCGCGGAAACGGCGACCACGTCGTTCACGCCCGCGTCGCGAATGCGTTGCAGCACCTCCACCATGTAGCGGGTGTGTGCCGCGCCATCGACCTGCAGAACCGCGCTGCCTTTGGGATTTTCGCGACGCAGTCGTTCGATCGCGGCGCGCACGCCATCGATCTCGACCTCTTCGCGGTTGATCCAGATCTTGTTGTCGCTCGACACCGCCACCAAGATCGACACCAGCCGCTGGTCCTCGGCGGTTTCGGCCGTCGGGCGGTTCACGTCGATGCCCGGCTCCTTGATGAAGGTGGACGTGACGATGAAGAAGATCAACATGATGAACACGATGTCGAGCAACGGCGTGATGTCGATCGACGCCTCTTCGGCCGCGCGCTTGCCACCTGAACGTCTCAACATGGGGCGTTACCTCGCGGAACTGCGTTGAATGGCGATGGCCGGATCGACCCCTGCCTGACGGGCCTGGTCAATCACCGTGACCGAGACCTCCGCCTTGGCATCGGGCGCGGCGCTGACCATGACCACGCCCCGGGGCTCGCGTGCCTTGAACTCTTCAATCACCGGGGCGACCGAGCGCGGATCAATCAGGCGTCCGCCGTCAATTTCGACGAACCCGTCGGTGCGCACCGACAGAATCAGCGTCGGCGGCGGACGGGTTTCATTTTCCTGGGCGTTGTCCTGCGGGACCACCAGCTCGATGCCGGTTTCCTGCAGAAACGTGGCCGTCACGATGAAGAAGATCAGCAGAATGAACACCACGTCCAACAGCGGCGTGATGTCGACCTCGGCTTCCTGGCTGGATGAGCGAATGAGTCTGCGCATGGGTCAGGACACTCCCGGCTGTGCTTTGGGGGTGTGGTGCACATCGAGGCTGTCGGCCAGACCGTCGACCCTGGCCGACACGCGACGTTCCAGAAGGCTGATGGCGAACACGCCGGTCAGCGACACCGCCAGGCCACTCATGGTGGGAATGGTCGCGCGTGAAATGCCCGCGGCCATGTCGCGCGCATTGGCGCCGCCGCTGGAGGTGATGGTCTGGAACACTTCGATCATGCCGGTCACGGTGCCCAGCAGCCCCAGCAGCGGTGTCACCAGCACCAGCACCTTGATGATGCCCATCTTGCGTTCGGCTTCAACGCGCATCTCTGAAATCAGCCGCTCGCGAATGGCGTGGGCAAACCAGGACTCATGATCGGCGCGCGCACGCCATGCCTGCTGGTGGTCCGCAACCATCCTGCCGCTGGCGGTCGCGAAGAACACCAGTCGCTCGATGATCAGCATCCACATCAGGAACGCGGTCACCATCAGGGCCAGCACCACCGGTCCCCCTGCGTCCAGGTAGCCGGTGATGGCGCCGTAGGCGGCGACGGGATTGAGCATTTCGAGCATGACGATTGGCCCGTTACGCGCGCTGCTGCTCGGCGTAGGCCGCAACCATGCCGGCCGACTGCTCTTCAAGCAGTTGCGACAGGCGACGCGAGGTGCCGGAGGCAAACGCATGCAGCACCAGCAGCGGAATCGCGGCGATCAGGCCCTGCACCGTGGTCACCAGTGCCTGCGAGATACCGCCGGCCATCAGTTTCGGGTCGCCGGTGCCGAACAGGGTGATGGCCTGAAAGGTGACGATCATGCCGATCACGGTGCCGAGCAGGCCCATCAGCGGCGCCACCGCGGCCAGCACCTTGACCAGACTCAAACCGCTTTCAAGTGCCGGCAGCTCCTTGAGCACGGCGTCGTCAAGTTTGAGCTGCAGGGTTTCGATATCGACGTTGCGATTTTCTTCGTAGGCCATCATCACCCGGCCCAGGGGATTGCCCTGCGAGGCCTGTTCGGAGCGCATCTGGGCACGCACCTTCATGCCGATGATCGTGAGACGAACCCACTTGTAGAGCGCGAAGAGGACGCCGAGCACCGCCAGCGCGACGATGGCGTACCCGATGCCGCCCCCCTGCGCAAGGCGCTCGGTGAAGGTCGGCATTTCAACCGTCAGGCCCAGCAGCGTGCCCAGCGAGGGATCGATGACGCCGGCAACGTAGCCGTCACCCTTGTGGTTCTCGACCCGCTCGGCGGCGGCCGTGGCACCGCCACCGGGCTGACGCACCAGCGCCTTGAGCGCGCCGGACTGATAGATCAGATATTCGCCATCGCTGAATGCGGTGAACGGACCGATGCGCGTCACGGAGCGCGTTTCGGGCTGATTGTCGGTGCCGATGACATTGCCGGTGAAGGTCACGACCTTGCCCTGCTCGGCCATCTCCTGCATCAGGGTGTTCCACAGCCCCTCCAACTGCTCGACCGTGGGCAGCGAGTCGGACTGCGCCACTTCGCGCAGCGCCTCACCGCGACCCCGGAACTGGGCCGACACCAGCGACACGCCCAGCTGTTCGTTGAGATCGGCGGCGGCGGCACGGGCGGCCCCGAACAGCTCGCCGAATTCACCCTGACGCTCGGCCAACTGCGCGCGCAGTTCGGTCAATTCAAGGTCATTCTTGTTGCGAAGGTCTTCGAGGCGGACCGATGCCTTCTCGGCCGCATCCACCTGCTGACCCACTTCGGTCAACATCGCCTTCTGCTCGTTGCGACGCTCGGTGAACCGCGCTTCACGCGCCCGGTTCTCCTCACTCACCGCCGCACGCTCGGCACGGATCGCGGCCAGCGTTTCTTCAATGGTGTTGACTTCATCGGCCCACGCCGCCGGCGCGACCGAGAAGCCGGCGGCGGCAATCAACAGGCCCGTGCCAATCGCGGCGAATGTGCGCATACCTGCTGCCCCTGCAAAGTGCTTGTGAAAAAGGGATTTCATGATCGGTCGGTCCTCACTCGGCCATTTGCGGAGCAGGCACGGGAATGGTCATCAGGTCGGGCGGAATCTGCTCACGCGCCATGCGCGAGGCCACGCGCACCGAAGACAGAAACGACCCATCCAGATCGGTCCACTGGCCGGAGGCCTTGTCGTAGATCTTCAGCAGGCGGTCGTCGTCCGACTTGGCAATGAGCGCGATGCGGCCAATGCGCAGAAATTCGAGGTTCTCGTACTGGGTGCCGTCGAGTTCCGCGTCGGCCCGGTAGGACTCGATGGTGCGTCCGTACTCGTTTTCGATCTGGTAGGCCTCGACGATCAGCCGATAGCGCTGCGCCGGCGACTGGCCGGGATCTTCCATCACGCGCCGCAGGCGGGCCACGCGGTTGGCACGCTCGCCGGTCTGGAACGGCAGGTCGGCGGCGACCAGCTTTTCGAGCCCGGTGAGCATGTCCTCGATCAGCGGCTGTACCGAGCGTTGCAGGCCGGCGATGTTGGCAATGTCGGCCTTGAGCGATTCCTTCTCGCGCTCCTGCGTCTCGATCTGCCGCTGCTGCGAGGCGTTGTAGCGGTTGAGCTGCTCAAGCTGCTTGAGGTTGGCGCGGTAGTCGTTGAGCAGGCTCTGGGCCTGGTCATCCAACTGTTCGACGCGACCCTGAGACCGTTCGGTTTCAGTGATGGTCTGCTGGCTGACCTGAACGGCCGCGCTCAACTGCGCGTGCGCAGATGCTGAAACGCCCGCCAAGAACATCGCCGAAACTGCGGCGGTGATGGATGCCCTCATGTGTGCCCTCTCCGGTAAAACGTCAATCGCAGAAATGTGGTCGCGCGCCGCAGGCGGGTTGCAACCGGTCGCATGAGTGCCAGAACGACACTGGCAGCCCGAAATCAGAAATGGTTGGACGAAGCCCCGAAGCACCGGCCGTTGCGCGGCGCCGCGACACCGTGCGCGCAAGCGCGTCAGGTGTTGATGCGACTGCCCCGGTGAAGCATCAATTTCATGAATTGATTCACCGCCTTCGGGATACGGATCAGACCCCTTGGGTCGCCCTGATGCTTCGCCCACCCACTGAAGGGCGCGTAGCTTGATCGCGATACATGACAGTTGTATGTCAGCTCAGCGACACATCACCGAGGTCACGAAAATCACGCCGGTCCACAGCAGCGCGATGAAGGTGTAGCCCATCACGGCCCGCGCCGGCACCTGGGCCAGGGTCAGCACCGGCAGCAGGATCAATGGCTGGATCAGGTTGGTCCATTGGTCGCCCAGCGCCACGGCCATCGCCGTCGCCGGAAGGTCCGCGCCCAGCTGCTGGGCCGCGCTCATCATGATCGGGCCTTGCACCGCCCACTGGGCACCGCCCGAGGGAATGAAGACATTCAGCAGCCCGGCGCTGAGAAACGCCATCAATGGCAGGCTGTCGGCGCTGGCCATCGCCGAAGCCTGGGCGACCAGCAGGTTGCCCAGCCCTGAACTCGCGATCAGCCCCGCAATGCCGGCGTAGAACGGGTATTGCAGCAGGAAGGGCACGACAATGTCGCCGCCACCGGCCACCGCCTTCAGGTAGCGCTGCAGCGTGCCCGCACAGAGCAGACCGGCCATCAGCAGCGTGAAGTTCATGATGTTGAGCGTGAGCCCACCCCCTCGTGTGCCGTAATGGGTCAGCAGAAACAGTGCGCCGCCCGCCACCGTGGCCAGCACCAGCAGCCGGGACTGCTCCAGACGCAGGGCCGGGCTGGCGGGCGTGACCGGGGCGGCGTCGGCGCGGGCCGCGTCCAGACCCGGCTTGGGCCCGGCACACAGGTGATCGGGAATCTCCTGCACGTTTTCGGGTCGCTTGGGGTGCAGCAGGGCCATCACCCACGGCAGGGTCAGCAAGATGGCCGCCACCGTCAGGCCGTTCCACACGGTGAACAGAGTGGCCGAGGAGGGGATGAGGCCGATCTGCGATTCCAGAAAATGCCCCGGCGTGGCAAGGGTCAGTGGAATCGACCCCGACACGCCCTGATGCCAGACCACGAAGCCCGAGAACGCCGAGCCGATCAACAACGGGTAATGCACGCGGATGCCGCGGCGCCGGCAGCCCTCACCCACGGCGCGCGAGACGACGCCGGCCGCCACCAGCGCGGTCGCCCACGAGAACACCGCGATCACCCCGGTCAACAGGCAGACCATGACGTAGGCCGAGCGCGGTGAGCGCACCAGATCTGCCGCCTTCAACAGGCCGCCGCGCACCGGCGCCGTGCTGGCCAGGGCGTAACCCAGCAGCAGCGACAGCGCCATCTGGTTGGTGAACGTCAACAGGCTCCAGAAGCCGTCGCCCCAGGCATCGATGGCCGCGCGCGGCGCGGTGTCGGTGAGCGCCAGTACCAGGGCCACGGTGAGCAGCGTCAGGGTGATCGCCACCACCAGGGCGTCTGGCATCCAGCGCTCAAAGAAGCGGACGATGCCCGCCGTCATCCGGTCCAACATCGCCCGCCCCTCCGAGTCTGCCCCGCTCAAGCGGGATCTTGAGTGGCGGCACACCGAAACGGCATGCCGCGTTCTTCGGGTGTCACGTGTCGCAGATGCGGCGTCACCGACGCCCATCGTTGACGCCCACCATTTTGGCCGCCCGGCGGCCGGTCAGACCTTTTCGAAGATCGCCGCGATGCCCTGACCGCCGCCGATGCACATGGTGGCCAGCGCGTAGCGCCCGCCCACACGGTGCAGTTCGTAGATGGCCTTGGTGGTGATGATGGCCCCGGTGGCGCCCACCGGATGGCCCAGAGAAATGCCCGAGCCGTTGGGATTGACCTTGGCCGGGTCAAACCCCAGCTCGCGTGACACCGCACAGGCCTGGGCGGCAAATGCCTCGTTGGCCTCGATCACATCGAGATCGGCAATTTTCAGGCCCGCGCGCTTCAGCGCCGCCTGGGTGGCCGGCACCGGGCCAATGCCCATGATTTCGGGTTCGACGCCCGCGTGCGCGTAGGTCACCAGACGCGCCAGCGGTTTCAGGTTGTGCGCCTTCACGGCCTCGCCGGTGGCCAGCACCACGGCCGCCGCGCCGTCGTTGATGCCCGATGCGTTGCCGGCGGTGACCAGCCCGTCCTTCTTGAAGACCGGCTTCATCTTGGCCAACTGCTCGGCGGTCACGTCACCGCGCACGTTCTCGTCCACCTTGAACACGGTCGGGCCTTTGCGCCCCGGCACTTCCACGGTGACGATCTGGCTCTCGAAGCGGCCTTCGGCGATTGCCCGTGCGGCGCGCTGCTGGCTCTGGATGGCCAGGGCATCCTGGTCTTCGCGGCTGATGCCGAACCGGGCGGCCACGTTCTCGGCGGTAATGCCCATGTGGAAGGCGTGGAACGGATCGTGAAGGATGCCGACCATGTAATCGAGCATCTTGGCATCGCCCATGCGCGCGCCCCAACGCCCGGCAGGCATCAGGTAGGGGCCGCGGCTCATCGCCTCGGCGCCGGCGCCGATGGCAATTTCAGCATCGCCCAGCAGCAGCGTCTGCGCCGCCGACACAATGGCCTGCAGGCCAGAACCGCACAGACGGTTGACGTTGAACGCCGGCGTTTCCTTGGGGCAGCCGGCCTGCATGGCGGCCACACGGCCCAGATACGCGTCGCGCGGCTCGGTGGGAATCACCGTGCCCATCACCATATGCCCGACCTGGTCCGGCGCGATGCCCGCACGACTGATCGCCTCGCGCACTGCAACGGTGGCCAGATCGGCCAGCGGCATGTCCTTGAGTGAGCCACCAAAGCTGCCGATGGCGGTACGGGTGGCGGCGACAACGAAAACGTCTTTCTGGCTCATGTTGCGATTCCTCGATCTGATGGGACGTGATGCGGACAAGGCCGTGATGGCCGGGTGATGAACTGGGCGTGCGCACAACCCCGCGATGCAGCAAAGCGGCGACGGCGCGGAACGCGCGGACGACGCCCCCACCGCGCACCGCCCTGCGGTGCAGTCGGCCCGAGTCGTCGACAGACCGCCATTTTTTCACAGTTCGCCGCGGGGCCACCGCAATCCGCCTGCGCGGCGGCGCCTCAGGGGCGACGCTTGCCGCTGCGGGCTTGCGGCGCGCGGGGCGTTTTGGCCGCTGCGCTGCTGCGGCCCGCCGAAGCGGCCGCCCTGGGCTTTGGCGACGCCTTGCGCGCGGGCTTGGCAAAACCGGCGTCGGCCGCCTCGGCGGCGCGCTTTGCCTTGGCCGATCGCGGGGCCTGGGGCCTGGCGGCGGCGCGGGCGCTGGCGGCCGCCTCGGCGCGCTTGCGCACGACGCCCGGCGAGGGCGGTGCCGCGGCCAGCGCATCCAGTCCCACCGCCTTGAGCAGGGCGTTGCGCTCGGCGTCGGTGGCCTCCCTGAATCCGCCGGCCTTGATGCCACGCCCCAGCACGATGGGACCGTAGGCAGTGCGGATCAGCCGGCTGACCTGCAGTTTCTGCGACTCGATCAACCGGCGCACTTCGCGCTGGCGCCCTTCGTGCAGCGTGGCGCCCCACCACTGGTTGGCGCTCACGCCTTCTTCGTTGACGCCGGGCGCCAGGCTGTCGAACTTGGCGCGATGGCCGTCAATCATCACCCCGGTGCGGGTCAGCGTGGTGATGATCTCGGGCGTGATCTCGCCCAGCACCCGCACCGCGTACTCGCGGGTGATCTCGTAGCTGGGGTGCATCAGCCGTTTGGCCAGTTCGCCGTGATTGGTGAGCAGCAGCAGCCCCGAGGTGTTGATGTCGAGCCGCCCCACGGTGATCCAGCGGCCGCTGACCAGATTGGGCAACTTGCGGAAGATGGTGGGCCGGCCTTCGGGGTCGTCACGGGTCACCACCTCCCCCACCTTCTTGCGGTACAGCAGCACCCGCAACGGCTCGGTGCGGCGCGCGGGCGTGAACAGCCGGCCATCGACCTTGATCCGGTCCTTGGCCTTCACTTTCAGCCCGGTGGTGGCGGTGACGCCATTGACCTCGATGCGCCCGGCTTCGATCCAGCGCTCGATCTCACGGCGGCTGGCCAATCCGGCGTCGGCCAGCACTTTCTGCAAACGCTCGTGGGATGAATCGCTCAAAGTCGGGTCGCCTCGTCGGGTACATCAAAAGAATCATCGCCATCGTCGGCGGCAGGACTGTTACTGAGCAGCGGCCCCTGGGCATTGAGCCGCAGCAGCGCGGCCTCCAGTTGCTCGGGATCCTTGATGGCGGGCAGTTCGGGCAACTGTTCAAGGCTGCGCAAGCCCAGATCGTTGAGCAACTGCGGCGTGGTGCCGAACAGCGAAGGCCGGCCCGGCACTTCCTTGACGCCCACTTCGCGAATCCAGCCGCGCTCCAGCAAGTTGCGCATGATGCCGGCCGACAGGCTCACGCCGCGAATGTCTTCGATATCGCCGCGCGTCACCGGCTGCTGGTAGCAGACGATGGCCAGGGTCTCCAGCAGGGCGCGCGACAGCTTGGCGGGCTTTTCCTGCCAGAGCCGCCCCACGACCGCGTTGTGCACGGCGCGAATCTGCAGGCGCCAGCCGCCGGCAACGTCCACCAGTTCTACCGCGCGGCCGGACAACTGGGCGTCCAGTGCCGCCAGCGCGGCGCGCACTTCGGCCTTGCTGGGCGCGTCGGGCGCCGCGAGCAGCCTTTGCAGCGCCTCCAGCGGCAGGGGCGCGTCGGCCGCCAGCAGCAGGGCTTCAAGCGACGAGGCCCAACGTTCGGGCGCGCGCAGCAGTGCGGCGGGGTCGTGGTCGAGGTCCGGGTCAGGCAGCATCGTCGGCAAGGTTCTGGGGCTGGGCCCGGTCGAGCAGAATGGGCTGGAACGGGGCGTCCTGCACCAGTTCGATGAGGTTGCGCTTGACCAGTTCGAGCACGGCCAGAAAGCACACCACCACACCGGCCTTGCCCTCGGCCGCATTCAGCAGCGCCTCGAAGGGCTGCGGGCCGGCCTGCACGCGCTGCAGAATCTGGCTCATGCGCGCCCGCACCGACAGCGGCTCGCGGGCAATGCGGTGATGGGTGTACAGCGCCGCGCGGCTCAGCACCTGCTGCATGGCCAGCAGCAGTTCCCGCAGGGCCAGCGGCGGCAGCTCGCCCTCGGCCGGGGCGGCGTCGACGCGGGCGGCGGCAATGAAGCGATCACGCCCGACGCGCGGCACCGCGTCGATCTGCTCGGCGGCGCGCTTGAAACGCTCGTAGGCCTGCAATCGCCGCACCAGTTCCATGCGCGGGTCTTCGGACTCGCCTTCTTCGACCGGCGGCGGTCGCGGCAGCAGAATGCGCGACTTGATCTCGGCCAGCAGCGCCGCCATCACCAGATACTCGGCTGCCAACTCCAGCCGCAGGCCCTGCATCAGCTCGATGTACGCAACGTACTGCTGGGTGATCGACAGCACCGGAATGTCGAGAATGTCGAGGTTCTGTTTGCGAATCAGGTACAGCAGCAGGTCCAGCGGGCCTTCGAAGGCATCGAGAATGACTTCCAGCGCATCGGGCGGGATGTACAGGTCTTCGGGCAGGCGGGCCATGGGCTCGCCGCGCACCCGCGCCAGCGCCGGCAGGTCGGCCGCCGGTGCAAACAACGGCAGGTCGCTGACCTGGGCCGCCGCCTCGGTCATCGCGGAATGTACCCCAGCGCGTCGTGCACGCGATCGAGCGTGATGGCGGCCTTTCCGGCGGCGCGCTGCGCCCCTTCGCGCAACACCTGTTGCAGGTAGTCGGGCGCGGCCCGCACCTCGTGATAGCGGGTCTGGATGGGCGTCAGCAACGCCACCACCCGCTCGGCGACCTCGCCCTTCAGGTGGCCGTAGCCCTTGCCCTCGAAGCGGTCGACCAGCGCCGGAATGGCTTCGCCACTCAGCGCGGCGAGCATGCTCAGCAGGTTTGACACGCCGGGTTTGGCCGCAACGTCGAAGCCGATGGCGTTGTCGGTGTCGGTCACCGCGCGCTTCACCTTGCGGGTGACCACCTCGGGCGGGTCCAGCAGATAGAGGGCGTCGGTCTCGGCGTCGCCCGACTTGCTCATTTTGGCCGTCGGCGTCTGCAGCCCCATGATGCGGGCGCCCACCGGCGGGATCATCGGCTCCGGCACGGTGAACACCGGCCCGTGCACCTTGTTGAAGCGCTGGGCAATGTCACGGGTCAATTCCAGGTGCTGCTTCTGGTCGTCGCCCACCGGCACCCGATCGGCCTGGTACAGCAGGATGTCAGCGGCCATCAACACTGGATAGGTAAACAGTCCGGCATTGATGTTGTCGGCATGTTTGGCCGATTTGTCCTTGAACTGCGTCATGCGGTTCAGCTCGCCCATCTGCGTGTAGGTGTTGAGCACCCAGGCCAGTTCGGCGTGCTGCGGCACGTGGCTTTGCACGAACAGCACGTTCTGCGCGGGGTCCAGCCCGCAGGCGATGTACAGCGCCAGAAACTCATGGCAGCGCTCACGCAGCGCGTCGCGGTCCTGGCGCACGGTGATGGCGTGCAGGTCCACCAGCATGTAGTAGCAGTCGAACCGGTCGTGCAGACCCAGCCAGTGCTTGAGCGCGCCCAGATAATTGCCGATGGTCAAGCGGCCGGACGGCTGGATGCCGGACAACACGGTGGGGCGTTTCTCGGAACTCATGCTGCAGACTCGTTCAAAAAATGAGGACGGGGCCAGAAGGGCCGCACTGCGCCGTCGCGGCGCATCAGAGGCTCAGTACACCTGCGACGGATCCAGCCCGACCAGGCCGTAAAGCCAGCCTTGGGCGAGCCCCAGCGGCACGGCGATGACCTGGCCCAGTATGCCCACGGCCAGCAGCACGATCAGTATCACCAGACCGTAAGGCTCGATGCGGTCGAGCACGCGCGCGCCGTTGGGGGGCAACAGTCCGGCCAGTACCCGACCGCCGTCCAGCGGCGGCAGGGGCAACAAGTTCAGGATCATCAGCACCAGATTGATGATGATGCCGGCCACCGACATCAGCCCCAGAAAGGTCCAGACCGTGTTGTCGGCACCCAGGGTCAGGGCCGTCTTCAGCAGGATCACCCAGCCCAGGGCCATGACCAGGTTGGCGCCGGGCCCGGCGATGGCCACCAGCGCCATGTGCTGTCGCGGCTTGCGCAGGTTGTGCATGTTGACCGGCACCGGCTTGGCCCAGCCAAACAGAAAGCCGCCCAGAAACAGCATCACGGCCGGCACCAGAATCGTGCCCACCGGGTCGATATGGCGTATCGGATTCAACGACAGACGCCCCAGCGCGGCCGCCGTGGGGTCGCCCAGCGCGCGCGCCGCCCAGCCGTGGGCCACTTCGTGCAGGGTGATGGCAAACAGCACCGGAATCGCCCAGATGCTCAGCGTGGTGAAAAATTGCGCGGGATCGGTCATTGCGCCGCAATCCAGTCGAGCGCCCGCTGCAAGCGCGCCAGGGTGCGGTCGCGGCCCAGCAGTGCCAGGGTCAGGTCGATGGGCGGTGACACGGCCATGCCGCAGCAGGCTACGCGAATCGGCTGGGCCACGGCGCCGAGCTTGACGCCCAACTGCTCGCCCACTGCCGTCACCACCGCGTGCAGCGGCTCGGCCGACCAGTCGCCCAGCCCCGCGAAGCCGTCGATCAGCGCCTGCAGCACCGGCGCCGCGTCGGGCTTCAGGTGCTTGGCGGCGTCCTTCTCGACATACTGTTCAAAATCACGGTAGAAGAAGGCCGACTTCTCGGTCATCTCGGCCAGGGTGCGGCAGCGCTCCCGCTGCGCGTCGATCACCGCCGCCAGCGCCGGACCGTCGGCGGGGTTGATGCCCGCCTGGCGCAGGTGCCAGTCGAACTCGGGCTCGACCACCGTCAGCGGCGCGGTCTTCAAATACTGATGATTAACCCAGTACGCCTTCTCCATGTCGAACCGCGCCGGGCTGGACGAGACATGGTCGAAGTCGAACAGCGCTTCCATCTCGGCGCGACTGAACAGCTCCTGGTCGCCGTGACTCCAGCCCAGGCGCACCAGATAGTTGAGCAGTCCTTCGGGCAAGAAGCCCATGGCGCGATATTCCATGACGCCCAGCGCACCGTGGCGCTTCGAAAGCTTGGCGCCGTCGCTGCCCAGAATCATCGACACGTGCGCGTAGGCCGGCGGCGTGAACCCCAGCGCGGTGAACAGGTTCATCTGCTTGGGCGTGTTGTTGACGTGGTCGTCGCCGCGAATCACGTGGCTGATGCCCATGTCGGCATCGTCGACCACCACGCAGAAATTGTAGGTGGGCGTGCCATCGCCGCGGGCAATGATCAGGTCATCCAGCTCGGCGTTGGCGAAGCGCATGTCGCCCTTGATCAGGTCCTTCACGATCACCTCGCCGTCCAGCGGATTGGCGAAGCGAATCACCGGCATCACGCCGTCGGGCGGTGTGGGCAGCGTCTTGCCGGGCGCCGGGCGCCAGCGGCCGTCGTAACGCGGCTTTTCCTTGCGGGCCTGCTGCTCGGCGCGCAGCGCGTCCAGTTCTTCGCGGCTGGCATAGCACCGATAGGCCGTGCCCTCGGCCAGCATCCGGTCGATCAATTCGGTGTAACGCGGGTAGCGCGCCGTCTGGTAAACCGGCGCGACGTCACTGTGCAACCCCAGCCAGGCCATGCCTTCAAAAATGGCATCGACCGCAGCCTGGGTGCTGCGCTCGCGGTCGGTGTCCTCGATGCGCAGCAGAAAACGTCCGCCATGCCGGCGCGCGTACAGGTACGAGAACAGCGCGGTCCGCGCCCCGCCGATATGCAGATAACCCGTCGGCGACGGAGCGAAACGCGTCACAACCATGAGATCGACCACTCAGAACGAAGCGCAGGATTCTAAACTAGTGGCCCGCTTCAACCTGAATTGCGCCGCGCGCCCCATGGCCACCCTGTTTGTCGACCACCTCACCGTCATTGACTGCGCCTATCTGGACCTGCAGCGTGGCCTGGTGGGCGAAAGCTGGATCGTCGACCTGATGCTTGAGGGCGCCCTCGACGCGCAATCGATGGTGCTCGACTTCGGCGAGGTCAAGCGCCGCATCAAGCGGGCCATCGACCGCGGCCCCGACCACACCCTGCTGGTGCCCTGCAGCGCGAAAGGCGTCCGCCTCGACCACCCGGCCCCCAACCGGACCCGACTGCAAGCCGACACCGCCCTGGGGCCGATCACGCTCGATGCCCCGGCAGTGAGCATCACGCCGCTGGCCGTCAGCGCCATCGACGGTGACGCCGTCACCCGCCACTGCGCAGACCTGGTGCGCGATCTGGTGCCGGCGTCGGTCACGCGCATCAGCCTGCAACTGCGCGTCGAGGCCATCGACGGCGCCTACTACCAATACGTGCACGGCCTGAAAAAGCACGACGGCGCCTGCCAGCGCATCGCCCACGGGCATCGCTCACGGCTCATGATCACCGTTGACGGCGCGCGCGATACCGCGCTCGAAGCACAACTCGCCGACGCCCTGCGGGACACCTACTTCGTCAGCGCCGACGACGTGGTCGGCCTCACCGACAGCCACCTGCACACGGCCTACGACGCCCCGGAAGGCCGTTTCGACCTGCGGCTGCCGCGCTCGGCCGTGACCCACATCGACCGCGACAGCACCGTCGAATGTCTGGCCGACTGGCTGCTGGCCCAGGCCAGACGCCATCACCCGCAGGCGGCCATCGTGGTGCGCGCCTTCGAAGGCGTGCAGAAAGGCGCAATCGCCACCGCCGAGCGAAGCGGCTGACGCGCGCCCTCGCGCACCGCCGACTCAGGTGGCATGCATCAATCTCAAGGATTCGAGTTGCCGCAGGGCGCCTTCAAAATCCAGTCGCTGCAGGCAGTGATGGAGCTGTCTCGCGCCCTCGTCACCGAGATGCTCGCGCCAGTCGATGATCCGCGCCACGTCATCCAGCGCATCCAACTGCCGGGCGCGCAGCTTGCGCTTGAGGCTGGCCATGCCGTCCGGGGTCAGCAGCACACCCAACGGCGGGACCGGCATCAGCGGCCGTGTGGCGAGCCACCCATCGGCCACCGGAACGAATGCGTCGATGGCCGAATGGCAGGCCAGAAGTGCGGCCTTCATGCCGGCCGGATCGGCTTCGGCAGCCCGGGCGGCCCGTTCCAGCGCGCCTGCTGCTGCGGCCACCGCCGTGGCGCCCACATTGGCCGCCGTGCCGCGCAGCGCGTGCGCCTGCTGCTGCACGGCTCGGGCCTCGGTCAGGGCGTCGATCTGGTGCGGCAGCCCGGCGCCACTACGGCAATGAATCACAAACGTGTTCAGCAGTGAAGCCAGCAGGGTGCCGTCACCACCGGTCCGGGCCAGCGCGTCTGCTTCGGCAAACAGCGCATCATCGGGTACCACTGCACTCTGAAGCGGCGTCGGCTCGGCCCCGTCGGTGGTGGATGCGGCCGCCGCCGCAGCGCCCCGCTCAGCACCCAGGACGGCCGCCAGCATGGCGATCATGCGATCCGGCTCGAAAGGCTTGGTGATGAACTCGTTCATGCCCGCATCGAGTGCGCGCTGGCGCTCGCTGACCAGTGCATCGGCCGTCAATGCAATGACGGGCAGGTGTCGGAGATGGGCGTCATCACGCATCAGCCGCACCGCCTGCAGGCCGTCCATCACCGGCATGTGAATGTCCATCAGCACGGCATCGACCGAGCCGGGCGCATCGCGCAGCAGGTCCAGCGCGGCCTGCCCATGCTCGGCACGCAGCACGATGCCGCCCTCCAGCGCCAGGATCCGCTCGGCAATGTCGAGATTGATGCCGCTGTCATCGACGACGAGAATGCGCTTGTCTTTCAGGCGCGCGCCCGGGACAGGCCCGTCGCGCCCGGCCACAGACGCTTCGGGAACGCATTCGCCGCTTGCCGTCAGTGACGGGTTCAAGAGCGGGTCGTCCGCGATCGGCAACGTCAGCCACACCCGGAAGGTGCTGCCCTCACCGGGCGCGCTGTCGAGGGTCACCTCACCCCCCATCAGCTCGACCAGCCGCCTGACGATCGGCAGCCCCAGACCCGTACCCCCATAGCGCCGGGTGGTGGTCGAATCGGCTTGCATGAAGGGCTTGAACACTTCGGCCTGAACGTCTTCGGGCATGCCGATACCGGTGTCGATGACCGCGAACTGCAGCGTGACGGCGCCCTCTTCGCCCCCCACCCGAGAGACCTCGAGCGCCACGCTGCCTGTGGCGGTGAACTTCACCGCGTTGCCCAACAGATTGTTGAGAATCTGGCCCAGCCGGTGGGCATCACCCACCACCCGCGCGGGCAGGTCAGCGGTGCAGCGCACAGTGCAGTTCAGCCCCTTGCGTGCCGCCTGCGGGGTAATCATGCCCATGGCATCGTTGACCAATCGCATGAGGTCCAGCGGCGCGGCCGTCAACTGCATCTTGCCGGCCTCGATCTTCGACAGATCGAGAATGTCGTTGATCAGGGCCATCAAAGACCGCCCGGCAATATCGAGTTTGTCGACCAGGTCGGTCTGCGGGGCGTCCAGCGTCGTGTGTTTCAGCAGGTAGGCCACATTGAGCACGGCATTCATCGGCGTCCGTATCTCGTGGCTCATGTTGGCCAGAAAAGCGCTCTTGGCGGCGTTGGCGGCTTCGGCCGCCTCGGTGGCCCGGCGCATTTCGGTGACATCGGTGACAAATGCGTAGAAGCCGCGCACCTCATCTCCGTCACGATCGGGAACATAGCGGGCCAACGAGGCATAGCCGCCAATCTGTCGCTCGAACTGCTGCGGCGTGCCGGCCAGCGCCGCGCGGATATACGGTGCGTTCAGCGCGTACAGTTCAGGTCCCAGCAGATCACGGATGTGGGTTCCGGGCAGGGTTTCCGGATCAACCCCGAACCAGTCGCGATAGGCATGGTTGGCAAAGCGATTGATTTCATCGCGGTCCCAATAGGCCACCATCGACGGCATGGCATTGATGATGTTGCTGAGGTCGCCGCGCGCACGCTCCAGCATCTCGGTGCGGCTGGTAACGCGCTGCTCCAGCGTCACGTTCAATTCGCGCAGCGCCTCCTCGGCCTGTCGGCGTTCGTCGATGTCGGTATTGGACCCGAACCAACGCATGATCTGGCCCGCAGCGTCGTGCAAGGCTTCACAACGTGAATCAAACCACCGGTAGGCGCCGTCGTGGCGCCGCAGGCGGTATTCGGCATGGAACGGGGTCCCGCGATCAAGCGATTGCTGCCAACGGTGCATCAGCGCCTCACGGTCGTCAGGGTGTACCTGCTCCAGCCACCGATATGCCATCTGCTGGTCTTCATCGACGCCGGTGTAGCGTGCCCATTGCTCACTGAGAAAATCGCAGGCGCCCGAAGGCGTACAGGCCCACACCAGCTGTGGCATGGCATTGGCCAACTGGCGCCAGCGGGCCTCGCTCTCGCGCAGGCGCTCGATGGCCGCGCGCTGCTCGGTCACATCGACGATCGAGGCCACCACCAGTTGGCGCTTGCCGAGCACCAACGGGCTGAGCATCACCTCCACCGGAAACTTCACACCCTGCGCGTTCAGGGCATACAGATCCTGGCGCGCCCCCATGCGGCGCACCTTGCGGTCGTAGCCCTGTCGCAGTTGCTGATGCGCCATGCGGTGCGCATCGGGCAGCAGCATTTCGACGGCCTGACCCTGCAACTGCTCCGGGGTGTACCCGAAGATCTCGTGCACGCGCGCATTGGCCTGGACGATGCGACCGTCGGCATCGGCCACGATGATCGCCTGCAGCGAGGCGTTGATCACGCCGCGCGACAGGGTGTCGGCTTCGCGCACCAGCATCCGACGCCGCTCGGCAGGCAGCTTCAGCGCGTAGGTCAAGGCCGCCAGCAGTGCGGCGATCAGCCCCCCGGCCAGCAGCGTCAGCCAGGGACTGGCCTGGTGCAGTTGCTGCACCAGTTGCGGACGGGCGAGCACGTCGATTCGCCAGGTTCGTCCATACACCGGCAGGCGGATATCGCGCAGCAAATCCGGGATCGCAGCCTGACCGGACCGGTCCGACACGATCAGCGTCGGCTGGGCGCCGGTGACGTCGGTGACATCGATCATCAGGTCAGGGAAGCGTCGACCGATATCTTCAAGCACCTCATTGAGCAACAGGGGCGCGTAGCTCCAGCCCAGCGTGGCCCGCACCCGCTCGGCCGGGGTGGTCAACGGGGCGCCCCCCCGATAGATGGGCAACAGCAGCAGAAAACCCTGCTCCTCACGCTCTACCGCCTGCACCAGCGTCATCGGCGCGGTCAGCCGCGGCTCGCCGGTATGCATCGCGGCACGCGCCGCCGCGAAGCGCTCAGGGTCTGATGCAATGTCCAACCCAATGGCCGCTTGGTTGCGGTGTTCGGGCTCGATGTATTGAATGACCCAGTGCTCGCCCGTCGGCGTGCTCAGTTGCTGGAGCCCAAACGCTGCGCCCCGATCCTCACTGGCGGATTCGAGAAACTCGGCAAGTTCCCCTTTCGACACGCGACGGATGAATCCGAATCCGCGGGCACCGGGGAACTCCCGGTCGATCTCCAAAGACTGCGCATACAAGGCAAACCGCTGATGCGTCAGCGCGTCAACCCCGGCCCCGAGGACCACTCCACGTGCACCGCGTAGACCGTATTCGTAGGTGCGCAGGCGATTCCCAATGGCGATGCGATACTCCGACGCCCGAGCTTCAAAGGCGGCGTGTACCGCCATGCGATTGTGGTGTGCGTGATATAGGGCGCCCAATACGGCCACGATCACACCCGTCGCGGCCACCAGCACCGCCAGGGTCACTGCACCGGTAGCCGGCCAGCGCGGCATCCGCCACCTGGCGGCGTTCATCCTGTCGGCGCTGCCCGCGCGGTCGCCAGCCTCGCGGGATTGGAGGCATCAAGAGGCTCGAACACCACTTGATTGCGCCCCGCCGCCTTGGCGGCGTAGAGCGTGCGATCGGCCGCGGCAACCAGCGTGGCCGGCTTCGGCGCGGCGCCGAAAGACGGTTCCACACTGCGGGCGTCAAAGGTGGCCACCCCGATCGACACGGTCACCCTTGCCGGTTCGCTGCTGCTTTCCACGTCGATGGCGACTGCGGCAATCGCGGCGCACAACCGCTCGGCAAGCTGCTGGGCCGCCTGCCCCCCGGTATCTGCCAGCAGCACGACGAACTCCTCGCCGCCGAACCGGGCGGCAAGGTCCCCGCCACGCTGCGTCGCCCGCTGCAACTGGGCTGCCACCTGCTGCAATGCGGCATCACCGCCGAGATGACCGTATTTGTCGTTGAATCGCTTGAAATGGTCCACATCGACCATCAACAGCGACAGCGGCACGGCTGCGCGCAGGGCCCGTCGCCATTCCCACGCCAGCTGCGCCTCAAAGGCAGCCCGGTTGGCCAGACCCGTCAAACCGTCTTTCAATGCAGCCTGACGCAGGGCATCGGCCAGGGCTTTGAGTCGCAGTTGCGTACCCACCCGTGCCTGCACCACCACCGGCCGGACCGGCTTGGCGATGAAATCAACCGCACCCATCTCGAAGGCTTGCACCTCAAGATCGGTCTCGTGGTGGCTGGTGACAAACATCACCACGATGTCAGCGGTGCGCGGGTCGGCCTTGAGCTGGCGGCAAACCTCCAACCCTGAGATTCCCGGCATTTCGAAATCGAGCAGCAACAGGTCCGGCTGCAGATCGCGTGCCATCTGCAGGCCCTCAGCGGCCGAGGTGCTGAAGCGCACGTCTCCGTAAGAAGACAGCGTTCGATACAGCACCTGAATCGTGCCGGGATCATCATCGACCAGCAGAATCAAACGCCGCGCGACCGCAGAGGGCTCATTCACCGGTCATCGCTCCCGTCAGGCGTACTGGCAGCCTGCGCGCCAGATTTGCAGACCAGCACCCTAGAGTTCGATCACAGCGCGGGGGCCTTGGCCGCTGGAGGGTGGAGCCGGGCCGACCAACAGCACGCCGCGGGTCGTGGCCCCACCCCCGCGCGACGCAACGCCCTGCTCCGCAACCTTGGCGAGATCGCCACCGCCAGCGCCGACAGCACCCGCACGCTCACCGCCCTGCTGGCGTCGATCGCGCTGGTGTCATTGGCCGTGGGCG
>PAKU01000036.1 GCA_002706265.1 Polycyclovorans sp. | reverse complement strand
TCTTAATGTTGAAGAGCAGTCTCCTGGTCATTTCTATTGGCCAGAGCTTGATGTGGACCTTACGGAGGAAATTATTGAGCATCCCGAAAGGTTCCCGAACGTGGCTCACAGCAGATAAGCGGAAATAAGGGGTCGGAGTAAAGTGGCCGCGCAATGTAGTTTATTTACTCCGACCCCTTATTTTCCGACCCCTTATTTTCCATCTTTACTCCGACCCCTTATTTTCCATCATCTCGCGCAGAAGGTCAGCATCCGGGCTCTTTTCCAACAGCGCCTGCAGGTTCATCATCTCATCGGTCATCGGTGGTTCCTCGTGTTTGGGGTTGAGTGTCGAAACCCAAACCTAAACCAGTTGCCACCGATGACCTCCAGAACCTACACCACGTTGTGGGACACGACCCAGGGGAAAGGTTTACAAACGACAGACTGCGGCGAATTCGGCACAAGCTTCAGATCAAGATCAAGCGCGTTCTGCATGTTTTTGTCCGCCGCAGTTAAAAAAGAAATAAGGGGTCGGAGTAAATAAAATACTTGCCCCATGCAAGAACTGGCGGATTCAAACCCGAAGTGCAACACCTTGTTTTCAGTGGATGAGGGGTGCGTGCTGCGTGGCATCGTGCGGGCTGTGGTGCAGCTCGCCGCTGCTGCTGAAACCGATGCGACGCGTGGCGTTCGTAGTCCGGCGTCCAGTTGCGTGGCAGTGAGGCACGCACTTCGTTGCGGCGTGCGGTGAGGCGCGCTTCTTCGCGGTCGTTGAGGTTTTCGATGCGCAGTCCGGCATCGAGGTGCGACAGCGCGGTGCCCGCGTCGCCGCGTGCGTAGTGGTAATTGGCCATCTGGTAGGCGGCTTCGGGCTGGTCACCGGCCATCGTCGCGGCGTCGGCCAGCAGGCGCAGGCCCTGCACGTGCTGTTCGAGCGCCTGGTCATGCCGCAGCAGCAGGCGGCGGGCTTCGATGGGTTCGCCCTGGTCGATCAGCCAACTCGCGTATTCCAGGGTTGCAGCGCCAGAGCGCGGGTACAGGGTGGCGGCGCGCCGGTAGGTGGCGGCGGCCTCCCGGGTCTGGCGGGCGGCGCGCTGAGCATCGGCCAGGGCCAACAGTACATTGAGATTGCGGGGGTTTTCGTCGATCAGCGGTTGCAGGGCTTCAAGCGCCTGCACCGGCTGCCCGGCGCGCACCAGCGCCAGCGCCATGCCGTAGTGGCTGGCCGGGCGGGCGTTGCCGGTGCGCACCAACTGGCCGTAATACTCCAGCGACTCGCTGGGCCGGCTCTGCGACAGCACGCGGGCGCGGGCGCGCATGAGTTCGAACTCGTCGTTGTTCTCGTTTTCGACGGGCGGCATGTTCGCGGCGCGGGAGCGGGCTTCGGCGATGCGCCGCGTGTTGAGCGGGTGCGTGCGCAGAATCTCGGGGATGCCGGTGCCATACAGGCGTGACTGCTGCTCAAGGGTCGAGAAAAAATCCACCACGCCGTGGGGGTTGTAACCCGCCGCCGACAGGGTCTGGATGCCCAGGCGATCGGCCTCAAGCTCATGGCTGCGGGTGTAGTTGATCTGGCGCTGCGTGTTGATGGCGCCGCCGGCGGCGAGGGCGCCGATCACCACGTCGGAACTGCCGCCCCCGAGGATCACGGCGAGCACCGCGGCGGCCCAGGTGGCCAGTGACGCGGCGCTGGTGGCCTCCTGGGTGCGGGCGATGTGACGCTGGGTGACGTGGGCGATTTCGTGCGCCATGACGCCGGCCATTTCGCTTTCGGATTCAGCGGCCATCAGCAGGCCACGATTGATGCCGATGTAACCGCCGGGCAGGGCAAAGGCGTTGATGCGACGGTCGGCGATGGTGAACACGCGAATGGCGGTGTCGGGCGCGTTGCTGAAGGCCAGCAGGCGCTGACTGACCTTGATCAGGTAGTCCTTGAGCACCGGGTCTTCGTCGATGATCTGGAAGCGATACAACTGTGCGACCACCTGGCCGCCGAGGCGACGCTCGTCGGCGGGTGACATCGACTGGTCAGCGGGCTCGCCGATGTCGGGCAGGTCGGCAATGGAGAACGTCGGCGAAAGATCGGCATCGCCGCCCCCCGAGGTGGCCGCGGCCAAGCCCACGGCGCCGGCCATCAGCAGCGTTATCGGTAGCCATCGTTGCGTCATCGCGTGCTCCAGAGGGCCCCTTTGGACGGTGCCAGACAGCCTAAGTTCATCGGCCCGCGCGTCAGGAGCTTTTCATCAAGCCGGCAGAAACGCGGCGGCATGGCGACGAGCAGGCGTCGGGCCGGGATCATCAGTGGCCATGCTCCGGCACGCATCACGCAAGCATGCCAATGGGCTGGCCCAGGCGGATGGCGCCGCCGTTGGCAGCGTCGCGGCCCATGGATCGCAGCATGCCCGGGGCGGTGACGACGACGACGGTCGAGCCCATGTTGAAGCGACCCATCTCGGCGCCGCGGGCAAGGTGCACCGGCGACCGCGGGGTGATGATGGGGCCGGGCGCACCCCGGCGGTGGGGCGGTGTGACCACGCCGCTCCACACGGTTTCCAGCCCGCCGACAAACAGCGCGCCCACCAGGGCCATGGCCATCGGGCCGTGTTCGGTGTCGAACAGGGCGACCAGGCGTTCATTGCGCGAGAACAGGTCAGGCATGGCGCTGGCGGTCATGCCGTTGACGCTGAACAGGCGCCCCGGAATGTAACGCCAGGCCCGCAGGCGCCCGGCGATGGGCATGTGGATGCGGTGGTAGTTGTAGGGCGCCAGGTAAATGGTCGCGAAGTCGCCGCCCGTGAAGGTTTGCGCCCAGTCGCGATCGCCCAGCAGCGCCTCGGCCGAGTAGCGATGACCTTTTGCCTGCACCAGTTGCCCTTGGTGCAACGCGCCCCGTTGGCTGACGCGGCCGTCCACCGGCGACAGGAATGCCGGCATCGGGGCCAGCGGCCGTTCGCCGGGCTTCAGCGCGCGGGTGAAAAAGGCATTGAAATGCTCGAAGTCGTTGGCCCGTTCGATCTCGGCCTCGACCAGTGAGATGTTGAACGCCCGCATGAACAGATGAATCAGCCCGTTCTTGAACGGCACCCAGCGCACCCGCGTCAGGCTGTGGACGCACCGTGACAGCGCCCGCGTGGGCAACACCCACTGGACCAGCACAAAGCACTTGGCCACCAGGCTGGCGCCGGCCAGTGTCAGCGTGTTCATGTGCGCGGCCTTTTGCCCTGGGCGACGGATTCGACGATGTGCTGCAGATCGGCCGCGAACACCTCGGGATCTTTCAGCTCGGTGAAGAACGCCACGAGGCGCCCCTCGGGATCGATCAGCGGCATCGCCGTCGAGTGATCCAGCGTGTAGGCGTCGCCTTCGAGCGGCACCCTGGCGTAGGCCACGCTCAGCGCCAGCGCCATGTCGGGCAGCGTGTCCACCGAGGCCGGGGTGATGGCCTCGAAGCTCGGGTCGAAGTAACGCACGTACTCGCGCAGCCGCTCGGGCGTGTCGCGTTGTGGGTCCACCGAGAACAGCGTCACCTGCACCGGCGCCAGCTTGGGGGCAATCTGCGCCAGCCGGCTGAGGGTGTCGGGACAAATGTCGGGGCAGTAGGTAAAGCCGGGAAAAATCAGCCGCCATTGGCCGGTGGCAGCGTTGAGCGGCACGGTGTTGCCGTCGGTGGTGACGATGTCGATGGCCGGCAGCGCGCGCGGCGTGTCGAGCCACACCGCCTGTTGCAGTGACGGGCCCGACTGCCACTGCGTGCCGGTCCAGACCCCCAGCAACGCCGCCGCCAGACACACAATGACAAGGAGTCGCCAGCGCTTCATGCACGCACCATGGGAAATAAGCCTGATAAGTGGGCGATGCCAGCGGCGCTGAGGCCGTGGATCGCCGATAATGTCGCCCGATTATTCCATAGGGCACCGTCGCGCAACGCCGACCGCGACGCGATGTGCCCCGTCCCCGTCGCCCGCAGGCGACGCCACTGGCGGCGTTCAGGTCTCACGTGTCGAATTCTTTGCCGCTTCCCGATGCGCTTGGCAGCCTCACCCGGCTCAACGACTGGGTCCGTTGGGGTGCCAGCCGCTTCAATCAGGCGGGCCTGATTTTCGGCCACGGCAGCGACAACGCCCTGGACGAGGCCTTTCATCTGGTCTGCCACGCGCTGCATCTGCCGCTGGAGCTGCCGGCACCCTACATGGATGCGCACCTCACCGCCGACGAGTGTGCCGCGGTGCACGCGCTGCTGCGGCAACGGATCGACACCCGTCAGCCGGCGGCCTACCTCACCGGCACCATGTGGTTCGCCGGTTTGCCCTTCGAGGTGAACCCGCATGTGCTGGTGCCGCGCTCGCCGTTTGCCGAGCTGATTTCGCATCACCTGGCGCCCTGGGTCACCGACGCGCCGGCGCGGATACTGGATTTGTGCACGGGCTCCGGCTGTATCGGCATCGCCTGCGCACTGGCCTTTGAAGACGCCGACGTGGTGCTGGCCGACCTGTCGGATGCCGCGCTTGAGGTCGCCCGGCGCAACGTCATCAAGCACGATCTGGGGGACCGGGTGCGCTGCGTCGAGGGTGATCTGTTCACCGCGCTGCGCGGCGAGGTGTTTGACCTGATCGTCACCAATCCGCCCTATGTGCCCACCGCCGAGTGGCAGCAACTCGGCGCCGAATACCAGCAGGAACCGCGCATGGCGCTGGACGCGGGCGACGACGGCATGGACTGCGTGGCCCGCATCCTGCACGACGCGCCCGCGCATCTGAGCGACAACGGCGTGCTGTTCTGCGAAGTGGGGGGCAGCCAGAACGAATTCGAGGCCCGCTGGCCCGACCTGCCCGTCACCTGGGCGCATTTCGAGCGCGGTGGAGACGGCATTTTCGTCATCGACCGCGCCAGCCTTGCGGCTTACCACACGCTCCACAACGAGGCCCGTCATGTCCGGTAACCAGTTTGGCCATCTGTTCGTCGTCACCAGCTTTGGCGAGTCGCATGGCCCGGCCATCGGCTGCGTGGTGGACGGGTGCCCGCCCGGCCTGAGCCTGTCGGAGGCCGACATTCAGCCCGACCTTGACCGCCGCCGGCCGGGCACGTCCAAATTCGTCACCCAGCGCAAAGAACCCGATCAGGTGCGCATTCTGTCGGGGGTCTACGAGGGCAAGACCACCGGCACGCCCATCGCGCTGCTGATCGAAAACACCGACCAGCGCAGTTACGACTACGCCAAGATCGAGCAGGTGTTCCGGCCCAACCACGCCGACTACGCCTATGTGCAGAAGTACGGTCTGCGCGACCCGCGTGGCGGGGGGCGCTCCAGTGCGCGCGAAACCGCGGTCCGCGTCGCCGCCGCGGCCATCGCCAAAAAATGGCTGGCCGAGCGCCACGGCATTCGCATTCGTGGCTGCCTGGAGCAGATGGGCGACATCGTCTGTGCGCGGCTCGATTGGTCGGCGGTGGACCGCAATCCCTTCTTCAGCGCCGACCCGAACCAGATTCCGCTGCTCGAACAGGCCATCACCACCCTGCGCGAGCAGGGCGATTCGGTGGGCGCGCGCCTGTATGTGGAGGCCACCGGCGTGCCGCCGGGCTGGGGCGAGCCGGTGTTCGACCGCCTGGACGCCGACCTGGCCAAGGCGCTGATGAGCATCAACGCCGTCAAGGGCGTGGAAATTGGCGACGGCATGGCGGTGGCCACGATGCGCGGCACCGAGCACCGCGACGAGATGACGCCGCAAGGCTTCACGGCCAATCATTCCGGCGGAGTGTCGGGCGGCATCAGCACCGGCCAGACGGTGTACGCCCGCTATGCCATCAAACCCACGTCCAGCATCACCACGCCCGGGCGCTCGATCAACAGCGCCGGCGAGGCGGTGGACATGCGCACCACCGGGCGCCACGACCCTTGCGTCGGCCTGCGCGCAACGCCCATCGGCGAAGCGATGATGGCCCTGGTGCTCATCGATCACGCGCTGCGTCACAGGGCGCAGAATGCCGATGTTTCTCCTGCCACACCCCGCCTTCCTGCCGAGCCTCAACCATGACTTTTTCCGACCTGGGTTTGCCCGCCGCACTCGTTTCGCGGCTGGCCGCCGTGGGCTACGAGGCGCCATCGCCGATTCAGGCGGCCACCATTCCAGCGCTGATGGAAGGGCGCGACGTGCTCGGCACCGCCCAGACCGGCACCGGCAAGACCGCCGCCTTCGCGCTGCCGGCCATCGCCCGGCTGCGGCCCGATGACACCCGCGTGCAGGTGCTGGTGCTGACGCCCACGCGCGAACTGGCCATCCAGGTCGCCGAGGCGTTCCAGAGCTATGCCAGTGACCTGCCGGGCTTCCGGGTGCTGCCGATCTACGGCGGCCAGCCCTACGGCCCGCAGTTGCAGGGCCTGCGGCGCGGGGTGCAGGTGGTGGTGGGCACGCCCGGGCGCGTCAAGGATCACCTCGAGCGCGGCACCCTGTCGCTGGATGCGGTGCAGGCCGTGGTGCTCGACGAGGCCGACGAAATGCTGCGCATGGGCTTTGTCGAAGAAGTCGACATCATCCTCAGCCGCGCGCCCGCCACCCGCCAGGTGGCCCTGTTCTCGGCGACCATGCCGAGCGCCGTGCGGCGCATTGCCCAGACCCATCTCAAAGACCCGGTCGAGGTCAACATTGCGGCCAAGACCCGCACTGCCGCCGACGTGACCCAGCGCTACTGGTACGTGGCCGGCACCCACAAGATGGAGGCATTGACGCGCATTCTCGAAGCCGAGAGCTTCGACGCCATGATCATTTTCGCGCGTACCAAGGCGATGACCGCCGAGCTGGCCGAAAAGCTCCAGGCGCGCGGATTCGCCGCCGCGGCACTGAACGGTGACATGCCCCAGGCCGAGCGCGAGCGCACCGTCGAGCGCCTCAAGAATCGCCAGCTCGACATTGCCGTGGCCACCGATGTGGCCGCGCGCGGCCTCGACGTGGACCGCATCAGCCACGTGCTGAATTACGACATTCCCACCGACACCGAAAGCTACATTCACCGCATCGGCCGCACCGGCCGGGCGGGGCGCAGCGGTGAGGCCATCCTGTTCGTGGCGCCGCGTGAGAAGCACCTGCTGCGGCTGATCGAGAAGGCCACGCGCCAGCCGATCACCGAAATGCGCCTGCCCACGGTCGCCGCCGTGAATGCCAAGCGCATGGACAAGTTCAAGCAGTCCATTGCCGACACCCTGGCCAGTGGCGGCAGCGACGCGTTCCGGCCCATCCTCGAAGACATCGTGCGTGAGCAGGGCGTGAGCCTGCTCGATGTGGCCTGTGCACTGGCCTCGCGGGCGCAGGGCAAAACGCCGCTGCTGATGTCGCCCGACGCCGAGATTCCCGCGCGGCCGCCGCAGCGTGACAACGACGCGCCGCGCCCGGCCCATGCCACCAAACGGCCCGGCGACGCGCCGAAGCGCGGTGAAAAGCCGCGGTCGGCCGGGCGCCCGATGCAGGCGCCGGAAGAAGGCATGGCGCGTTATCGCATCGAGGTGGGTCGTCAGCATGGCGTTCAGCCGGGGCAGATTGTGGGCGCAATCGCCAACGAGGCCGACATCGACAGCCAGCACATCGGCCGCATCGAAATCGCCGAGGATCACAGCCTGGTCGACCTGCCCGAAGGCATGCCCAAGGTGGTACAGAAGGTGCTTGCCAAGGCCTGGGTCTGCGGTCAGCGTCTGCAGATTCGCCCGGTGGAATCGGCCGACGCCGCGCCGGTGACGCCCTACAAGCCCAAGTTTGACGGCACGTCACGGCCGCAGCACAAGGCTGCCGGCAAGCCAGACCTCACGCCGGGCGCCAAGAAGTTCGTCAAGAAGCCGGGCCCGCCCAGGTCGTGAGCGCGGCGTTGTCTGCGGCCCACCGGGCTGCGTCCAATCGGCTGGCTGCGTTTTATTTTTTCTACTACGCGACGGTTGGCGCGTTCATTCCCTACTGGGGCCCGTACCTTGAAGCGCGCGGCTTCTCGGCGCTGCAGATTGGCGCCGCCTTTGCGCTGATGGGCGTGTCGCGCTCGATCATGCCGGTGGCCTGGGGGGTGTGGGCCGACCGCAGCGGCCAGCGCATGCGGCTGATCCGCCTGTCCACGGTGGTCTCTCTGTTGCTGTTTCTGGCGATTCCGCTGGTCGGCAATTTCGCCGCCGTGGCGGCGCTGATGCTGGCCTACTCGGTGTTCTGGCACGCCCTGCTGCCGCAGTTCGAGGTGGTGTCGCTCAATCATGTGGCGGCCAGCGGCGCCGATTATTCGCGCATTCGCATGTGGGGCTCGGTGGGCTTCGTCTTTGCGGTGCTGAGCCTGGGGCCGTTGCTCGATCGCTGGGGTATGTTGCCGTTGCCGCTGCTGGTGGGGCTGGTCTGGCTGGGCATGGTGGGCACCGCCTGGTGGGTGGACGAGCCGCCCGCGCCGCCAAGGGCGCGCGAGGCGCGTGGCGCGCTGTGGGTGATCCTGCGCCGGCCCGAGGTGATGGCCCTGTTGCTGGTGTGTTTCGCCTCGCAACTCAGCTTTGCCACCTACTACAACTTTTTCACCCTGTTTCTGGAACGCCACGGCTACAGCCGCGGATTCGCCGGCTTGCTGTGGGCCTTGGCGGTGCTGGCCGAAATTGCGCTGTTCTGGTGGATGCGGCCGCTGATCCAGCGTTTTGGCGTGCGCAATCTCATGCTCTGGGCCATCGGCGGCACCGCCGCGCGCTGGGCGGTCACCGCGCTGGCGGTGGACCAGTTATGGCTGCTGATTCTGGCGCAGCTGTCGCACGCGCTGACTTTTGGCGCCTATCACGCGGTGTCGGTGCACTACGTGCAGCGCATGTTTCCGGGACAGATGCACGGCCGGGGGCAGGCCATCTACAGCGCGCTGTCGTATGGCGCCGGCGGCAGCATCGGCTCGTTGATGGGCGGCTGGCTGTGGGACGGCGTGTCGCCCGAATCGACCTTTCTGGTGGCCGCCCTGATGGCCCTGCTCGGGTTCTGGGTGGGCTGGCGACGCCTGCCCAGATAGGTCGGGCCGCGCGCCCGCCTTGGAAAGTCCGATCACGCACCCAACCGGCGGCCACGGGCCGCGTGGACACGCGATAAAGCCGCTTGGCCCACCCACGAAATTGCGCGGATGGCATGCGGCACTGTGCACGCGGTCACCGGGCCTCAATCGCCCCGCTTCTTCGGTTCCCGCCACATGCGCCACAGCGGCGGTGCGTCGTCTGCAAAGCGGAAGGCCTCGGTCACCACAAAACCGTGGCGCTCGTAGAGGCGACGATTGACCGGTGAAGACGCTTCCAGATACGCGGGAACCGCGTCCCGGTCGCAGCGTTCCAGCACCGGCGTCAGCAGGGTGGCACCGATGCCCTGACCCTGCCGTGCGGGAACGACGCCGGCGAACGGCAGATAGAAGTGCGGCGTGTGCGGATGCTTGGATTCCAGACCGTTGATGGCACGCAACAGGCGGCCCGTGAAGCGGCCGGCCCGCAACGCCATGCCGGGGAGCAGCAGCAGTTGCTGCAGCACCGGGGTTTCCCAGCCCCCGGGCGGGATCCACATGGCCGCACCTGCGTGATCGACCGTGGTCAGGCATTCGCCCTGGGCCAGCCAGAGCGTGCGCATCCATAGGTGAAAGAGCTTTTCGAGTCGTTGCTTGCGGCAGGCGTCATCGGGAATGACCCAGCGCGTCGGTGGATCGTCGAAGAAGGCGCGTGCCAGCGTGTTTGCGACCTGCGGCAGTTCGTCGGCGCACACCTTGCGGACGGCGGGCTTCTGGCGGTGTCGTGCATTTCCGGCGACTGAAGCGTTGTCGGGGTTCATGCGGGACGCTCCTTCAAAGGGTTCTGCGATTGCCGCGTGGGCACGCGATGAAGCCGCTTTGCCTCAACTCCTTCGGAGTCTAAACCTGCGGGAGGCCGTTCGCGCATTTCGGCGGGCCGCGCCCGCCGTGGAAGGTCCGATCATGCGCCCAAGGTGGCGGCCACGCGGATGGCTGGGGTCGCGCTCAGGCCGGCGCGGGCGTGCGCTGGCCATCGGCGGCAATGCGCAAGCCTTCCATGCGCGCCGGCGTCCAGTCGGGCAGCACCTGGCGTTCGCAGGCGCGGCCGTCCACGGTCAGGTGATGCACCGCTGGCCGGTGGGTATGGCCGTGAATGATGCGGTCGACACCGGCGTGCCCGAAGGCCTCGATGATCGCCTGGGGCGACACGTCGGTGATGGTGACCGGCTTGGTGGCGGTGACCGCCCGGCTCTGCCGCCGCAGGCGATCGGCAATGCGCTGTCGCAAGGCGCGCGGCAGGCGCAGGAACAGCCGCTGCACCCCGGCGTGATGCACCACCCGCCGATAGCGTTGATAGCCTGCGTCATCCCGGCACCACTGATCACCGTGCGACAGCAGGGTGGGGCGCCCGCCCAGCGTCACGATGCAGGGATCGGGCAACGGCCGCGCGCCGGTGGCCGCACAGAAGCCATTACCCAGCAGAAAGTCACGGTTGCCGACCATGAAGCGCAGGTCGATGCCGGCCGCGCTGAGGCGTCGCAGCGCGGCCACTTCTTCGGCGTAGGTCTCGATGCCCAGGTCGTCGCCCACCCAGGCTTCGAAAATGTCGCCCAGCAGAATGACCTGCCGGGCGTCTTGCGCGGCGGCGGCCAGCCAACGCAAAAAGCCCTCGCGCAGCGGCGAGGGCTTTGGCGGCAGGTGCAGGTCTGAGACCAGCCACGCGGTCATCGCGGCTTACTCCTCCGAGATGACCTCGGCCGAGGTGATCACCACCTGGGTGACCGGCACGTCGCGGCCGAACGGCGGCGTGTTGCCGGTGGGTGCTTCGGCGATCTTGTCGAGCACGTCCATGCCGCTGGTGACCTTGCCAAATACGGCGTAGCCCCAGCCGTCCTGACCGGGATAGTCGAGGAAACCGTTGTCGCCGTGGTTGATGAAGAACTGCGACGACGCCGAGTGCGGGTCACCGGTGCGGGCCATGGCAATGGTGCCGCGCGTGTTCTTCAGGCCGTTTTTGGCTTCGTTCTCGATGGGCTTGCGGGTGGTGCGCTGCGCGTACTTTGCGTCGTAGCCGCCGCCCTGAACCATGAAACCCTTGATCACGCGGTGAAACACCAGCCCGTCGTAGTGGCCGTCCTTGACGTACTGCACGAAGTTGTCGGTGGTCTTCGGCGCGGCCTTGGCATCAAGCGCAAGCTCAATGGTGCCGGCGGTGGTGTTCAGGCGAACGTTGACGGTTTCAGCGGCGACAGCAGGGGTCATGATGGCTCCGAGGAGTAGTGCAGAAAGAAAAGTGATGCGTGAGGCCAGCAGGCGGGGGTTCATGGTGCGGACCAGAAATTGGGAAGCGGGAGTATCGCCGCTTTGGCTCAGACGCGGGGGTGCTGGGCCTGCACCTGCGCCAGCGCCTCGCGCAGCAGGGCGCTGCTCTGGGGCCGGTTGCCGTGCTCCGACAGGTGGCGACGAAACGCCTTGCCGCCGCTCTGGCCTCGGTACAGACCCAGCAGGTGCCGGGTCAGCCGGTTGGCCGATTCGCCGCGTCGGGCCATGGCCTCCATCAGCGGTGCCATGGCCAGCAACGCCTGATCGCGTGTCGCCACCGGATTGGGGCGTTCAAACAGCCGCCGGTCCACGTCGGCCAGCAGCCACGGCCGCTCATAAGGCGCACGGCCCAGCATCACGCCATCGACGTGGGCCAGATGCGCTGAGCATTCTTCCAGTGTCGCAATGCCACCATTGATGACGATGGTGAGCGACGGAAAGTCCTGCTTCAGTCGGTAGACGTGCTCGTACGTCAGCGGCGGCACCTCGCGGTTCTCCTTGGGCGACAGCCCCTGCAGCCACGCCTTGCGGGCATGAACGATGAAGACCTCGCAGCCGGCCGCCGCCACGGTTTCAACGAAATGCCGCATGAACGGATAGTCCTCGGCATCGTCCACGCCCACCCGATGCTTCACGGTAATCACCGCGTCGGTGGCGCCGCGCATGGCCGCCACACCCTGCGCCACCCGTTCCGGCTCACGCATCAGGCAGGCGCCAAAGCGACCTTCCTGAACACGGTCAGAAGGGCAACCGCAGTTGAGATTGATCTCGACATACCCGGCCCTGCCACCCATCTCGGCCGCCCGGGCCAGATCGTCGGGCTCACTGCCGCCGAGTTGCAGTGCCAGCGGCTGCTCGCTGGCCGCGTATTCAAGAAACCGTGGCGCATCGCCGTGCAGCAGCGCCCCGGTGGTCACCATCTCGGTGTACAGCCGCGCATGGCGCGTCAATTGCCGGTGAAACTGCCGACAGTAAGAGGTGGTCCAGTCCATCATCGGCGCCACGCAGAAGCGCCAGGGGGAGTGCGTCAAAGCAGGATTCAGCCGAAATGCAAAGCACGATTATGACCTGTGGCGTGGCAGGGCACCGCTGAATCAGATCAAGGCGCGGATGGCGTGGCGCGCACCAGCCCCAGAGTGGGTCTGACGACCAAGACTGCCCCTTCTGAAGGTGGGGCGGGTTTCAACCCGACTTCCCCGCGCGTTACTCGTGCAACCGACCCTCCACATATTTGTGCAGGATGCTTGCCACCAAGGTCTGGTAGGGAATGCCCTCGGCCAACGCCCGCTTTTGCAGACTACGAAGGTCTTTGGACGGCAGGCGAATATTGATGCGCGCGTCCTTGCGGAACGCAGCCTCTGCATAGGATTGATGCCGGGCTCGCGTGTCGGCGCCATCGGCAACGGGCGTGAGCGTGCCGGCCTCGAACGCGTCCAGGATGCTTTGCTCGTTTTGATCGAAATCATTCATCGCCAGGTCCTCGGTAGGTTTTGGTGGCCTTGCGGCTGGGGATGATGGTTTTCAGAAAGACCTCTTCGTCGGTCTCGATGAAGGGCACCAACATCACATAGCCCTCAATCATCACTGCATGAATCTGCTGGCCGGGATAGCGCGCCTGGTTGGGGTGCTCAAACGTGTCCAGCACATCTCCGGCTGCCAGATGGAACACCACATCTTCAAACGACACCCCTCGCGTTGCTTTCAGCCAGCGGTTCTTCTCGGTATTCCAAGTGAAGGGCTTCATGCGTCCATGTTGGCACAACGTGTGCCTGAAAGGCGACGCCTGACCCAAGCCTTCGTTGACCGCAATCCGCACTCAAACCGGCCGCCGCACAGGGGGGACGCAGCGTGCACCCACGAAAAAAAGCCCGCCGGTGAGGGCGGGCTTCGAGTGTGGGAGAGCGAGCTGAAGCACGTCCCGCGCGCCAAAAGTGAAAAGCGGCGGTTCGGGCGCGGTTGCAGGTGTTGCCCTTCGGCGTTGAATTCGCCCTTCAAACGTTGAAGCGAAAGTGCATCACGTCACCTTCTTTGACGATGTACTCCTTGCCTTCGAGCCGCAGGCGGCCTGCTTCTTTGGCCCCGGCTTCGCCCTTGTAGCGGATGAAGTCGTCGTAGCCGATCACTTCGGCCTTGATGAAGCCGCGCTCGAAGTCGGTGTGGATCACGCCGGCGGCCTGTGGGCCGGTGGCCCCGATCTTGACGGTCCAGGCGCGCACTTCCTGCACGCCGGCGGTGAAGTAGGTTTGCAGGCCCAGCAGGTCGTAGGCGCTGCGAATCACCCGGTTCAGGCCCGGCTCTTCCAGGCCCAGCGAGTCGAGGAAGTCCTTTTTGTCGGCATCATCGAGCTGGGCGATTTCGGCCTCGATCTGGGCACACACCACGACGACCACGGCATGTTCTTTGGCCGCCAGCGCCTTGACCCGGTCCACGTATTCGTTGCCCGCCAAGCCGGCCTCGTCAACGTTGGCGATGTACAGGCCGGGCTTTGCGGTGATGAGCTGCAATTCTTTGACGATGGCCTTTTCGTCGTCATCGAGCGACATGCTGCGCACGGCTGCGGCGTCGTTCAGATGTGCCTGCACGCGGGTCAGGCAGGCGCTGCGCGCGGCGGCGTCGGCATTGCCGCTGCGGGCCAGCTTGTTGGAGCGTTCCAGCGCCTTGGTGACCCGGTCGAGGTCGGCGAGGGCCAGTTCGGTGCCGATCACCTCGATGTCGCGCAGCGGGTCAACGCTGTCCATCACGTGTAGCACGTCGTCATCGACAAAGCAGCGCACCACGTGGGCAATGGCGTCGGTGTCGCGAATGTGCGACAGAAACGCGTTGCCCTTGCCCTTGCCTTCTGCGGCGCCTTCGACCAGACCGGCAATGTCAACGAACTCCACCGTGGCGCCAAGAATGCGCTGCGGTTTGACGATCTCTGCCAGGGCCTGCAGGCGCGGGTCGGGAACGGCCACCACGCCCACGTTGGGATCGATGGTGCAGAACGGATAGTTCTCGGCCGCGATCTGCGCCTTGGTCAGCGCGTTGAACAAGGTCGATTTGCCCACGTTCGGCAAGCCGACAATCCCACATTGAATGCCCATACCGTTTGCGTCCGTCCGTTAAACCGATTGAGTGTGAAGTTGGGTCATGGCCGGCTCCCAACCCTTGGTGAGCCAGGTGCCCAGCGCGCCGCTGGCCCGGATCAATGCGTCGTTGATGGCGCGGTCATCGTCCCGACCGGGGCGCCCCAGCACGTAGTTGAGCACCTCGGCGCGGTCACCGGGATGCCCGATGCCAATCCGCAGCCGCCGGTACTCGGCGCCCATCGCGGCGTGAATGCTGCGCAGCCCGTTGTGACCGCCGTGACCGCCGCCCAGCTTCAGCCGCGCGGTGCCGGGCGGCAGGTCGAGCTCGTCGTGGGCGATCAGCAGGTTGGCGGGGGCAATCTTGTAGAACTGGGCAATGGCCTGCACCGCCTGGCCGCTGCGGTTCATGAAGGTTTGCGGCTGCACCAGCAGCACGTCGCGGCCGCCCAGAGTGGCCCGCGCCGCGTGGCTGTGAAACTTGGCCTCGGGCCGCAGGCTGACAGCAGCCTCGCGCGCCAGGGCGTCAATCCACCAGAACCCCGCGTTGTGGCGGGTCTGTGCGTATTCGGCACCGGGGTTTCCGAGGCCGATCAGGGCAACCAGCTCTGACATCGGGTGTTCACCGCTTGAAGTCTGAAACCGTTCGTGGGGGGTCGAGGGGAGGCCCTCATGCGCGTGCGCACTCGCACCGGTCCACGGTCATAAAAAACCCGTCCGTGGCAACCCAACGGACGGGCGGTCACGCCGCAGCGGCAGCTTACTTGTCGTCGCCCTCGGCGGCTTCGTCGCCTTCGGCTTCTTCTTCATCAAGCTTGCCGACCTTGGTCAGGTGGCAGGACACGACACCGATGTTGTTGTCGTGCTTGAGCTCGATCAGGGTCACGCCCTGGGGCAGCGACAGATCGGCAAGGTGAATCACCTCGCCCAGCGCCAGTTTGGACACGTCGACGGCGATGAACTCGGGCAGGTCGGCCGGGAGGCACTCGATTTCCACTTCGTTTATGAAGTGCTCGATCATGCCGCCGCCCAGCTTGATGCCGGGGGCCACGTCTTCGCCGATGAAGTGCAGCGGCACGCTCTTGCGCAGCACCTGGTCCGCGACGACGCGCTGGAAGTCGGCGTGATACACCTCGTCACGCACCGGGTGGCGCTGCAGGTCCTTCAGCACGGCCTGGACGTTCTTGCCTTCCAGTTCGATGGTGAGAATGTGGGCGTAGAACGCTTCAACCTTGAGCTGCTTGAGCAGTTCGTTATGGCTGATGGTGATGTTCTGCGGGCCATCGTTACCGCCATAGATGATGGCGGGGATCTTGCCGGTGCGGCGCAGACGGCGGCTCGCACCCGTTCCTTGCGCAACACGCGGCTCGGCTTCAACAACAAATGTCTGGGTCATGGTGACTCTCGGTTGGGCCCGTGTGACACGGGCGGATAGAACGCAGGAACCGCGACCAGTTCCCGCGGGGGCGCGATTGTACGGCATTCGCCGGACGCCGGCACCCGTCCAGCGCCGGCAGCGCGTCGCAAAGCCTGCGTCCGGCCGCTGCGCCGCCACGGCGTTGCCCGGCGCGATTCGCGCCTTCGCCCGCTAGCGTGTGCTGCGGCTTGTCAGCAGTTGCACGCAGCCGATCACCGACAGCAGCAGGCCAATGCCGAAGCGGCGTTCCACCTTCTCCCGGGCTTCGGCGTGCTGGCCGATGATTTCGCTGCGGATCTGCTCGCGCAGGCGCTCGGTGGCGGCCTCGTCCGGTGCCAGGTGGGGGCCGCGCTGGCTGAGCGCGACGGCAAGGTTGATCGCCACCGATTCGTTCAGCGCGTCGTCGGTCAGCTCGGGCCAGGTCCACAGCACGTAGCCGTAATTGGCCGCCAGGCTCAGGCCGATGACGGTGATGATCTGAAACAGGCGCAGCTGCGGTTTGAAGCGGGTGGGTTTCATCAGGCGAGGGGCGGCGTCAGGTCGGGCGGGGCGGGGGTCTTGGGGCGATGGTCGCACAGGTCGATCACCGAACAGCGCCAGCACTCCGGCTTGCGGGCCTTGCAAACGTAGCGCCCGTGCAGAATCAGCCAGTGGTGCGCATCGCGCGCGTACTCGGCGGGCGTGACGCGCACCAGCCGGTCTTCCACCGCGCGCACGGTCTTGCCCCTGGCCAGGCCGGTGCGGTTCGCGACCCTGAAGATGTGCGTATCGACCGCGATCGTCGGCTCGCCGAAGGCGGTGTTCAGCACCACGTTGGCGGTTTTGCGGCCCACGCCCGGCAGGGCTTCCAGCGCCTCGCGGTCGTGCGGAACCTGTCCGTCGTGCAGGTCGATGAGCCGCTGGCACAGGCCGATCACGTTCTTGGCCTTGGTCTGGTAGAGCCCGAGGGTCTTGATGAAGTCGCGCAGGCCCGCCTCCCCCAGCGCCAGAATGGCCTGCGGGGTGTTGGCCACCGGAAACAACCGGGCCATGGCCTTGTTGACGCCCACATCGGTGGCCTGGGCCGAGAGCACCACCGCCACCAGCAGTTCGAACGGCGAGCTGAAACGCAACTCGGTGGTCGGCGATGGATTGGCGGCCCGCAGGCGCCGATAGAGTTCGGCGCGGCTGTCCCGGTTCATGCGTGGCTCATGCGTGGCTCATGCGTTCGCGGCGGCGGCAACCGGCGACGACGACGGCTGGCGCCACTGCTTGACGCGGCGGTCGATCACGTTCTTCAGCGCAATCATCAGCCCCAGCCCGATGAAGGCGCCGGGCGGCAGTGCCGCCAGCAGCAGCCCCTGGGTGTCGGGAATGATCGTCCAGTACACGCCCTCGAAGGCGTCGCCCAGCAGCAGATGCAGGCCCTGTCCCAGGGTGCCCAGCGACAGGATTTCGCGGGCGCCGCCCAGCACCACCAGCACCAGCAGAAAGCCCAGGCCCATCATGAAACCGTCGATCAGCGCCGGCAGCACGCGGTTCTTGGAAGCGAACGCCTCGGCGCGGCCGATGATGGCGCAGTTGGTGGTGATGATGGGCAGAAAGATGCCGAGGATGTCGTACAGCGTTTGCAGGTAGGCGTTCATCACCAGCTCGACCAGGGTCACCAGCGAGGCGATGACCATGACGAACACGGGAATGCGAATCTCGGGCCGCACCACGTTGCGGATGGCCGACACCGTGAGGTTGGAGACGGTGAGCACGAACAAGGTCGCCAGCCCCAGCGACAGCGCGTTGACGAAATTGTTGCTCACCGCCAGCAGCGGGCACAGGCCCAGCAGCTGCACCAGTCCGGGGTTGTTGGTCCACAGGCCGTCGCGGACCAGTTTGGCGAGGTTCATGGGTCGATGGTCTCCGCGGGGTGGGTGGCCGGGGGCGTGCGCGTGGGCAATCTGGATGCGGCCTCACCGGCTGCGGCCGACCACCATTGCGACTGGCGCTCGGCGGTCACGTCCAGCGTGCGTGCCACGGCCTTGACCACCGCACGCGGGGTAATGGTGGCGCCGGTGAACTGGTCGAAGGCTCCGCCGTCCTTGCGCACCGTCCATTCATCGGCCGGCGGATCGCCCAGCGCGCGGCCGGTGAACTCGAGGATCCATTTCGATACCCGCAGGTCGATCTTGTCACCCAGGCCGGGGGTTTCGCGATGCTGGGTGACGCGCACGCCGGTCACGGTGCCGTCGGGGGTGACGCCCACCAGCAGGTGAATATCGCCGCTGTAGCCGTCGTGCGCGACCACGGTGAGCAGGCTGGCCACCGGCGTGCCGTCGAGCCGGGCGCGGTACACGGTGCTGGTGCCGCCCAGCCTCGGGTCGGTGACCGTCGTGGTATCGGCCGTAAGGTCGTTGTCGTAGCGGTCGGCCGGCAGCACCGCCTGCAGCTCGCGCAGCAGGCGCGCTTGCTGCGAGGCGGCAATCTGGTCCTTGGTCAGTGCATACACGCCCGCCAGCAGCGCCGCCGTGACCACGCCAAAAGCGGCCAGCAGACCGCCGGATTTCATCATCTGCCGCAGATGCGGGGCGCGGTCGGTCATGGGCGCTCCGGGCGGCGCCCCGTGCCGTAGACGCGGGTGGGGGTATAGCGGTCCAGCGTGGGCGCGAGAATGTTCATCAGCAGCACCGCAAACGCGAAGCCGTCGGGATAGCCGCCCCAGCTGCGGATGATCCAGGTCAGGGCCCCCACGCCCAGCCCGAACAGCAGCCGTCCGCGGGGCGTGGTGCTGGCCGACACCGGATCGGTGGCGATGAAAAACGCCCCCAGCATCGCCGCGCCGCTGGTCCAGTGGAACAGCGGCGAGGCGTAGCGGTCGCTGTCCACGCCCCAGAAGATCAACGCCATCAGCCCCATGCCCAGCAGCACGCCGAGCGGAATCTGCCAGCCGATGGTGCGCTGCTGCAGCAGAAACAGGCCGCCGGCCAGATACGCCAGCGACACCCACAGCCAGCCGCGCAGTTGGTGGCCGGCAAAGCCGGGATCGAGCTGGATTTCGCTCAAGGTGCGGCCCTGCGTCAGCTCGGTGCGCACGTGGTCCAGCGCGGTGGCCTGGCTCACCGCGTCGGCGGCCCAGGCCAGGTGCGGCGCCGGCCACGCGGTCATCGCCACCGGAAAGCTGATCAGCAGCACCACGTAACCGACCATGGCCGGATTGAAGGGATTGAAGCCGATGCCGCCGTAGACCTGCTTGCCCAGCGCCACCGCGAACAGGCCGCCCAGCACCGGCAGCCACCACGGCGCATCGGGCGGCAGCGCCAGCGCCAGCAGCGCGCCGGTGAGCACCGCGCTGCCATCGCCAATCACCCGCCAACTGCGGCCGCGCAGGGCCATCACCAGCACTTCTGTCAGCACCGCGGCGCTGATGCACCACAGCAGGTTGAGCAGCACGCCGGGGCCGAACAGCCCGGTGCACACCGCAATGCCCGGCAGCAGGGCGCCCAGCACCCGCAACATCACGCCGCGCACGCTGGGCTGCACGCGCAGATGCGGCGAGCTGATCAGGTCGCGGTTCATTGCGGCGCGTTTCCGGCCGCGTCGCGCGCCGCTTTGCGGGCCTTGGCGGCGGCAATGGCCTTGGCCACGGGGTCGTCGTCGTCGGCCGGCGTTGCGCTGGCCACCTTGGCCGCTTTGCGGGCTTTGGCCGCCGCCATGGCGCGTGCAACCGGATCATCTGCTTCGGCGCTCGGCTCGGAGGGCGACGGCACGTCGGCGGCACGGGCCGCCTTGCGCGCCTTGGCAGCCGCGATGGCCTTGGCCACGGGATCAACTTCGTCAGTCGCCGCAACCGCGTCGGGAGTGGCGCTTGCACGGGGAGCGTCTTTGGCGGCTTTTCGTGCCTGGGCTGCGGCAATTGCCGTGGCGACGGGATCGCGTTCGTCCGCCCCCTGGTCCGCCCCTGGGTCCGCCCCCTGATCCGCATCGGGCGCAGCCGCGGCCTTGGCCGCCTTGCGCGCCTTGGCAGCGGCGATGGCCTTGGCCACCGGGTCGTCCTCGGCCGAGTTGGCCTGTGCGGGCGGCGCGCTTGCCGGCTTGCCGTCGCCGTCGCCGTCGGCGGGCTCGACCGAGGCCGGGGCCGGCACGGCATTGTTGGCGGCGCGGCGGGCCTGGGCACGGGCCATGGCGACCGCCACCGGGTCATCTGCCGCTGCCGGTGCTGGCGCGCTTGTCGGCGCCGGGGCGGGGGTTGCGGCGGGCGGCGGTGTGGCCGGGCTCGCGGACGGCGCGGACGTTTTGGCCGCCAGTGCGGCCTTCTTGCGGGCGCGGGCCTCTTCTTTGGCGCGCTCTTCGCGTTCGATGCGCGCCAGCCGCGCCTCGTGGCGCTGGCGTGCGGCGTCGGCCAGCCGCTTCTCGGCTTCGGCGGCGTGAATCTCGGTCTTGGCGAAGCGGTAGTACTGCACCAGCGGGATGTGGCTGGGGCAGACCATGGCGCAGCAGCCGCATTCGATGCAGTCGAACAGATTGAGGTCTTCGGCCGCCTCGAACTCGCGGGCACGGGCATGCCAGTACAACTGTTGCGGCAACAGCCGCGCCGGGCACACGGTGACGCACTCGCCGCAGCGGATGCAGGGCTGCGCCTCGGGCGTGGGGCGAACCTGCTCGGGCGCCAGCGCCAGCACGCAGTTGGTGGCCTTGATGACCGGCACGTCCAGCGCCGGCAGTGCGAAGCCCATCATCGGGCCGCCCATCAACACCCGGCCGGGCGTGTCGGTGAAGCCGCCGGCCTGCGCGACCAGGTGTGACATCAGGGTGCCCAGGCGCACCCGCAGATTGCACGGCTGGGCGATGGCCTCACCGGTGACGGTGATGATGCGTTCGATCAAGGGCTCGGCAAAGCACACGGCGCGTCCCACGGCGCGGACGGTGCCGGGGTTGTGGCAGACGATGCCGAGGTCCAGCGGCAGGCCTTCGCTGGGCACTTCGAGGCCGGTGAGCGTTTGAATCAACTGCTTTTCGCCGCCCTGCGGGTAGCGGGTGGGCACCACCACCACCGAGATGCGCGCGTCGTGCTCAGCGGCGCGCGACATGGCGCGAATGGCCTCGGGCTTGTTGTCTTCGATGCCCACCAGACACCGCGGCGCCGCCAGTGCGTGCAGGACCACCTGAATGCCCAGCACCACCTCGTCGGCCTGTTCGGTCATCAGCATCTGGTCGCAACTGATGTAGGGCTCGCACTCGGCGCCGTTGATGATCAGGGTGTCGACGACGCGGCCGGGGTTGAGCTTGATCGCCGAGGGGAACGCGGCGCCGCCCAGGCCGACAATGCCCGCGGCGCGGGCGATGTCGCGAATCTGCGCGGGCGTGGCGGCGGCGAAGTCAGGCAACGGCGCCCATTCCGGCGTATCCAGCGGCTGGTCCCGTCCGTCGGGCTCCAGCACCAGACAGTCGGCGCTGAGGCCGGAGGGATGCGGCACAGGGCGCGCCTCGATGGCGGTGATGCGGCCCGAGGTGGGGGCGTGAACCGGCGATGACACCACCCCCTGCGCGTGCGCCACCGTCTGGCCACGGCGCACCCGGTCGCCCACCTGCACACAGGGTTTGGCGGCCCCGCCGATGTGCTGCGTGAGCGGCAAGACCATCAGCGGCGGCAGCGGCACCTCGGCGATGGGCGTGCCCGTGGACAGCGCCTTGCGATCGTCGAGGTGCAGCCCGCCGTGAAAGCGGTGGAGACGGAACGGCGCCTGGGCGATCACGCGGCCTCCTGCTCGCGCTGCGGCTGCTGTGGCTGCGGCCAGCGCCAGGTCTTCACCGTGTCGGCCACCGGCTCCATGGTGATGCAGTCCACCGGGCAGGGCGGCAGGCACAGCTCGCAGCCGGTGCAGTGGCTTTCGATCACCGTGTGCATCTGGTTGGCGGCGCCGACGATGGCGTCGACCGGGCAGGCCTGAATGCACTTGGTGCAGCCGATGCACACCGCCTCGTCAATCAGCGCCAGGGTCTTGACGGTCTTGGCCACGCCGTTCTCGGCGTTGAGCGGAATCGGCTCGCGCCCCAGCAGCTCGGCCAGTTTGAGCACCCCGTCTTCGCCCCCGGGCGGGCACTGGTTGATCTCGGCGTCGCCCCCGGCAATGGCGGTGGCGTAGGGCTTGCAGCCGGGATAGCCGCACTGGCCGCATTGGGTCTGCGGCAGAATCTTGTCGATCTTGTCGACCAGTGGATCGCCCTCGACCCTGAAGCGCACGCTGGCATACCCCAGCACCACGCCAAAGGCGGCCGCAAGCAGCGTCAGAGTGAGGATCGCGGTCAACATGGCATCAAGCCAGCCCTGCAAACCCTGGGAAAGCCGAGCGGGTCCGCCCGCGAGCCACCGGGCAGGGGCCCCGCGCAGCGGGGATGCGCGCAAGGCGAGTCGGTGCGGTCATGTCACCTGCAAGGCCGTTCGCGTGGGTCGGTGCAGTTCGCATCAGGCGAGCCCTGCGAAGCCAAGAAAGGCCAGCGACATGACGCCAGCGGTCACGAGGGCGACGGGCGCGCCCTGGAACGACTCAGGCACGTCGGCCACGGCCAGGCGTTCGCGCAGGCCGGCGAACAGCAGCAGCACCAGCGAGAACCCCAGCCCGGCGCCGATGCCGGTGAGGGCCGATTCCAGAAAGGTTGACGACTGCCGCACGTTGATCAACGCCACGCCCAGCACGATGCAGTTGGTGGTGATCAGCGGCAGGTAGATGCCCAACACCTGGTACAGCAGGGGGCTGGTTTTCTGCACCACCATCTCGACGAACTGCACCACCCCGGCGATGACCACGATGAACACGATGGTGCGCAGGTATTCGAGGCCAAAAATGGCCAGCACCCAGGTGTCGATGACGTGGGTCACCACGGCCGTCAGGGTGAGGACGAAGGTGGTGGCCAACGCCAGCCCGGAACTGGTTTCGACCTTCTTCGAGGTACCCATGAACGGGCACAGGCCAAGGAACTGCACCAACACGAAGTTGTGCACCAGCACCGCGCCCAGCAGGATGAGCAGCACGTCAGACATAGGGCTCTAGGATGCGCCGTGCGCTGCAATGCAACAAGAAAGTGACCGCATTTTGCATGGCGTTATCACTGCAGGTTCTGAGGATTACTTGATCCGCATGCCCGGCGCGGCGCCGGCGTCCGGCCAGAGCAGGCAGGGGCCTGCCATGTCGTTGCTGGCCGCCAGCACCATGCCTTCTGACAGCCCGAATTTCATCTTGCGCGGTGCCAGATTGGCCACGCACACGGTGAGCTTGCCGACCAGCACCGCCGGGTCATAGGCCTTCTTGATGCCGGCGAACACCTGCCGCGTGCCCAGCGGCCCCAGGTCGAGCTGCAGGCGCAGCAGCTTGTCGGCGCCTTCGACGGCGCCGGCCTCGACGATGCGCGCCACCCGCAAGTCCACCTTGGTGAAGTCATCGATGGAAATCACCGCGCTGTCGTCAGCCTTTGCGGCGGCAGCCGGGGCAGCCGGGGCAGCCTGAGTGGCGGCGGGTGCTGCGGACACCGGCGCCGGGGCCGGCGTGCTCGCCGCCTCGGCTGCCAGCAGGGCCTCGGTCTGGGTTTTTTCGATACGGGTCATGAGCGGCTCGTAGACATTGATGCGGTGATCCAGCAGCGGCGTGGCGGCATCCGCCCAGGTGAGCGGCGGAATGTTAAGGAAGGCTTCGGCCTGCGCTGCAAGCTGGGGCAGGATGGGCTTCAGGTACACGGTGAGCTGGCGGAAGATGTTGAGAAAGGTGGTGCAGACGGCGTGCAGCTCGGCCTCGCGGCCTTCCTGCTTGGCCAGCTTCCACGGCGCCAGCGTCTGGATCTCGCCGTTGGCCTCGTCGGCCAGGCGCATGATCTCGCGCACCGCTGCGGCCAGTTCGCCCGCCTCGTAGGCCGCCTGCAGCTTGGGCGCCGCTGCGGCCAATGCCTTGAACCGGGTGGCGTCGTGCAGTTGCGGCGCCAGTTGGCCGTCAAACTGCTTGGTGATGAAGCCCGCACAGCGGCTGGCAATGTTCACGTACTTGCCGACCAGGTCGCTGTTCACCCGGGCGGCGAAGTCGTCGAGGCTCAGGTCCAGGTCTTCCGGGCCGCTGCCGAGCTTGGCGGCGAAGTAGTAGCGCAGCGCCTCGGGCGGCAGGTGGTTCAGCCAGGTGCGGGCCTGGATGAAGGTGCCGCGGCTCTTGCTCATCTTCTGGCCGTTGATGGTGAGGTAGCCGTTGACGTGCAATTGGGTGGGGGTGCGAAAGCCGGCGCCTTTCAGCATTGCCGGCCAGAACAGGCCGTGAAAATTGACGATGTCCTTGCCAATGAAGTGATGCAGCTCGGCTTGGCTGTCGGCGTTCCAGAACGCGCCGAAGCGGGCGTCGTCGTTGTTCAGAAAGGCCGCAAAGCTGGCCATGTAACCGATGGGCGCGTCCAGCCACACGTAGAAGTATTTGCCCGGCGCGTCGGGAATGGCGAAGCCGAAATACGGGGCGTCGCGCGAGATGTCCCAGTCGCGCAGGCCCGCCTCGAACCACTCGCGCAGCTTGGCCTTGATCGACGGATGGGCCACGTCGCCGCCCAGCCAGCCCTGCAGAAAGCTCTGGAAGTCGCCGAGCTTGAAGAAGTAGTGCTCCGAGTCCCGCAGCTCGGGCGTGGCGCCGCTGACCACCGAGCGCGGGTTTTTCAGGTCGGTGGGTGCGTAGGCCGCGCCGCAGACTTCGCAGTTGTCGCCGTACTGGTCGGCCGCGCCGCACTTGGGGCATTCGCCCTTGATGTAGCGATCGGGCAGAAACATCTGCCGCTCGGGGTCGAACAGTTGCCGCACGTTGCGCCGGGCGATGTGCGCGGCGTCGCGCAGGCGGGTGTAGATCAGCTGCGCCAGCCGCTCGTTCTCGGGGCTGTGGGTGGAGTGGTAATGGTCGAAGGCCACGCCAAAGTCGGCAAAGTCGGCCATGTGCGCCTGACGCACGTCTTCGATGTAAGCCTCGGGCGCCAGGCCGGCCTTTTCAGCCGCCAGCATGATCGGCGTGCCGTGGGCGTCATCGGCGCAGACGTAATGCACCTCGTGCCCGTTCAGCCGCTGGAAGCGCACCCAGATGTCGGCCTGCACGTAGCCCACCAGATGACCCAGGTGAATGGCGCCATTGGCGTAGGGCAGAGCATTGGTGACGAGGATGCGGCGCATGGCGGCGATCGGCGGTTCGAAACAGGGCGCGAATTATGCCACCCGCCGGGTGCAGGCCGTTTCGAGGGGCGGTCGTCAACGCGCGCCTGCGGCGCCTCGGGTCACGACGCCGGCGGGGGGTCCGGCTGCTCGGCGTCGCCGTCCGCGGCAGGGGCGGGCAGCCACTGGGGGTGGGCGGTGGCCAGGCGGTAGTACAGGGTTGGCAGGATCAGCAGCGTGAGGGCGGTCGAGGTCACGGTGCCGAAGATCAGCGAGGTGGCCAGCCCGGCAAACATGGGGTCGGTGTAGAGAATCAGCGTGCCCAGCGCGACGGTCAGCGCTGACAGCATGATCGGCCTGAAGCGGACCGCGCCGGCGAGTTTGACGGCATCCTCCAGTGGATGGCCCGCCTGCCGGTAGTCGCGGATGAAGTCGATGATCAGCAGTGAGTTGCGGATGACCACGCCCGCCAGCGCGATGACGCCGATGGCCGAGGCCATGCTGAAGTCGATGCCGAGCAGCCAGTGCCCCGGAAAGACGCCGATGAAACCCAGTGGCACCGCCGTCATTGCCAGCGTCGCGAGCAAGAACGACCGGTAGGTCGCCACCAGCAGCAGGAAGATCAGTGCCAGGCCGGCGATCAGGATCATGCTCATTTCCCTCAGTGAGTCGAGCGTGAGTCGCAGCTCTCCGTTCCAGAGCAGTTGGTACCCGTCCAGAGAGCTTGGCGCCTGCTCCCGCAGGCCCAGATTGCCGGTGCTCAGCGTGCCGCCATCCGGCAGATCCAGGCCGTCCAAGTGTTGGTTCATGTCGAGAATGACGTAGGCCGCCGCGCTGCCCGAGACGTCGGCCGCGACGAAGCTGTAGGGCTCGTTGTCTTTGCGCAGAATCGGCCTGTCGACGTGCGTCATGTGCGGCTTCACCAGCTCCGACACCGGAATGCGCTCACCCTGGGCGTTGGCGACATGCACCCGGTCCAGTTGCTGCGGATCGAGATCGTGGCGGCGCGGCACCTCGATCAGGATCGGCACCGGCGCGCGTTCGCCCTCGATGCGCGCCTCCGAGATGACGCGCGTGCCCATCAGGTTGCGCAGGGTCTGCTCGATGGCGGTGGCGGTGACGCCCGACAGCATCGCCTTCTCGTGATCGACCTTCAGATCGATGCGCGGCGCATCGGCCGCTTCAGAGTCGTAGATGTCGACCACGCCCCAGGTCTGTGCGAATCGTTCGCGCACCTGGGCAACCAGTTGACGCCGCACTTCGGCATCCTCGCCGTAGACCTCGGCGATCACCGTGGCCGGACTGGGCGGCCCGGGGGGCGAGTTGCGCAGCGTGATTTCGAGACCGGGATAGTCGGCCTGCAATTGGGTGGTTTGGGCCCGCAGTGCCTCGGTCACCTCGGTCGAGGTCGTCTTGCGCGCGTGCTTGTGCAGCAGCATGACCGTGATTTCGGCCTGGTGGGGCGCCTGCCGGTTCGCGGCCCCGCGAATCTGCCCGGCGAAGTCCACCACCGGCGGCAGGCCCACGTAGCTCACCCAGTTGGCGACCACCGGCTGTTGCCGCAGTAATGCGCCGACGCGACGCGCGACCTCGTCGGTGGTTTCGATGGGGGTGCCCTCGGGCATGTCGAGGGTGATGCCGAAATGGCCCAGGTCTTCCCTGGGCATGATGGCGATCATCACGCTGCCGGCCGATTGCGGCCCGCCGACCCCGGCAGGCCGGATGAACGGCCACGCCGGCTGCAGCAGCGCGCCCAGCAGGGCGAGCAGGGTCAGGGCATAGAAGGCCCAGCGACGTCGGCGGCTGTGCAGCAGCGGCGTCAGCATCCGGAAATAGCGCTGGTGCGACGCCGAAGACGCGTCATCGTGCGCATGGGCCGTGACGTGCCCACGCAGCCAGCGATGGCAGGCCCAGGGCACGATCATGTAGGCCAGCAGCAGCGACAGCGCCATGGTGACCTGCACGTTGAACGAGATGGGCGCGAAGTAAGCGCCGTTCATGCCGGTGAGCAGGCTCAGCGAGCCAAACACCAGGACGACCGAGATTGTGGCAATGGTCGTTGGCGGCCCGATCTCGTTGACCGCCAGCACCGCCTGTCGACGTGGATCGACACCCGAACGCAACTGGTAGTTGCGGTAGATGTTCTCCAGCACGACGATGCTGTCGTCCACGATCATGCCCAGCGACAGGATCATCGCGAACAGCGAAATGCGGTTCACGGTGAAGCCCGTCAACAGATCCAGCATCAACGTCAGGCACAGGATCAACGGCAGCACGAAGCTGATGATCAGCCCCGAGCGCAGGCCCAGAAACGGCAGCAGCGTGAGGATCACCGCGCTGATCGCCACCGCCAGATCCCGCAGCAGGTGGTTGACCGTGTCGTTGGCCTTTACGCCGTCATCGCGCGTGGTGACAACGTGCACATCTGCCGGAATGAACTGCTGGCGCAGGGTCTCCACCACCGCCAGCACCTCTTCGGCCGTGGTCACCGCGTTGGTTCCCGGCTTCTTGGCCACCGAGATCGTCACCGCCGGCATCTCGGATGCGGACTGCCCGATCCTCGGATCCCCCGGGCCGAAGCCCAGGCGCACCAGGGCGTCGCGCTGCTGCGCCGGGCCGTCGTGCACGGTCGCCACATCGTCAACGTAGATCAGTTGGCCGTCGTGAACGCCCACCGCAAGCCGGCGCACGTCTTCGGCGGACCGCAGTTCGCCGCGCAACTGCACGCGCAGGTTCTGCCCGTCGTGCACGGTGTCGCCCACTTCGGCGGCGGTATTGCCGGCCGCCAGTGCCGCCAGCCCCTCGTTCAGGGTCAGGCCGAAGGCTTCGAGCCGCGCGGGATCAGCCTCGACGCGAATTTCGCGTGAGGCGCCGCCGTGCAGTTCGACCCGCGATACCGAGGGAATGGAGTTGAGCCTTTCAAGAACACGCTCGGCCAGACGGCGCAGCGCGTAGTCGTCGTAGCGCTCGGAGGCCAGCGTGACGGTGACAACGGCAATGTCGTCGGCATCGACCCGCTTGATCAGCGGCGGGGCGACGTCCGGCGGCAGCAGTGCCTGGGCACTGCTGATGCGCTGGTAGACGCGCACCATGGCATTTTCCTTGTCCACGCCCACGTCGAACTGCACGGCAACTTGCGCCAGCCCCTGCATCGAGGTGGAAAAGGTGTGGTCCACGCCCTCGATCTCGCGCAGGGCACGTTCCACCGGCGCCGCGACCAGGCGGTCCACTTCGGCAGCGGATCGGCCGGGCAGGGCGTAGATCACCTCCGCACCGGGGACCAGAATCTGCGGGTTTTCCTCGCGCGGCGTCAGGGTCGCGGCAATCCACCCGACCGCGAGGCAGAACAGCACGAACACCGGTGTGAGCTTCGACTCGATGAAGTAGTCTGCGATCCGGCCGGCGGAGTTGAGTTTGCGTTCGCGCATGCCCGGCCTACGGTGCTTGCTGCTGCAGGCGATCGCCGTCGCGCACGGTTTCGGGCACCTGCGCCAGGATCGTTTCTCCGGCGTCGAGGCCCGCGGTGATTTCGGTCAGGCCGTCTTCGCGTCGTCCGGTGCGCACCCAGCGGTAGTTGAGCCGGTTGTTCTCGTCGACCACGAAAACGCCGGTCAGTCCACCGCGTTGCGCCAGCGCGGTGTCGGGCACCCGCAGGCCCTCGGTCTCGCCGACCTTGAAGCGGCTGCGGCCGAACAGGCCGGGCGTGAGGCCCGCCGCATCGTCCAATTGCAGTTTCACCATGAACCTTCGTGTGACCGGATCCCCCGAGGGCACCACCCGCAGCACGGTTGCCCGATAGCGCTGTCCGGTGGCATCAATGCTCACCTGCGCCACGTCGCCCACGGCGATGTGCTGCACCTGCGATTCCGCCGCCGCCGTCTCGAACAGCAGCGCCGTGTCCGATTCCACCACCAGCAACGGGCGGCCCGGCGTCACCAGATCACCGGTGCGCGCGAGCCGCTTGGCGACCACGCCATCGACCGGGCTGACAATCTCGGTGTAGCGCAGCTGCGCCTGGGTTGCGCGCAGTGCGGCTTCCTGGGCGCGCAGGGCCTGCTCGGCCGAGTCATATTCCAGTTGCGCCCGGCGCCGCGCGGCGTCTGCCACCAGCCCCCGCTTGAACAGCGTCCTGGTGTCCTCCAGCGTGCGTTCGGCATCACGCAGTGCGGCCTCGCGCAGTGCGCGCTGGGCCTGGGCTTGTTGCACCGCGGCCTGCTGGTCGCGGGCATCGAGCTGGACAAGCACCTGCCCGCGGCGGATGGCCTCGCCCTCACGCACGTTGATCGCACGCACGTAGGCCGCCAGCCGCGAGCTGATTTCAACGCGCTCGTCAGACACCACCGAGCCCACGGTCTGGTAGTGCAGGGCGAGCGGTTCGGGGTGCACCTGCAGCGTGGGCAGCGCGTGCTCGGTGGGCGTGCGCGCCGCGTGGGGGCTGGGGTCGCTGCACGCTGCAAGGCCGGTCACGATCAGTGCGCAGGCCAGCAAGCCAGGAGAGTAAGAGGTCATCAGTGCCCCAGGTGCCAAGTCATGCTGAATTGAGACTGCCACACGCTGATGTGCGTATCGACCGTCTGGTCGGCGGGATCTTTGCCCACGTCGAAGCTCAGCGGTTCACCCTGAAACAGGGTGAGGCGTGCACTGCTGAGCGTGTTGGTTTCGCGGGTGGTGTTTTTGATCGCGTAGATCAAGGCCCATCCCAGGTCAAGTTGAGATGAAAACCGCCAGGACAGGCCGAGCGCGGCATGGCGGTCCGTGATGGCGGGCGCAAAAATCTTCGGCAGCACCTGGTCGGGCACCACGGGATTGCCGCCCCAGCTGTAGCCGGCCCGCCACGAGAGCCGATTGCGGCTGCCCTGATAACCGATCTTGTAGACATTGATCGTGTCCCAGCCAAATCCCGGGCCGTCGTGCGCGCCCAGACACGCCCCGAGCGCCGGCGGGTTGGGCAGGTTGCGCGAAATCAGCCGAGGGACAAAGCAGACGTCTGTAAACCGTTGCGGCTCCACCCTGTTCGCCAAGGGCCGCACATCGCCGTAGCGCACCTGTTCGTAATCGACAAACAGGCGATGCCCGTCCCTCAGGTGCACCTGCATACCAAGGTTGAGGGTGGGGGCGAAGTCCAGTGATCCGCCGATGATCGCGCCGCGATATTTGTCGAAATCGGTCTGGTACAGCCGCGTTTGATACGCCGCGCCGAACCCGATGCCGTAACCCGTATCCCACAGAACGCCGATCCGGGCACCGCCGCCGTAGGCGTAATCGAACCCGCGGTCGGTCGTCTGGTCCTGAAAATTGGAGAAGGTCGCGAATGCCCCAAGCCCTTTCAGTTCAATGCGCTGCCCGGCAATCACCGGTGCAATGCCGACCGACAGGCCCGGCAAGACCATGCGGGCCCAGTGCGCAGATACCAGGAGCTGGGTCAGATCGACCCCCAGGGTTGTGGCACCGGCGCCGCACAACTGCGTCAGGTCGGTGCCTGCCGACAGCGGCTGCCCGCCCCCGAAGGTGCCATCGCAGCGGGCTTCGAAGATCGGCACGCCGCGCGCCAGGGTGGCCGAACCCGCCTTCGACAGCGCCTTCAGCCCCGAGGCACTGAATCCCCAGCCGACTGCGGTGCGGTCGTTCAACTGCCAGTTGCGGGCAAATGAGGGGATGGGAAACACGCCGGTCACCGAGGTGGCGCGTCCCGGGGTTACGTCCAGCAATCCCAGCGGCGCGTTGTCACCCCGCGGTCCGGCGCGGTACCCACCATCGGGAATGGCGATGCCGAGTTCGGCCGTGCGGCTGTTGCCCAGCCAGGCCCCCGCAGCCGGATTGCGCAGGGTGGCCGAGGCATCGGCGGCCAAGGCCGTGCCGGCCCCGGCCATGCCCAGTTGCACCGCGCCGGTGCCCGGTGCGCTCATGCCGTTCGAGGCCAGCACATCGCCGGCCAGCCACAGCAGCGACACCCCGATGACGTGCCCTATTTGCGGCCGCCACGTGCGGCGCCCGGTGCCCGTCATGCGTCTTCTGCGGCCATGATTTCAGCCGTGTCCATCGAGCCGATGAGCCGGCGCAGCATGCTTTGCAGCGCCCGCTTTTCGGCCGTACTGAGGCTGCCGAAGGCGGTGTGCACGATGGGTTGAAACCGGCCGGCGTAGTGGCGCACCAGCGCGTGTCCCGCGGCCGTGGCCACGATGCGCCGCCGTCGTGCATCCCGCGGGTCGGGGCTGATCTGTACCAACGCCTCTTTCGCGAGCACGCTGAGAATGCGGGTCATGTTGGCGTGGTTCTGGCCCACCTGCTCGCACAGTGCCGAGGGCGTGGTGCCGTCGTCGCCGCTGGCCATCGCGACAACCAGCGTGTGGAAGGAGCTCTCGGTCAGGCCGGTTGGCCTGAGCGCCGGATCGGTGAACGCCGTGATGCCCAGGCTGGCGACGCGAATCAGGCGCATCAACATCACGTCTTCGGCGGGAAACTCCGGAACGCCCTCAAGCCAGCGCTTGGCGCTGGCGTCCACGGCATGTAGGCGGTCTTTGGTCTTCATGATTGATATGCCGACATTACATCAATGTAATAACTGACGCTACTCGCGCGCCATGCCCAACGTCACCTCAGGCGTGCCCGTCACAGGAGTCTGCGTGGCGCCTCGATTCACGCGCGAACGCCGGATGCGCACCCTGCGACGATGGGCATTTGCCGGCGGCGGTGAGCGGCAATGGCCCGCCGCTGCCCTCAGGCTGCGGAATGCAACGTCTTCGGCCGTCCAGTCCCCCCGCGATGCCCCACCGTTTGCAACGGAGCCGGCGGTCACCGACCGAGCGGCAGGTACAGGGTCATGGCGCGATCGAGAAGCGGTGTAAAGCCGTAGTGCTCGTAGAACGCCTTGGCGCTGGCATTCTTTGCATCGACAAGTAACGCATAGGCCGGGATCTGCTTTTTCGTCTGCAGGCAGCGATCGACGGCACAGCCGACCAGCAGGCGTCCCAGGCCGGCGCCTCGGCGATCCGTGCGGCAGGCCAGACGCCCCATGCGGTAACAGGGGATGGGAAAGCGTGGGAGCTTCTTGCGGTCCGAATCAGACAAGCGCGCGACATCCACCTCGGCGGCACTGAGCGAGTAGTAGCCCAGCACAACGCGGGGCTGATCCGAGTCAATCAGCACATAGGTTGCGCTGATGCCCATGCGCCGGTGCTGTCCGGCGAAACGACGCAGATACTCGTTCAGTGCTGCAACGCCGCAGTCGAAACCTGCGCGATCATGGACGTCCGGATCGAGCGGGACCTCTTCAAGCACGCCGTACCTGGCGCCTGGCCTGCGAAAGCGCCTGCTCAAGAGCCGCGTTGGGGCGGAAGGCGGCATCGAGTGCGGCAATGAACGCCTCGGCGTCGCCGCGCGTCAGCGTGATTCTGGCCTCGCGATCCAGCAGCGCCTGGGCTTTTTCCTTGGCGGCGGAACGCACGAAACCCGCCATCGTCGTGCCCATCAGGGCGGCGGCTTTGGCGACGGTCTCCTTGTCGTCCGGGTCCAACTTGAGATCGAAACGTGCGGTAGACATGACTTTGTCCTCATTTATAAGTACGGCATTTTGCCGTATACGAATGAGGGTGGCAATGCGCCGCCAGCGACGGTGTCGCACGTGATGGATCGGTCGCAGGCGCCAGCCGAACCTGGTTGCAAGCGGTAGCCGGCACGCGATGCCCAACAGGTGGATCGTCGCAACAGGCCGGGCGCGCACGTGCGTGGCAGGCAGCGGCACGGCCTTGCCGGGCGCTGCGCCGGGATGCGTTGATCGGTGGCGCGTCAGACCGTGCCGATCAGGTCGTCGAGCCGGCTGTCGCGTGGCCAGTGCTTCAGGTCCAGCAGCCAGCGCAGGCGGGTGGGGTCGGTCTCAACGCGCAGGCCGTCTTCGATGCGGCGGTGATAGGCGTCCAGCGTCAGGCTGGCCAGCCCGGTGTCGACGGTGAGTTTGCGGCGCACGAACTCGGTCCACTCGTCGTGTTCCAGTTCGTTGAGCGTGTGGAGGGCATGGCGGGCGCGCCAGCGCAGCAGCAGGGTGTTGAGGCGGGCGTCTTCAAAGCCGCCATCGAAGGACGCCGCCGCGCCGGGGCCGGCCTTGCGCAGTTGCTCACAGCGGGCGCGATCGGCGTCACTCACGAAGCCGGCGTAGAGCGCGCACTCGGCGTCCTGTTCTTCGAAGTCGGGCTGCACGAAGATGGCCTGCACCTTCTGTTGCAGGGCCTCGCCCACGGCCAGCAGGGTGGCGTGATGCGCCTGAATGGCGGGCAGGTCGAGTTGCCAGCGTTCGGCGGCCTCGGCGCTGAGCGTGTTCATCGGCGCCAGCATCGGCGACTTGTTGAGATGAATGCCCTTGAGCGCGAGTCGTTCGATGCCCTCGGGCAGTTCGGCAGCCGGCGTGAACAGCCGGTCGTGCAGGTCGTCCACATCAAGGCTCAGCAGGTCTGAGGGGTCCTGTCGCAAATCGAAGCTGATGATGCAGTTGCGGTTGACCGGATGAACGGCCAGCGGCATCACCGCGCTGATGCAGCCCAGCGCGGCGGGGATGCGCTGCGACACGTGCAGCACCGGCTGTGGATCACCCAGCCTCAGCAGCTGGGCGGCGACCCGCTTGTCACGCAGCTTCAACGCATGCTCGAACAGGCGCGGCTGTGCCGCCTTGAGCCGTTGTGCCAGGGCCAGGGTGGCGTACACGTCCGAGAGCGCGTCGTGGGCGCGCTCGTGCACCAGTCCGTTGGCCTGCGTCAGATGTTCCAGCTTGAAGCTGGTGCTGCCCTTGTCGTTGACGGGCCACTCCAGCCCGGCGGGGCGCAGCGCGTGCCACAGGCGGATCACGTCGATCAGGTCCCAGCGGCTGTTGCCGCCAAACCACTCGCGCCGGTACGGATCGATGAAATTGCGCCAGAACAGGTGGCGGGTGAACTCGTCGTCAAAGCGGATCGAGTTGTAGCCCACGCCGCAGACCTCGGGGCCGCTGAACGCGTCGTGGATGCGCTCGGCAAACTGATACTCCGGCAGGCCGTCGCGCTCGGCCATCTGCGGCGTGATGCCGGTGATGAGCACCGCATCGGGGTGCGGCAGCACATCGATCGTGGGCTGGCAGTGAAACATCAGCGGCGCGCCCACCGGGTTCAACGCCGCGTCGGTGTACACCCCGGCAAACTGTGAGGGGCGGTCGCGCGCGGCATCGGCGCCAAAGGTTTCGTAGTCGTGCCAGAGGAAGCGCGGGGATGGGCCTATCGTCATACAGCCGACTTCGCTGATTTGCTAATCGATTGCTGGGCCGAAAGGCGGGAATAAATCTGACTCCCTAGCGCTTTAGTGACCAAAGCTCGCAAGTCCGGCTTGCTCATGAATTCGGTGAACAGCTCTTCATTGAGCTCCATCCGCTCAATGAACAGCGATTCCAGCACCTGCTGGAATACCAGTTGGAATTTGTCCAGCGAGTTGACCTCGGCAGCCTTCTGCAGCGCTTCGCTTTGGCTGGCCGCCTCGGCGATCTGGTCGAAGAACAGTTGATCCGCTTCGTTGAGCTCGCCGCCGAAGCGTTCGTTGATGATGTCGATCAGGCGTGACAGCGACAACTGATCATCGCGCACCATGCCGGAGCCGACCTCGCGCGGGCCGTCCAGGGGCTTGGCATACCCCTCGTTCAGGCTGATCGAGCCTTCGCTGATTTTCTGCAACCGGTAGTAATCGAGCTCGACTTCTTCATCAAACTGATAGCCCGGCCCGCTCTTGCGCCTAGGCAGCTTCAACGCGAGGTGGCGCAGATAGGTGAACAGCTTTTCCAGGTCACTGTCCTGGTAGGGGATCACCTGGCTCAGGAAGCCATACAGATTGCGAAAAGCCTGCACCTTGCCTCGCCACAGTTCGGCTTCTTCCTCTTCGTTGTTCTGCAACTGCACGAAGCGCGCGACCGCCTGATCGAGAATGGCGTTCATCGCCTTGTGATCGCTCGGGCTCTGGCGGCGCTTCGGCGCGAAGAACACCCGCGCGAATTCCACGACCTCGGACTGAAGGTAGATGCCCGAGGCATCGAGCTCCGCCTTGACCTCGTAGAGCTTGTCCGGATCGACCTGCTCGCCCATGACCGAGCCTTCGTAATACTGGCGGAAGGCCTCCTGGATTTCGGCTGGGTCATTCACGAAATCCAGCACGAAGGTGTCGTCCTTGAGCGGATGAGTTCGGTTCAGGCGCGATAACGTCTGCACGGCTTGAATGCCCGCCAGGCGCTTGTCCACGTACATCGTGTGTAGCAGCGGCTGGTCGAAGCCGGTCTGGTATTTCTCGGCCACCAGCAGCACCCGAAATTCCGGCTTGGCGAAAGTGTCGGGCAGGCCCGATTCCCTCACCCCACCATTCATCTCCACTTCCGTGTAGGTTTTCTCAGGAACCTTGTCGTCTTCCACCGTGCCCGAGAAGGCCACCAGACTCTTGATCGGATAACCCTTCTCGGCGATGTAGCGGTCGAATTCCTGCTTGTAGCGCACCGCCTCCAGCCGCGAGCCGGTGACCACCATCGCCTTCGCATGCCCGCCGATCTTGTGGCGGGTGAAGTGCTGGAAGTGCTCGACCATTACTTCAGTCTTCTGGCCGATGTTGTGCGGGTGCAGGCGCATGAAACGGGCCAATGCCTTGGCCGCCTTCTTGCGCTCGACGTTGGGGTCATCCTCGGCCTTCTTGATCAGCTTGTAATAGGTCTTGTAGGTGACGTAGCTCTTCAGCACATCCTCGATGAAGCCTTCCTCGATGGCCTGGCGCATCGTGTAGTGGTGGAAGGGTTCGCCATTGCGGCCGAAGATCGCCAGCGTCTTGTGCTTGGGCGTGGCGGTGAAGGCAAAGAAGCTCATGTTCGGCTGGTGGCCGCGCTTGGCCATGGAGCGGAACAGGCGCTCCAGCTCGACTTCGCCTTCTTCCTCGGCCATCTCCTGCGCCTTTTTGCGCAGCTCGGCGCCGCCCAACACGCCCTTGAGCTCAGTTGCCGTCTCACCCGACTGCGAGCTGTGGGCCTCGTCGATGATCACCGCGTACTTGCGGGTTGGCAGATGGCTCTTGCTGCCTTCGCCGCGCTCCTCGCTCAGCTTGGCCAGTTGCCCGGACACGAACGGGAACTTCTGCAGCGTGGTGATGATGATCGGCACGCCGGCTTCCAGTGCCTCGGCGAGCTGGCGCGAGTCCTCGTCGATTTTCTGCACCACGCCCTGGCGGTGATCGAACTGGTAGATCGTGCTCTGCAACTGGCGGTCCAGCACCACGCGGTCGGTGATGACCACCACGCTGTCGAACAGCCGTTCGTCACGCTCGTTGTGCAGGCTGGACAGGCGGTGCGCCAGCCAGGCAATGGTGTTGCTCTTGCCGCTGCCAGCTGAATGCTCCACCAGATAGTTGTGCCCTACGCCCTCGCTGGCGGCGGCCGCCACCATCCGGCGCACCGCCTGCAACTGGTGGTAACGCGGAAAGATCAGGCTTTCCTTGCGTAGCTTCTTGCCGTCGTCCGTGGTTTTTTCCTCCACATCGAGGTGCAGAAAGCGAGCCAGCAGGTCGAGCAGGCTGTCACGTTGCAGGACTTCCTCCCACAGGTAGGCGGTCTTGTAATTACGCCCGTCTCGGTCGGGTGGATTGCCCGCGCCGCCATCCATGCCCCGGTTGAAGGGCAGAAAGTAGGTGGACGAACCGGCCAGGCGCGTGGTCATGTGCGCCTCTTCAGTATCCACTGCAAAATGCACCAGCGCGCGCTTGGTGAACACGAAGATCGGCTCGCGCGGATCGCGGTCGTGGCGGTACTGGTGGATGGCATTCGCCACCGTCTGGCCGCTCAAGGGGTTCTTGAGTTCCAGCGTCACCACCGGAATGCCGTTGACCGACAGCACCACGTCCAGCGATTTTTCTGTTCTTGGGCTGAAGTGCAACTGCCGGGTCAGCCCCAGCCGGTTGGCCTGATAGCGCGCCTCCAACTCCGGGTTCAGGCCGTGGGCCGGGCGGAAAAAGGCGATCCGCAGCGTTTTGCCGAAACACTTGAAGCCGTGGCGCAATGTGGCCAGCGTGCCATGAACGTCCAGCCACTTGCATAGCGATTCCAGCACTCGCGCGCCGGTCTGCTCCCCGTGCAGCGCCTCCAGCTTCTCCCACACCTTGCCCTGCGTGGCGCGGATGAAATTCAGCGCCTCATCGGGGAAGATCGCCCGTTCGCGGTCGAAACCCCGACCGTCGATTCTCGTATAACCGGCGTCCAGCAAGACCGATTCGATAACGGTTTCAAAGGCGGCCTCAGAGGTTCGCTTCATCCCTTTCCCCTTTACTTGCGCGAAACTTAAGTTAAAGAATCGCCGCTTTCTTTACTTTACGAACAGGTCTAGGTAACGATCGAAGGCATATACCCGCCCGCGCTGCTGACCCGTCGTCTCGACCAGAATACCTTTGTCAATCAAAATCTTGATCAGCGCATTCGCGGTCGGTGTCGTCACCTCAAGGGCCTGGGTCAGATCGCCAGCCTCAATAACCGGCCGGCGATAAAGCAGGTTCAGAGCCTCCCGCGCCAGTGCGGCCCGCTTGCCCATGCCCATCGCTGCCTGCTCAACCTCGGTGCGCAGCGCCAGCACTTGCCGGAACACGTCCCGTCCCTTGGTGGCAGTCTGCGCCACGCCATTGAGGAAGAAGCGAATCCAGTGGATCAGATCGTTGCTGGTGCGGACGCGCGTCAGCGCGTCGTAGTAGCTGGCGCGGTTGCGCTCAAAAAAATCCGACAGATACAGCGACGGCTTGGCCAGCAGACCATGGCTGACCAGATATAGCGGAATCAGCAATCGGCCGATGCGTCCGTTGCCGTCGAGGAAAGGATGGACCGTCTCGAACTGGTAGTGGCTGATGGCCACCCGGATCAAATGCGGCACGACGATGGTGTCGTTGTGCCAGAACAGTTCAAGATCGCCCATCAGTGCCGAAACGCCCTCGTGGTGCGGCGGAATGAACGCGGCGTCGGCCAGGCTCGACCCGCCGATCCAGTTCTGGCTGGCGCGGAACTCGCCTGGCAGTTTGTGCTCTCCGCGCACGCCCTGCATCAGGATCGCATGGGTCTGTTTCAGCAAGCGATTGGACAGCGGCAGATTGTTCAGCTCGGCGACCGCTGTGTTGACCGCCTCAATGTAATTACGTACCTCGCGCCAGTCGTCGCGCTTTTCCGGGCGGATCTGCGCTTCCGGCATCAAGGCCTCATCGATGCCGGTCTGGGTCCCTTCGATCTTGCTCGATGACTGCGCCTCCTTCACCACATGCATCTGAATAAACAGATCGATGTCCGGCACGATCAGCGAAAACGCGTTCAGCTCCCCCAGCGCCCGCGTGGCCTGCTCCAGCAGCGCATTGATCTGAGAATCTTCCCAAGTCCAGGCATGGTTGACCGGCACCGGCTCGAAGCTTCTGTACTGGTAGCGTGCCTGCCAGCGGCCGGCCTTGAAGGATTCGAACTTCATACGCTGGCTCTCCTCAGTCGCTTGCACAGCCAGTAGACCATCACCTGCGCGAACTCAGGCAATTCACCACCTTGCGTGCCGTCCCATTTCAGCAGTTCGCGTGCCGGGTCGACACGGCGTCCGTCCTTCAGGCGCTGCTGAAACGCTGCGAGCACCGCCTTGCGGTTGCTCACTAGGCGCGGCAGATTGAGGTTGAGCACCGCATTGATGCAATCGTCGATGGCGGCATCGTCCGCGCAAATCTTGCCGTCACCCAGGAAACGGATCTGCCTTTCGATGGGGTGGGCGGGGTCGCACACGCTGAAGCACAGGGCATTGTTGCTCTTGCGCGTATCGCAATGCTGTTCGTGCTTGGGCCGGCCGTGTCCACCATGGCATGCACCAAGCAGATTTCTGTAGTCCAGTTGCCGATCCGGGTGATGTACTTGGCATTGCCAATGCTCGACCTTCATGCCCTCCGCCGTCGCCCGGATGCGCGACTGGCAGTAGCAGCACACGCCCCGTTGTTCGGCAACCAGCGCCGCCCGCAGGCCGTCCATATCCCTGTAATTGTCGTAGTCCGCGTGCGGCTGCTGACGATGCCGGGTCAGGGTGACGGGCTCCGGCCCTTTCTGAATGGTGCGCATCTACTCGACACCCTCCAGAAAGCGGATCAGCGAACTGGCCCGGGTCAGTTCGGGTTCCTCATCTCCTAGCTCGCGTTCGAGGGCCGCAATCGCGACACGGGCCTCGTCGAAACGCTCTTGATCGATCAGCGCGAAGAGGGTCTTCAGTTCCCTGTCCACCTGCCGGTTGCGCACCGGCGCCCCCATGAACTCCTGCAGGATGCGGTTGGCATCCATGCCATAAGCCTCGGTGGGCACGGTTACGCCCACCTTCCCATTCTCGAATTCGAGGAAGCGCACGCAGCGTGCCGGCACCTCGCCCAGCACTAGTGGCGAATGGGTGGTCACCACGAATTGGCAGGCCTTGAAGATGTCGCGCAGGCGCTGCAAGACATCGCGCTGCCACTTCGGATGTAGGTGCAGCTCGATCTCGTCGATCAACACCAACGCCACGCCCTCGGCAACGGGGTTGTCGCTGTCCGGGTTGGCTATGGCGAGGCGGCGGGTGAGATCGAACACAAGCGCCAGCAGGCCGCGTTCACCATCGGAGAGCTGCTCCAAGAGCAACGTTTTGCCACTCTTTGTCACGCTGAATCGCGGCGGCCGTCCGTCGTGCAGAGACAGATTGAAGACCTCCGGCAAGAAAGTCTGAATCGCCTGTTCCAGTTGCTGGAACAGCCGGTCCTTGGTTGCGGCAGTTGCCTCGGATGCAACAACCCGATACCAATTGGCGAAATCATTGAGTGAAACTTCTAGTTGGGTGAGCGACTTGTCATACGCAGTCGCTGCGCTAATCTTCTTTGCCTTGGCCAGAGCAGGCGGAAGTCGGGACAGAAAGCGCGACGTTGTATAGAACACGCCAAGCGGCTGCTTGCTGTCGGCCTTCAGGTTTGTAACCAGTTCATCCCCATCAGTCGCTGCGTCGTCGGGCAGGATCCGCACGGCAGCGATGTCCGAAGTTTGATCAAGCTGAATTTCAATGAGCCGGATTTCATCGTTGATATCCAGCTCTTCTTTCGAGCCCTTCTTCGTCTCGCGTGTCGCAAAACGCAGGTCGTCTCGACGCTTGATCAGACTCTCGGTTTTGTCAGCAGCTAGCGGAGCCGCGCGGGTCAGATCGACAATGACCTTTGCCGCATCGAGTCCGAGCGTGACCGACATGGAGAGCCCAAGCTTGCCAGATTGAACGTCGGTATCGTTCAAGCCAAGCGGGGACTCCTTGGAAACTGTGAACTTGGGCAGCGCCAGTGACAACGCACTCGTCAGTGCCTTCAACACGCCGGACTTACCCACGCCGTTGACGCCGGCAATCACCGTCACGTCATCGGCGAAATCGAGGTCTATCTGATCAAAGCCCCGGAAATTAGCGAGGGTGAGCATCTTCAGTTTCATCCGGTCATCTCCTCCAGAGGAATCTGGCCGGTAACGGCGGCGGTGATCAGTGCGGCGCGGCGCTCCTTGGCCAGCGTGATCGACAATTGCAAGCTATCGCGCAGAGCATTTTCCTTGCGTTGATCCGTTTCGACTGCGCGAATAATTTCGAGCTGCTCGTCGTGCGGAGGCACAGGCAGCCGCATTTCAAAGAAGTTCTCCGGATACAAGCGCAGTCGAGAAGACCAGACGCCTTTTGACCACCGACTCACTTCGGCCACAAAGGGGCGCGAGCGGCACAGCAGATCAACGTACTTGGGCAGCAACCCGCCCTTCGATGTGTACACGTGGTAGTCGGGACTGACGATGCCCGCCAAGGGGCTAATGCCCATCGCGCCCATCCACGCCCAAAGCGTGTTGATGGCTAGGTCGCCGGGCATACAGCGTTTGTAGCCCGCCTTTTCATCGGCCTCAAACATGTACACGTCCTTCTCGGAGCGTGAGGTGACACCGGTGATGTGAGACACGGTCAGCAGTTCTTCCGAGCCATCGTCCGAACGTTCATCGCGAACCGCAAAAAGATTTTTGGCGCGCTCCACGCGCCAATGCGCCGGAATCTGGCCCAGCCACTCCTGACCGGAGGGCTTGAGCGGGACACCGGGGACGAGGCCGCGGGTGACGACGCGGCTGATGAGGGCGGCGCGCTTTTCTTCCAGCAGCGCCAGCATGCGTTCCTTCTCGGCGATCAGGGCGTCAATGTGGGCGGTTTCGCGGTCGAGGTAGTTGGCGATGCGCAGTTGCGCAGGCAATGGCGGCAACGGAAGAACGGCCAGACCAATCGCATCCCTCGGGAGCCCGTAGCGTGTGACGCCAGTAGCTTCCAGCTCAAGCTGAAGAGCTACGGGCCGTGACTGCATGCACCGCAACAGAAAGCGTCCGTCGAGCACGTCCTTTCGCGGGCGAATAAGCGCGAGATGATAGCCACAGACGAAGTCGTCTGAAGTGCCCTCGACATACGCGGGGATCGCGATGTCGCTCCAGGACTCTGAATCTTTCGTGATGACAACATCGCCAACTTCAAGGTGAAACCGCTCGATCTCTTGCGGCGTAGCAGTCGCTGCCATCAGCTCCATGTCGGGCGAGACTCGGTCATTCTTGTAGACATCGGTGTAGTTGCACAACCGAACGGGTAACTCGTCGTCGAACGAATGCTTATCAACGTTGCTGACGGCGAAATCGCACGTGGTCTTCAGCGGAACACGCCGCCACCCATCGGGGAGCGAGGCCAGCAAATCGGCGCCGTTCACTCCGTCACCTCCCGCAGCAACTCCAGAATCCTCTGCTCCACGCCAGCCAGCTCTGCATCGATCTCGGCCAGCGGCCTAGGCGGCTGATACTGGAAGAACATGCGGTTGAAGTTGATCTCGTAGCCCACCTTGCCGATGCCGCCGTCCTGCTCGTCCAGCGTCTGGCGGTCGGTCCAGGCATCCGCCACATAGGGACGCACCGCGCGCAGCATGTAGAGGCCATTTCTGGTGACGTCGGCGGGCAGAGGCTGGCCGGGGAACAGGGTTGCGCGGCTCACTTGCGGTCCTCCACCGCACGGTAGGCCTGTTCTGGATCATTTGGCTTGTCGGGCCGGGTCATGGTGATGCGGTCGACACGCAGCAGCGGGCGCAGATAGTTCTGGCGCACGGTTTCGACGTTGCGGGTCAGCAACAGGGCCAGTTCCTCGGCCCGGTAGGCCCGTTGCCGGCAGAGCGCGACGACGGCTTCACGGATCTCTTCGGGAGGACGGCGTTGCCCGAGGCTGCCGATCCGGGCGGCCAGTTCCCCCGGCAACTCATTCAGCAAGGCTCGCCTGGCGGCTTCAGCGGCCGGGTCGGGGTTGCTGGATAAGAAGTCCGGGTTACTAGATAAGCCATCCGGGTTACTAGAGAAGCCATCCGGGTTACTAGATAAGCCGTCTGGGTTACTAGATAAGCCCTCATCGTCTCCCAGCATCCTGCCGGTGGGCTGGTACCAGGTGGCCGAGCCACGACCCTTCTGCTGGAGTAGACCGGCGTCGCGCAGTTTTTTCAGTGACTGGCTGGCGGTGAGGGTGTCGACCTTGTTGATGTCGCGCCAGGTGGCGTTGTCGATGGCGCCCGCCTCGCGGGCGACGACCAGGGCGCGGGCCTCGGTCTCGGAAAGGTGCAAGTCCTTGAAGTGCGCCAGCCACGCCAGATCGGCCGGGCCGAGAAAATGATGGAAAAACAGGCGCACTACGAACTGGTCTTGCCCGCGATCGGATTCGAACAGCGGTGGTGCCAGCCCCGCCGACTCGCACATTTCGCGCATGACGCGCACGCCGCTGCCCTTGGTTTCGGCAAAACGGGTGTCGTACAGCGCGGCAGCGAGCTTGGGGTTGCGCGGCAGCGAGCCGGGTTCGCCCAGATGCTCGGGTGATTTGAGCGAAAAGCCGGGATTGCGGATTTCCAACCGGTTGCTGTAGCGGATGATCAGCACCGGCGCGTGGCTGCGGTAACTGCGGTGCATGAGCGCGTTGACGACCGCTTCGCGGATCACGCGTTGCGGCACAACGGGGCTGTCCTTGCGTTGCAAGTCGCCCTCGATCAGGCCAAAGGCTTTGGGCAGATCGTCGAGGATGGCGGCCTGCGCACGGCGGATCAAACGAAACAGGGGGTCGCGCAGCTCCAGGCTATCGAAGCGGCGCTCGGGGTCGGGTACCCAGTCGCGGCCCGGCACACGGATGTAATCGACCCGCGTCATAGGGAACGCTCGGCGCAGCGCCACCGGTTTGCCGAACAGGATCAGCCCGGCGAGCGTAGGCTGCCATTGACCTTGCGCGTTCTGGCGCACGCAGCCCAGTGCCTGAAAGAGCTCTTCGTCGCTCCAGCGCAATTCTTCGGCATCGGGGTTGGCCTCGCGCCGGGATTGCCGGTAGTCGGCGATCGCTTCGGGCGCAAGGTCATCCAGGGTGGCATCGGGCACCAGGCCGGCATCGAAACTCTCCTGCTGGCGGCCTTGATAGAGGGTCAGCAAATCGTCTTCGGTGCAGTGCTGGTCGGTGCTGCCAACACGGCGAAAGGCGCCGCGCGGCAGCCCTTGCGCCTTGAGGTAGACGGGTTTGTCCTGCGGGGAGGCTTCGGGCACGAAGACCACGATCACCGGCTTGCCTTCAAGCGCGTCGGTCTGGATATCCAGTCGAAGCGGTCGGTTGAACGTGTTGGCGGCCTGGCTGGCCAGGTCTGCGCTGACCTTGTCGGGCTGGTCGAGTCCCTGGGCTTCGTAGGCTGGGAACAGGGCCAGTTCTTCCCGCGTGACGCCCAGCAGCAGCCAGCCGCCGCCCAGACCCGGTTCATTGGCGAAGGCACAGACGGTTTCCAGCAGCGATTTGCCGATTTCGTTGGCCTGCTTGGCCTCGATACGCTCGTTTTCGTCGAGCAGGTTGAGGCGTTCGAGCAGCTCTTGCGCCGTCACTGCGTGACCTCGCGCAGCAGCTCCAGGATGCGTTTTTCCACCTCGGCCAGTTCGCGATCGATCGTTTCCAGCGGCCGCGGCGGCTGGTACTGGAAGAACACGCGGTTGAAGTTGATCTCGTAGCCGATCTTGCCGATGCCGCCGTCCTGCTCGTCCAGCGCCTCGCGATCGATCCAGGCATCCGCCACATAGGGGCGCACCTCGCGCAGGAAGTAGCTGACGATGTCCTCTTTCAGCGGGATGTTCTCGGCATCCTTGAGTGCCGGGTCGGATTCGTATTCCACGAGGGCTTTGCCATCAGCGTAGAGCCCCAGCAGGGCATACATCTCTGTGGCCCCAAGCGCAGGCAGTGTCTGCTGCGGGAACAATTCAGAGCTGACGGAAACGTCGCCCTTCTTGTGACGCTTGGCAATGACGGGCACGGCATCGGGGTCCACCACGGTGAAGCAGTCACGAAAGATCTTCTTCTGCGACGTGCCCTTGGCACTTTTGGCCCAGCCTTCGACGTCGTCGGGCAGGGTCTTGAACACCTGCTGCACGGCATCCCAGGCCTGGTTCCAGTCCAGCAGTGGTTCGCTGCCGAGTTCGTCTTGCACGGCCTGCAGGGCGTCGTACAACTCGGGGCAGGTGTTCAGGAAGCGCTCGCGGGCTTCATCGGTGATCTCAAAGCGCAGTCGCAGCGGGCGCAGCACGGTGATGCGGCGGTAGCCGAAGTCGGTGTTGTCGAAAACGCGGCTGGTCTTGCTGTTGGCAAAAGCGCCGTGTTCGCGCGTGACGGCGTCGAGCGCGGCCTGATCGAGGTAGCGGCGCTTGTCACCCAGGCTGCGCTTCATCGGCGTGTAGCGCTCGCGGGCATCGATGAGCTGGATCTTGCCGCGGCGATGCGCGGCCTTGCGGTTGCTGACCACCCAGATGAAGGTGCCGATGCCGGTGTTGTAGAACATCTGCTCGGGCAGGGCGACGATGGCTTCGAGCTGGTCGCGCTCGATGATCCAGCGGCGGATTTCGCTCTCGCCGCTGCCGGCGCCGCCGGTGAATAGCGGCGAGCCGTTGAAGACAATGGCGGTGCGCGAGCCGGGTTTGTCCCGGTTGCCTGGCTGGTAGTCCTGGAACTTGCTCATCATGTAGAGCAGGAACAGCAGGGCGCCGTCGTTGATGCGCGGTAGCTTGCCGCTGTAGCCGCGGAAGTTGGGCCAGCGGTCGATGGTCTTCTTCTCGGCCTTCCAGTCCACGCCGAAGGGCGGGTTGGCCAGCAGGTAGTCGAAGCGTTGGTCCGGAAACGGGTCGTCGGTGAGGGTGTTGCCCAGCACCACCTGGCCGTCCTTGTGGCCCTTGATCAGGAGGTCGGAGGCGGCCACGGCGTAGGAGCGCGGGTTGTAGTCCTGCCCGAAGACCTTGACCGTGGCCTGTTCGTTGTGGCCGCGAATCCAGTTCTGCGCCTCGGCCAGCATGCCGCCGGTGCCGCAGGCCGGATCGCAGATAGTGACGATGACGCCGGCCTGGGTGAGCACGCTGGTGTCGGGCTCCAGCAGCAGGTTGACCATGAGCTGGATGACTTCACGCGGGGTGAAGTGATCGCCCGCCGTTTCGTTGGCGGCTTCGTTGAAACGGCGGATCAGATCCTCGAACACCAGCCCCATGGTGATGTTGTCGACCTTGCGCGGATGCAGGTCGATCTCGGCGAACTGGGCGACCACCTGGTAGAGGCGGTTGGATTCTTCGAGTTTTGTAATCTCCTGCTCGAAGTCGAACCGATCGAATATCTTGCGGATGTTCTCGGAAAAGCCATCGATGTATCTGGCCAAATGCTGGCCGATGTTGTCCGGGTCGCCCTTGAGCTTCTGGAAATCGAGCTGGCTGTGGTTGTGGAAGCCCAGCGGGATGCCTTTTTCATCCTTGGCGACTTCGTTCAGTACCCGATCCACCACAGTGGGTTCCTTGCCTTTGAGCGTTTCGTAGCGTGCGAGAACGGCCTGTTTCGTTGGCGCCAGTACGGCATCGAAGCGGCGCAGCACGGTGAGCGGCAGCATCACGCGCTCGTACTGCGGTGGGCGGTAGGGGCCGCGCAGCAGGTCGGCGACCGACCAAATGAAGTTGGCGAGTTGTTGGAAGCTGGCGCTCATGGATTGATACCGAGGCAAGGGTGACGCTGATACTCTGCGCCTTAGCAAGGCTCAGAACGATTTGATGCCCAACAAGCCACCTTAGAGTGGGTGGAACAGGCCCGGCCAACACTGATTCGACGCCGCTCGTGTATGCAGAGCAGAGCGCTACTGTGGCTGATGGTTGCTTTGAGGGCGAGCGTGCAGCGCTAATCAGCGAGTCCAGCACTGTATCGGCGCCAAAGGTTTCGTAGTCGTGCCAGAGGAAGCGTTGCGGTGTCGTGCTCATTGCGGCGATACCTTACCCACAGACGGCCTGAAAATCGCCCGATATTCGATTACGGTGCGCCAGCGCGGCACTGCACCGCCTGTCAGGCCCAATGTGGAGACCTTTGCTGATGACGATTTTCGACCACCTGATCGCCGGCGCGCTGCCGGCCAGCTTTGTGCACCAGGATGAGCGCTGCGTGGCGTTCATGGACATCAGTCCGATCACCCCCGGGCATGTGCTGGTGGTGCCGCGGCAGTCGGTCGCCACCCTTGATGCGTTGGATGCCGAAGCCCGGGCGCATCTGTGGGAGGTGGCGCGCAAGGTCGGCGTGGCGCAGCGGCAGGCGCTGGGCAGCGTGGCGCAGCACCTGTTGGTGAATGACGGCCCCGGCGCCAGCCAGAGCGTGCCGCATGTGCACATTCACGTGATTCCCCGCTACGGCGGCGACACCTTGCGCACGGTGACCCGGCTGATCGCGCACGTCAGCATGTTGGCGACGCGGCGGCGGCCGCGCGAGAAGGGCCGCGAGCAGCTGCAGGCGCTGGCGCAGCGCATCGCGACTGCCATGGCCTGAGGGCTGCGCTGTCCACACCGCGCCCGAATTGCGGAGAATGTCGCCCCTTTCCCCTTATGACTGAGCGGATGACCGAGCCTCGCGCCGAACTGTTGGCCCTGCTGGACGACTACATCCACCCCCTGCTGGGCTGTGGACTGGGCGCCGCCAATGCGGTGGTGGATGTCACCATCGACGGCGACACGGCGCAGATCGCCCTGCGTCTGGCGATTCCGGCACAGCGCATCGCCCCTGAACTGGCAGCCGACGTCAGCGCCCTGGTGCAGGGCGCGATGGGCCTGAAGGCGCGGGTCGACGTGGTCTGCGAGATCCAGACGGCGGCGCTGGCATCGAACCTGGCGCCACTCAAGAACGTGAAAAACATCATCGCCGTGGCCAGCGGCAAGGGCGGGGTGGGCAAGTCCACCGTGTCGGCCAACCTGGCGCTGGCCCTGGTGGCCGAAGGCGCTCGGGTGGGGCTGCTGGATGCCGACATTTACGGCCCAAGCCAGCCGCAGATGATGGGCGCCACCGCCAAGCCCGAATCACCGGACGGCAAAACCATGCATCCGGTCATGGCGCACGGCGTGCAGACCATGAGCATCGGCTATCTGATCGACCCCGCCCAGGCGATGATCTGGCGCGGCCCCATGGTCAGTCAGGCACTGACGCAGCTGATCAACGAAACCCGCTGGGATGACCTGGATTATCTGATCATCGACCTGCCGCCCGGCACCGGCGACATCCAGCTCACGCTGTCGCAGAAGATTCCGGTGTCGGGCGCGGTGATCGTCACCACCCCGCAGGACATCGCGCTGCTGGACGCGCGCAAGGCTCTGGCCATGTTCAACAAGGTGTCGGTGCCGGTGCTGGGCGTGGTCGAAAACATGAGCACCCATGTGTGTTCCAACTGTGGCGCCGAGGAAGCGATCTTCGGCAGCGGCGGTGGCCAGCGCATGGCCGACGAGGCGGGCATCGCGCTGCTGGGCAGTCTGCCGCTGGACCTGAGCATTCGACTGAACGCCGACAGCGGGCACCCCACGGTGGCCGCCGAACCGGACGGCGTGCTCGCACGGCGCTACCGCGACATCGCCCTGCGTGCCGCCGCGAGGCTGGCGTTTGGCGTTGCCGAAAGCTTCCCGACCCTAGAAATCACCGACGACTGAGTGCCCATGAGTATCAAATCTGACCGCTGGATCACCCGCATGGCCCAGCAGGGCATGATCGAACCCTTCGCGCCGGGGCAGACCCGCGAGGTCGATGGCCAGAAGATCATCAGCTACGGCGTGTCGAGCTACGGCTACGACGTGCGCTGCGCCGACGAATTCAAGATTTTCACCAACATCAACTCCACCATCGTGGACCCGAAGAACTTCGACCCGCGTGGCTTTGTGGATGTGAAAGGGCCGGTGTGCATCATTCCGCCCAACTCGTTCGCTCTGGCGCGCACCGTGGAGTACTTCCGCATTCCGCGCAGCGTGCTGACCATCTGCCTGGGCAAGAGCACCTACGCGCGCTGCGGCATCATCGTCAACGTCACGCCGCTGGAGCCGGAATGGGAAGGCCACGTGACCCTGGAGTTCTCCAACACCACCCCGCTGCCGGCGCGCATCTACGCCAACGAAGGCGTGGCGCAGATGTTGTTTCTGGAGTCGGACGAGGTCTGCGAGATCAGCTATCGGGACCGGGGCGGAAAGTACCAGGGCCAGCAGGGCGTGACCTTGCCCCGCACCTGACCGGCGCCCCGAGGGCGCGCATTCGCCGCTTTTGACCTGACGGTCGCGCCGGGCACCGTTCTGGCACGCTGCGCCCATGACGCTTCTTTTTCTGTTTCTGCTGCTGGCGCTGGTCGTCTCGTTCGCGTGTTCCATGTGGGAGGCGGTGCTGCTGTCGGTCACGCCCAGTTACGTCACTGGCGCCATTGCCCGTGGCGGCGCGACCGGGCGTTTGCTGGCGGAGTTCAAGAAAGACATCGACCGGCCGCTGTCGGCCATTCTCACCCTCAACACGGCGGCGCACACGGTGGGGGCGATCGGTGTCGGTGCCCAGGCCAACGTCTTGTTTGGCACCTCGGGTCTGGCCTTGTTTGGCGTTTCGCTGCGCTTTGAAGCGCTGATTGCAGCGGCAGCGACGCTGGCCATTCTGGTCGTTTCGGAAATCATTCCCAAAACCCTTGGCGCCAGTTACTGGCAGCGCTTCGTGCCTTTCACCGTGACCAGTCTCAAGTTTCTGATTCTGGCGCTGTACCCGATGGTGCGACTCAGCGAGGGCATCACGCGCATGCTGAAGAAGGACGGCGACCGCCCGGTATTCTCGCGCAATGATTTTCTGGCAATGGCCGAGCAGGGGCAGAACGAAGGTCGGCTGGACGATGCCGAGGCAGAGGTGATTCGCAACCTTATGGCGTTTCGCGAGGCGCGGGTGCGCAGCATCATGACGCCGCGCACCGTGGTGCAGGCGGTGCGGGCCGACACGCCGGTGCGCGCGTTTCTGGCGCGCGAAGAGGCCGCCGTGCTGTCGCGCCTACCGGTCTACAGCGAGCAGATCGACACGGTGGACGGGCTGGTGCTGCGCGATGACCTGCTGGCCGCTGCGGCACGTGGCGAGCAGGACCGCCCGGTGCGGGACTATCAGCGTCAGGCGCTGTTCGTGCTGGACCGCATGCACCTGCCGACCCTGGTCAAGCGGCTCACGCAGAACCGCACCCACCTTGCCGTGGTGGTCGACGAGTACGGCGTCACCCAGGGTGTGGTGACCATGGAAGACGTGATCGAAACCCTGCTGGGGCTCGAGATCATGGACGAGGCCGACACCGTCGCCGACATGCAGGCGCTGGCGCGTGCGCGCATGAATCTGACCGACGTGCGCGCCGGTGAGCGGCCGGGTTGACGGGCGCCTGTAGCCGCTGCGCCGCGGTCGATCCACCTGCACCACCCAGGGCGGGGTGATCGCGCGGGCCACGCCCTCGGTCGACGCTTGGCGTTTTTCGTTGCGCCGCCACGCCGAACTGTCTAGCATTCGCGCCCTTATGCGACACATCATCACCCTGCTGCTGCAAAACGAGGCGGGCGCACTTGCGCGCGTCGCCGGCATGTTTTCGTCTCGCGGCTACAACATCGACTCCCTTTCGGTCGCGCCCACCGAAGATCCCTTGGTCTCGCGCCTGACCCTGGTCACCTTCGGTTCGGACGCCGTCGTCCACCAGATCGTGCAGCAGACCCGCAAGGTCGTGGATGTGGTGGATATTCGTGATCTGTCGCTCACCGACCATCTGGAATCCGAGCTGGTGCTGGTGAAAGTACGCGCCGCCGCCGGGCAGGGCGATGCCATCATCGAGTGCGCGCATCGTCATGGCGCGGTGATCCTCGATGACCAGGATGGCATCCAGGTGTTGAAGCACTCCGGCACGGCACTTGAAAATGACCTGCTGATCAATGAGTTAACCGAGCGTGCCAGCCTGATCGAGCTGGTGCGCAGTGGCCTTGCCGCCATTGAGCGGGGCGCTGCCTGCCTGTCGGTGCCGCAGACCGCCGATGCCGTTGAACGATCATCCCAACCTTAATCAAGCCGCGCTGCGGCCCGCTGGAGTAAGCCCGTGAGCATTACCGTCTATTACGACAAAGACGCCGACCTTTCCCTGATTCAGTCGAAGAAGGTCACCATTCTTGGCTACGGCTCGCAGGGTCACGCGCATGCGCTGAACCTGAAAGATTCCGGGGTTGACGTCACCGTCGCGCTGCGTAAAACCTCGAAGAGCTGGGCCAAGGCGGAGAGCGCCGGGCTCAAGGTGCTCGAAGTGGCCGATGCGGTGAAGCAGGCCGACCTGGTCATGATTCTTGCCCCCGACCAGGACCAGCGCAAAATCTATGAAGACTCGGTGGTGCCGAACCTCAAGCAGGGCGCCGCACTGGCCTTTGCGCACGGCTTCAACATCCATTTCAAGCTGATCGAGCCGCGTACCGACCTCGACGTGATCATGATCGCGCCCAAGGGCCCCGGCCATACCGTGCGCTCGGAATTCCTGCGTGGCGGCGGCGTGCCCAGCCTCATCGCCATCCATCAGGATGCGTCGGGCAGCGCCAAGCAGATCGCGCTTTCCTACGCCTCAGCCAATGGCGGCGGCCGCGCCGGCATCATCGAAACCAACTTCCGTGAAGAAACCGAAACCGACCTGTTCGGTGAGCAGGCCGTGCTCTGCGGCGGTGCCTCGGCGCTGGTGCAGGCCGGCTTTGAAACGCTGGTGGAAGCGGGCTACGCGCCCGAGATGGCGTACTTCGAGTGTCTGCACGAGCTGAAGCTGATCGTCGACCTGATGTACGAGGGCGGTCTGGCGACCATGCGCTACTCCATCTCGAACACCGCCGAGTACGGCGACTACGTGACCGGCCCGCGCATCATCACCGAAGAAACCAAGAAGGAAATGAAGCGCGTGCTCACCGACATCCAGTCGGGCCGTTTCGCCAAGGACTTCGTGCTTGAAAACCAGGCCGGCCAGCCGACCTTGAAGGCGATGCGCCGTATCGGAGCCGAGCACCAGATCGAAGAAGTGGGCGCCAAACTGCGCGCCATGATGCCGTGGATCGCCAAGAACAAGCTGGTCGACAAGGCGAAGAACTGAAGCGATTCAACCCCCTGCTGCGGCCACTGGGCCAGGCATGAGGGGTGATCAGCGGCGGCGCATTCCGGTGCGCCGCCGCTTTTTTGTGGCCGATGGCGCGGCTGCCGCAGCGACCGTTGGCCCAGCGGTTACCATAGTGCGATGAACGCTCAAGACCCTCAGCCGCGGCAGCGTAAGGGCATCTACCTGCTGCCCAACCTGTTCACCACCGGCACCTTGTTCGGCGGATTTCTGGCCATCGTGTCGGCCATGAACGGCAATTTTGGCGTGGCCGCCATGGCGATTCTGGGGGCCACCATCGCCGATGCGCTGGACGGCCGAATCGCGCGGATGACCAACACGCAGACCGACTTTGGCAAGGAGTACGACTCGCTCTGCGACATGGTGGCCTTCGGCGTGGCCACCTCGGTGGTGATGTATGCCTTCAGCCTGCACCACCTTGCCGAGTACCGCTGGCTGGGCGGCAAGCTCGGCTGGGTGGTTGCCTTCACCTTCACCGCCTGCACGGCGCTGAGGCTGGCGCGCTTCAATGTGCTGGCCGCCATCGCCGGCAGCAACAAGGACTTTTTCGGCCTGCCCAGCCCTGCCGCAGCGGCGGTGGTGACCTTCTTCGTCTGGTCGGCGCACAGCGCCCATCTGCAGGGCCATGATCTGCTGGTGCCGGCAACCCTGCTCACCACGGTGGTGGCGCTGCTGATGGTCAGCAATTTCCGCTATCCCAGTTTCAAGCAGGCGCGATTGTCGGAGCGGGTGCCGTTTGCCACCCTGCTGATTGCCGTGGGCGTGATCGTGGTCGTGGCCATCAATCCGCCCGTGGTGCTGTTTGTGACCTCGTTTGGCTACGCCATGTCGGCGCCGCTGGCCGCGCTGTGGCGGTGGTACAAACGGCGTCGTGGCAAGGTTGCCGAACCCAAGGGCTGAGCTATACTTGCCGCCGTGCCAACGTCCCGCGCCAAGTTTGACCGGTTGATGCCCTTGATGGGGCAGGGTGTGTTGTGCCGTCTGCTGGGTCGACTTCTGCCGTAAGGCAGACCTCCATCAGCGCCAGCGCGGGGCCTCTACCGCGCGCATCCCGAATCCTGTCTCCAGCCCTTTTTCTTGGCGCCGGAGCCCGTGTTTTGCGCTGCGCGGTCCGCTGCGTTGCGCCCCCGATGAGCAACTGCCATGACCATGTTGACTGACCCTTCCCAAAAATATCGTCCCTTTGCCCCGGTCCATCTGCGCGACCGAACCTGGCCGGACGCGGTGCTGAGCAAGGCCCCGATCTGGCTGTCCACCGATCTGCGCGACGGCAACCAGTCGCTGATCGAGCCGATGAACGCCGAACGCAAGCTGCGCATGTTCGAGCTGCTGGTGCGCGTGGGCTTCAAGGAGATCGAGGTGGGCTTCCCGTCTGCCTCGCAGACCGAATTCGACTTTCACCGGCATTTGATCGACAACCGGCTGATCCCGGACGACGTCACCATCCAGGTGCTGACGCCGGCACGCGACGAACTGATTCGCCGCAGCTTCCAGGCCTTGCGCGGCGTGCCCCGGGCCATCGTCCACGTCTACAACGCCATCGCCCCGGTGATGCGCCGCGTGGTGTTCCGCATGAGCGAAGACGAGGTGGTTGACCTGGCGGTGTCGCATGTCCGCCTGGTGCGTGAGCTGGCCGATGCACACCCGGAAACCGACTGGCGAATCCAGTACTCACCTGAAATGTTCTCGGGCACCGAACTGGCGCTCTCGAAGCGCGTGGTCGATGCGGTCGTCGAGGCGGCGGGCGCCACGCCCGAGCGGCCCATCATCATCAACCTGCCGTCAACGGTGGAGCATTCCACGCCGAACATTTTTGCCGACATGATCGAGTGGATGCACCGCAACATCGCGCGGCGCGACGCGGTGATTCTGTCGATTCACCCGCACAACGACCGTGGCACCGGCATCGCCTCAGGCGAGTTCGCCCTGATGGCCGGCGGCGACCGCATCGAAGGCTGTCTGTTCGGCAATGGCGAACGCACCGGCAACTTCGACGTCGTCAATCTGGCCCTGAACCTGTATACCCAGGGCGTGCATCCGGGGCTGGATTTCTCCGACATCGACGAGGTGCGGCGCACGGTCGAGCACTGCAACCAGTTGCCGGTGCATCCGCGGCACCCCTACGTCGGCGATCTGGTGTTCACCTCGTTTTCGGGTTCGCATCAGGACGCGATCAAGAAGGCGTTCGACGCCCGGCAGCCGTCCGATATCTGGGAGATGCCGTATCTGCCCATCGATCCGCTGGACATCGGGCGCTCGTATGAAGCGGTGATTCGCGTCAATTCACAGTCGGGCAAAGGCGGCATCAGCTATCTGCTGGAACATGAATACGGTTTCAGCCTGCCGCGGCGGCTGCAGATCGAGTTCTCGCAGGTGGTGCAGTCGGTGACCGACCTGTCGGGCAAGGAAGTCCGCGCCGCCGACATCTGGCAGATCTTCGAGCAGCAGTATCTGGGCGACGGGCGTTATCGCTACGACGCGCATCATCTGGTCGAAGACTCGAAAACCGCCTCGGTGAAGCTGGCCTGCGAGTTGTGCGTGGACGGCGCGCCGGTCGCCCTCGAGGGGCAGGGCAACGGGCCGATCGACGCGTTCGTGCACGCCATTTCGCGGCAGACCGGACGCAGGATCTCGGTGGTCGATTATCACGAGCATGCCCTCACCGGCGGCGCCAACGCGCGGGCCGTGAGCTATATCGAGGTCAAGGTGGATGACGGACGCGCGCTGTTCGGGGTGGGCGTGGACGCCAACATCGTGACGGCCTCGCTCAAGGCCATCCTGTCGGCGCTGAACCGGGCTCTGGCCTGAGCATGACCGCTGCGCGGAAGCGGCGGCTCGCACGGCTGGGCATCGACGTCTGGGTGCAGCGTGACGTTGCTGCGGCTGCCGGCACGGCGGCGGAGCGTGACGCCACGGCCACTGCCGTCGTGCCCGAGACGGCAGTCGCCCCAAACCCGCCAACGCGCCCGCCCGCGGCCGCCGCGTCGGGTGCCGTGGTGCCCGCGCCCCCTGTCGCGGTCGCCCCGGCGCCGGACCTGCCCACCGTGGCAGGTCCGGGCGCGGTGATTGCCGCCGCGCCGATCGGCGCGTTCGGCGACTGGGCCCCGCTGGAAGCGGCCGTTGCCGCCTGCACCCGCTGTGGCCTCTGCGCCACCCGCACGCAAACCGTCTTCGGCACCGGGGCGCGCGATGCCCCGCTGATGATTGTCGGCGAGGGGCCGGGGGCGGACGAAGATGCCTCGGGGCTTCCGTTCGTTGGCCGCGCCGGCAAGCTGCTGGACGAAATGCTGGCGTCCATTGGCCACAGCCGTGAACGCAACGTGTTCATTGCCAACGTCGTGAAATGCCGGCCGCCGGCCAACCGCGATCCGGCCACCGACGAGGCCGAGGCCTGCCGGCCGTATCTGGAGGCGCAGATCGCGCTCATCCAGCCGAAGCTGATCGTCGCCCTGGGGCGCATTGCCGCACAGCGCCTGCTCGCCACCGACCAGCCGCTGGCCCGTCTGCGCGGCCCGCTGCATCACTACGGCCCGGGGCAGACGCCGCTACTGGTCACCTATCACCCGGCCTACCTGTTGCGCAGCCCGCGCGAAAAGGCCAAGAGCTGGCAAGACCTGAAAGGCATCTGGCAACGCATCAATGGCGTGCCGGGCTGAGGACCTGCCGCTGATCCGGCCCATGCACCTGGGCGATCTGCCGGCGGTGATGGCGCTCGAGGTGCAGGCCTATCCCCACCCGTGGACGGCGGGCATCTTCGCCGACTGCCTGCGGGCGGGATATTCGGCCTGGACCCTGCGTGATGCCGATGACCATCTGGTGGCCTACGCCCTGATGAGCCTGGCCGCGGGCGAGGGCCATGTGCTGAACATCTGCGTTGCGCCCCGGTGGCAGGGACGGGGCCACGGTCAGCGGTTGCTGGCCCACCTGATTCACATCGCGCGTCACGCCGCCACCGAGGTGTTGTTTCTGGAGGTGCGCGCCAGCAACCTGCGCGCAGCGGCGCTGTATGTCGCCGCCGGCTTCAAGCCCATAGGGCGCCGGCCCGGCTATTACCCGTGCCCGGATGGGCAACGCGAAGACGCCGACGTGTACGCCCTGAGCCTGGCCGAACCCTGAGTCGGGTCGCGCGCCGCGGCCGGCGCACGCACTCAAGTTGTGGCGGCGGGCGTCTCGCGGTTGGCCACGGTCGGCATGCCGGTGACCGGGTCGACGTATTCGATACGGCTGGGATCCAGCGCGCCGTCGTTGGCCACGGCCGCCAGAAAATCGTCGCCCCAGCGGGTCACCGAGTGGTATTGCACGTCGTCGAAGAGCTGGCGCAGGCGTGATTTGGCTTCTGCGCGCCCCATGTTGAGCGCCAGATACAGGCCCGAGACCAGATCGGCCGTGTCGTGCGGGTTGGTGAGAATCGCGCCCTTGAGTTCGGCCGCCGCCCCGGCGAACTCCGACAGCACCAGCACGCCACGCCCCTGGGTCAGCCCCTGAACCGCCACGTATTCCTTGCAGACCAGGTTGAGCCCGTCGCGCAGGGGCGTGATCCAGCACACGTCGGCCATGGCGTAGTAGGCGCAGATTTCGTCAAACGGCATGCTGCGAAAGAAGAACTGCACCGGCGTCCAGCCGACCTGCGAGTAGCGGCCGTTGATGCGGCCCACGGCCTGTTCGATCTGTGTTTGCAACTCGTCGTAAATGGTCATGCTGCTGGCGGCCGGCACGCACACGGTCATCAGCGTGATCTTGCCGAGCAGCTCGGGATAGACCTCCAGCAGCTTTTCAAAGGCCAGCAGTTTTTCGAGCGTGCCCTTGGTGTAGTCCAGACGTTCGACCGAGAGAATCAACTTCACGCCGGTCAGCGGCTTGCGCAGGGCGTCGAGCCGGCCCTTGCCGTCGGCCTCGTTCAGTGCGTCCTGGATGCGCCCCATGTCGATGCCCACCGGGTGCGCGCCGAGCTGAATGCGCCGCCCGTGCACTTCGATCTGGCTGGTCATGCTGTCCAGCCCCACCGCGCAGCCGTAGGTCTGGAAGCGTGGCGCGCAGTTCTCTTTGGCGAGGGTCTTGAACGGAAACGCGCCGCGCGCGGCATCGACAAAATTTTCCACCTGCCGGGGAATGTGAAAGCCGATGTAGTTGCATTGCAGAAGGCTGCCGATGATCTCGCGGCGCCACGGCACCACATTGAAGACATCCGCCGACGGGAAATAAGTGTGGTGAAAAAAGGCAATGCGCAGGTCGGGGCGACGCTCGCGCAGGTAGGCCGGCACCATCCACAGGTTGTAATCATGGATCCACACCGTGGCGCCCTCGGCGGCCTCGTCGGCGGTGGCGTCGGCAAAGCGGCGGTTCACGTCGAGATAAAGCTGCCAGTCTTCCTCGCGAAAGCGCGCGCGCTCCCAGAAGGTGTGCAGGGTGGGCCAGAAGGCTTCCTTGGAGAAGCGCTTGTAGAAGATGTCGACATCGTGGCTGCTGAGCGGTACGCGACGCACCGTCAGCTTGGGATAGGTTTTCGGCTCGAAGTCGGTGTGGGTCTCGAAGCGGCCCTTGCCCTCGTGGGTGGACCACGCCACCCAGGTGCCGGCGTGTTCGCCTTTGAAGAACGACAGCAGCGACGGCAGGATGCCGTTGGGTGAGCGGTGGCGCCGGCGCACCGGCTTGCCGTCTTCCACGGCCTCCTCATAGGGCAGGCGGTGGTAGACCATGAGCAGCCGGGAGTTGCCGAACGGTTTCTCGGGATCGGCCTCCGAACGGATGCCGGCTTCACCCAGAAAGCCGAAGTAGGCCAGCGCTTCGAGTATGCCTCCGCAGCCGGGGCGCTCGGCCTGCAGCACCAGCCCCTTGCCGCGCGTGGCATCGAGCAGCGGATCTTCAGAATCACCGACCGCCACCGCCTTGAAGCCGCAATTGAGCATCGACAGGTCGTTGAGCGTGTCGCCCGCGGTGAGCACGCTGCCGGGCGGAATTCCCAGCGTTTCGACCAGCCCTTTGAGGGTGTTGCCCTTGTTGACGCCCTTGGGCAGCACGTCGAGGTAAACGCCGTTTGAAAACAGCAGGTCGCAGCCCAGGGCTTCAACGCGCTTGCGCAAGGCGTCGGTGACCGCCGTCTCGCGGCAGAAATACGAGCAGCGCCGTTCCTGCGGAAATTCCTGTCGCTGGATGTCGGGCACGTCGGCCAGGGCCATCGCGATGGCCGACTCACCGGGCCAGCGTTGATCGATCTGCGATTGCAGCGGCTGCACCGGCTGCAGCGTGTGGCCATCGACCACCGTGGCGCCCACGTCGCAGACGATGTAGTCGGGTCGCGGCAGGATGGGGTCGGAAAGCAGCGGCAGCACCGATTCCAGGCCGCGACCGGTCACGAAGGCCAGCTGGATCTGCGGGTGTCGATTGATCAGCTGGTAAAGGCGTTGGCGATCTTCGTCCGAGCCGGCGAGAAACGTGCCATCAAGGTCGGTGGCCAAAAGCATTGCAAGTCCCTGATTCTGCGGGCTGAATTTTTATAAGCGAGCGCCCGTCCGTGGATGGATGTTGCACCGAGCTTATCACGCTGCACTGCAGCAAAGTCCCCGGCGGCCGCGCAGGGACCGCCTCGCCGGGGGCCGATGCACCGCCCGGCTCAGTGCGGGGCGCTGGCCTTGTTGCGGGAATTGGCCGTGGATTGCGACATCAGCCGGTCGGTCCAGGCGATGCCCACCGCCGACACGATGAAGACCATGTGGATGATGGTCTGCCACATCACGCCGGCCTCGGTGGTGGTCGCACAGCGGATGCCTGCGGCCACGTCGGCACAGGCTGGGTAGGCGCCCAGCGAGCCGGCCTCGATGAAGGTCTTCAGCAGGTGAATCGATGAAATGCCGATGATCGCCATCGCCAGCTTCACCTTGAGCACCGAGGCGTTCACGTGGCTCAGCCATTCGGGCTGGTCGGGGTGGTTTTCCAGCCGCAAACGTGACACGAAGGTTTCGTAGCCGCCCACGATCACCATCACCAGCAGGTTGGAGATCATCACCACGTCAATTAGTGCCAGCACGATCAGCATCACCGCCTGCTCGTCCAGCTCGAAGGCGCCGTGGACCAGGTGCCAAAGCTCCTTGACGAACAGCACCACGTACACGCACTGCGCCAGGATCAGCCCCAGATAGAGCGGCAGTTGCAGCCAGCGTGACGAAAAAATCAGCGCAGGCAGTGGCGAGAGTGTCTTGGGCAGGGGGGCGGGCATGTCGGGGTTCCGGAGCGTGGACCGGCGCGGAGTCTAGCAGGCCGGTATGACCGTCGAGCGAGGTGGCGCGAGCCTCAAAAAAGCCCGCCGATGACCTGGCGGGCTTGGGGGTGCAACGCGGTGGTTGACCGGTTACTGGCTGCGTTTCAGCACCGTCAACTCGACGCGACGATTGCGCTCGCGGTTCTCTTTCGAGTTGTTGGGCACCTTCGGCTTTTCCATGCCGTAGCCGCGAACCGTCAGCTTGCCGGGCGGTACGTTGCCCTGCTTCACCAGGAAGTCGGCAACGGCCGATGCACGGCGCTCCGAGAGCTTCTTGTTGTAGGGGGCCGAACCCAGGTCGCAGGTGTGGCCGCCCACTTCAACGCGCTGTAGCGTGGTGTCCTGGTTAATTTTCTTGGCCGCTTCCATCAGGCTGGGGCTGGCCTGGGGACGCAGCTTGGCCGAGTCAAACTCGAACAGCACGGTCTGATCGATCTCGTAGATCACTTCCGGCTCGGGCGTCGGGGTGGGCTTCGGCGGCGGCGGGGTCGGCGTCGGCGTGGCCGGGACCGGAGTGGCCGGCGGCGGGGTCGGCGTCGGTGCGGCGGCGACCTGGGCCGATCCCAGCGGCACGAAGAAGCCAAGGCTCACGATGGCCTCACCCAACTGGTCGTCGTTGATCGGCTGCTCGTTCGACACATCCACATAACGGTAGCGGGCATCGCCGCGAATGCCGAAGTACGAGGTCAGCAGGCTCTTGAAGCCGACGCCGACGTGGGCGAAGGGCTCGGTGGTGAACGTGTTGCTGTTGCGTTCGTTGAGACGGATCGCGCCGGCACCGAGCACGGTGTAGGGCGTGAAGCGCGGGTTGCGCGACAGGTGGTAGAGCACATCGAGGTTGCCGCCCCATTCGCGCCAATCACCCACCGCACCCCCTTTGCCGGGGTCGTTGTCGAATTCATTGAAGAAGCCGCCCAGTTCAACGCCCCACACCGGGCTGAGGTTCCAGCCCAGGCCCAGGGTCGCGCCGGAGCCTTCGTCAGAACCCCGGATCGAGTCTTCGAAGATGTGGTTGTACATGCCGGAGAGCGTCGGTCGCAGGTCGGGCTCGGGGGTCGCATGCGCCATGGCAGTGAAGGACAGCAGCGCGACTGCCGAGAGGCATCTTTTCTGAATCGTCATCGGTGAAACTCCCTGATGTTGGTTTTCAAATGGCCAGGGTGTTCGGGCCGCGGCGAGTAGAACAATGGGCAGATGAGCCTTCGCTGAAAGCCGCCCCGGCCCGCGCCGCCCAGGTTGTGCGCGCGGTGGGCCGTGGGACAATGCGCCTCTGATCTTCAAACCTCTGTCGATGCTGCGACTCACCGAACTCACGCTGCCCATTCACCACGCGCCTGATGCGCTGGCGCCCGCAATCCAGAAGCGCCTGCGGCTGCCCGACGGGGACCTGCTGGACTTCACCGTGTTCAAGCGCAGTTACGACGCCCGCAAGAAATCGGCGGAGCTGTGTTTTGTCTACACGATTGATTGCGAACTGCGCGACGAGGCGGCGGTGCGCGCCAAGTTTGACGGCGACCCCCAGGTGCGCCCGGCGCCTGACCTGACCTACCGCCCCGTTGCCCGCGCGCCCGCGGGTTTTGCGAACCGGCCGCTGGTGATCGGCTTTGGCCCCTGCGGCATCTTCGCGGCGCTCACCCTGGCGCAAATGGGCTTTCGCCCCATCGTGCTGGAACGGGGTCAGGCGGTGCGGCAGCGCACCCAGGACACCTGGGGCCTGTGGCGCAAGAACACGCTCAAGCCCGAGTCCAACGTGCAGTTCGGCGAGGGCGGCGCCGGCCTGTTCAGTGACGGCAAGCTGTGGAGCCAGGTGCGGGACCCGCGCTTTCACGGCCGCAAGGTGCTGCACGAGTTCGTCAAGGCCGGCGCACCGGACGAGATTCTGTACGTCAGCAAACCGCACATCGGCACCTTTCGGCTCACCGGCGTGGTGACGCGCATGCGCGAAGAGATCGAGGCCTTGGGCGGTGAGGTGCGCTTCGGCCAGCAGGTCACCGACCTGCTGATCGAACGCGGACAGCTGCGCGGCGTGACCCTCGCCAGCGGCGCAACATTGGCGGCCGATCATCTGGTGCTGGCGCTGGGGCACAGTGCCCGCGAGACCTTTCGCATGCTCCACCGGCGGCAGGTGTTCATGGAGGCCAAGCCGTTCTCGGTGGGCTTTCGCATCGAGCACCCACAGTCGCTGATCGACAGCGCACGGCTGGGCAAGTACGCCGGGCATCCGCTGCTGGGCGCGGCCGATTACAAGCTGGTGCATCACGCGCGCAACGGACGCTCGGTATACAGCTTCTGCATGTGTCCCGGCGGCACGGTGGTGGCGGCCACCTCCGAGCCGAATCGCGTCGTCACCAACGGCATGAGCCAGTACTCGCGCAACGAGCGCAATGCCAATGCCGGCATCGTGGTCGGCATTGCGCCGGAAGATTACCCCGGCGGCGTGGCGGCCGGCCCCTTGGCCGGTATCGCCCTGCAGGAACAACTGGAGTCGCACGCCTTCGTGCTGGGCGGGGGGCGTTACGAGGCGCCGGCACAACTGGTCGGCGACTTTCTGGCCGGGCGGCCGTCCACCGCGCTGGGCGCGGTCGAACCCAGCTACACGCCCGGCGTGCGGCTGGGCGATCTGGCCTCCGCGCTGCCCGGCTATGCGATCGAGGCCATGCGCGAGGCCTTGCCGGTGTTCGACAGGCAGATCAAGGGCTTTGCCCGCCACGACGCGGTGCTGACCGGGGTGGAGACCCGCACCTCGTCGCCGCTGCGCATCACCCGCGATGCCGCGTTTCAAAGCCTCAATACGCGTGGCGTGTACCCGGCCGGGGAGGGCGCGGGTTACGCCGGCGGCATCATGTCGGCCGGGATCGACGGCATCCGCGTGGCCGAAGCCCTGGCCCTGAGTCTGCTTGACCGTGCCGGGCGCGCGGCTTGAGCGTGATCTGTCCGCTGTGCCGAGGGCCGCTGGCGCGTCAACCCAAGGTCTGGCGCTGCACGCAGGGGCACAGCTTCGACGTGGCCCGTGAGGGATACGTCAATCTGCTGCCGGTACAGCACAAGAAAAGCCGCGATCCGGGTGACGACGCGCTGATGGTCATGGCGCGGCGCGCGTTCCTGGAGGCCGATCACTATCGCCCCCTGCGCGACGCCCTGCTGGCCCAGGTGGCGCCCCTGGCCGCCAACACCCTGCTCGACATCGGCTGCGGCGAGGGCTACTACACCGGCGCTTTTGCCGACGCGTTGCCCGAAGTCATCGGCGTTGACATTGCCCGCTCCGCCGTGCGGATGGCCGCCAGACGCTACCCCGGGCTCACCTGGCTGGTTGCCAGTGGGGCGCACCTGCCGCTGGCCGATGCCTCGGTCGACGTCATCACCAACGTGTTTACGCAGTTGCACGTTGGCGAAATGCAGCGCGTGCTGCGCCCGGACGGCCACCTGCTGGTGGTGAGCCCTGCGGCGCGTCACCTGTGGACGCTGCGCGAACAGCTGTTTGACGACGTGCGGGCGCACCAGCCCGACAAGTTTCTTGCGACGCTGGAGGCCGGCTTTACCCTGCTCGACTGGCACGAGGTGTCGGCGCCCCTGCAGCTCTCCCCGCCCGCCCTGCAGCAGTTGTTGCAGATGACGCCCTACGCCTGGAAAGCCCGGCCCGAGAAGCGCCAGGCCTTGGTGGCCTTCGACCTGTTCGAGACCGAAGCGGTGTTCTCGCTGATGCGCTTCACGAGGCGGCCGGACTGACAACGGCCCCCGGCGGCGCGTAGCGCCGGGGGCTGTCAGGCGTTGCCGGTGATCAGCGCACGAGGTCGGGCACGATCGCGAAATCGATATTGATGGGCGTCAGATCGGTGTCGATCAGCGCGCGCACCACCGTTTCGGCGTCGCCGCTCACGTCGAGCACGGTGATGCCGGGTGCGTCGGCATCGGCCCTGGCCACCCACAGGCGATTCAGCGGATCGACCGCCAGCGCGCCCAGGGGCTGCGCGTCAAATCCATCGACCACCACCGGCGCCGCGTCGCTGTGCGGGTTGAAGCGGTAGAGGCTTTGCGGGCCGAAGGCGGTGCCCGCAGTGAAGTATGCGCGGCTGCCGGTCACCGCCACCAGTTCACCGAACTGGCCGAACGTCGGATCGTCTGCGGTGCCATCGTCCAGCCGCAATTCGGCGGTGAACGCGCCGGTGTCGATGCGGGCGATGCCGCCCTCGAACTGGGGGGTGAAGCTGCCGTCAAAGCCGCCACTGCCGATCACCAGCAGGTCGTCGCTGGCCGGATCACGGACAAGGCCGGTCGGGCTGCGCAGCGGCAGTTCGATGCCTGGCAGGCCGGGGTCATCGCCGGTGACGATCTCTTCATCGCTGCCGGTGTCGATGACGGCGACATAGCCGTTCTTTACCGACGCGAAGCCCTCCAGCCGCTGCATGGCGACATACAGCAGGCCCTGGTCGATCACCCCGGCGATCATCTCGGGCACGCCATCGGCGTCGTAGTGCGACAGGTCGATCTCGCCGGTCTTGAAGTCCGCTTCGCTGGTGGCCGAGGGATCGACGATCCACACCGTGCCCGATCCGTAGCGCAGCAGGTAGCCCTTGGTCGGGCTGAGCAGGATCAGGTCGGCGGGGTTGCTGTCGTCGACGTCGCCTTCATCCTGGGTGGATGCGGTGAGGGTCGGTGTGTTCGGCGTGTCGAGATCAAAGCGCTTGACGGTGGTCAGGCCGAAGCGCTCGATCAGGAAGAACTGCGCTCCGGCAGCACGCACCACGATGTCGGAGGCGGTGGCCGCCAGGTTGTTCTGCGCCGCGAAAGAGTCGCCATTGACCAGCGACACCGCGCCGCTGCTGAAATCGGGCGCGCGCGCGGCCACCACCGCGACCACGTCTCCGGCCTCGACCGGCGCGCTGGCGGCCGGCGTGCTGTCGCTGGAACAGGCCGAGATCAGGCTGGCGGCCAGCACGGCGGTCGCCGCGCGCAGGGTGAAGGTGAGAATCTGCATGGGTGCGTTACTCCTTTGGAACATCGTGATTGAAGGGGGCTGCGGGGTAGCTCAGGGTGAGCCGCAACTGGCGTCCCGGCGTGGGAAATCCATTGAACTGCTCGGGGTTGTCATTGCGCAGATTCAGGGCCTCGACCGCCCAGCCCAGCCGCTGCCAGTGGCCGCGCACGCCCAGGTCGTGACGCCGCAGCGGTGCGGCCTCGAGCAGGTTGGGGCTGTCGTAGTACTGGCCGTGTTCGTAGCCGAAGGCGTAGTGCAGGCGCAGGCCGCCCAGCGCGTATTCGAGGCGGGCATTGACCTGCTCGGCGTAGCGGCCCGGCAGTTGCTTGCCGCGCGTGGCGCGAATGTCGCCGCGGTCTTCGGTGTGCTGCAGGGTGCCGCTGAACTGGGCATGCCATGGCCCCAGACGGGCGTGGGTGCCCCATTCGAAGCCGTAGATTTCGGCGCGCTCGGTGTTGATCGAGCGGCCGATACCCTGGGCATTGAAGGTGGGGCTAATGGCGTCCCGCAGGTCCTGGCCGAACACGGCGGCGTCCATGCTCCAGCGGCCGTCGTCGGCGGCGCAGCGGGTGCCCAGATCGGCGTAGTGCGCGCGCTCGGCGCGCAGGGCGGGGTTGCCACGGAACAGGCCACGGTCGCCATAGCGTTCGAAAAAGGTGGGCAGGCGCTCGCGGGCGCCGAGGTTGCCGGCCGCAATGCACCGGCCGACGCGGCGGCTCAGGCCCATGGCCGGCGCCCATTGCCAGTCCTCGTCCCGCTGGCCGTCGGCGCGGTCTTCCGACCATTGCAGGCCGAGGCTGGCGTTGGCGCGCCAGGCGCCGAGGTCATGAAAGGTCTCGGCCGCGCCCCGCAGGTGCAGGCGCTCGGCCTCGGCGGTGGGGACGTCGCCGATCTGATCCTCGGCGCGGTAGCGGGCATGTCCGGCGTCCAGCACGGCGGCGCTGCCGTCGCTGAAGCGGTAGCGGGTCTGCCCGTCGATGCGCACGCTGCGGCTGCGGGGGTCCTGCGCGCCCAGCCCGATCTGGCTGTCGCGGTCCCGATACCGCTCGTCAAACACACGCGTGCCGAGGCGGTGCTGCCAGGGGCCTGCGTCCGCCGTGGCAAGGCTGAGCCCGTAGGCGCGGGTGTCGAGATGCGCCGTCTGGCCGGGCAGGTTGAGCCGGGTGGGCAGCGATTGCGCGTCATCCACCACCTGGGCGCTGACCCGCAGCGGCGCCCGCAACTGCAGCAGGGCGTAGCGCTGCGCGGTGTCGGCGTTCTGGCGTGGCGCGCGCCGGCGGCGGTCGGGGTCGCTGGGGTCGAAGGGCGTGAAGGCGTTGCGGTAGCGGAAATCGTTGTCGGCCTGCCGGCCGCCGGCGGCCAGTTGCAGATGGGGCGCCAACTGCGCGGCGGCGTGCGCCTGACGCTCGCCGTAGCTGCCGATGCTGGCCGTGCCCAGCAAGGGCGCGTGCAGCACTTCAGGGGTGCGCAGGTTGATGCTGCCGGCCAGACCGCCGGCAAGGTCGATGGGCACGCGGCCCTTGTGGACCACCACGTCTTGCAGCAGCAAGGGGCTGATCAGGGCCAGCGAACTGGCCTCACCGCCGCCGTTGTCCAGCGGCTGGCCGTCGAGCAGCAGCCGCACCTGGCGACCATTGCTGCCGCGCAGGCTGGCTTCGCTGTAGGCGCCGAGGCCGCCGCTGCGACGCACCTGCACGCCGGGCAGGCTGCTCAGCAGGCTGGGCAGGTCAGTGGCCTGCAGCGGGTCGATTGCCACGCGGATCTGCACGCCGCTCTCATCCAGCGCGGCCTGCTGGCCGTCCACCACCAGCGGTGGCAGTGCGGTTTCGGCGTGGCCCGCAACCGGGCAGCACAGCGCCGCCACCAGGGGCAGGCATTGCAGGTGTGTCGTCAGATAAGGCCGGGTGAGGCGCACGGAGAGTCCATTGGCAATCGACAAACCGTGGCCGCATGGCAGTTGCCATCCGTCAGGTTCGCCCTCCGCGACCACGGCACCTGAGAGCGTGTCGACGCGCCCGCCGCGCATGCGCGATCTGGCGTCAACACCCTCTCCCCCAGGCCGGTCTCCGGACTCATGGCGTGCTGGGTTGCGGCCTTCCCGTCGTTGCCGACAGTGGCTTCAGGCGCTCGGGCGTCAGGACTGCGTGTGGCTGCGACGGAGCCGTTCAGACGGACCGATTCAGGCGCGCTTCGTCGATGAATAGGACCTGCTATTCGCCGCGGAACCCCCGCTGAATCGCCGTAAAACGGCCTTGCCTCGCACACACCCTGCCTGCCGCCCAGGCGCCCGGCGCAACCCCGAACCATTTACCGTTGCGGGGGCAGCGTCCGGATTTCACGGACTTCCCGTTTCACCGACCCGATTCACGGGACGGCACCTGAGGCGGCGGAGCATACGCCAAGGCGGTGGGTCAATGCCCGGCGAGCAGGCCCTCGATGTCGGAGCGGATGGCGTGCAGCGACACGCTCATGGGAATGCCCTTGCGGTCGGCGCCGTTGACGATGACCGCAAAGGCCATCCAGCCGCCGTCCTTCTTGCGCAGATAGCCGGCGGTGCCGAACACCGTATTGGGCTCGCTGAGGGTGCCGGTCTTGAGCGCGACCCGTTCGCGCCAGTCGGCGTTGCCGTGACGAATGATGCGGCTCGGCGCCTCGCCCGGCACCACCAGTCCGGCATAGAACAGCGGGAAATGCTGCGACTGTTGGTACTCGTCCCGCAGCAAGGCCACCAGGTCTTCGGCCGACAGGCGATTTTCCGGCGTCAGGCCACTGCCGCTGTGCAGCACGATGGGCGCGTCGGTGGCCGGGTCGTTGGTCAGACCCACCGCGATGCGGGCGCGTTCCAGCTTGGCTTTCAGCAACTGTGCCGCCTCGGCCAGCGTGCTGACAGGCTGCGGGGTGCGCGCCAATGCCAGCCCCAGGGTCAGCATGTCGGAGGTGTAATTGTTGGAATAGCGCAGCAGGCCGGCGACCTGCTCGCGTACCGGCGCGCCCTCGTGGCCGGCCAGCGAGAACAGCGCGGCAGGCGCCGCGAATTCACTGACGCGCACCTCCCCCATCACCCGGATGCCCAGCTCGGCCAGGGCCTGGCGCAACAGCAGGCCAGTGCCCAGGGCCGGGTCGCTCATCGACCGATAGAGCCGCGCGCGCTGGCCGATGTCGCCGCCCATCACCAAGTGGTCGGCGCCCAGCACGCTGCGACGATCCAGCCACATCGCGCCGCGGGTGCCGGGCTTGCGGCTGGAGATGGCGCCTTCCAGCGGAATCGGCATGTCGAAGGCGGCGCAGTGACTCAGCGCGGCGGCCTCGCCCGGCGTCCGCGGCGCCAGGTCGATGCACCAGGTGCCGTAATCCACGCCCACGGCCGACAGCGGCGCGTCGTAGGCGGTATGGGTGCGTTGCTCGGCCTCGCAGCGGTCCTTGACCTCGCATTCGAGCGTGCCGAAGGGCGCGGCGCTGGTCACCACGTCGCCGTTGATCTGCGTCACGCCGGCCTGCTTGAGCCGCGCGGCCAGCAGCCAGATGTCGCGGTGCTCGACACTGGGATCGCCCTCGCCGCTGACCCACAGGTCACTGTCGACCACACCGTCGGGGTCGGGCAGCGCGCCCGTGAGGCGGGTCATGAAGCGGTGATCGCCGGGCCATTGCTCAAGCACCGACGCGGCCAGCACCAGCTTGGTCAGCGATGCCGGCGACAGGCGGCGCTTTGGTGCCATGACGGCGATGGGCTTGCCGCTGTCCAGGTCGTAGACCATGGCGCTGATGCGGGCGCTTCGTTCGTTCTGCAGCTTCTGCAGGGCGGGCCAGTGCTGGGCGGTTGCCAGCGTGGGCGCCGCGCTGCAGATCAGGCCCAGAAAGGCAGCGATACACGACAATCTCACGCTTCGACCCGCCACGTTGTTCGGTAATCTCATCGACGCAGTGTAGCGAGCGGGTTTGGTCTGATGGGGTGCCTGGGCACGCGATTCGGAGGCTTCATGCAGGGTGTCGAGCAGGCGGTGCGCCATTGGCTGGAGTCGGTGGTGGTGGGCCTGAACCTTTGTCCATTTGCGGCGGCGACGGTTCGCGAGCAGCGGCTGCGCATCGTGGTCAGCCGCGCCGAGGAGCCGGTGGCCCTGCTCGACGATGTGCAGGACGAAATCAACCGGCTGGACGACCGCCCGGCCACCGAGCTCGACACCACCCTGATCGCCATTCCGCGGATGCTGTCGCGCTTCGATGCGTATCTGGACGTGCTCGACGAGGTCGAGCGGCTGCTGAAACGGCAGGGCCGTATCGGCGTTTACCAGGTGGCCAGTTTTCATCCGGCGTACCGCTTCGACGGCCTGCCGCCGGACGATCCCAGCCACCTCACCAACCGCGCCCCGGTGCCGCTGATTCACCTGTTGCGCGAAGCCAGCGTGGCGGCGGCGGTGGCGCGCCACCCCGACGCCCACGGCATTCCCGACGCCAACATCGCGCGGATGCGCGCGCTGACCGGCGCCCAGCGGCGCGCCCTGTTCGGGGCCCTGGCGGACGACTGATGGGCGCCCATCACCCCCCGCGCCCGGTCAAGTCGCGGCGTGAGGGCTGCAACCGGCCAGATCCCGATGGCGTGCATCACACCTCGGCGGCTTCGGGCATCAACCGCATCAGCGCCTGCGCGGCCCCCGACAAGGTGCGGCGTTCGTGCCAGACCAGCCCCAGGCTGCGGGTCATGTCGAGCGTGGGCAGGTGCAGGGCCACCAGGCTGTCATCCATCATCGAGGCCGGCAGCACGCTCCAGCCCAGGCCGATGGCGGCGAGCATTTTCAGGGTTTCCAGATAATTGGTGGCCAGCCGCACATGCGGACGCACGCCGTGCGCGGCCAGCACCTCGGAGATGATGCGGTGGGTGTAGGTGGCGGCATCGGGCAGCACGGCAGGATGTTCGGCCAGTTGCGGCAGGCGCAGTGCGGTGGCCTGTGCCAGCGGATGCCCGGGCGCGCAGACGATGACCAGCGGGTCTGGCCAGACGACGCGCGTCTGCAGATGGGCCAGTGGCTGCGTGGGCAGGGTGACGATGCCCAGTTCCAGCTTGCCGGCCAGCACCGCGTCGCAGGCCACTTCGGAGTCCATGAAGTGCAGGTCGAGGTCCACCTGCGGAAAGTCGCGCGTAAAGGTGCGCAACACCGGCGGCAGGCGATGCAGGCCTATGTGGTGACTGGTGCCAATGCTCAGCCGCCCGCTGACCTGGCCGGAAAGTCGTGACAGGGCGCGACGCCCGTCCTCGATGTCGTGCAGGGCCTTGCGGGCATACGGCAGCAGGGTGCGTCCGGCATCGGTGAGGCTGATGCTTCGGCCGACGCGGTCGAACAGCGCGCGGCCGACCTGCTGCTCCAGGGCGGTGATGCGTTTGCTGATGGCGGGCTGCGACAGGTGCAGGTGGGCGGCGGCGCGCGTGAACGACTGGCTGTCGGCCACTTCGATGAAGGCGGTGAGCAGTTGGGTGTCCATGGGGTGCTCTTGGGCGAGTGCCGGGGCGGATCAGGCGCGCTCATCATTCCTGAAACGCATGTCCATTATGATAACGATTCATTGGAGTTATCAATGTGCGCGGCCTAACATGTCGGCACTTTCCCGTCCGCCCGGAGCCCGCCAGTGCCCACGCAAACCCCGCAGACGCTGTACGACAAAGTCTGGAACGCCCATGTGGTGACCGATGCCGGTGATGGTTCGGCCCTGATCTACATCGACCGCCATCTGGTGCACGAAGTCACCAGCCCGCAGGCGTTTGACGGCTTGCGCATCAATGGGCGCAAGCCGTGGCGGCTGGCCGCCAACCTGGCGGTGCCGGACCACAACGTGCCCACCGTGAATCGCGCCGGCGGCATTGCCGACCCGATTTCCCGCGCGCAGCTGGACGCGCTGGACAGCAACTGCGCCGAGTTCGGCATCACCAAGTTCGATCTGATGGATGTGCGCCAGGGCATCGTCCATGTCATGGGGCCGGAGCAGGGCGCCACCCTGCCGGGCATGACCGTGGTCTGCGGTGACTCGCACACCTCGACCCACGGGGCCTTCGGGGCATTGGCCTTCGGCATCGGCACCTCCGAGGTCGAGCACGCCCTGGCCACGCAAACACTGGTGCTGAAGAAGGCCAAGTCGATGCTGATTCGCGTCAACGGCCATGTCGGCCCGGGTGTGACCGGCAAGGACATCACCCTGGCCATCATCGGCCGTCTGGGCACGGCGGGGGGCACCGGCTTCGTCGTGGAGTACGCGGGCGAGGCCATCGAAGACCTGTCGATGGAAGGCCGCATGACCCTGTGCAACATGGCCATTGAAGGCGGCGCGCGCGCCGGCCTGGTGGCGGTGGATGACAAGACCATTGCCTACGTGAAGGGCCGCCCCTTCGCGCCCAAGGCGGTGCACTGGGATGCGGCCGTGGCTTACTGGAAAACGCTCAAGTCCGATCCCGGTGCCGTGTTCGACAAGGTGATCGAGATCGACGCCGCCGAGATTGCGCCGCAGGTCACCTGGGGCACCTCGCCCGAGATGGTCGGCCCGGTGACCGCGCGCGTGCCCGATCCGGCCACCGCCACCGACCCGGTCAAGCGCAGCGGCATGGAGAAGGCGCTGGCCTACATGGGCCTGACCGCCAACACGCCCATCGAGCAGATCCGCATCGACAAGGTGTTCATCGGTTCGTGCACCAATTCGCGCATCGAAGACCTGCGCGCCGCCGCCCAGGTGGTGAAGGGCCGCAAGAAGGCCGACAGCGTGATGCTGGCCATGGTGGTGCCGGGCTCAGGGTTGGTGAAGCAGCAGGCCGAGGCCGAAGGTCTGGACCGGATTTTTCTGGAGGCCGGCTTCGAATGGCGTGAGCCCGGGTGTTCCATGTGCCTGGCGATGAATGCCGACCGGCTGGAGCCGGGTGAGCGCTGTGCCTCCACCAGCAACCGCAACTTCGAGGGGCGGCAGGGGCAGGGCGGGCGCACCCATCTGGTGAGTCCGGCCATGGCCGCAGCGGCCGGGATTGCTGGACATTTCGTTGACGTGAGGAGCTTCTGATGCGTGCCTTTACCCAGCTCACCGCCAAGGCCCTGCCCTTGGACCGTCCCAACGTGGACACCGACGCCATCATTCCCAAGCAGTACCTGAAGTCGATCAAGCGCACCGGCTTTGGCCCGTTCCTGTTCGATGACTGGCGCTATCTGGACCCCGGCACGCTGGACATCGACCCGGCCACGCGGCGACCGAATCCAGACTTCGTGCTCAATGATCCCAGGCACGCGGGCGCGCAGATCCTGCTGGCGCGCGACAACTTCGGCTGCGGTTCTTCACGCGAGCATGCCGTGTGGGCCATGGACGACTATGGCCTGCGCGCCGTCATCGCCCCCAGCTTTGCCGATATTTTCTTCTCCAACTGCTTCAAGAACGGCTTTTTGCCGGTGGCCCTGGCCGAAGACCAGGTGCAGGCCCTGTTCGACGTGGTGAACGCCGACGCGAGCGCCGAGATCACCCTCGACCTGCCGGCCCAGCAGGTGCGCCTGCCCGACGGACGCCGCTTCGGGTTCGACATCAACCCGCATCACAAGCACAACCTCATCGAAGGCCTGGATGAAATTGGCCTGACCCTGCAGAACGCCGACGCCATCAAGGCCTACGAAGCACAGCGCCAGCAGCAGGCGCCGTGGTTGTTTGCCTGACGCCCCATCATCCTCAAGACTGACGAGACGCAACATGCGCAAGAACATCCTCATCCTGCCCGGCGACGGCATCGGCCCCGAGATCGTCGCCGAGGCGGTCAAGGTGCTGGAACTGCTGAAACATGAAGGCGAAGACCTGAGTTGGTCTTTCGGCCTGCTGGGCGGCGCGGCGGTCGATGCCGAAGGCAGCCCCTATCCCGAAACCACGCAGCAGGCGGCCCGCGCCGCCGATGCCATTCTCATGGGTGCCGTGGGCGGGCCGAAGTACGACGACCTGCCACGCGAGCTGCGGCCCGAGCGCGGCATCCTCGGCATCCGCAAGGACCTGGGCCTGTTCGCCAACCTGCGTCCGGCCCTGGCCTATGAAGCGCTGGCGGCGGCCTCCTCGTTCAAGCCGGAGATCATTGCCGGGCTCGACATCCTCATCCTTCGCGAGTTGACCGGCGACATCTACTTCGGTCAGCCGCGCGGCCGTCGCACCAACGCCGACGGCGAGGACGAAGGCTTCGACACCATGCATTACGCCCGCTCCGAGATCGAGCGCATCGGCCACGTGGCCTTTCAGGCCGCGCAGAAGCGCAACAAGCGCCTGTGCAGCGTCGACAAGGAGAACGTGCTCGACACCTCGCGGCTGTGGCGCGAGGTGATGACGGGTCTGGCGCCGCAGTATCCCGACGTGGCGCTGACCCACATGTACGTCGACAATGCCGCCATGCAGCTGGTCAAGCGCCCCAAACAGTTCGACGTGATGGTCACCGGCAACATCTTTGGCGACATCCTGTCGGATGAAGCCTCGATGCTCGGCGGCTCCATCGGCATGCTGCCCTCGGCGTCTCTGGACGTGAACAACAAGGGGCTGTACGAGCCCATCCACGGCAGCGCGCCCGACATCATGGGTCAGAACAAGGCGAACCCGCTGGCCACGATTCTGTCGGTGGGCATGATGTTCAAGTACAGCTTCGACCGGGCCGACGTGTCGGCGCGCATCGAAGCGGCGGTCAAGGCCGTGCTGGCCGCCGGACACCGCACCGGCGACATCGCCCTGCCGGGCGAGGCCGTGATTGGGACGCGCGAAATGGGTGAGGCGTTTCTGTTGGCGATGAAGGGGTAGGGCCTGGGCGCCCGTCGGTCGGGTTTGAACCCGACGACACGCCTCGGCGTCGGCCTCAAGGTCGACCTACATCAGCAGCTGGATTGATCAGGATGAATGCAATGACCAAAGTAGGATTTGTCGGGTGGCGGGGCATGGTGGGTTCGGTGCTGATGGCGCGCATGCAGGCCGAGGGCGACTTCGGGCTGATCGAGCCCCATTTTTTCTCGACCTCGAACGCCGGCGGCGCCGGCCCCGAGATCGAAGGCTGCGCGACGCAGACCCTGAAAGATGCCAACAGCATCGAGGCGCTTGCGGCCATGGACGTGGTGCTCACCTGCCAGGGCGGCGACTACACCCACGCCGTTTTTCCGAAGCTGCGCGCCAGCGGTTGGAACGGCTACTGGATCGACGCCGCCTCGGCGCTGCGCATGAACGAGGACGCCGTCATCGTGCTCGACCCGGTCAACCGCCAGGTGATCGACGATGCGCTGACCCGCGGCGTCAAGAACTTCATCGGCGGCAACTGCACCAACTCCATCCTGTTGATGGGCGTGGGCGGGCTGTTTCGCGAAGGGCTGGTGGAGTGGGTCAGCTCCATGACCTACCAGGCCGCTTCGGGCGGCGGTGCCAATCACATGCGTGAACTCGTCGCCGGCATGGGCGCGGTGCACGGCGCGGTGGCGGCCGAGTTGGCCGATCCGGCCTCGGCGATTCTCGACATCGACCGCAAGGTGGCCGACGCCATCCGCCACGACGTGCCGACCGAGTACTTCGGCGCGCCGCTGGCCGGCGGCCTGATTCCGTGGATCGACGCGCAGCGCGACAACGGCCAGACCAAGGAAGAATGGAAAGGCCAGGCCGAGGTCAACAAGATTCTCGGCAGCGCCAAGCCCATTCCGGTCGATGGCCTGTGCGTGCGCATCGGCGCCATGCGCTGCCATAGCCTGGCGCTGACCCTGAAGCTGCACCAGGACCTGCCGCTCACCGAGATCGAGCGCATCATCCGTTCCGGTAACGACTGGGTGAAATGGGTGCCGAACGATCGCGCCGCCACGGTGCAGCAGTTGATTCCCGCCGCCATCACCGGCGGCCTGGAAATCGGCGTGGGCCGGGTCCGCAAGCTCAACCTCGGGCCGCAGTACGTCTCGGCCTTCGTCATCGGTGACCAGTTGCTGTGGGGCGCCGCCGAGCCCCTGCGCCGCATGCTCAGAATCCTGCTGACCACGCCCGGTCTGACGCATTGAGCGCCGCGGCGCTGATCGCCGTACTCGGAGCCGACAGCCCGGTCGGCGCGCTGCTGATCGATGCGCTGGCCGATGCAGGGCACCCACGCCGTGGTGTGTTGGCGGTCGATGCCGCAGACCTGGACGATGCCCTGCCGGCGCAGATTGCCGTGGCCTGCGCCGATGGCTCGGTGCCGGGCGCCGCAGATCGGCTGGCCGCGCTGGCCGGGCAGGGCCTGCCGGCGCTGGGGTTCAATGGCGCCGGTGACGCGCGTTGGCCGGTCATGGTGTCGGCCGAAGACCCGATGCCCGGCGCGCAACTGCGATTGGCCAGCAGCGCCTGGCTGACGCTGGCAACCCTGCTGCGGCCCCTGCACGGCGCCTTTGGCGTGACCTCGGTTGCGGCCACGGTGCTGCAGCCCGCCTCTGAACGCGGCAGCGCGGCGCTGGAAATACTCGGCCAGCAGACCGCCGCCGTGCTGAACTTCCGCGAGCCGCCAGTGGGCGTCTACCCGCAGCGCATCGCCTTCAACACCCTGCCGGTCAGCCCGGTGCCGGATGCCGACGCTGCCTGCGCGGCGGCCCTGTGGCCGGGTGCCGAAGACGTCGTGCAGGTGCAAACCTGGGACGTGCCGGTGTTCGTGGGGCTGTCGATCAGTGTGTTCGCGACCCTGCGCGATGCGGCCGACGTCCACCAGATCGAAGACTGCCTGGCGCAGATCGCGGGCCTGGTGGTCAGCGGCAAAGAGGATGCGCCGCCCTCGCCGGTGACCCTGATGGCCGCCGCAGCCGGCCTGCAGATCCGCGACCTGCAGGTCAGCCAGCGCCGATTACAGTTTGCGGTGGTCGCCGACAATCTGGGCGTCGGCGCCGCTGGGCCCGCTGCCCGCTTGCTGCGCCGGCTGAGCGGACATACAGTCCCTACGTTTCCCCGTTAATTGAAACAATTGCGGGTTAATGTTCGCGTGGTTTGTTGATTGTCCCAAGGCGCCAAGCCGCCTGAATTCTAGGGAGAGGGGAATGCGTCGTTTCTTCGTTGCCACACTGGGCCTGCTCGCCCTGATCGGCACGCCGACCGCCATGGCCCTGGGCCTGGGTGAGATTCAAGTGCGGTCCGCGCTGAACCAGCCCTTCGTCGCCCAGATTCCCTTGCTGGCGGTGCCCATCGACCAGCTTGATGCCGTGCGCGTGAAGCTTGCGGACCGCGCCGATTTCGAGCGCATGGGCATCGAGCGCGCCGACTACCTCAGCGACCTGGCCTTCAAGGTGGTGCCCGGCAGCCCGCCGCGCATCGAGATCAGCGCCTCGCGCATCGTGCGCGAACCGTTCCTCACCCTGTTGCTGGACGTACGCTCCGCCACCGGCCGCGTGCTGCGTGAATACACCGTGTTCCTTGATCCGCCGCCGCCGATCATTGCCGCACCGTCGGTCGCGACGCCGGCCCCGGTCGCGCCAACGCTGCGCCGCCCGTTGCCGCAAGCACCCACTGCGGCACCGCCACCGGCCACCCGGCCCCCGGCGCCCACGCCGGTCGTGGCCCCGCCGGCCACCGCCGCGCCGGCCCGTGCCCC
>PAKU01000035.1 GCA_002706265.1 Polycyclovorans sp. | reverse complement strand
TCGGACGTCGCAAGACGACGAATCGCGATCCAAGACCTCGATTCTCGTCATCGCACCCTCGGCAGCGCTGTTCTGCAGGGGTTTTTCAGATGATCCTTAAAGAGTCACGGAGCCGAGCATGATGAATGTCACTATCAAATACCGCGTCTGGTTGGCGGGCCTGTTTCTGTCGTCCATGCTCGGTACTAATGTGGCAACCGCATCGGAGCTGAGCGCAGAAGTCTGGAAAGACCCCAACTGTGGCTGCTGCAACGAATGGGTCCAGCATCTTGAAGAAGTGGGCATCCAGGTGCGTACTTCCAATACCGGCAACACCGGCATACGCGAACGGCTCGGCATTGCCAAGCAGTTTGGCTCCTGCCATACCGCCAGAATCGGCGGCTATGCCATCGAAGGCCATGTACCCGCTGCCGATATCAAACGTCTCCTGAAAGAAAAGCCCGAGGCGATCGGCCTGGCCGTACCAGGTATGCCGATCGGGTCACCTGGCATGGACGGCCCGCTCTATGGCGACCGCAAAGACCCCTACGACGTTCTGCTGATCCATGTCGATGGCAGCACCAGCGTCTATCAAGCCTATCGCTGATCGATGCGATGAAACCGCCAATGTCCCCGGTGACCTTCGGGATCAAGAGGAGAACACAATCATGAACACAGTGGATCTCGACGTCCAGGGCATGAGCTGCGGCTCATGTATCGCGAAAGTCACCGATGCGCTGAAAGAGCTGCCGGGAGTCGATGCCGTGGAAGTGCATTTGGCCACCGGCCGCGTTCGAGTTCGAGGCAACTTCGATCAAGGCAACGATCCGCTGCTGTCGACGTTGCAACAGGCCGGGTATCCCGCGCGTCTAGCAGGCGGCGACACCCTGTCCAGCCAATCAACAGGAGGCGGCGACCGGAGTTGCTGCAGCCGAAATTCTTAAACATAGGAAGAGGTGTAATGCACATGAACCGTACTACTCAATTTCGCTCTCTGATTGTTGGTGCCTGTCTTGCGACCGGCTTGCTGATCACATCGGTCGCTCAGGCCCATATCTCCCTCGTCAATTCCACACCGACGGCCGATGCTGTTGTCGCGACACCGCAGCAGATCGATCTCGTCTTCAGTGAACGGCTTGTGCTTCGCGCCTCGCGCCTGGAGCTTAGCGCCATAAGGGACGGAGGGGCCAAAGAGAAAGTCGAGCACATCGAAGTTGACCTCATTGACGACGGCAAGACGCTACGCGCTACGTTGCATAATCCCCTCGGAGTAGGCGTCTACCACGTGCAATGGCGCGCCGTCGGTGATGACAACCATCCGATGACTGGCGAATACAGCTTCACCATCAAATGAGCGGACGCCAACATCATGTCCAGTCTTCCCGACTACGCGCTTCGGTTCATGCAGTACCTGGACCTGATGTTGTTGTTCGGATTGCCGCTATTCGCTTGGTACGGTCCGGCCGCCTCAACGATCAGCGGCGATAAGCGCTCCCCACCGCCCAAATCGTCCTTGACCCTCGGGCTCCTGTTCTGTGGGGTGCTCGGCTTGGCGCTGGTGGGCATTGAGATTGCCCGCAGCACGGCTGGCATCATGGGGATCGCGGTTTCCGATCTGGCGCGGGACGACTTGGCCTGGTATCTGTTCGACACCGCCGCTGGGCGCGCCGGGCTGACGCGAGCATTCCTGCTGGTTCTGCTGCTTGCTGTACTCGGCTGGCAGTCGCAGCGCGCCGAGCGCCCATTCCCCATTCGGCGAGTGACCCTGCTGGCCGGTGTGGCGCTGGTCAGCCTGGCGTGGAACGGACACGCTGCCAGTGGCGAGGGTGTGAGTGGTACGGTGCGGCTGGTGGCTGGTATGGCGCACCTGCTCGCTGCCGGCGGCTGGATCGGGGCCATCTTCGCCTTGCTGATTCTGTTCGTTCGACACGGCAAACCCGCCGCGGGTGAGGGCTTACGCATGCTGTGGCGGGCACTACACACCTTTTCGCGGCCGGGCACGGTCTTCGTCGGCGTCCTGGTGGTGACCGGCATCCTTCACTATGGGGACCTGGTCGGCTGGTCCATCGCAGCGCTGTTTCACAGCCGGCACGGCAACCTGATGCTGCTCAAGCTGGCGCTATTCGCTGCGATGCTGGGCCTCGCCGCCCTGCATCGCTGGTGGTTGGTGCCCCGGCTCGAACGTGACATCCATACCGGCACCTCCTCGCACTCTGCACAGTACCTGCGACAGAGTGTGGCCATCGAGGCGACGATCGCGCTCCTGATTCTGGTAAGCGTAGCGGTACTCGGCACTCTCAGCCCGCATGGATGAACTCCTCCCGAGAAGTAGCGGGCATCAATTGAATAGTGCCGTCATGGATATTGCGCACGAATGGAGAGTATCTCATGGAGTTACGCCATCTTCGATGCTTTATTGCCGTGGCCGAAGAGCTGCATTTCAGCCGGGCCGCCGAGCGCCTGCACATTGAGCAATCTCCCCTGTCGCGGACCATCAAGAATCTCGAATCCGACCTGGGCGTCGTCCTCCTCGAACGCGCATCCCGTGGCACACGCCTGACCTGGGCCGGCCAGGTCTTCCTGGAAGATGCTCGTCGCGTCCTTATGTCCCTGGAACAAGCCAAAGCAAATGCCAAGGCTGCGGCCACTGGCTATCGCGGTACGTTGCGCATCGCCCTTTCCGACGGTATCGCCCGAGTCCGCTTAAGCACGCTGCTCGCCCTGTGTAGAGAAGAAGAACCGGAAGTCGAGATCCGGCTGTCGGAGATGCCGTTCTCGCAGCAACTGAAAGGTCTACGCAACGATATGTACGATGTCGGCTTCACACTCGCCGATGAAGTCGAGGAAGGACTCATCGCCGAGCCGGTCTGGCGTGATCCGCTGGTCGTGGCTGTGCCGGCCAGGCATCCCTTGCTGGCACATAAGCGCGTGCCGCTGGACGAGGTACTGAACTATCCATTGGTGCTTTGCCATCCCGAAGTCTGCAAGGGTTGCAGTCAGCAGTTGGAGCGCCTGCTGCAAACAGCGGGTGCGCAGCCGACCGTGGCCGAACACGTGGCCACGCATGATCTGATGTTGGCGCTGGTGGCGGCAGGCTATGGCATCGGGTTCTCCAGCGCAGCACACATTTCAGCATGCAAAACCACGGATGTGGTCGCACGCCCTCTGGCCGGACATTCCATCATGCTCACGACCTACTTGTTGAGGCCCGATATCGAGCCGTCCGAACAGTTGAGCAGCTTTATTCGCCGGGCAAGCAAGGTCGCCACGTAAATCCGGCGCCCCTGTATGGCAACAAAATCTTGGCAGCACCCCCGGTTGCAGAGCGGCTTCACCGGCCCACGGATGTCGGCGAGCTGGAGCAACCCGCTATCCACCGACGACGCGATTGATGCCACATTTAGGGCGCCACAGCGACCCAAAGCCGTTTCTTTTTAGGTCTCCATCAAGACCTGTCAGGTCTTTACGGTGCCGTTACAAGCAAGAAGACTCCAATATCCGCCCCAACCAACCCCAACCGGGAGGCGGAAGCACTTGGCCACTATGAAATCAGGACTGTCTGCGAAATGGCAGGAATCGAAGAAGTTGAGGATACAGCGCCCTGACATATCCTCATAGCACTAGCCATACCACCAGTCCTACCTTTGCTGGATCGCACTCAGGCGGCGACAGCAGCAAGACGATATCCGTCCAAGTGAAACCCGGAAGCATTGTCGGAGGAGACGGATGGCTGGCACAGAAACGCGCAAGACAAGCGCCCCTCACCATTCCAAAGTGTTTTATCGACCCATTGAGGCAGCCATCCGATGGAGCAGACTGATCCGGTTTGAAACCCACATTCTCGACACCTTGGGAACCAGGCAAATTCCCGATGCCGGGGATTTTCCAAGATGGCCGATGCTTCGTCTCAACACCGAGCGCATGTTCGACGCGATCAGGAATGGCGACCTCCTGTATGGCAAAGCCGGCATTACCTGCGACGACGCTTCGCTGATCGATGATCCAGGTCTCACCGTTCGGCACGTCGATCTCAAGACATGGATGTCGCGCTTCTACCCCGACCAGAGACCTGCCTTTCTTTTCGACGCGATAGAGCGCCGGCTCCACCCGGCGGTCAGCATCGAAACCGTTCAAACGCTGCTGGCCGAACAGGAAGCACTCAAGATTCGCCTCGCGGACCGCGAACAATCCTTCAGCACGCTGCATGAGCAACATAAGCTCCTGTGCAGGCAGGCCGAAAGCTGGGACTCGGCAGGTCGCGAGGTCACACCCCGCAGCGAAACTACCTATCTCAACATCGTTGGCGGGCTGCTGACGCTGCTGCTCGGCAAGTCGCCGGGCGGCATGCCGTATTCATCATTCGAGACGATGGATTCCGTCATCAGCGCACTGCTCGCCCACTACGAAGGCCGACCGGGAATCAGCGAACGCACCCTATGGGCGAAATTCGCCGAGGCAAAGCGGCATCTGGACGCCAGCGCACGCTGACTGCAATTGCAGTCACACCGTCTGCAATTGCAGTGCAAACGGTTCCTGTGCGCTATTGAATACGAGGCACTTTCCGAACAGCGCCGACGAGCGTCAAGGAGTGCCCACCATGTCTTCGCAGATCACCGCCCCGGCGATGCCGGTTGAACGTCGCATCCTGCGCCGCGCCGAAGTCGAAGCCAAGACCGGCTTCAAGCGTGCGCACATCTACAGCCTGATGAAAGACGGCAAGTTCCCCAAGGCGCTGCGCCTGGGCGTGCGCGCCGTGGGCTGGGATTCGGCCGAGATCGACCAGTGGATCGCTGATCGCCTCAAAGAGCGCGCCTGACGCTTCTCCTTTTTCCGGTTCGTCCCATTCCGTGAGGAGAAGCCCATGCAAGTGGTATCCATCATTTCGACCAAGGGCGGCGTAGGCAAGACGACCACGGCGGCCAACCTGGGCGGCTTCGCCGCCGATGCCGGGCTGAGCGTGCTGCTGCTGGACCTGGACGTGCAGCCCACACTGTCGAGCTATTTCGAGCTGGGAGCACGCGCGCCCGCCGGCATCTACGAGCTGCTGGCCTTCAACGAACAGGACATCGAGCGCCTGGTGTCGCGCACCACGATCGCTGGCCTGGACCTGGTGCTCTCCAACGACGACAAGGGGCAGTTGAACACCCTGTTGCTGCATGCGCCGGACGGACGGCTCCGGTTGCGCAACCTGCTGCCCACCTTCCGTGCGCACTACGACCTGATACTGATCGATACGCAGGGCGCGCGCAGTGTCCTGCTTGAAATGGCCGTGCTGGCTTCCGATCTGGCGGTGTCGCCGGTCACGCCGGAGATCCTCGCCGCCCGCGAGTTCCGGCGCGGCACCCTGCAACTGATGCGGGACATCGCGCCATACCAACGTCTCGGCATCACGACCCCGCCGCTACGCCTGCTCATCAATCGTGTGCATCCGGTGTCCAGCAACGCGCGCCTCATACAGCAGGCGCTACGCGACCTGTTCCAATCCGAGCCCGGCATCGCCGTACTCGATACCAGCATCCCGGCCATCGAAGCCTACCCACGCGCATCGACACAGGCCCTGCCAGTGCATCGTGTGGAACAACGACGTCCAACAGGACGGACGACACCGGCCGCCTTCGACACGATGCGCGCACTCGCCTGCGAACTGCTGCCGAGTTGGGAACCCTCGTTCACTCGGCTGAAGGCGGGAGCGCACCGGAGGGGCGGCGTATGACCACCGCGCGATCCCTCCATCGTGGAAACAAACGGCTGAAGCCACTCATCGACTTCGCCTTGAAGGAAGGCTGGGAGGTCGTTCGCACGTCTGGCGGACACTTGAAATTCACCAAACCGGGGCTGCCTCCGATCTACACCGGCTCGACGCCCAGCGACCGCCGCGCCGGCCTCAACGCACGCGCTCGACTGCGCCGCACCAACCGCGCCACCGACCTGCAAACGACGGCAAAGGGGGGCGACGCCGATGGCTGAGCTGACCTCGCAAGACATGGCGACCAAGTTGCTGGCCGACCGCTTCGAGCGCAGCGGCCCGGTCGCCGATGCGCTCAGCGATCCCATCGCCGATACCCCCATGACGGTGACGCTGGACCAGCTCCAGCCGTATGACCTCAATCCGCGCGTCACGCGCAACCCGCGCTACGACGAGATCAAGGCATCGATCCGGGAACGCGGCCTCGATGCGCCGCCGGCCATCACCCGCCGCCCCGGCGAGACGCACTACATCATTCGCAACGGCGGCAACACACGGCTGGCCATCCTGCGCGAGCTGTGGAGCGAAGCGAAGGACGAGCGCTTCTTCCGCATCTCCTGCCTGTTCCGGCCCTGGCCCGAGCGCGGCGAGATCATCGCGCTCACCGGCCATCTGGCCGAGAACGAACTGCACGGCGGCCTGTCATTCATTGAGCGCGCCCTGGGTGTGGAGAAGGCCCGCGAACTCTACGAACAGGAGTCGGGCCAGACGCTGACGCAGAGCGAGCTGGCACGTCGCCTCAGTGCCGACGGCTATCCGATCGCCCAGCCACACATCAGCCGTATGCAGGACGCCGTGCGCTACCTGTTGCCGGCGATCCCGTCCGTGCTCTACGGCGGCCTGGGCCGCCCCCAGGTGGAACGGCTGACAGCCCTGCGCAGGGCGAGCGCACGGATATGGGAAGCACGCGGTGCGAGCAAACGGCTGGCCGTCGATTTTCCTTCGCTGTTCAACGACGTGCTCGCCGTGTTCGACGGCGACACCGACGGCTTCTCGATCAAGCGGGTGCAGGATGAACTGATCGGGCAGATGGCCGAGTTGCTGGAGGCCGACTACGACAGCTTGACGCTGGAGATCGGCGAGACCGAGAACCGGCAACGTGCGCTGACCAGCGATCCGTCGCCCCACGCGCCGCCGTCCGGCAACGCCACGGCCGCGCCCGTGACACTACAGCCACCGCACTCACCCGACCCGGCGCCGCCAGCACCCATTGCGCAGCCCCCAGCCTCATCGCCAAAGCCACAACAGGCACCGGAGCCGCCGGCAGCGTCCCCACCCTCGGAAACGCCCGACAGTTCGCAGCCTTCGGACGACGATCACGACGAACGCCTGCGAGGCCATATCGTGTCACCGGCGCCGACCACCGAGCGCTTGCAGGCGATCCAGCGCCTGGTGGCCGACCAGACCGGCGAAGCGTTGCCGGACTTCGAGGCGAATGTCTTGCAGGCAATTCCAGTGCAAGCCGGCGGGCTCTACCCGATTTCCGATGTCTGGTACATCGAACCGGGCCTGGACGCGCCGGACCGGCTGCGCGTGCATATCGTGCAGTTCGCGCGCGAGATCGCCGAGGAAGCCGGACAAGCCGAACGCATCGAGGCCGTCGATGACGGTATCGGCTTCATCTGCGACACAGGCGCCCTCTCGACGGACCCGCATGCGATGTCGCTCCTCGCTCGCGCCACGCTCACCCTTCTGCACGCCCTCAGTGCGGGATACCGGCCGGCGGCCGCAGCACCCACCACCCTCGACAACCTGCGTCTGACCGATGCCCTCGGTCCGCTGCTGCAGGGTCGGAAGAATGGCGACAAGGCTCAGGCTTCGCGCCTGAGCGACAACGGCCTGGTCAAACTCTTTCGCCTGCTGCGACTCGCGCGCCGGCTGCTGGAACTGGAATCCGGCATCGCATCGGGCACGCCCGTCTCCACCGAACCGTAAGGCAGAGGGAGACACACCATGTCGGCACCGCATCCGCTCAACCAGGCCGTGATCGCCCAGGCGCTGCACGATCTGCGCAACGGCCAGTTGCGCCGCTGCAAGGCGATGGGCTTCGGCGACCGGGAGCTGGATGCACTCAAACACCCGGAGCTGGTCAGCATGCTGGTCAACGCCACGGTGTCCTGGTGCTCGGTGAAGGTGAACCGCGAGGTACTGCAACGCCTGTTGAACCAGATGGGGGACGTCGAGAAGGAGATTGCCACCGTGGATCGCATGCTCCGCCTGGGCGCGAGTACGGAAATGGTCAGCAAGTTCTACGGCCTGACCCATCAGGAAGTGGCGCTGCGCCGGGATGTTCTCGGCCTGCCCAAACGCAAGGGCCGCCATCCGGTATTGAGCGAGGAACAGGACACCGGCTTGTGGGGGCGCTGGAAACCCGCCGTCGAACGACGCGGCATCGCGCTGGACGACGACATGGCGATGCTCGACCTCACGCTCGATCTTGCCGAAGAACTCGCCCTGCCGGCCTCCGTCATCTGGGCGACGATTCGGGGCTGGATCGACCAGGGACTGGTGTAGATCATGGAGATCGACAAGCCTCATCGTGGAGGCGGTCCGGTCTCGCTCTCTGCCCTGCTGGACGAGGCCGCCCAGCGCTTGCCGCCACGACAGGCCGGGCCGATGGCCACCGATGGATTCCTGTTCAGCGGCAACCGTCACGAGAGCGTGCCGCGCGCGCTGTTCTTCGATCATCGACTCACACCGCTGGAACGCAACGCCTGGCAGGTGTTCCGGCTGCTGCTCGACGACGACGGCATCACCGCCTTTCCCACCTACGAACAACTCCGCCCCTACCTGGCCTCGACCCCGTGCGCGTCGAAGGCGTCCCACGAGACGGTGGCGCGCGCCCTCACGCTACTGCGCCTGACGCGCTGGCTCAGCCTGGTGCGGCGAAGGCGCGATCCGCGCACCGGGCGCATCCAGGGCAACCTGTACGTGCTGCACGATGAGCCGCTGACGCCCTTCGAGGCCATGCAGCTCGATCCCGACTACCTGGACCTGGTAAACCAGGCATTGACGCATGCGAGCAAGGCCGTGCGACATATCGGCGTCCAAACGCTCAAGGAGATCGCCGAAGACCCGCTGCTCAACGGCTGCGCCCTGCCCACGCGCCTGCAGGTGCTGGCGCAGCGGTTGGCGAGCCAGGAGTGGAACCCACTCGAAAGTTATCCACAGGACGAGACGCTTCACGAAACCGAAGAAGGCCCGGAAGCCCTTCTTCGGCACGGAGAACAGCCGTCTTCGGAATCCGAAGCGGGTCGCAAAGCCCCGTCAGACGGCATTCTTCGGAATTCGAAGCAGGACCGTACAGTACGTAAAGAAAGTATTAAAAATAATAAAATACGTACAGTACCGCGCGCGCGAGAAAACCTTCGTCTGCCTCAGCGCTTTCTCGTCATGAAGGACGAACAGCAGTCAGGCGCGCTGGTCGCGCTTCAGCGGGTGGACGACACGCTGCAACAGGCGGTGCTCGACGAATGGGCGGCCCGCTGCCAGGCCGGCGGCATTCGCAACCCGGCGGGTTATCTCTTCGGGCTCATCCAGAAGGCGATCAAGGGCGAGTTCCATGCCTGGGCCGGCCAGCCAGAACATGCACCAACCGTCATTTCACCCTCGTCTCTGGAATCACTGCGCGCACCCGAACGCGACTGGTCTCCGCCAGCGATCGATCACGAGGCCGCACAGCAGCATCTGACCCGCCTGCACGATTTGTTCAAGGAGCCTTGAAGTCAGCGGCTATACCAGTGGTATAGCGCAACAGCCTGCCTTCCCGGTCCGGCAAACAGGCGGCGGCGCAATGCGGTTTGTTGACTGACAGCCTTCCGCCGCTTGTCGATGCTGGCGACTCGTCCATTCACAGCGAGTCGCCCCTATGGCAAACGAACCCCTGCAACTGAATCTCGGGTCGCTGCGCAGCGCGATGGCGCTGACGCTGCACACGCATCACGCCTCACGTATCTGGCACGGTCGCACGCCCGCCGAAGGCCGGCCCGGCATCATCGGCCTGAACGGTTTCATCTCCATCATGAACAAGCTCAAGCGCGGCGCCGAACAGGACGACCCCTACTCGGACTGGTGGATGCTGCGCGTGGAGGAAAAGATCGCCGACACCAAGACGCGCCTGCAAACGCTGCGCGAACAGGTTGACCAGGCCCTGGCCGACGTGCCGCCCGCACTCAGCCTGGGCGAGAACCTCAACGTGCAGCCGGTCAAGCTGCCGCTGTTTGTCAATTCGCAGTTGGGGTTCATGGCGGTCTACCTGCTGGCCGACTACGACGATCTGGCGCGGCGTCTGATCCTGGCGCATCACACAGCATTGATCGATCGCAGCACCCTGGAGCGCTGGCTCAACGATGGCGCGCATGCGCTGCGCAGCCTGTTCTCCCTGGCTCAGCAGTACCGCTATTCCGGCACGACGCGCAACGACTTCGCGGCGAAGAACGCAGCGGCGCGCGCGGCACTGGAGAAGTTCGGCGAACTGCCGACCGACGTGCTCGAAGGCACGCGCCGCTCGCGCTTCGCACCGCCGATCAACCGCCGGTCATCACAGGACGTCAAGCCGGAGAAGGTGGAAAACCCGAGCGCTGCGCCAGCCGACGAGGCCACGGACGACGACGCGAAGGATGACGATGCCGCGTCCGATGAGGATGAGCCAGCATGACGGAATCCACTCTCGCCGGCACACCGGCACGCTTCACGCCACTGGAACAGACGGACTTCCAGCGACTGGAACACTCAGCCTACCTAAAGGGCCTTTTAACGCCTTTTAAGGGTAAGGGTCTGGAGACCTGGGCCAACCAGTGCGCGGCATTGCGTGACGACCTGATCGTGCTGGCGCAACGGCGGGTACTGCCCCAGGCGCGCGGCTATCCCTTCAGCCTGCTCGGTGTGCAACTGGCCCAGCAGACGACTGGCGCAGGCACGACCTTTCTGCGCTGGCGCAACTTCGACCGTTCCAGCATGGGCGTCGCCTTGTGGGAAGGGCTGCTGGCCGATCCCGCGACGCCCGCTTCACTGATCGATGACCTTTACGCGATGGAGTTGCAGCGGATCGCGCTGAACATGCAGATCAGCCTCACGCACAGCATCGCCCGCCAGGCCCTCGAATGCGCCAACAAGGCGGCCCAGGCCGAGGCGGCCTACCAGCGCCGCATCCATGGGCACGGCATCACGACTCACCCCACCACTCCACAGGAGGCACCATGAGCACCCACTTCTATGGCGAAGGCAACATCGGCTCTGCGCCGGAATACCGCGAGTTTCCCAATGGCAACGATGAGCCGAACCGGCGACTGCGCTTGAACGTGTACTTCGACAACCCGATCCCGAAGCGCGACGGTGAATACGAAGATCGCAACGGCTTCTGGGCGCCGGTCAACATCTGGCATCGGGACGCAGAGCACTGGGCCAGCCTGTACCAGAAGGGCATGCGCGTCGTGGTCAGCGGACGCATGGAACGCGAGCCCTGGGAAGACAAGGACGACAATCCCCGCGAGACGTGGCAGATCAACGCGCGCAGCGTGGGCATCCTGCCGTATCGGATCGAAGCCGTGACCCTGAGCGCCAAGGGCCAGGCGGCCGAACCATCCCAAGACGAGTAACCCCGCTCCGCGATCCCGAGTGAGCGGCTGGACCAGTTTTCAGCCGCTCACTGTGCGCCAGTCGCGCGCTCGTTATACCAGTGGCATAGCGCCGCCGCGTTCCGCTGCGCTCCAATCGCCCCGGCGCTCCACTGCCTACCGAAAGCCGGTCTGAGGCAGCTCCGGCTTGTTTGCTGCCACGACTGCGCCGACTCGCCATGCTGAAGCCCATCACAGGAAACGCCATGCCATGACGAAGGAGGCCAAGCGTGCGGGTCTATCTGTGCGAGAAGCCTTCGCAGGGCAAGGACATCGCCAGGGTGTTGGGCGCCCGGCAGCGCGGCAATGGCTGCTACAGCGGCTCGGACATCACAGTGACCTGGTGCATCGGCCACCTTGTCGAAGCGGCACCGCCGGAAGCCTACGGCGAACAGTTCAAGCACTGGTCCATCGAGCAGTTGCCCATTATTCCCGAGCGCTGGCGCATCGAGGTCAAGGCCAAGACCGCCACGCAATTCAAGATCGTGAAGCAGCTTGTCGCACAAGCCGGCGAACTGGTGATCGCCACCGACGCCGATCGCGAAGGCGAGATGATCGCCCGCGAAATCATCGATCTGTGCGGCTACCGTGGGCCGGTGCAGCGACTGTGGCTGTCGGCGCTGAACGATACGTCGATCCGCAAAGCGCTTGGCGCGCTCAAGCCATCGGCCGAGACGCTGCCCCTGTACTACTCGGCACTCGCCCGCTCGCGGGCGGACTGGCTGATCGGCATGAATCTGAGCCGCCTGTTCACCGTACTCGGTCGCCGGGCAGGCTACTCGGGCGTGCTTTCAGTCGGTCGCGTGCAGACACCGACGCTGAAACTGGTGGTGGACCGCGACCGCGAAATCGCGCGCTTCGTCTCCGTGCCGTATTGGACCATCGACGTCGTGCTGTCCCACGCGGGCCAGTCCTTCACGGCAGGCTGGATGCCCCCCGGCGGCACCACGGACGCAGCCGGTCGCTGCCTGCAACAGCCGGTGGCGCAGCGGGCGGCTGACCAGATACGTGCTGGCCGTGAAGCGAAGGTGCTGTCGGTGGAGATCGAGCGCGTGCGCGAAGCCGCGCCGCTGCCGTTCGACCTGGGCACCTTGCAGGAAGTGTGCTCGCGACAGTTTGGTCTGGACGTACAGGAGACACTGGACATCGCGCAGTCCTTGTACGAAACGCACAAGGCGACGACTTATCCGCGCAGTGACTCCGGCTACCTGCCCGAGAGCATGCTGGCCGAAGTGCCGACCGTGCTCGACGCGCTGCTCGCCACCGATCCCAGCCTGCGCCCATTGATCAACCGGCTCGACAGGACACAGCGCACGCGCGCCTGGAACGACAGCAAGGTAACGGCGCACCACGGCATCATTCCCACGCTGGAGCCTGCGAAACTCTCGGCCATGTCGGAGAAGGAGCTGGGGGTCTACGCGCTGATCCGGGCGCCCTACCTGGCGCAGTTCCTGCCGCATCACGAATTCGACCGCACGCAGGCGATGCTCGACTGCGCAGGGCAATCGCTACAGGCCGTGGGCAAGCAGGTCATCGCGCCGGGCTGGCGCCTGGCGCTCCCCGGAAAGAGGCAGGATGCGGCGGACGACGAGCCGGCCCAGCGCAGCCAGATCCTGCCGCCACTGGATACCGGAGCACGCTGCGGCGTCCAGCAGGTCGAACTGAAGGCACTGAAAACGCTGCCCCCCAAGCCCTACACCCAGGGCGAGCTGGTCAAGGCGATGAAGGGTGTCGCCAAGCTGGTCACCGATTCACGGCTGAAACAGAAGCTGAAGGAAACGACAGGCATCGGCACCGAGGCCACACGCGCCGGCATCATCAACGGCCTGTTGGCTCGCGGCTATCTGGTGAAGAAGGGACGCGCCATCCGCGCATCGGACGCGGCCTGCACGCTCATCGACACGGTGCCGGCGGCGATCACCGATCCCGGCACGACGGCGATCTGGGAACAGGCGCTGGACATGATCGAGGCCGGCCAGATGACGCTGGACACCTTCATCAACAAGCAATCGGCCTGGGTCGCGCAGTTGGTTCAGCAATATCGAGGCACCGTCCTGTCGATCAAGCTGCCCGAAGGGCCGGCCTGCCCGGTATGCGGTGCGGCGACGCGCCAGCGCAACGGCAAGAACGGTGCCTTCTGGTCGTGCAGCCGCTATCCCGACTGCAAGGGCACGCTGCCGGCCGAATCCTCGACGGGCAGGCGCAGGGCTTCGCGCCAGCGGCGCGCTGCGCCCAAGGCATCCTGATGCCAATGAACACCTCTGCCGCGCCGGGATTTCACTGACGGCGAGGCAAACCGTCCCGCGCCCCGTGGGACTCCCCAGCGCGCGTCTCCTTCTGCAACGGTGTGCGCGTTCCGCCTGGCCGATACAGGCCACGGGACGAGAAGGTCGTTTCTCCACGAATGGCGCTCGCCGCCATTCCATTGATCGGTGTTCCTTCCGTTGATCGCGAGGGGTCTCCTGACGACTTGCCGGCCCTCCGGCGCTGCGCGAATCGTCAGGAGACCCCTCGGGTCCACGGTACTCGGTGCCGGTGCCCGCCGGCGAAACAACGGGTTCCCTTTGTGCGCGGATGTGTGCCAGAGGTTTCCGACCCCAGCCACGAAACGGGTCGGGTGAGATTGCTGGACCAGCGGCAGGCTTTGACGACGGCCACGCCCTGCAACAGCCCACGGGTGGTGATTCCTCCCCGCCGAAGGCTCGCGCCTTCGGCTGTTTTTCCCTTCACACCCACTTTCGCGGCGCCGGTGCGCGACGCTCGGCAAGCAATCGGGCGACCACCGCGAGCGGATTTCGGCTCGCCAATGCACGCCAGGCCCCCGAACCTACACCCCATGCGCGCTGACCTCCGTCAGCACCATGCCCAGGCAGCTTCGGTCTTCAAAGCTGCGGTGCGGTTTCTCCGTGCCGACCGATCCAGTCCGCTTCGCATCGCTCCTGCGGACGATCGCCATGCCCTGGCGACGATGCTTCGTTCCACCCCACGGGAATCGCTCCGTCCCGTCGGGATGTGGCGCTTCCCATCCTTCATAGGAGAGCACCATGTCCTTCGATTCAGTCGCAACCAACCCCGTGACCCCTGCGGGTCTGCTGGCGCTGGCGTATGTGGGCAAAAGCCTGCCCTTGCAGGTGCTGCGCAGTGCCGCCGGGCACTACATCGGCACCTTCGACGACGACGGCCCCGTCTCCCGCGAGTCCGTCGAGTATTTCCCGAGCCACGAGGCCGCTCGCCATGCCCTGGAAACCGGCGCATGGACGCAGCGCCAATACCCGTGACCCCATCCACCTATCATCAGGAGAAACTCGTCATGAATACGATGAGCGAGCAGGCGATCTTTGACGAGATCGCGCGCAATGATCTGCATTTCTCGAAAGCACCCCAAGCCTTTTTCCACGCATGGAAGCGCGGCGTCGAGCTGGTCGGCCCCGGCCTGTTCGGCAACGGCACGCGGGAATGCCTGGACCTGGCCGTGGACAAGTGGTACTTGTGCCCGAACGTCGCCCACATCAAGAAGTCCATCGGCGCCATGAGTTCCGGCGAAAGGGTTTTTCTCGCCGCGATGGTGAGCTTCTATAACTCCAAGGACGGCGGTGCGCTGCTCAAGCGTGTCGGCGTCCATGGTCTGGCCGACCTGGGCGGCCTCGATATTGAACGGCGCAAGATCATCGCCGCACTGATCCTCAACTACACCGGCTGGTAACAACGCCTGCGGACCGTCACCCGTGACGGCCACCGCTTCCTTCATCCCTCTGGGGTCGATCCCCGGCAGGGGATCGGCTCCGCCTTTCCTCTACTGGAGAATCATCATGAACCCCAATGCCAATCCCGTTTCCAATCCCTTCGTCCGTGGCTACAACAGCCTTTCCATTCAGCGAATGATCGCCATCGCCTACGACGACGATTGCCCGCTGACCTATCTTCCACTGCACGCCTCTCAGTCCCATTTACGGGACGATGAGATCGTTCTGTTCACCTGCATCTTCTGCGATGACTTCGCACTGGTCAGCGGGGAGCAGAGCGTGCCGGACGAACTGAACCTACAGTGCCGCAGCCACGGCGTTGCGCGCACGGTGGTCTATGCCGTCATGGCGGACGACTCCGGGACGCCAGTGCATGTCGGCGATACCTACTCCGAGGAAGCCGCCCGCAACGTGGTGCGGCGTCTGCGCTTCGACACCGGCCACTACAGCCGATGCTGGGAGATCAGTTCCGGGCATCTTCCCGAGGAAACGATGCAGTACCTCGAAGACCTCGCGGATACGTCCACGCTCACCGGCCTGTTGTTTGAAGCCTTCAGGATTCCCGACAGCGATGCCGTGGGCGTGAAGCTGATCGCCACCCCCTGGACCGACGCCAATCTCAAAATCATCGATGGCCGCGATGCCCAGGCACTGCATAACGAGCAGGCGGATGCGTGCGTTCCTTCACCACTGCTGAACGTGCTGCACCTGGCCGCCATGGCGGACGTGCGCATACTGATCTTCGATCCGAACGCCGCGATACTGGACGGCCTGCCCGTCTACGAAGAATGACCCCCTCCACCTTGAGCCCCTTCACGGGGCTCTTTCCTTGTGCGGCCCGCATTCACGCCGCGACTACGGTCACCGATGCGTCATCCAGAGCAAGGCCAGCAAAACAATGTTCACCGCCGCCAGGGCGGCGAGCGCGTACAGGGACACGTTGCCGCCAACCAGGGAGATGAGCACCGCCCCCAGCAGCGGTGCAATGGCTTGGGCAATGAGTCCCGGCCGTGCCAGGCGCCCCATGAGCGGCCCGTAGCGGTCGGCCCCGAAGAACGACAGCGGCAGCGCCCCCTTGGCGATCGAGAAGATGCCGTTTCCTGCGCCGTAGAGGATCAGGGCGAGACCGACGAACGATGATCCGATCGCAAGCAGGATCAGTCCCGAGGCACACAACCCGACTGCCGCGCTCAACGTCCAGAGCGGATGATGGCGTCCACGGCCCGCCATCTCGCCGACGCGGGCGGCAACCTGCGCCGGCCCGATGAAGGCACCGAACGCGACCGCTTCCGCCAGAGAAAGGCCACGTGCCTGCAACAGCGTCAGCAGATGCACTGCGACGATCGTCACGAACATGCCGGTGATGATCTGGATCGCGGCAAACAGATGGTACTGCCGTCGCTCCAGTACCGTGAGGTGGATCGCCGGCTTGCCGACCAGATGATCGCCCACATTCTGCAAGCGGACGCTCGGCAGCTTCCAAAGGATCAGGGGCACACAAATGCCCAGGAGGATCGTGGCATAGGTCACGCAGGCACCCCGCCATCCGACATGCTCGACCAGCAGCGCCGAGAGCGGCCAGCATGCGGTGCTGGCGAACCCGCCCCACAGCGTCACCGCAGTGATGGCGGAACGCGCGTCACTGCCATAGATTTTTGCCAGCGACGCAAAGGCGGCATCGTAGAGACCGGCACCCATGCCGACGCCCAGGATGACCCATCCGAACAGGTAAAGCGGCAGGGATGACGATACGGCGAGGATCGCCAATCCAACCGCCAGCGACGTGCAGGCGAAAGTCAGGACCGGACGCCCGCCATGCTCCGCGATCGCGTCGCCCACGCGCGGAGACACCGCGCCTGCGGTCAACAACCCCAGCGAAAGCGCACCCACGACCCAGGCCATCGGCCAGCCCGTGTCCTTCGCGATGGGCTCCGCGAGCACCGCCAGCAGGTAGTACGAGCTGCCCCAGGCGAAGATCTGCACAACACCGAGGACCGGCACCACAAGGCGCGGCCTGCCGATAGAGCGTTCCACATTGGTTCTCTCAAAAGGGCCTGTTTCCGCATCGAAGGAAACCAGCGCCCGTAAGCCCCTTTTCGGGCCGGATCACGCGGGCTCGGACTGCCCGATTGCGATGGCCGACAGGTCCACGCTGGCATCGATCGGCTTGCCGGCGTCCTTGCGCTCCGAATAGCGATCCACCAACTGCGCGGCGTGCGGCCTTGTGAGAATGGTGAAACGGACCAGTTCCTCCATCACATCGACGATGCGGTCGTAGTAGCTCGAAGGCTTCATCCGGCCGCTTTCATCGAACTCCTGATATGCCTTGGCCACGCTGGATTGATTGGGGATCGTGAACATGCGCATCCAGCGGCCGAGCAGTCGCAGCGTGTTCACGGCATTGAAGCTCTGCGAACCGCCGGAGACCTGCATGACGGCGAGCGTGCGCCCTTGGGTCGGCCGCATGCCGCCCATGTTCAACGGCAGGTGGTCGATCTGCGTTTTCATCACGCCGGTAACCTGGCCGTGGCGTTCGGGGCTGCACCAGACCTGGCCCTCGGACCACATCGAGTGCTCACGCAGTTCGCGAATGGCAGGATGGTCGTCGTTGCCGATGCGATCGGGCAAAGGCAAATCGTGGGGATCGAAAATGCGTGTCTCAGCACCGAAGTACCGCAGGATGCGCGCCGCTTCCTCGACGGCCAGGCGCGAGTAGGAACGCTCGCGCAGCGAGCCGTAGAGCAGCAGAATGCGCGGTGGATGTGTGTCCGGCCCCAGGCCGTTTGCGGGCCGCTCGTACAGGAAGCGCGGGTCCAGCGCGGGCAGGTGATCCGGGTCAGAAAGAGAACGCAATGGCATCATTTACTCCTGTTTCACAAATCGGAACGGGCCATCGATCGGCAACGGGAACGGCTGCCTCGATCAATGCCTTCTCCCTCGATACATCGATGGGTAAGGTGTTGGCCCAAATAAAAATGGGTATCCGGATTATCTGGTTGCTAAGGATGCTCTGCACTAATGCTGTCAGCGCTGGCGATTCGTGTGGTTGACTCCGCTGTCATGGTCGAGCCCATGGTGACGGCAAGTTCGTGGTCAGATTTT
>PAKU01000034.1 GCA_002706265.1 Polycyclovorans sp. | reverse complement strand
CCGAGCCCGAGCAGGGGCCCGCGCGTGCGCGGGATGCGGAGGATCAGCGAGCGGGCCCGGGGGCGCGGGTGATGCAGCGAGATCGGGAGCCGCGGTCACTCCATGTCGAGTTCTTTGATTTTGCGGGTGAGGGTGTTGCGCCCCCACCCCAGCCGTTTGGCGGCTTCCTGTCGCTGACCGCGCGTCGCGTGCAGGGCCACGTTGATCAAGGCCCGCTCGAGGCGCTCGGTGGCCTCGGTGACCAGATCGTCGCGGCCGGATGACAGTTGGGCCTCGGCCCACTGCCGCAACATGCTGTCCCAATGGTCGGCACCCGCTGTTGGCGCCGTCGATGGTGCGGCGGTCTCGCCTCCGGCAGCGGTCGCGGTCGTCGCAGGGGCGGCGTCGGCCATCGGCACCGCCGCGGGTGCGGGGGCGACCGGGGCCGCTGCGGCCTGGATTTCGACCGGCAGATCGCTGAGGTGCACGTCCAGCCCGGGGGCCATCACCGTCAGCCAGCGGCACACGTTTTCAAGCTGGCGCACGTTGCCGGGCCAGTGATACTCGGTGAGGCGCGTCATCACCTCGGGCTGCAGCCGCTTGACCTCGGTGCTCAGCTCTTCGCTGGCGCGTTTGAGAAAGTGCCGCAACAGCAGCGGCACGTCTTCCCGGCGCTCGTTGAGCGTCGGAATGCGGATGCGGATCACGTTGAGGCGGTGATAAAGGTCCTCGCGGAAACGCCCTTCGTTGACCAGCGTTTCGAGGTTCTGGTGCGTGGCGGCGATGACCCGCACGTCGACCTTGATGGGCGCGATGCCGCCGACGCGATAGAACTCACCCGTAGACAGCACCCGCAGCAGGCGCGTCTGCAAATCGGAAGGCATGTCGCCAATTTCATCGAGGAACAGCGTGCCGCCATCGGCCTGTTCGAAACGTCCCTTGCGCTGCGTGGCGGCGCCGGTAAAGGCGCCACGCTCATGACCAAAGAACTCCGACTCCAGCAAATCTTTGGGAATGGCCGCGGTGTTGATGGCGATGAACGGCCGCTGCGCACGCGGGCTGGTGCTGTGCAGCGCGCGCGCCACCAGCTCCTTGCCCGAGCCCGATTCGCCCGTGATCAGCACGGTGATGTGGCTGTGCGACAGACGGCCGATGACGCGAAACACCTCCTGCATGGCCGGCGCTTCGCCGATGATGGCGGCGCTGGCGCCATCGGGCAGGCTCGCCACGGGCGGTGACACGGCACGGGATTGCGCGGCGCGGCGCACCAGCGGCGCCACCGCATCCACGTCGAAGGGCTTGGGCAGGTACTCGAATGCGCCGCCCTTGTAGGCGGCCACCGCCGCGTCGAGGTCGGAGTGCGCGGTCATGATGATGATCGGCAGTTGCGGCTCGCGTGTGTGCACCCGCTGCATCAAGGTCAGGCCGTCGACCCCGGGCATGCGGATGTCCGAAAGCAGCACGTCCGGCGGGCCCTGCTCATCCAGCGCATCCAGCAGCTCGGCCGCGCCGGGAAAGCTCTGCACGTTCAATCCGTCACGCCGCAGCGCACGGTCCAGCACCCAGCGAATTGATTCGTCGTCGTCGACCACCCAAACATTCATGACGCGGTATCCAACGGGAGATAAATGGAAAAAATGGTTTCGCCGGGCTGCGAGCGGCACTCGATCATGCCCTCGTGACGGCGCACCAGATAATGGGCAATCGGCAGACCCAGGCCCGAGCCTTCGGGGCGGGTGGTGACCATCGGGTAGAAAATGCGGTCGATCATCTCGGCCGGAACGCCCGGCCCGTCATCTTCCACATCAATGCGAATGGCCAGCCGGTGGCGGGTGGCGCCGATGGTGACCTGGCGCTGCGTGCGCGTGCGCAAGGTGATCACGCCGCCCTGGTCGGCCGCCTGCAACGCCTGCATGCCGTTGCGCACAATGTTCAGCAGCACCTGAACCAGCTGCTCGCGCTCGCCATACAGGTCGGGAATTGAGGGGTCGTAGTCGCGCAGCAGCTCGATGCCGGGCGGTAACTCGGCCCCCACCAGTTGCCGCACGTGCTCGACCACCTCGTGAATGTTGAGCCAACTGTTCTGCGGCAACTGATTGGGCCCCAGCAGCCGGTTCACCAGATTCTGCAGGCGATCGGCCTCGCGAATGATCACCTGCGTGTACTCGCGGTGATCGGGCGACGGCAGCTCTACCTCCAGCAACTGCGCCGCACCGCGGATGCCGCCCAGCGGGTTCTTGATCTCGTGGGCCAGACCGCGGACCAACTCGCGGCTGGCCTCCTGATGGGCGATCTGCCACTCCTCGCGGGAGATGCGCAAATGCCGGTCCAGCGCCTGCATTTCGACCAACAGGCCGGCCTGCCGTGCCAGGCCGAACGGGGTCACGGTGCAGTCAACCGTCACCGCCGGTTCGCTGCCGCGTTTCAGGCTGAGTTCGCGCTCGATGAAGCTCAGCGCCCGCGCATTGGCGTCGGTCAGGCGCGCCTTCAGGGGCACGAAGTGCGGAATGCTTTCGCACAACGCCTTGCCCAGCACCATCGACCGCGAGATGCCCAGCAGCCCCTCGGTGGCGGTGTTGAGCGCCACCACGTGCAGCCGCTCGTCAAGCACGACCACGGCAGTGGTCAGGCCATCCAGGACGGCTTCTGGCTTGGGACGGGTACGTGGTAGCAGGGACATGGGACTGCCTAAGCAAAAGACGCGCCAGCAAAACCGAGCCTTCGATGCGCGCCCAACGGGCAGCGGTGCGGGTCGGCGTTCTCGACGCACCATAATAGTGCGTTGCGGCCCACGGCATCCGCGGCTGACCGCTGAGAAGGCCGCGCCTGCGCACGTCTGGCGCAATGCACCACGATAGAGCGTCGTCGTTCGTCATGCGCCAAACAGGTGCATTGTCGGCGCTCGCCCATAAAAAACCCCGCCGAAGCGGGGTTTTTGTCACACACGGCGTGTCGGCCTCAGCGGCCGACCTCGCCTAACGTCGATTACATCGAGTAATACATATCGAACTCAAGCGGATGCGTGGTCATGCGGAAGCGCGTGACTTCACCCATCTTCAGTTCGATGTAGGCGTCGATCAGGTCGTCGGTGAACACCCCACCGGCCTTCAGAAACTCGCGATCCTTGTCGAGTGCTTCCAGCGCCATGTCGAGGCTGTGGCAGACGCGCGGAATCTTCTTGTCTTCTTCCGGCGGCAGATGGTAGAGGTCCTTGTCAGACGGACCGCCCGGATGGATCTTGTTCTGAATGCCGTCAAGGCCCGCCATCATCATTGCCGTGAAGGCCAGATACGGGTTGGCCAGGCTGTCGGGGAAGCGCACCTCGATGCGACGGCCCTTGGGGTTGGCAATGAACGGAATGCGAATCGAGGCCGAGCGGTTGCGCGCCGAATAGGCCAGCAGCACCGGCGCTTCGAAGCCGGGCACCAGACGCTTGTAACTGTTGGTGCCGGGGTTGGTGAACGCGTTGATGGCCTGCGCATGCTTGATGATGCCGCCAATGTAGAACAACGCCGTTTCCGACAGGCCGCCGTAGCCGTCACCCGAGAACAGATTCTTGCCATCCTTCGACAGCGACTGGTGCACGTGCATGCCGCTGCCGTTGTCGCCGACGATGGGCTTGGGCATGAAGGTGGCGGTCTTGCCGAACTGGTGGGCCACGTTCTGCACCACGTACTTCAGCTTCAGCACCTCGTCAGCCTTCAGCGTCAGCGTGTTGAACTTCACGCCAATTTCGCACTGACCGGCGTTGGCCACTTCGTGGTGATGCACTTCAACCGGCACGCCAATCGCATCCAGCGTGTCGCACATGGCGGCGCGGATGTCATGCAGCTGATCCACCGGCGGCACGGGAAAGTAGCCGCCCTTGACCGTCGGGCGGTGGCCCATGTTGCCGGCCTCGTAGGCCTTCGAGCTGTTCCAGGCGGCTTCTTCAGAATCGATCTCGACAAAGCAGCCCTTCATCTCGGTGCCCCAGCGCACGCTGTCGAACACGAAGAACTCGTTTTCAGGCCCGAAGTAGGCCGTGTCGGCGATGCCCGTGCTTTTCAGATACGCCTCGGCACGCTTTGCCAGCGACCGGGGATCGCGGTCGTAACCCTGGCCGGTGGACGGCTCGAGCACATCGCAGGTCAGCACCAGCGTCGGATCTTCAAAAAACGGGTCGATGAACGCCGTGTCGGTGTCGGGCATGAGAATCATGTCCGACTCGTTGATGCCCTTCCAGCCAGAGATCGACGAACCGTCAAACATCTTGCCTTCGGTGAACACGCTGTCATCGATCGTGTGCGCCGGCACCGTGACGTGCTGCTCTTTGCCCTTGGTGTCGCAGAAGCGGAAGTCAACGTACTTCACGCCTTTTTCTTTGATGGTGCTGATTACGTCCTGACCCGACATGGGGTTCTCCTGATTGGGGGATGAATGACCGTTCTGGCCTCACGGCCGTGCGCCAAAATGAAGCACGAACCATGCCACAGCCAAAAAAAGAGACTTCCTTTCTGGGCCGCCCAGCGCGTCGTGCCCGGTCATCGTAGCCCAAAGAAAGGCCACTCTGGCGCGTCACGCAGCCGACCCATCATGGTGCCGAGTTGGGGGGCGCCTGAGTGAGATCTGCTCAAAACACGTCGATCGGATCGACATCGATCGACCAGCGCACCTGCCGTGCGGCCTTGAGGCTGGCCAGGCGCATCACCCAGGGCTCGATGGCCGCGCGCAGCGCCGGGCGCTGGGCGGCAATCAGCAACAGTTGCGCCCGATGGCGACCGCCGCGGCGCGCCATGCTGGCGGGCTGTGGCGGCAGGGTGATCACGCCGGGGACCGGCGGCAGCGTCCGTTCGGCCATTTCAACGAAGCCCAGCGCCTCGTCCATGGTCAACGCGTCGGCCCGCAGCAGGGCCAGGTGGGCAAAGGGCGGCAGGCCGATGGCACGGCGCTCGGCCAGCACCGCATCGACGAAGTCGGCGTAGCCGCGCTGGATCAAGGTGGCCAGTAAAGGGTGCTCGGGCACGTGGGTTTGCAGCATCACCCGCGCCGGCTGGCCACTGCGCCCGGCCCGCCCGGCGACTTGGGTGATGAGCGCGCCCATGCGTTCGATGGCGCGAAAGTCGGCGCCGAACAGCGCCTGGTCGGCCGAGACGATGCCGACGAAGTTGAGCTTGGGAAAGTCATGCCCCTTGGCGAGCATCTGGGTGCCCACCAGCAGGCGCACCTCGCCGCGATGGATGGCCTCCAGCCGCGCGTGCAGGGCGGCGGCATTGGGCAGACGATCGGTGTCGAAGCGCTCAATGCGCTCGCCGGGATAACGCGTGGCCAGCGCTGCCTCCAGCCGCTCGGTGCCTTCCCCGATGGGCCGCAGGTCGCTGCTTTGGCAGGACGGACACTGCCGGGGCGGCGGCTGCACGTGTCCACAGTGATGGCAGCGCAGTTGGGTGGGGCCGCGATGCAGTGTGAGGTGCGCATCGCAGCTTGGGCAGGGCGCGTTCCAGCCGCACTGGTTGCACAGCAACAGCGGTGCGAAGCCACGCCGGTTGAGAAACAGCAGGGCTTGCCCGTCACCGGCCATGCAGTCGTCCAGCGCCTTGATCAGCGGCGGCGAAAGCCCGTCTTGCAGGCGCTGGCCGCGAAGGTCGATGCATTCAACCCGGGGCGTCGCGGCTTTGTGAATGCGTTCCGGCAGGTGTTGATGGCCGTAGCGGCCGGTCGAGGCGAGATGCCGTGTTTCAAGCGCCGGGGTGGCGCTGCCGAGCAACACCGGGCAGCCGGCCTGCTTGCCCCGGTAGCAGGCCACGTCGCGGGCGGAATAGCGAAAGGCGTCCTGCTGCTTGAACGAGGGGTCGTGTTCTTCATCGACGACGATCAGCCCGAGGCGCTGAAACGGCAGCCACACGGCCGAACGGGTGCCCACGAGCACGCGTGCATGACCGTGGCGCACGCGCTGCCAGGCATCGAGCCGGGCGCCGTCGGCCAGGCCGGAGTGATACACGCAGACGCTGTCGCCGAAGCGCTCGGCGAAGCGCGCCCGCAGTTGCGGCGTGAGGCCGATCTCGGGCACCAGAATCAGCGCCTGACCGCCGGCCTCGACACAGGCGCGGGCGGCGTGCAGGTAGACCTCGGTCTTGCCGCTGCCGGTGACGCCCTCGATGAGTTGGATGCCGCGCCGCGCCGCGATGCCGTCGACGGCCTGCTGCTGGGCGGGGTTGAGGGCAGGCCAGTGCGCGTCGGCGGGCATGCCGGGGGTGGCGACATTCGCCGCCAGCCAGCCTTCGTCGGCCAGGGTGCGGGTCAGGGCGTCCAGCGGCAGCGGCCCGCCGCTTGCCGCCAGCGCCAGTCGCGCGCGGCGTGCGGTCTGGCGGGCCGGCAGTTCCCGCAGGGCGACGGCCCCGGCTTCGGTGAGCGACCACCGTTGCGGCGGGGTCCAGTCGGCAGATTTGCCGCGCCGCAGTGCCGGCGGCAGCGCGGCAGCGATCACCTCGCCGACCGGGTGCAGGTAATAGTCCGCCGCCCAGCGCAGCAGCGACAGGCAGTCGTGATTGAGCAGCGGGCGGGCATCAAGGCATTGCAGGACCGGCTTCAAATCGTCGCCATCGCCGCCCGGCGGCGCCGAGGCGCTGCCCAGCACCACGCCAACGTGCAGCCGGCGGTTGAAATTGACCTGGACACGGCAGCCGGGGGCCACGCCTGCGTCGTCGCTCAGGTAGTCGAATGCGCGGCGCAGGGGCACCGGCAGGGCAACCGTGATGACGGGGCGGGAATGCGATGGCATCAAAGTATTTGCCGGTCCAAGGGTGGCCTGTGGATAACGTTGTGCATGGTGTCAGCAGCCGACTCGTTTCGGTGCAGCCCCAATGCTGCGCTGCAGCGTAGCGGCCATGTCATGAATAAAAAATATCCTTTAACAACAACGTGTTCCACGACAGAGACAATCGATGTTCCGGGCAGGGGCTTGACGTTTCGGGGTTTTTTGAAAAGCCGCTCGACTTGTGACTAAGTCAGTGCAGCGCCCAAGAATGATGCGCCAATCGCCCCGGGTAAGCGGGGTCCGCCAGCATTTTTCCCGTGTTTTCGCAGGCTTGCTGACGGTTCTTGAATCTGCTTCTGGCAGCGCGTCGCAAATGGCCAAGCCGCCGCGGTCATTCAGCGCGCGTGACGGTCAAGGCGCTAGGGTATTCGCCCTGTCACGGCGCCCGGACTCCGGCGCCCGCCATGGCAAGGTGTTACTCCATCCGCATTCTAGGCCCGTTTTTCATGACCCTGTCCGCCCTGTTGCGCGTTCTTCTGTTGCTTACGGCAGCGGGCGTGAACCTCGCCGCACAGGCCAAGGCGCCTGAAGACGCGCTGCAGATCAGGCCGCTGGCGGTGGACGACGCCGTGTTCGGTGGGCAGGTGATGACCTACAGCGCAGGGGCCAGTCACGCGCCCCTGGTGGTGTTGGTGCATGGCTTGAGCCGCAACGCGGCGGGTGACTGGCAGGGCGTCATCCCCATGCTGGCCGAGACCTATCGGGTCATTGCCGTGGATTTGCCCGGCTTCGGCCGCTCCACCGGCGGCAATCATCTGTACAGCCCCGATGCCATGGCCACGGCGGTTCGCGGCGCCGTGCGGCAGCTCGACGCCCGGCCCTTCACCCTGGTGGGGCACTCCATGGGCGGGGCGATCGCGCTGGCCTACGCCCGGCAGTTCCCCGATGACCTCAACCGGCTGGTGCTGGTGAACCTGGCCGGCGTGCTGCATCACTCGGTCGTGGCGCAGGGGCTGAGCCGGTTGGGCGTGCAAAGCTATGCAGGCGCCGATGCCGAACAGGCGGCCTGGTTGACGCAGCTCACGCAGGCCGTGCTGGCCGAGGCGGATCGTCTGGGCATCAGCCCGACCATGCTCATCGCCACGCCGTGGCTGCGGCAAATGGGGCTGGGTGGGCAGCCTATGGCCATCAGTGCGCTGGCGATGAGTGCCTACGATTTCGGCCCGGCGCTGCGCGAGGTGCGCACCCCCACCGAGCTGATCTGGGGGCGGGACGACGCCATAACGCCTTTGCGCACCGGTCAACTGGCCGCCGCGATGATGGCCGATGCCCGCCTCACGGTGCTGGACGGCGCCGCCCATATGCCCATGTTCGAGGCGCCCGAGGCCTTCCACACCGCGCTGCGCGCAGCCATTGCCGGGCGTGACACGCCAGCGGCGCGCCCACTGCCAAGACGCGCGCCGACCCGCCGCGGCGTCACGCACTGTCTCGACGAAGCCGGCGCACGCTTCACCGGCACCCTGGGCGATCTTGACCTGACGCGCTGCGACGACGCCGTCATCGAAAACGCGAACCTGCGCAGCTTGCGGGTGCAGGGCGGCAGCGTGACGCTGATCAACAGCCACGTACACGAGGGCATCGAGGCCCGCGATACGCAACTGGTGCTCACCGCCGGCAGCGTCACCGGCGACCCTGCCCTGGTGCTGGAAGACACCCACGTCGACGCTGCCGGCACCGAGTTTCTGCTGCTCGGGCCCCACCTGGCGCAAAACGACGGCGCCGCGCCGCTGAACCTGCGCTTCTCGGTGGCGTCGCGGCAGCCCTTGGGCGGTGAGGGGCAATGGCTGCATCGGGTGGTGCGGGTGGATCGGGCGTGGTGACGCGTTGCGGCAGGGTTTGGTTGCCTCACGAAGCCTGATGATGGCCCCGTTCCACGCCCCGACCGCGCCGCGGATCGGCGAGGGGCATGCCAGACCCTGGCGGGAGCACATCCCCATAACTTCATCCAAGCGATAAGGAACCGTCACAAACCGATGGCACCGTTCGGACACCTTAGGATTCCCTCGGAGCGTTGCCATGTCGTGTCTGCCGTTTGCCCGTTACGGTCGCTGGTTGATGGTGCTCACGCTGCCGATCGCCGTCGCGGCATGTGAATCGGACAACAACGCGACCCCTTTCGAGCCTGCACCGGGGATCGACATCACGCCCACGGCGACGCCGCTTCCCGGCGGTTCACCGACACCGACGGCGACGCCGCCCCCGGTCGTCTCACCGACGCCAAGTGCATCGCCAACGCCGCCTCCGTTCGTCTCACCGACGCCGAGTGCGTCCCCGACACCGCCTCCGTCCGCGTCCCCGACGCCGAGTGTGTCACCGACTCTGACACCGACACCGTCCGTGTCCCCGACGCCGAGTGCGTCCCCGACCCCGTCCGCGTCCCCGACGCCAAGTGCCTCACCGACCCCGACCCCGTCCGTATCCCCGACGCCGAGCGTGTCGCCAACGCCATCCCCCGCAGCGGACTTCAGTCAACAGGTCAATGCGGCTGCCGGGGGCACCGTCGTCGGTCCGGTGGGCACTGAACTTGAAGGTTTGCGCGCGGTTTTCCCGGCCGGTGCACTTGCGAACACGGCCACCATCACGGGTTCGATCATCGCGCCGGGGCCCGTCGGCGCGGTGGGGCCGATGGTCGACTTCGGGCCCGACGGCGCACTGTTCAATCAGCCTGTGCGCCTGAGCGTGCCTTTCGACCCGAGCTTGATTCCTGCCGGGGTGGACCCGGCCGATCTGCAACTCGTCAAGGTCAATGCAGACGGCACCCTGGCGCCATTGATGACCATGGAAGTCGATATGGCCAACAGCCGCGTCAGCGGCGACACCCTGAGCTTTTCAAGGTTCGTGGTGGTTGCGCCGGGCGCGCCAAATCTGGTGCCAACGCCTGCCTTCCTGCTGCAATTGCTGCACGCGGCCGACTTTGAAGCCGGCGGCCCGGCGCTTGAAGACGCGCCGCGTTTCTCGGCGGTCTGGACGCAGTTGGCCGACGCCATGCCCGACGGCACGCTCAAGCTGCTTTCCGGTGACAACTACATTCCGGGGCCGTTCTACTCCGGCTCCAATGACGCGCGCTTCGCCGATGCGGTGGGGCTTGAAGACGATGGCCAGGGTGGCCGGGCAGACATTCTCATCGCCAACGCCCTCGGCGTCAGAGCCTCCAGCTTTGGCAACCATGAGTTCGATCTGGGCACGGCGCAGGTCGGCAACCTGATTCGCCCGAACAGCGTTGACGCCGATGGCGACGGCACGATTGAACCCTACGCCGGCACCCAGTTTGCCTATCTGTCGACCAACCTCGATTTTGCGCCCGACGCCAATCTCGCCGACCTGGTCGTGGCCGATGGTGCCGCGCCCCAGCCCGCCAGCATTGCGGGCAGCGTGGTGATCGAGGTTGATGGCGAATCCATCGGGGTCGTCGGCGCGACGACGCCAACGCTGCGCAGCATCAGTTCGCCGGGCAACGTCGGGGTGGCGCCGATGCCCTTCAACGCCGAGAACGCCGCTGATCTGGACGCGCTGGCCGCCGAGATTCAGACGACGGTTGATGCCTTGTTGGGTCAGGACATCGACAAGGTCATTCTGCTGGCGCACATGCAGCAGATCGCCATCGAGCGGGCGCTGGCCAGCCGCCTCATCGGTGTCGACATCATCGTCGCTGGCGGCTCGAACACCCTCCTGGCCGATGACGGCGATGTCTTGCGGGCGGGCGATGTGCCGGCCGACACCTACCCGCTCGAACTCGTTTCGGCCATTGGTGAACCGGTACTGGTGGTCAATACTGATGGCAACTACCGCTATGTTGGCCGCCTGTTGGTGGGATTTGACGAGATGGGCGTGTTGTTGCCGGGCACCCTGGATCCCACGGTGAACGGCGCATTTGCCACCGATGCGGCGGGCGTTGAACGGCTGGGCAACCCCGACCCGCTTGCCGAAGTCGTGACGCTGGTGGGCGCGGTAAGTGACGTCATCATTGGCCGCGAATCCAACATCTTTGGCAACACCGCGGTTTATCTGGAAGGCGCGCGCCCGGCGATTCGCCAGCAAGAAACCAATCTGGGCAACCTGACGGCGGATGCCAACCTGGCAGCCGCCCAGGCGGTTGAGCCGTCGGTGGCCATTTCGATCAAGAACGGCGGTGGTATTCGTGCGGCGATCGGCGAGGTCGTGATTCCGGCGGGCTCCAACGATCCGAACGACGTGCAGCGATTGCCGCCGCAGGCCATTCCGGCAGCGGGCAAGGCCGAAGGTGACATCAGCCAGTTCGACATCGAAACCACTCTGGCCTTCAACAATGGCCTGAGCATCATCAGCGTCACCGCTGCCGAACTGCGCGAGCTGCTGGAACACGGCGTGGGCTTTGAGGGCCCGGGCGAGGTGCAGCAAGGTCGTTTTCCGCAGATCGGGGGCATTCGGTTCAGTTTCGATCCGCTGCAGCCCGGCCGTGACAGCGCCGGCGCGGGGAACGGTCAGCGCATCCGCAGTCTCGTTGTTGAAGACAGCAACGGCGCCACGGCCGGCGGTGAAGAGGATGTGATCGTCGAAAACGGCGTGCTGGTCGGCGACCCCGACCGCAGGTTCCGCATGGTGTCGCTGGATTTTCTGGTCGGCAACGACGGCGACGGTTATCCGTTCAGCAGCCTCAGCGCGCAGAACCGGGTCGACATCACCGCCGCGACGATGACCGGTGCTGCCACGTTTGCGCCCGACAACAGTGAACAGGACGCCCTGGCTGAATTCCTGCGGGCGCGCTTCCCGGACGCGGCATCGGCGTTCAATAAGGCCGAGGTCGGCGCTGAAGCGGACACGCGCATCCAGAACATCGCGCGTCGCGACGACACCGTGATCACACCGCGCCTGCGGATCACCGAAATTCGTATTGATCAGCCCAGTGCCGACAACGACGAGTATTTCGAGCTCGGCGGTGCGGCGGGCACCCCCCTGGAGGGCCTGAGCTATGTGGTCATCGGTGACGGCTCCGGGACCTCTTCGGGTGGGTTCATCGAGTCGGTGGTCGCGCTGACCGGCAGTGTGGTGGCCGGTGACGGGCAGTTCCTGGTCGCCGAGGCGACCTATGATCCGGCGCGCTTCGGCAGTGCACGCGCGGCCGATCTCACCGCCACCCTCGATTTCGAGAACGGTGACAACGTCACGCATCTTTTGGTGCGGGGCTTCACCGGCAGCAGCGGGCTCGACCTCGACCTGGACGACGATGGCGTGCTCGACCAGACGCCCTGGGATGAAGTGATCGATTCGGTCGCGCTGATCGCCAGCACCGATGGTGGCGACCCTGTGTACAGCAGCCAGCGTGTGGGACCGGACGGCGACTTCGTCCCCGGGCACGTGTTCCGCTACAACGGCAACACCGCGCCGTTCCAGATGGGCGGCTTTGAGCTGGCGACCAACGACTCGCCGGGTGTGCAGAACCTGCCGTCTCCGCAGGCGGTACCCGAGCCCGAACCGGGCCTGGCCGCGCGCATCTTCGAGATTCAGGGCGCGGGCCACGTTTCGCCGCTGCTGGGCATGGACGTCACCGAGGTGCCGGGTATCGTCACCGCCGTGGTGGGCAACGGCTTCTATGTGCAGGATGTGGAGGGCGACGGTAATCCGGTGACCTCTGACGGGCTGTTCATGTTCACCGGGGGCGCGCCGTCGGTGGCCGTTGGCGACCTCGTGGAAATGACCGGCACCGTGTCGGAGTTCTACCCGGGCGGCATGGGCACCGGCAATCTGTCGACCACGCAATTGTCGGGCGGCAGCGTGACGGCGATCAGCAGTGGCAACCCGCTGCCCGAAACTCGGATCGGCGCGAGCGGCCGGCCGATTCCCTCTTCGACCGTCATCGACAGCGACACCGACGGTCGGGTGGATGCGGCGGGCCAGTCGGTCTACAACCCCGAGGTCGATCCCATTGATTTCTTTGAATCACTTGAAGGGATGCGGGTGAGTGTGGTCGATCTGCTGGCCTCCTCTCCGACCACGCGGTTTGGGGAGATTTATGGTGTCGTCGATGGTGGTCTCGCGGGCACCGGCTTCAATGGGCGCGGTGGCTTGAGTCTCGACATCCTGGCCGGCGGTGTGCTGCCGCGTTTGGGGCAGGTCGATGGGGGCATCGATTACAACCCCGAGCGGGTGCAACTCAACAATGGGCCCGGCGGGCAGGTGCCAACCGTGAACACGGGTGACGTGATCGCCAGTGCCACCGGTGTGGTTTCCTACAACTTCGGCAATTTCGAAGTGCTGCTGACCGAAGCCGTCGGGGCGGTCAGTCCTTCGGGGCTGGCGCCCGAGGTCACGACCCTGGTGCCGGGGGCGAATCAACTCACCGTTGCGACATACAACGTGCTCAACCTCGACCCGCTGGTCGAGCCCAGCGGCGAGATCGATGACGACGTCGGTGACGGGCGCTTCGCCACCCTTGCCGAGCAGATCTGCACCCACCTTGCAACGCCCGACATCATCGGCCTCCAAGAGGTACAGGACGCCAGCGGTGGCCTTGCTGACGGCACGCTCAGTGCGGCGCTGACGCTGACGACATTGACCGATGCGATCCAGGACAACTGTGGCTTCGCCTACAGCGTTGCCGAGGTTGCACCGATCGGTGAAAACCAGAGTGGTGGCCAGCCTGGCGGCAATATTCGCCAAGCGTTCCTGTATGCGCCCTCTCGGGTGAGTCTGGTCGGTGTGCCGGGAGACGGCACCACCGCCACGATGCCCCAAGCCGATGGCGATGGTGTCGGACTGAGCTTCAGCCCCGGCCTTGTCGCCCCGCAGTCGGCGGCGTTTGCCGGCTCGCGCAAGCCCCTGGCCGCGGCATTCGACTTCAATGGCCAGCGCCTGATCGTGGTCAACAACCACTTCTCCTCAAAGGGCGGCGGCACGCCGCTCTATGGTGCGGTGCAGCCTGCGGTCAACGGCAGCGAGGGTGATCGTGTGGCGCAGGCGAGTGTGGTCAATCAGTTCGTCGACGACGTGCTTGCCATCGACGCAGACGCCAGGGTCATCGTGCTGGGCGACCTCAATGAGTTCGATTTTGAGAACCCACTGCAGGCGCTCAGCGGTGCCGACGACGGCAGTCACGTGCTGCAGAACCTCTACGACGTGACGGGCCTGCCGTTCACCGAGCGGTATACCTTCAATTTCGAAGGCAACGCGCAGGCGCTGGATCATATTTACGTCTCGTCGGCGTTGCTGGCCGCCAGCCCCGAGGTGGATCTGGTGCATGTGAACACTGAATTTGCAGAGGATGCGATGCGGGGCAGCGATCACGACCCCGTGATCAGCCGGTTCGTTCTTGTGCCCTGAGGCCGGCGGCGCAGTGCCGCGCGGTCGATCTATCACGCCGGAGCGACGAGTTCCCCATGGCCCGTCTCGTGAGAGGCGGGCCTCCCGCCGACTCGCTTTTGCGTGCGGCACCCGTTCCGATCAGATCAACAGCCGGGCGGTAGACGGGGCGGCGAACGCGTGCGGCGCAGGGCGGCAACACCGGGTTTCTGCGGGGGTTGGATCGGGCGTGGTGACGGACGAGGTGGGCGGCCGTCAGGGCGCGTCTTCAGGTGCCTGGCCGATGCCGGCCAGGAACGCCAGCAATCGCTCGCGCACCGATTCCCTGCGTGTGGCGTCGATGTGTCCACCCTGCGGGATGACCCAGAGGTCTTTGGGCAGCCCGGCGGCGGCGTACAGCTGCTGTGAGTGACGGACATCCACCACCACATCGTGCGCGCCGTGAATCAGCAACAGCGGGATCGGGCTGAGCTGATTCACCACGTCAATGGCCGCGTACCGGTCGGAGATGAGCAGCGACAGAGGCCATTGCAGGGGCCAGGTCAGCCAAACCTGTGACAGCTTTTCGCGCGCGATGCCGCGATAACGGGCGAACGGACTTTCCGCGACCACGGCGGCCACCGTGTCGCGAAAGGGCGAGCTGGCCACCGAGCGTATGGCGATCGAAGCGCCAAGACTCTGCCCGTACACGATCACCGGCATGTCGGCCTCACCTCGCTGCGCGGCAAGCCATGCCAGTGCGGCGGCAGCGTCTTCGTGGACGCCACGGATGCTTGCTTTGCCTGATGAACGGCCATAGCCGCGGTAGTCAAGCGCGAGCACGCTGTAGCCCTGCGCAGGCAGCCATTCCACTGCACGCACATGGGTGCTCAGGTTCTCGGCGTTGCCATGCAAATAGAGCACGGTCGCGCGCGCGCGACCGTGTGCCGGCAGGTACAGCGCATGCAGGTTCTGCCCGTCAGGTGCCGCAATCCAGACGTCCTCGGTCGGCGTTCCCAAAGGCCGGTCCGCGAAATACGGCACCCGATCGGGCTGTAGAAACACCGAGGTGCAGCCCGACAAAATGAGGCACGACAACAGCCCTATCGGCGCGACACAGGGCGCACGCCCGCATGCCGGCCAAAAGCGCCGCGCGAGGCGCGGCATCCACCCACGGAGGTTGTTTGATCGGAAAGGCACGCGTGATCTCAGTCGCTTGATCTCAGTAGTAGTACTGGTAACGCAGGCCGATCGCGGTTTTATGCTCGGGCTGCTGGTTTCGCCACTGCAGTTCAAGGTGCAGGGCTTGCTGGCGAGACAGGTAGAGATTGTTCCCCAGCACCACCCGCGTGCGTGTTTCACCGTTGGCAAACTTTTCTGTCGCAACCTCTCCGTTGAAGGTCAGTGGCCCGGCGTTCAGCAGCAGTCCTGCGCGCAGACCCACGGCCGGCTGCGCCGGCGCGGCATACCCGTGGTTGTATTCGAGGCGCGCCGTGGTCAGGCCATACAAGAGATTGCCCGCCCCTAACGTGCGGGTCGCGCCGATGCCGCCATTGACCTGCGCCACACGATGCTCCGACCCGCCGGTCCATTGGCGATCGATTCCCGTCTGAATCGACCAGGACAGTGGTTTGAAGAACGCGTCGCGGGGGCTCAGCGACAGGATGTCGACCACGTCGAGACGGTTCAGGTCGGCATCTCCGTCCTCTTCAACGCGCAGATCAAAATTGCCGAGATTGATCTGCGCCCCCAGCGGGAAGCCGTTGCGGTTTTCCTGAAGGCTGTGCAGTGACAGCCGCAGACCGAGCGTGAGGTAGTCCAGACGGTCTTCGTTCCAGACACCAGCGGCCAGTCGGCGACTGCCGTGGCCAAGCTCGGGCGAGGTGCTGAGGGCGACGTCGGCGCGGTCATCTTGGCCGATCTGGTCAGCGTGCCGTCGCAGCGCCTGCAGCAGTTGAAAGCTGTGCTTGGCGATGACCGGGTCACGCGCAGCGCCGGTCTGTGTGAAGCGCAGGTATTTGTAGGCGGCGTCGATGAGGCGGGCGCGGGTTTGCGGGTCCAGGGACGGGAGGCTGCCGTCGTCGAGCCGCGCGGGTTCGTTGCTGAGCTCGATGACCGTCTCATGCAGCGTTTTGGGTATCACCGCAAGCCGCTGCCTGAGGACGGTGCCCTGCGAGGGGCGAAAGAGCTTGCCCTGAATCAGGCCCGCATTCTGAACCGCCCGAACCGTGTCGATCGGGATTGCGGTCATTGGGAATCCGCGGGTCAGGTCCAGGCCAGGGCGGGCGATTTCAAGAAGCTCAAGAATCCGGTATGAGCAGTTCTCATCAAAAAAGTAATAAGCAAAGCGGACGCCCTTGAGTTCCCAGAGGTGCTGAACCAGGCGCTCGGTTTCGGCGGGCGTCAGGTTGAGGGGGTATTCCCAGATGTCGCGATTCTCGCCCGTGTTGTACTCGCGAATTTTCTTGTAATAGTGATCAACCTCAAACTGCCCGGGATACTGACCGGTCAGGCCATTGAAGGCGAAGAAGAGGCTGTTGTCGCCGGGATCGACGATGGCCCCGAAGTTGACGGCAAACGACAGGTATTCCGAGCCGCCACCCGCTTCGTCCGGGTCAAGGCGCAACAGCGTGTGGCCGAACATCGATGACGGGCTGTTGAGGTAGTAGGACGGAAAAACCAGCACCGCGTGTTGGGCCTGAACCTGCAGCCTGAACGCTTGATAGGCCGCGCACGCTGGCTGTGGAAGGTCGCCCAGGTCCAAGTGGCGGCGTAACCAGTCCAGACGGGCGACGAAGCGGCATTGCGCGTGTTCATCCGCAAGAGTTACCGGTGCGGTGAAGGCCGCCAACGTCGCCCGCAGTTCATTGCGGGGGGCGGTGGCGCCGTCATCGGCCAGGAAAAAGCGGGGGTCGTCGGTGGCGCTTTTCCACGATCCGGGCAGCGCACCGGCTTTGTAGTGCACCAGGTTCAGCCAGTGGTCGTGCGTCCAGAGTTCGAGCGCCTGCGCTTGCGCCCACGCTGAATCGGCTGACCACGCCCTGCTCGGCAAGGCAGCAAGCAGGGCCAGCAGAAGGCAGGGCAGCAACGTGCGCATGGAGTACATCGTGTCGGCGACCAAATGAAAGGCCCGGTATCAGCGATACCGGGCCCGGACGATCTTTAGCCTGCCGCCTGGCGGCAGGAGTCAAGATCAGATGACGTACTGCGACAACTGCGCGTCGGCCTTCATCAGCGACTCAAGGCTGGCGACAACTTCGTCAGCCGTGACGTTCTCGCTGGGGAACAGCACCGCGAAGTTCTGGTTGGCCAGGTGGGCGAACGCGGCACGGTCTTCTTTTGCAATGCCATAAGCAACGGCCACGGCGGTCAGGGCTTCGCCTTCACCGACGGCGACGTCAGCAGAGAACTCGTCCATCATTGCGGTGACCATGGCCTTGCCGCCGTAGGTCAGCGTGCCGGACACCGAGCAGCCATTGGTGCCCGACGTCATGCCGAACGTATTGTTTCCCGAGGTGCCGTTGGTGGTGCTGGCCAGGAAGTGATAGACAAATCCAGATTGACCCTGAAACAGCATGTTGCCCCAGCCGCAGTTCGGGCCGCCCGGCGCCTCTGCAAATGCCGTGGAGGATGAGGCGAGCAGCACTGCGGCAGCCATCATTTTCTTCATTTTAATCTCCCAGATAATGCGTTTATGGGCTTGAAATCCGGCCCGCCCGGATAGTAAGTCCGCGTTCATCTGCTCCGCAAGGCGCCGCAACGGCGCGTGATGTCGAGCGGCCAATGATTTATGACGGGCCTCGACCGCCGAGTGAGGCCCCGCGGGTGCAGGGGCGCAACAAGCCCGCCAGTTTCAAACCGCCCGCCCAAAGAAAAGCCCCGCATCGCGGGGCCTTGCTTTGCGACTGAACCTCTAGTGCCCGCCGCCGTCCAGCGCCTTCACGGCCTGCACCATGGCCACGAGCACCTTTTGGGCATCGCCATAGACCATGTTGGTGTTGTCGGCGAAGAACAGTTCATTCTCGACACCCGAGTAGCCCTTGCCCTGGCCGCGTTTGACCACGTAGACCTGCTTGGCCTGGTCGACGTTGAGGATGGGCATGCCGTAAATCGGCGATGACTTGTTGGTGCGCGCCGCCGGGTTCACGGTGTCGTTGGCGCCGATGACGATGGCCACGTCGGCTTCCTTGAACTCGCCGTTGATGTCTTCCATGTCGTAGATGATGTCGTAGGGCACGCCGGCTTCGGCGAGCAGCACGTTCATGTGGCCGGGCATGCGGCCGGCGACCGGGTGAATGGCGAATTTCACGTCCACATCGGCGGCCTGCAGGATTTTCACGAACTCGTAGAGCTTGTGCTGGGCCTGCGCCACCGCCAGGCCGTAGCCGGGCGCGATGATGACCTTGCTGGCATACCGCATGTTGATGCCGGCATCACCCGCTTCGATGGGCTTCATGCTGCCGGAGATCTCGCCTTGTGCTTCGTCGCCGCTGGCGCCGAAGTTCGAGAACAACACGTTGCTGACCGAGCGGTTCATGGCCTTGGCCATCAGCAGGGTGAGCAGGGTGCCGGCCGAGCCGACCACCATGCCGGCCACCATGAGGGCGGCGTTGCCGATCACATAGCCCTCGAAGCCCACGGCCAGGCCGGTGAAGGCGTTGAACAGTGAGATGACCACCGGCATGTCGGCACCGCCGATGGGCATGGCCATCATCACGCCGTAGAACAGGGCGAGGATGAAGAACACGCTGATCAGCAGCGGTGAGACGGCGCCGCCGGTCCACACGGTCCAGGCGCCGATGGCAAGCAGGGTCAGCAGGATCAGACCGTTGAACGCCTGCAGGCCGGTGAAGCGCCAGGTGCCGTTGATGCGGCCGTCGAGCTTGCCCCAGGCGATGAGGCTGCCCGAGAGCGACACGGCGCCGATCACGCCGCCCAGCACCGCCATGATGAGCACGATGGGGCCATGGGCCTTGTGGCCGAACAGTTCGATCGCCGCAATTGCGGCCGCCGCGCCGCCACCCATGCCGTTGTAGAGGGCGACCATCTGCGGCATGGCGGTCATTTCGACCTTCTTGCCGCTGCGCCAGGCCCAGCCAAGGCCCAGTGCCAGCGCGATCACCGCCAGCGCGATGTTGACCGTGAGGTGCGGCTTGACCTCGGGCGCAACGTTGAACACGTAGAGGAAGCTGGCCACCACGGCGATGACCATGCCCCAGCCGGCGACCACGATGCCCGAGCGGGCCGTCACCGGCGAGGACATGCGCTTCAGGCCGTAGATGAACAGCAGGGTCGCGAGGATGAAGCTCGCGTCAATGAAGAATTGAACATTCATGGCTTAGCCCTTCTTCTTGTCGGATGGCTTGAACATTTCAAGCATGCGTTCGGTCACCACGTAACCGCCGGCGGCGTTGGCCGCGCCGAGAATCACGCCGAAAAAGCCCAGGGCCTGTTCGATCACCGAGCTGGCATTGATGAGCATGTACAGCGCGCCCACCACGACGATGCCGTGAATGAAGTTGGAGCCCGACATGAGCGGCGTGTGCAGAATCGCCGGTACGCGGCCGATGATCTCGTAGCCGGTGAAGGCGGCGAGCATGAAGATGTAGAGGGCGACGAAGCCGGTGATGGCGGTGGTGGCGTCCATGAATGTAATCCCCGAAAAGTTAGGCAGCTTCCACGGCCTTGAGGGCCGCTTCGTTCTTGATTTCGCCGGCGTGCGTGAGGCAGGCCTTGGCCAGCACTTCATCGCTCCAGTCGATGGCCAGCGCCCCTTCCTTGACCATCAACTCGACGAGGTTGAACTGATTCTTGGCGTACAGCTCAGAGGCGTGCTCGCCCAGCAGCGACGGCACGTTGAGCGGCGCGACGATGGTGGTCTGGCCGACCGTGACGGTTTCACCCGGCACGGTGTACTCGGTGTTGCCCCCGCCCTCGGCGGCGAGATCGATGATGACGCTGCCGCCCTTCATGCCATCGACCTGGGCTTTGGAGATGAGCTTGGGTGACGGCCGGCCGGGAATGGCCGCCGTGGTGATGATGATGTCGGCGCTCTGGATGTGCTTGGTCACCACGGCCGCGATCTTGTCTTTCTCTTCGGCCGTCAGCTCGCGGGCGTATCCGCCTTCACCGCGGGCATCCACGCCGGTGTCGATGAACTTGGCACCGAGGGATTCGACCTGTTCTTTCACTTCGGGGCGCACGTCGTAGCCTTCGACTTTGGCGCCAATGCGGCGTGCCGTGGCGATGGCCGACAGGCCGGCAACGCCAACGCCCATCACCAGCACGGTGCCGGGGCGTATGGAGCCGGTGGCAAAGGTGGTCATCGGCATCATGCGGGCGATGCTGGTCGCGCCCAGCAGGGCGCCGTAATAGCCGGCCAGCGCGGCCTGCGACGACAGGGCATCCATGGCCTGGGCGCGGGTGATGCGCGGCACCAGTTCCATCGCGAAGCACGTGATGTTCTTGTCACGCAGCTTCTTGACCAGCTCGATTTCCTTGTGCGCATAGATAAAGGAGATGAGGATGGCCCCCTCCTTCATCGCGTCGACCGCCGCGAGCGAAGGCGGCTGCACCGCCAGCACGATGTCGGCATCGCTGACCAGCCCCTGCGGGTTGGCGGCGAAGTGCACGTTCTTGAACGCGGCGTCGGGCAGCTTGACCGCGTCACCGGCGCCGGTCTGCGCTGCGAGCGTTGCGCCCAGTTTGGTGAGCTTGTCGGCCACCACGGGTACGAGGGCAACGCGTCGCTCGTTTGCGCGCGTTTCCTTGAGGACGGCGATCTTGAATGCCATGGAGCTTCCCTGTGATTGTCAATACGATCCCTGCGGGCACAAAGCGGCGGTGCCGCGTCCGGCGAGGGCGCGGCAGTTTACCGGGGAAATTGCCGGCATGACGACCCAAGGGCGGCGCGCGCCCATTTGTCGCGCGCCTGCGCACGCCGCTGCGATCAACCAATGGCGAGGCTGACGGGTGCACCGGCGCCGTTCGCGGTAACCGTGACCGGCCGGTCCGAGTGGCTCTTTCTGCCGGTGCCGGACGCCACCCACAAAAAAGCCCTCCGTTGGGAGGGCCTGTGGGCACCGCGAGACGATCAGACCTCTTCCATCAAAAAGTCGGCCTTGGCCGCGCCGCAGTCGGGGCAGGTCCAGCTTTCGGGCACGTCTTCCCAGCGGGTGCCGGCGGGAATGCCTTCGTCGGGCACCCCCAAGGCTTCGTCATAGACCCAGTCACAAATTACGCAACGCCATTTACGCATCGTTGAATTTCCAGAGGAGCTTGATTGAAGGCGCGAGGCGCGCCTGGCCGCTAGTTTAAGCGGTCTCGGCCGGATTTTTGGCGATGGCGTGGCAGCCGCTGTGGCCGCGCTCGGGCACCAGCGCGTTTTCGGTGCGGCGCCTCATGCGCGGCCCTTTGCAGGGGTGATGCGCGGTGGCGATCCGGCGTGGCACGATGGGGAGGGTTGGCGGCAGCTGCCCATCAGGCAGAAAAAAACCGGGTGTGCGGAGAGAGAGCACACCCGGTCAGTTCAATCCGGCGAAGGGGGGGATGCCGGATTGGCGGAGAGCCGTTGCAGCGGGGGTGGAGGGGGATTCACTTCCGCTGCGAGACGACGACTGCATCCTGCCATGCACTTTTCGCCAAAAGGGCGGCGTGGCGATGGGTGGGGCGGTTTGCCGGATGGACGGCCGGCAGGTGCCGCCTGAGCCTGGTATCCGCTTATCCGTATAAGAGGATAAAATGCCCGACTGTTTTGATCTGGACTGCCATGAAACTGCATCCCCGCAACGCCGAACTTCACGCTGCGCTGAAGCGCCGCATCCTCGTGCTCGACGGCGCCATGGGCACCATGATTCAGCGCCACAAGCTCAGCGAGGCCGACTATCGCGGCGAGCGGTTTGCCGACTGGCCGCACGATCTGCAGGGCAACAACGACCTGCTGGTGCTGACCCAGCCCGATCTGATTCGTGACATCCACCGCGCCTATCTCGAGGCGGGCGCCGATCTGATCGAGACCAACACCTTCAACGCGCAACAGATCTCGATGGCCGACTACCACATGGAGTCGCTCAGCTACGAGATGAACGTGGCGGCGGCGCGGCTGGCCCGCGAGGCGGCCGACGCGGTCGCCACGCCGGAGCGTCCCCGGTTCGTGGTGGGCTCCATCGGCCCCACCAACCGTACCGCCAGCATCAGCCCGGACGTGAACGATCCCGGCAAGCGCAACGTGACCTTTCAGCAATTGGTCGACGCCTATCTGGAGCAGGCGCGGGCACTGGCCGAAGGGGGCGTCGATATGCTGATGATCGAAACCATCTTCGACACGCTCAACGCCAAGGCCGCGATCTTTGCCTGCGAGACCTTTTTTGAGGAATGCGGGGTCCGTTATCCGGTGATCATCTCGGGCACGATCACCGATGCCTCGGGGCGCACGCTTTCCGGGCAGGTGGCCGAAGCGTTCTGGGCCTCGGTGCGCCACGCCCAGCCGTTGGCGATCGGCTTCAACTGCGCCCTGGGCGGCAAGGAAATGCGCCCCTACGTGGCCGAACTGTCGCGGTTGAGCGACAGCCTGATTTCCTGTTACCCCAACGCCGGCCTGCCCAATGCGTTTGGCGAGTACGACGAGCAGCCCGAGGAAACGGCCGAAATCATCAGGGGCTTTGCCGAGGACGGGCTGGTCAACATTGTCGGCGGCTGCTGCGGCACCTCGCCGGATCACATTGCGGCCATGGCGCGGGCGGTCGAGGGAATTGCGCCGCGCGTGCCGGCGGTGCACGTGCCGGTCATGCGCCTGTCGGGTCTGGAGCCGCTGACGGTGACGCCCGAGCTGGGCTTCGTGAACGTCGGTGAGCGCACCAACGTCACCGGCTCGGCCGCCTTCCGCAAACTGATCAAGGAAGGCGACTACACCGCAGCGCTCACGGTCGCCCGCCAGCAGGTCGAAGCCGGTGCGCAGGTGATCGACGTCAACATGGACGAGGGCATGCTCGATGGTGTGGAGGCGATGCAGACCTTCCTCAAGCTGATCGCCTCGGAGCCCGATATTTCGCGGGTACCGGTGATGATCGACAGCTCCAAGTGGGCGGTGATCGAGGCCGGCCTGCAGTGCGTGCAGGGCAAGCCCATCGTCAACTCCATCTCCATGAAGGAGGGCATCGAGCCGTTCCTGCATCAGGCGCGGCTGTGTCGCCGATACGGCGCCGCGGTGGTGGTGATGGCGTTTGACGAAGAAGGTCAGGCCGACACGCTGGAGCGCCGCAAGGTGATCTGCCGGCGGGCCTACGATCTGTTGGTGAACGAGGTCGGTTTTCCGCCTGAAGACATTATTTTTGACCCCAACGTGTTCGCCGTGGCCACCGGCATCGAGGCGCACAACCGCTACGGACTCGACTTCATCGAGGCCACCGAGTGGATTCGCCAGAACCTGCCGCACTGCCATATTTCCGGCGGCGTCTCCAACGTGAGCTTCAGCTTCCGCGGCAACAACCTGGTGCGCGAGGCGATTCACAGCGTGTTCCTCTACCACGCGATTCAGCGCGGCATGGACTTCGGCATCGTCAATGCGGGCGTGCTGCCGGTGTATTCCGACCTGCCGGCCGAACTGCGCGACGGGATCGAAGACGTGATCCTGTTCCGCCGTGAAGACGCCGGGGAGCGGATGCTCGACATCGCCAGCCGCTTTCAGGGCGGCGGCGCCGGAGCCAAGCAGACGATGGATGAAAGCTGGCGCGAACTGCCGGTGGGCGAGCGCATCACCCACGCGCTGGTCAAGGGCATTGACGGGCACGTGGAAGCCGATACCGAGGAGCTGCGCGCCGAAATCGCGGCCCGCGGCGGCCGCCCCATCGAGGTCATCGAAGGCCCGCTGATGTCGGGCATGAACGTGGTCGGCGACCTGTTTGGCGCCGGCAAGATGTTTCTGCCGCAAGTGGTCAAATCGGCGCGGGTGATGAAGAAGGCGGTGGCCTACCTCATCCCCTTCATCGAGGCCGAGAAGCAGCCCGGTGACGTGGCGCAGGCCAAGGGCAAGATTCTGATGGCGACGGTGAAGGGCGACGTGCACGACATCGGGAAGAACATCGTCGGCGTGGTGCTGCAATGCAATAACTACGACGTGGTCGATATGGGCGTCATGGTGCCGGGGCAGAAGATTCTCGACGCCGCGCGCGAGCACAAGGCCGACATCATTGGCCTGTCCGGCCTCATCACCCCCAGCCTCGATGAGATGGTCAATCTCGCCAAGGAGATGCAGCGCCAGGGCTTCACCATTCCGCTGCTGATTGGCGGCGCCACCACCTCGCGCGCGCACACCGCGGTGAAGATCGACAAGGCGTATGAGGGCCCGGTGATCTGGGTGAAGGACGCCTCACGCTCGGTGCCGGTTGCGGCCGCCCTGCTGTCGGCCGAGCAGAAGCCAAAGCTGCTGGCCGACACCCAGGCCGAGTACGACCAGATCCGCGAGCGCCACGGCAACAAGGATCGGCAGCAGAAGTTCGTGACGCTGGCGGCTGCCCGCGACAACCGCACGCCGCTGGACTGGGCAGGCTACGTGCCACCGCGTCCGCGCATGCTGGTGCAGCAGGCCAAAGATGTCTGCCAGGGGCCGGCCTGTGACCATCACCATGAGCACGCCACCCAATTCGTCAAGACCTTCAGGGACTACCCGCTGGCCGAGCTGCGCGACTACATCGACTGGCAGCCGTTTTTCATCGGCTGGGAGTTGAAGGGGCGCTACCCCGACCTGCTGAACAACCCCGCCTCGGGCGAGACGGCGCGCAAGCTGTTTGCCGATGCCAATGCCATGCTCGACCAGATCATTGCTGAAAAATGGATCACGGCTAGCGGCGTGATCGGCTTGTTCCCGGCCAATCAGGTCGATGACGACGACATCGAAATCTATTCCGACGAGACCCGTGCCGAGGTCAAGGCGCGGCTGTGCAACCTGCGCCAGCAGTCCGAGCATCGCGCCGGGGTGCCGCATCGCAGCCTCGGTGACTTCGTCGCCCCCAAGGCCAGCGGCCTGCGCGACTATGTGGGCGCGTTTGCCGTCACCACCGGGCTCGGTGCCGATGAGCGCGTCAAGGCCTTCAAGGCCGCGCACGATGACTACAATGCCATCTTGCTGGAGTCGCTGGCCGACCGGCTGGCCGAAGCCTTTGCCGAACGCCTGCACCAGCGGGTGCGCAAGGAGTTCTGGGGTTATCAGCCAGACGAGCACCTCGACAACGCCGCGCTGATTGACGAAAAGTACCTCGGCATCCGCCCGGCACCCGGCTATGCCGCCTGCCCGGAGCACACTGAAAAGGCGACGCTGTGGCAGTTGTTGGACGTGGAGGCGAACGCCGGCATCACCCTCACCGAGAGCATGGCCATGTGGCCCGGCGCCAGCGTTTCGGGCTGGTATTACAGCCATCCCGAGTCGCAGTATTTCGTCGTTGGCCGTTGTAACCGGGAACAGGTTGAAGATTACGCCCGGCGCAAGGGCTGGACGCTGGCCGAGGCCGAGAAATGGCTGGCGCCGAATCTGGGCTACGAACCGGAAGATTGAGCCGGGTGTGGGTTGCACCGGCAAATGACGGCTAGGGTCGCCGCACCAACAACGGAGAGCGCTCGCTGCGCGCCGGTCATTGCGACGCTCTCCTGAACTGCAGGAGCGTGCTGTGAAAAGTCGGATCAATGTGTGTCGGGTGGGGCCGTTCCCGCGGGTCAACCCGCCGGTGTTCATCAGCTCGGCGTTGGTGGTGGTGGCGTTCGTCCTGTTCGGGGTGTTCTTCAAGGACGCGGCGGAAGCCGCGTTCAATGCCGTGCAAGGCGTCATCACCCACTATCTGGGCTGGTATTACATGCTTGCCACCAGCGTGTTCGTCGGCTTCGTGTTGTGGCTGCTGATGTCCCGCTACGGCGATATTCGTCTGGGCGATCCGCACGAAAAGCCTGAGTTCGGCTACTTCTCCTGGTTTTCGATGCTGTTTTCGGCGGGGATGGGGATCGGCCTGCTGTTCTGGAGCGTCGCCGAGCCCATGTATCACTACCTGAGCCCGCCGTTCGCGGTGGCAGGTGAAACCCAGCGTGCGGCCGAAGTGGCGATGCGCACCACCTTCTTCCACTGGGGCCTTCATGCCTGGGCGATCTACGTGATCGTTGGCCTGGCGCTGGCCTATTTCGCGTATCGGCACAAATTGCCGCTGGCGATCCGCTCGGCGTTCTACCCCCTTCTGGGCGACCGCATCTACGGCTGGCCCGGGCATTTGATCGACATCGCGGCGGTGTTCGGCACCCTCTTTGGCGTGGCGACCTCGCTGGGCCTCGGCGTGCAGCAGGTGAACGCCGGCCTGGCCTATCTGCTGGGCGTGCCGCAGGGCTTGGGCGTGCAGATAGGGCTGATCATCGTGATCACCGGCATTGCCACCGCGTCAGTGCTGACCGGGCTCAACAAGGGCGTCAAGCTGCTGTCCAGCCTCAACATCTGGCTGGCGCTGCTGTTGTTGACCGCGGTGCTGGTGCTGGGACCGACGGTGTACATCTTCAATACCTTCGTTGAAACCACGGGGCGCTACCTGCAGAACCTGGTGGTGATGAGCTTCTGGACCGACACGGTGGGCAACACCGGGTGGGCTGGTAGCTGGACGGTCTTCTACTGGGGCTGGTGGATGGCCTGGGCGCCGTTCGTGGGCATGTTCATCGCCCGCATCTCGCGCGGACGCACGGTCCGCGAGTTCACCCTCGGCGTGTTGTTTGTGCCCACCCTGGTGACCTTTCTCTGGTTGTCGGTGATGGGCGGCACGGCCATGTTCCACGAACTGGTGGGCAGCGGCGGCATTGCGGCCGCGGTTGAAAGCGACCTGACCACGGCGCTTTACGTGATGCTCGACCGGCTGCCGCTGTCGGGCCTGACCGCGACCCTTGCGACCCTGGTGGTGATCACCTTCTTCGTCACCTCGTCGGACTCGGGCTCGCTGGTGATCGACATGCTGACCTCGGGCGGCGAGCTGGACCCGCCCCGCGTGCAGCGCGTGTTCTGGGCCGTCGCAGAGGGCTTTGTCGCGGTGGCGCTGCTGGTCAGTGGCGGTCTGGGCGCGCTGCAGACCGCGTCGATCGCGACCGGGCTTCTGTTCTCGGTGGTGATGCTGTTGATGATCGTCTCACTGCTCAAGGCGTTTCGCGATGAGCCGATCAACCCGACCGTGCGGGACCGTGAACCCAAGGCGCCCAGTGAACCCTATGGCGATGTCGAGCATCCGCGCGGCGCCGATTAAGCCCGATGCAGCGCTGCGGCCCTGGCGGCGCGCCCCGAACTTCGAGATCTTTCGCCTCAATCTGGATGACACCGCCGGGGATGCCAGCCTGTCGGGGGCATTCCGTTGGCACCCGTACCGGACGCTGACCGCCCTGTATGGCCGGCTGGGTTCGATCGTTCAAACGTTCTGCGGACCCTCTTGCGGCGCGGCCGCGGCCGCGACAGGGAAGTCGCCGCGCTCGATGAACAGGGTGCGGGTGGGGTAGGCGAAACTGATGCTTTCCGCCTCGAAACAGCGGAACAGCGCCAGATTGATGGTCTGCTGGGCATCCATGTAGACGCCGTAGTCGGGCGAGGTCATCCAGTAAACGACCTCGAAGTCCAGCGACGAGTCACCGAATTTTTTGAAGTGGGCGCGATCGAATCGGGTGTTTTCGGTGGCCTCGACCTGCGCCTTGACCAGCTCGGGAATCCGCGCAAGCTGGTCTGCGGTGGTCTGGTAGAGCACGCCGAAGCTGAACACGATGCGTCGCTCGTACATGCGCTTGTAATTGCGGATGCGGGTTTTGAGCAGGTCGGAGTTGGCGATCACGATCTGCTCGCCCGACAGCGATCGCACCCGCGTGGTCTTGAGCCCGACGTGCTCGATCGTGCCCGACATGTCGTCGACGACCACGAAGTCGCCGATCACGAAGGGCTTGTCGATCACGATCGACAGCGAGGCAAAAAGGTCGCCAAGAATGTTCTGAACCGCAAGTGCCACGGCGATGCCGCCGACGCCCAGGCCGGCCACTAGGGCGGTGACGTCGACACCAAGGTTGTCCAGCATCACCAGCACCACCACGGCCCACAAGGCCAGGCGGACCACGAACCCGAGCGCCGCCAGGCTGGTGGCCGAAGCCGCGTCTTGCGCCAGCGCGCGCCGCTCGTAGCGATCCAGCCAGAAGCGGGTCGCGGCGTTGAACCACAGGCCCAGCTGCAAGAAGGCCGCGACCGTTGCTGCAACTGTGAACACGGTGCTCACCCGATCGGGCAATTCGAGATAGCGCGTCCCGATGAACAGGGTCACGCCCAGAACCAGCCACTGACGCGTGGACTTGGCGATGTAGACCAGCGCGTCATCCAGCGAAGTGGGCGTGTCACGGGTGAGCCGCGCGACCTTGGTGACGATGACCCACTTGAGCGCACCAATGAAGACGTTGATGGTCAGCGCCAGGCCAAGCGACCAGAGCCAGTCGTGGAGGGTGTTGTCAAAGACAAGGGTTTCGAGAGACATGAGGGCCAGAACGGTTGGCGAATGAAGCGCGGCTGTTTAGCGCGTTCCTGTTGCATTCGCAAGAAATGGTGGCAGTGTTGGCCCCGCAATGGAGACCGCGATGACGCAGAACACGCCCGCTGTAACGTCTGAGGCTGACATGGAGCGGCTGGAGACCAAGCTTGCCTTTCAGGAGGCGACGCTGCAGTCGCTCAACGACGCGCTGATCGCCCAACAGGCGCGCATCGACCATCTTGAGCGGCTGACGCAGGCCCTGTTGGAGCGACTGCGGCGCGACGAAAGTGGCGGCGGCACCCTGTCGGCAAGCCAGCAGCACGAGCCGCCGCCCCACTACTGATCCTGAACAGGCTTTCGGGAGTCGGGCCGTGGGTTCGGTACAAAGCCGAAGTGCGTGGCCATGTGGTGTCGGTCAACGCGCACGACGCGCACGGCCTCGCCGCCCGGCGTTTCGAGCGCCAGCGCCGTGATTTCGCCGCTGGCCCGATTCAGCGCATCGCCGAGCGCCGTGTCGGTGACGGATGCGCCGCCCACCTTCATGCGCTCCAGCGCCCAGGCCAGGTCATGGCTGTCGACCAGACCCGGGCCTTCCGAAGTGTCGAGAACCAGCGCGCCGGTTTCATCCAGCGCCGCCCCGATCACCTTGCCGGCGGGGCGCTGGCAGTGGTCTATCAGCGTGTCGCCGCTCGCCACCCGCAGCACGCGCGGCAGGTAGGCCAGCGTGACGTAGGCCTGTTGCCAGCCATTCTTGACGAACCATCGTCCCTCGCCGTCAGACTGGTAATGGCGTTGAAAATGTTCGATGAGGCTGGGTCGGTTGATGGCCTCACCCTTGATCAGCCACTGGCCGCGCGCGTCCAACCCAAGGTAGCCGTACACGTGGGGCGACTCCGGCCAGTCGGAGGGTTTCGGGCTCATGCGTCGCCGCCCTCTTCGGAGGTGCGCCGCAGGCCGTCGAGCTTGCGTTGTGCCGAGGCCGTGATTTCGGCATCGAGCCGCTTCTGCTGCTTGCTCCGGCCGTGTCTCACGCGCTGCGCGGCCGCATCGAGGGCGCGTTGCTTCCGATCACGCAGCTTTCGCGCTTTGTTGAGATTGATGAGCTCAGCCAACGCGCCTCTCCTTTGTCATTCCGTATTCAAGACCATTAGACGCCAGATCATCAGTGCTAGACAAAGCGTCAGTGTTCGCGTAGCGTGCGTTGTGCAGTGGCTTCAAGCAGTGTTATCCATCGGGTGTCTTGGGTCGAAATCGACCTCACCGGTGCCCGTGATGCGTTCCTTGATCGCTAGCAACCCCAAGGGCGGTTTTGCCCGATTTTTGATTGTTTCAACGTTATAGGAATGTTTTCATGAGCACCGCAACAATTGGCACCGTGAAGTGGTTCAACGACGCTAAAGGCTTTGGCTTCATCACCCCTTCAGAAGGCGGCGAAGATCTTTTCGCGCACTTCAAAGAGATCCAGGGCACGGGCTTCAAGACCCTCGCCGAAGGTCAGAAAGTTGAGTACAAAGCGGTCCGCGGCCCCAAGGGCATGCAGGCCACGCAGATCCGTCCGCTCTAAGCGACGTCTGTGAACTAAGACCGCAGCCTCGGCTGCGGTTTTTTTATGCCTGCAGTTCATGAGCGGCGGGCGTAAGCGGCGCACATTGATCTCAAGGCGATGTTGCGGGCATGCGAGTGGTATTGACAATCGTTCGCATTGGGTATTCAATCAGCCCATGATCATTTGCGTCTGCAAGCGCGTTTCCTGCCGGGACCTCAACACCGCCATCGACGGTGGTGTGCGAACGTGGGCGGCGCTGCGCGAGGAGCTGGGCATCGGCACCACCTGTGGTCGTTGCGCCTGCGAAGCGCGGCGGCATCTCCGCGAGCGCACGCAAGGCTGTCTGCCGGCTCCGGCCCGGTCGGCCTCGGTGCTTCCGGGGGGCGTGACAGAATGCGTCTGAGAATCGCACTCGTTCCCTTTTAATATCAATAAAAACAATTGCTTAGTGCTGATGCTGCCGGTATAGTGGCCAGACGATCTGTTAGGAGACTGCCATGCGTGCCGACTCGAAAGTCATCGACTTTCTCAACCAGGCGCTGAAGAACGAGCTAACCGCGATCAACCAGTACTTCCTGCATGCGCGCATGCTCGACAACTGGGGGCTGCGCAAGCTCGGCAAATACGAGTATCACGAGTCCATCGACGAGATGAAGCATGCGGACAGGCTCATTGCCCGCATTCTGTTCCTAGAAGGGCTGCCCAACCTGCAGGACCTGGGCAAGCTTTACATCGGCGAAGACGTGGAAGAGGTGCTGGCGTGTGACCTGCGGCTGGAGATGGAAGCGCTGCCACTGCTCAAGGACGCAATTGTTCATTGTGAAGAAGTGCGTGACTTTGTGACCCGTGAGCTGTTCGTCAGCATCCTTGAGTCCGAGGAAGAGCATGTCGACTTCATCGAAGAGCAGCTGAAAATCATCGAGCTGGTGGGCGTGCAGAACTACTGCCAAAGCCAGTCGGAGCCGCCTTCCGCCGATTAAGACTCGGCCACAAAAAAGGCCATCTTGCGATGGCCTTTTTTGTGGCCACGATGTTCGCGTGCTCAGAACGGCTTGACGACCACCAGAATCACGATCGCCACCAGGAACAGCGCGGGGACTTCGTTGATCAGCTTGAAGAACCTTGCCGTACTGCGGTTGGCATTGCCGCGAAACCGGCGCATGAACACGATCAGCCAGTGGTGATAGCCGGTCAGCAACACCACCAACAGCAGCTTGGCGTGCAGCCAGCCGGACTGCATGTAGCCGGGCGCCATCATCAGCATCCAAAGGCCGAAAACCCAGGTCCCGAGCATGGCGATGCTGCCGAGGGCAAACAGCCGCCTTTCCATCAGACAGAAGCGCGCCTTCTCCTCGGACGAGCCGGCCTCCACGTGGTACGCGAACAGCCGGGGCAGATAGAACAGCGCCGCAAACCAGCAGACCATGAAAATCACGTGCAGCGCCTTGATCCACAGCATGTCGATACTCCTGCAAAGGTGAGCCGTTATTATCCCCGCCCAGCCTCAAGGGTGCGGTGATCATGATTTCGGTAGGGATTGTCGGCGGCACGGGATACACCGGCTCAGAGTTGTTGCGCCTGCTGGCGCAGCATCCGTCGGCACAGGTTCGAGTTTTGACCTCCCGTAAAGAGGCCGGCCTGCGTGCCGACGCCTTGTTCCCCAATCTGCGGGGGCATGCCGACGTGGTTTTTTCAGTGCCCGATCCCGAGGCGCTTGCGCGCTGTGATGTGGTTTTCTTTGCCACCCCTCATGGGGTGGCCATGCGCAGCGCCGCTGCGTTGATCGAGCGTGGCGTGCGGGTGATCGACCTCTCCGCCGACTTTCGTTTGCGTGACCCGGTGGTGTTCAAGCATTGGTATGGGCTTGAGCACAGCGCGCCGGCGCTGCTTGAAGAAGCAGTCTACGGCTTGCCCGAAGTGCATCGCGACCCGATTCGCGAAGCGCGCCTGGTGGCGAACCCCGGGTGCTATCCCACGGCCGTGCAGCTCGCGCTCAAGCCGTTGCTGGCCGCAGGCTTGATCGATTCGCAGGGCATCATCGCCGACTGCAAGTCAGGTGTCAGCGGTGCCGGCCGCGAAGCCAAGGTGGGTTCGTTGCTGTGCGAGGCTGGCGATAACTTCAGGGCGTACGGTGTCGCCGGCGGCGGCCACCGTCATGCGCCCGAGATTGAACAGGGCCTGCGCGACGTGGCGGGCGGTGACATCGGGTTGACCTTCGTGCCGCACTTGTTGCCCTTGATTCGCGGCATCCATGCGACGGTGTACACCCGCCTCAAGGCTCCGGCGACCGGCCTGCAGACTTTGTTTGAGTCGACCTATGCCAACGAGCCGTTCGTTGACGTCATGCCGGCCGGTTCGCACCCCGAAACGCGCCATGTGCGCGCCGGCAACACCTGCCGTCTGGCGGTGCATCTTGCGGCGGACCAGCGCACTGTGATCGTGCTGTCGGTCATCGATAATCTGGTCAAGGGCGCGTCCGGGCAGGCGGTGCAGAACATGAACATCATGTTTGGCCTCGATGAACGCAGCGGGCTGGACGCCGTGCCGCTGTCCCCGTGAACCTGCCTGAAATCGTCATACGCCAACCGAAGCGGCATGGACCGCGTCTGGTTTGGATTGCCGCCCTGACGGCCGTTGCCGTGGTCGCGCTCTGGGCACTGTTCGTCCTGGCGCGGCATGCCTTTGAGGATGATGCCGCCAAGCACCAACGCGAATTGAATGAGCTGCTGGCGGTACGGAAAACGCTGACGCAGTCCCTGCGTGAGACGCGTGACGAGAATGAGAACCTGCGCGATGAGCTGGCATTTTTACGACAAAGCCAGCAGGTTGAAGCTGAGGCGGCGCAACTGCTGCGAGGGGAGCTGGAGCGCCTGCAGAGCGAACTGCTGGAATTGCGTGAGCAATTGGCGTTCTATCGCGGCATCGTCTCTCCCGACGTGGTGAAGGCGGGGGTTCGGGTGCACAGCCTCAAACTCGCGCCCACCGGCGTCACCCCCCAATTTCGCTACGAGCTGGTGCTGGTGCAAGCGGTGCGTCGTCAGGGCAACGCGGCCGGTCAATTCAAAATGGTGGTTGAGGGGGTGCGCGACGGCCGCCCGCTGTCAGTGAGTTGGCCGGAGCTGAGTGAAGGGCGCGATGAACTGCCGAAGTACGGGTTTCAGTACTTTCAGGAGTTTGACGGCTTGATCAAGCTCCCGGCCGGCTTTAAGCCACAACGAATACGGGTACAGTTGATCCCCGACGGAAGTGCCCCAGCGGTCGAGGAAGTTCTGGAGTGGCGACGAAGCGTGCTGGCGGCGGAGGGGCCTGATCGATCGCCATGAACCCAATCTTGAGGAGTGAGGCTGAATGAGCAAGCTATTTGGTGGGAGCAACAGCCCCGCAGCACCGTCGTCGAAGGGGGGCTCAACCGTTGACACGCTGATTGGTCGGCAGACCGAGATCTCGGGCGACGTGCGCTTTGCAGGTGGCCTGCATATCGATGGGAAGGTTCGCGGCAAGGTGCTGGCCGCGGCGGACAAGAGCGCCGAACTGTCGGTGAGTGACAGCGGCCTTATTGAAGGTGACGTGCGCGTCCCCAACATCATGCTTAATGGTGGCGTGGTGGGCGATGTTTACGCCAGCGAACGTTTGCGCATGTCGTCGAAAGCGCGCGTGACCGGCAACGTGTCGTACAAGATTCTGGAAATGGAAGGCGGCGCCACCGTCAATGGTCAGCTGATTCACGAGTCGGGTGATGCGCTGGCCTCCATCGGCACCACCGAGCGCAGTGAAGCGCCAGGCAACGATGAAGTGGTCGGCACCAACACCGAACTCCCGCGCACGGTGTTGTCGAAGTAGCGCAAACGGGGTCGTACAGATTTTGGAGGTTGTGATGCAAAGTGAACTTGAGCAGGAAGTGATTTTCAGTGACGCGGCCGCCAACAAGGTGCGCGCCCTGCTGGATGACGAGGATGATTCGTCTCAAAAATTGCGCGTGTTCGTCACCGGCGGCGGCTGCTCGGGATTCCAATACGGCTTCAAGTTCGACAATGACACGGCCGAGGACGACACCGTCGTCGTCAAGAACGGTGTGACGCTGCTGGTCGACTCGATGAGCTTGCAGTATCTGCAGGGCGCCGAAATCGACTATCGCGAGAATGTCGAAGGCGCGCAGTTTGTGATTCGCAACCCCAACGCCAGCACGACCTGCGGGTGCGGCAACTCGTTCTCGACCTAGCTCAGGGCGGCCTCGGGGGCAAGCTGATGCAGCCGAGAAAGGCTGCATTGCTCGCCCCCGTGGCGAGGTGCCAGGCCCCGGTCAGTTCGGCATGGCGTCGTTCGGCAAGCCAGGCAAAGGCGGCGCCCTCGACGTGTTGGGCCTTCAGCCCGAACGCAGCCGTGGTCTCGACCGACGTGGCCGGCAGCAATTCCGACAAGCGTCGCATCAACAGGCGGTTGTGAGCGCCGCCGCCGCAAACCAGCAGGCGGTTGCATGACCCGGCCTCGCGGGCAATGCCAATGGCGGTGATCTCCAGCAAGCTGCGCTGGATGTTCTCAGCGGGGTTTTCGCGCCAGCCGGGGAAGAGGGCATCGAGCCAGGACAGCGAGAAAAAATCGCGACCGGTGCTTTTTGGCGGTGGTCGTGTGAACCACGCATCCTCAAGCGCCGCCTCGACCAGTTTTTCTATCACCTGGCCGCTGGAGGCCCAAAGCCCTTCGTTGTCGAATGGCGCCCCATGCGTGAGTTGGATCCACTCATCCATCAGCGCGTTGCCCGGGCCGACGTCGTAGCCGATCAGGGGCTCTGTCGAGGTGCCAAGACGCGTCAGGTTGCTGATGCCGCCAATGTTCACCACAACCCGGCGTTCATCCGGGTGGGCAAAGATGGCTTGGTGAAATGCAGGCACCAGCGGGGCGCCTTGGCCGCCAAGCGCCATGTCGGCGCGACGGAAGTCGTGCACGACAAGGCAGCCGGTGCGCGCCGCGATCCAGTGCGGATTGCCCAACTGCAGGCTGGTCATCAGCTGGTCGCCGTCGTGGAAGACCGTCTGGCCATGCAGGCCAATGCCGGTTACCGATGCATCGCGCACCAGGGGGCGGATCGTGTCCACGTAGCAATCCGACACGGCCTGGTCCAGTGCCGCCCATTCGGCAGCGGTCAGCCGACTGTGCCCCTGTTGCAGCGCCAGCAGCGTCTGCCTTAGCGCATCGGGCCACGCGCGCTGTTCAACCGCCTCGACACCGTGCCAACCCTCGCCGTCAATATGGCACCTGACCGCATCAATGCCGTCGAGACTGGTCCCCGACATCACACCGATCCAACGTGTTGGCGCCGGGGCCATGGGGGTGCTCAGTTGGGCAGATCGGCGCCGTTCTTCATGGCCAGTTGTCGCGCGTTGATCTGCTCAATCTCAGCCAGCCAAAGCTGGACCTGAGGCGACCACTTGGCGACCTGTGAGGCTTGCAGCGGCGTGGCACGAGGCAGTGCAACCGTGACCGGATTCTTGTGCACACCATTGATGCGGAATTCGTAGTGCAGGTGCGGCGCCGTGGCCAGACCGGTTGCACCCACGTAGCCGATGACCTGCCCCTGGCTGACCCGGGAGCCGACGCGCAGGCCGCTGCGATAGCGCGACATGTGCGCGTAGAGCGTGTCGATTCCGCCGTTGTGCTGCACGACAACCGTTTGGCCGTATCCACCCATGACCCCGCGATGCTTGATGCGACCATCGCCGGTGGCGCGGATGGGCGTGCCCGTTGACGCGCCGTAGTCGACGCCCTTGTGGGCGCGGATCGTGTTGAGGATGGGGTGACGGCGATTCGGATTGAAGTGGCTGCTGATCCGCGCAAAGTCGAGCGGGGTGCGGCGGAAGCCTGTTTTCAACGCTTCGCCCTTGGCCGTGTAGTACGCGCCACGGCCATCGCTGTCTTCGTGGCGGAACGCCTGCAACCGGCGGTTCTGGTTGATGAACTCGGCGGCAAGGATGCGGCCCTCACGCAGGCGCTTGCCATCTTTGTAAATTTCTTCGAATAGCACCGTGAAGCGGTCGCCCCGACGCAATTCCAGCGCAAAATCGATTTGATAGCCGAAGATCTCCGCCATCTCCATGATCAGGCGATTGGTGAGCCCGGCGTCAAGGCCCGCTGCGAACAGCGACGAATCGATCTGGCCGGTGGCAAAGGTCTGCCGATGCTCAACACTGGCCGTTTGGGTCTTGGCCTGCAGACCGTCGTCGGCGCGGCTGATGTGCAGTGTGGTCAGTTCGTCAAGCGCGTACTCCATGCCGGCCAGGCGCTGGTTCTGCATCTTGAAACGCAGGGTGTCGCCGACCCGGATGCGCGACAGGCGGCCAGCGTCACCTTTCAATGCCAACACCGCGGCCCAATCACCGCGGGGCATGCCCAAGCCTTCGACCAGGGTTGAAAACGTCTGGCCGCTTTTAACGGTCACCTCGACCCAGCCGCTTGGCGGGCGCACATCGTTGGCCGGTCGCATGGGCGAGCGCGGCGTGGTCGTGTCGCGTTCCAGCCAGCCGGGCAGCACCAGGCGGGTCAGCTCAACCGGCGGCGCGATCAGCGGACTTCGGTTCGCGCTGGCGGAGGCGGATGAAATCAGGCTGTCGGCCTCGGGTTGCCCGTCGACCTGCGCCAGGAGCAATGAGGCGCCGATCATGCCGAATGCGAGGGTCAACAATATGTTGCGAGCGCTGCCGCTAGGGGGCGGCTGCTTATAATTGCGCTGTTCTGACACCTAAAAGTCCCCAGCGGCGATGTCTTGACATCACACGCATCAATATATGGTTGAGTTGGTACGCTCTCAGAGCGTGCTTAAGACAACACAAAACCTGAATTCGTGCAAGCACTTGGCTCAATTGTTTGGAGCGATGTCTGTCGAGCCGCCTGAGTGTAGCCACCCCTGCGAGTCCTAAATGCTAAATCTTGCTGAAATTACCCGCGGCACAGAAGCTATCTTGCCCGCCGATGAATTGCCCAAGCGCCTCGAAGCCGCAGCACGCGGCAAGCGCCGTTTGCGCGTCAAGGCGGGCTTCGACCCGACCGCGAAGGACCTGCACCTGGGGCACACGCTGCTCCTGAACAAGATGCGCGCGTTTCAGGCCGCCGGCCACGAGGCCATCTTTCTGATCGGCGACTTCACCGGAATGATCGGGGACCCCACGGGCAAGAACGAAACCCGCAAGCCCCTGACCCGGGCCGAGGTACTGGAGAACGCGGAGACCTATAAGGAGCAGGTGTTCAAGATCCTTGACCCCAACCAGACCACGGTCACCTTCAACTCGAGCTGGCTCGATACCCTGGGCACCGAGGGCATGTTGCGCCTCGCCGCGCAGCACACGGTGGCCCGCATGCTTGAGCGCGACGACTTCGCGAAACGCTATGCGTCGCAGCAGCCGATTGCGATTCACGAATTTCTCTACCCGCTGCTGCAGGGCCACGACTCAGTGATGCTGCAGTCCGACATTGAGCTGGGCGGCACCGACCAAACCTTCAATCTGCTGGTCGGCCGCCACCTGCAACAGGCAGCAGGGCAAGTGCCCCAGGTGATCATGACGGTCCCGATTCTTGAGGGGCTGGATGGCGTCAACAAGATGAGCAAGTCGCTGGGTAACACCATCGGGCTCAACGACGCGCCGGACGACATGTTCGGCAAGATCATGTCGGTGTCTGACACCTTGATGTGGCGGTACTTCGACCTGCTCTCGTTCAGACCCCTGAGCGAGGTGGCCGAGCTGCGGCACCAGGCCGACGCCGGACAGAATCCGCGCGACATCAAGATGACCCTGGCGATCGAGATCGTTGATCGCTTCCATGGCGCAGGCGTTGGCGAGCGTGCACGCGGCGCGTTCTCCGCCCGCTTCAGCGAGGGGCGCCTGCCCGATGACATCCAAACGATCAGCGCCACCTGCGGTGACCAAGGCTTGCCGCTGGCCAAGGCACTCAAGGAAGCCGGACTTGCGGCAAGCAACGGCGAAGGCGCGCGGCTGATCGATCAGCGTGCCGTGAGGCTCGATGGCGAGCGCATTGAGGACAGAACGCTAGTGCTCGCCGCCGGCAAAACCTACCTGTTACAGGTCGGAAGCCGGCGTCATGCCCGTCTGGCGCTGGCCGCCACGGCGTGAGTGACGCCGAGAAGCAAAAACAAACACAGCAATTACATGCACTTAGCACATTTGTTGAGAAAGACGCGTTGACGGGTCATCAATTCACAGTATGATGCGCGCCCTTGCAGCGGTGGCCTTAGATTTTCGGACCACTGATTTGCCGCTCTTTAAGAACAAGAACAAGTGATTTGTGTGGGTGCTCTTGT
>PAKU01000033.1 GCA_002706265.1 Polycyclovorans sp. | reverse complement strand
TTCCGGCATCCCCCAACGCCGGAATTTTGGTCACCCGACGGTTTCCCTGAGCCGTCGGGTGTTTTTTTGGGCGAGGTTCTGCCCGCGCCGCCGCAGTGCGACCAGTCGCACACACTTGATCGGGCCCCGCCGCTGAACCTTATCTGCAATGCGCCGTCTGAATTAGCGAGAGGCAGCCCTCCCTTCTGGCTCTCCCGCCTCCACTCCCTGGGCGGTTTATTCCGGCATCCCCCAACGCCGGAATTTTGGTCACCCGACGGTTTCCCTGAGCCGTCGGGTGTTTTTTTGGGTGAACGTCCGCGCCCCGATCAATCGCTTTCCGGCTCTGGGGCCCTGTCGCCATCGACCCGGGGCTGGCCCGTGGCCTCGATGCCCAGCCAGGCCATGAGGTGTTCGCGTGCCGGTTCGAGCCCGGTCCGCGCGGTGGCCGAGAACAGCGCCACCGAACAGGCGGGCTGCTCACGATCGGCCAAGGCTTTCTGTACTGACAACAGGGTGTTCTTCGAGGCACCGTAGCCCAGCTTGTCGGCCTTGGTCAGCAGCGCATGAATGGGCATGTGCCGCGCCTTGGCCCAGTCCAGCATCTGCGTGTCAAAGTCGGTGAGGGGATGACGAATGTCCATGATCAACACCACGCCCGCCAGGGTCTGGCGAACCTGCATGTACTGCTCGATGAGCTTGCCCCAATCGCGCCGGACCTGGCCGGGCACCTGGGCATAGCCATAGCCGGGCAGATCCACGAAGCGGCCGCCCGGCACCTCGAACAGGTTGATCAACTGGGTGCGGCCGGGGGTCTTGGAGACCCGCGCAAGTGCGCGCAGGCCGCAGAGGGTGTTCAGCGCTGACGACTTTCCGGCATTGGAACGGCCGGCGAAAGCGATCTCCGGCAAGGTGTCATCGGGCAGTTGCTCGATACGGGCGCAGGACAATAAAAAGGTCGCGCGTGCAAATGGGTTCTGTGACATGAGGCCTTGAGTGTAGAATTGCGGATTCTTCAGAACCTTATACCCGGTCGACGCCTGAACAGCGCATCGATCTTTCCGGAGCCCCCCAAATATGAAGCGTCTGGTCCTTGCCCTTGCCCTTGCCCTGTGCGCACCGCTGCTCGCTGCCGCCGAAACCTCGGGTGACTTGTTTGTCAAAGGCGAAGCCGCCGCCGGCGAAAAGCTGGCCGGCACCTGCGCTGCCTGCCACGGCCCCGCCGGCGTCAGCGGCAATCCCGAGTGGCCCAGCCTGGCGCAGCAGAACGCGCGCTACACCTTCGAGCAACTGAAGGCCTTCAAGGAGGGCACGCGGAAGAATCCGCTCATGTCCGCACAGGCCGCAGGACTGACCGAACAGAACATGCGTGATCTGGCGGCCTACTTCGCCGAGCAGACCGCCAAGCCGGGCGTGGCCAGCGAAGAATCGGTGGCCATCGCCGAGCCGCTGTATCGCGCGGGCGATCTGGAGCGCGGCATCCTGGGCTGCGCCGGCTGCCATGCGCCCAACGGCGTGGGCAACCCGGCAGCGGGGTATCCCAAGGTCGCCGGTCAGCACGCCACCTACACGGCCAAGCGACTGCGCGCCTACCGCAGCGGTGAGGGCATCGAGACGGCCCACGGTAAGATCATGGCTGCCGTTGCCGAAAAACTGACCGACGAAGAAATCGATGCCCTCGCCTCGTATCTGAACGGACTTCAGATCCGGTAAAGGCGCTGGGGGTTATGCCACAGCGTCATATCCCACTGCGGCAAGGCACCCGACTCGGGGCGTGGCCGCGCATACATCAGGAGATCAGCATGCTGTTACGTGTCTTTGCCCTGGGTTTGACCTGCCTGACATTCGCCTGCTCCGCGCAGACCTCCTCGCCCAGTTTCGTTGCAGGCAAGGACTACCGCGAAGTCCGCGACGTGCAGGCTCCGGCAGATCCGGCCAAGGTCACCGTGCAGGAATTCTTCTGGTACGGCTGCAATCATTGCTACAACTTCGAAGCCACCCTCATGCCGTGGAAGAAGAAGCTGGCCGCCGATGTGCAGTTTGAAGCGGTTCCCAACAGCCTCGGGCGTCCGGTGGGGGTGCTGCACAGCAAAGCCTTCTACACGGCCGAAACGCTCAAGGTGATGGACGACATGCACAACAAGCTCTTCGAGGCCATGCACGTGCGCAATCAGCCGCTGGCCACCGAGGCGCAGATTGTCGGCCTGTTCGAGGCCAACACGTCGCTGATGCCCGACGTGGTGCAGAACACCCTGAGCGGCTTTGCGGTTGATGCACGGGTCCGTCGCGCCGAAAAACTGTCACGCGATTACGGCGTGACCAGCACGCCGACCATTGTGGTCGGCGGCAAGTACACCACCAATCCGTCCATGGCGGGCGGCTTTGAACAGATGCTGGCAATCACCGACTTTCTGGTGAACAAGGTTCGTGAAGAGCGTCGAAAGTAAAGCACCATGAAGGCACGCATCCCGACCCGGCTTCTGGCCGGGTTTTTTGTGCTGACGGCGCTGCCGCTTGCCGTGATGGCCCAGGTGCCGATGATGCCGCTCGGCACCACCGCCCAGGCCTGCCACGCCTTTGCGCAGCGGTTGCGCAGCGTCGACGAGGCCAAGTGCCTGGCACTGGAGTTGCGCGCCGATGCCGGTTCGCAGAGCGGATTTCCGCTGGTGTTCAAGGACTTCGCGCCGCGTCCGGCCAATCCCGACGCGCCCCGGATTCTCATGATCGGCGGCATGCACGGCGATGAGCTGACCTCGGTGAGCCTCAGCTTCCTGTGGATGGAGCGCCTGCAAACCGAACGCCTGCAGCCCTTCCACTGGCGGGTCATTCCGGCGTCCAATCCCGATGGGCTGCTGGCCTGGCCCTCACGGCGCATGAACCTGGGCGGCATCGACCTCAACCGCAACTTTCCCTCGGCCGACTGGGACGCGAGCGCCCTGGATTACTGGGAGCGCCGCACCGGCTCGGACCCGCGCCGCTTTCCGGGCGCTGCGGCGCTGTCGGCGCCCGAGACGCAATGGCTGACGGCGCACATCGCGGCGTTTCAGCCCCATGCCATCGTCAGCGTGCATGCGCCCTACGGCCTGCTCGATTTTGACGGGCCCCAGAAGCCGCCCCGCCGTTTTGGCCCGCTGCACCTGCGGCAACTGGGCATTTTTCCGGGCTCGCTGGGCAACTACGCGGGGGTCGACCTCGGGCTGCCGGTCATCACCCTGGAGCTGCCGCACGCGGGGCTGATGCCCAGCCCGTCACACGCCCAGCGCATCTGGACCGACATGCTCACCTGGCTGTCGGAAAATCTTCCGAAGCGGGCCTACTCGGTGTGGCATCCGCCGCTGCTGCGTCCGACGGGGGGTGAGCGCCCAACTGATCCTTCAGCTCATCTTTCAGCGTTCCCTCCCACATTTTTGCGCCGCTCAGATAGCCCGCATGACCAATCGCGTGTGCCGCCACCGGTGTGGTCAACAGAATGAACAGCAGAATGGCGATGGCGCGCACCTGGATGTCCAGCGCCGAGAACTCCAGCGTGACGCCGATCAGCATCATCCCGGCCCCGAACGCGCCGGCCTTGGTGGTGGAGTGCATGCGGGTCATGAGATCGGGCATGCGCACCGATCCCACGGCCGCCAGCAGCATGAACACGGCGCCCAGCAGCATGATGATGTGACCCACGATCATTTTTTCTCCTTGTCGGCGGCCTCGCGCTCCCCCTGCACCACGCGCTGCACCAGATAACGGGACACGCCGATGGCCGCCAGAAAGCCGGTCAGCGCCAGCACCATGGCGACGTCCAGCGCCTGCGGCACCCTGTAGAAGACCGCGTAAGTGGCGAGCATGCCAATCATGATGCTGGCGATCACCTCCAGTGCCACCACCCGATCTGCGGCGCTGGGACCGATGACCAGGCGCAACGAGGACAGCATCAGCGCGAGCAGCAGCAGCCCGAAAATCACCGTCGCCACGATCGCGTTCATCGCATCAACTCCAGCATCCGCGCTTCCAGTGACTTGAGCTCGGCCAGCGTCTGCGCTTCATCGTCGAGGTACATGACATGCACGAACAATGCCTTGCCGTCATCGCTCACATCCAGTGAGAGGGTTCCGGGGGTGAGCGAGATGATGTTGGCCAAAAAGGTGATCTCCCCCGGCGTGCGTGCCTCCAACGGCAGGCGGATGATGGCGGGGTGCATCAGGTGGGTCGGCGTGACCACGTCGTAGGCCACGCGCAGGTTCGACATCACCATGTCCTTCAAGAACCGCAACAAAAAAACCAGCGCCTTCGGCATGCGCTTGGCATAAGCCCGGAAACGGGGGTCCATCTCGTCCGAGGTCAGCGCAAAGGCCAGCACGCCGTAGCCGATCAAAAATCCCAGGGTCAGGTTCTGCAGGCTCAGGTCGCCGGTAATCAACACCCAGACCAGCATCATGCTCAGGTTGTACACGTAAGGCGTCATGGCAATTCCGGTGACAGCACCGCCTCGATGTAGGCTGAGGGATCCAGCAATTGCGCACTGGCCCGCTCGGCCAGCGCCCACAGCGGCTCCACGGTGAAGCCAATCCACAGGGTCCCGGCCGCAAGGCCCACCGTGACCACCCAGAGCATCACCGGCAAGGGCGCACGACGCACCGGTCGGTCTTGGGGCGCGGCCTTCCAGAACACGTCCGCCCAGATCCGCATGACGGCCAGCAGGGTCAGCACGCTGGTCACCAGCACTGCCGCCAGCAGCCATCCGCTGCCGGCATCGACCCCGGCGCGCACGATCAGCAGCTTGCCCCAGAATCCGGACAGCGGCGGAATGCCGCACAGCGACAGGGCGGGCACCAGAAACACCAGCGACAACCAGGGCCTGGCCGTCCACAGCCCGCCCAGTTCGTCGCGACGGTAACTGCCGCCAAGCCGGTAAATCACGCCCGACAGAAAGAACAGGTTGGACTTCATGATGATGTGGTGGGCGAAATAGAACACCCCGGCCGCCAGTGCGATGGGCGTGAACAGCGCCAGCCCCATCAGCATGTAACCGATCTGGCTGACATGCAGAAACGCGAAGGTGCGACGAATGTCAGTTTGCGCCAGCGCCCCCAGCGCGCCCACCACCATGGTGAATCCGGCGGAGACCTGCAGCCAGCCGTGCGTCCAGGGCACATCTTCGGTGAACACCAGGGTAAACGTGCGGTAGAGCGAGTACACGCCGACCTTGGTGAGCAGGCCCGCAAACAGCGCCGACACCGCCACCGGGGCGGTGTGATAACTGGCCGGAAGCCAGAAAAACAGCGGAAAGGACGCGGCCTTGATCGAAAACGCCAACATGAACAGCATCGAGACCAGCGTCACCCGACCGCCGTCGTCCAGCGCGGGAAGCTTGACCGCCAGGTCGGCCATGTTCAGCGTGCCGGCGAGGCCGTAGAGCAGGCCCAGGGCACTGAGAAACATCGCCGACGAAAACAGGTTCAACACCACGTACTTGAGCGCCCCCGCCATCTGCGCCCGCTCCTGCCCCATCGCCAGCAAGGCGAAACTGGCGAGCAGCAGAATCTCGAACCAGACGTAAAGATTGAACAGATCGGTGGTGAGAAACACCCCCGCCACACCGGCCAGCAGCATGTGCATCAGCGGGTAGTAGCCGTTGCGCTCCATACGGCTCGAAATGGTGGGCAGCGAATACAGCGCGGCCGCAAAGCCGGTGATGCCGGTCATCAGCACCATCAGCGCCGACAGCAGGTCCGTCGCCAGGGTGATGCCATAAGGCGCCGGCCAGGCGCCGGCCGCAAGGACCTGGATGCCGTCGTTCCACACCACCACCAGCAACACCACCGCGGCGATGAGCTGTCCCGCGGTGCCCACCACCGCGATGGCACGCTGCGCGCGGCGCGACGGCCACGCGAGCAGCGACACCGAACCGGCCACCATCGGAATCAGAAACGGCAGGGCAACCAGCAGACTCACTGCTCAGCGTCCTTGAGTTCATCAAAATCGTCCACGTCCAGCACCTCGTGGGCACGGCGGATCAACACCACCGCAAAGGCCAGGACGCCAAAGCCGATGACAATGGCCGTCAGGATGAAGGCCTGGGCAAGCGGGTCGGCCACCAGGCCCTCGGGCGCCTGCAGGCCATCCGGCACCAGCGCCGGGCGGCCGATGGTCACGCCAGCGGCCACGAAGATCAGCAGATTGGCGGCGTTGGACAGCAGCACCAGGCCGAACAGCGTCTTGGTGAGCGAGCGGCGCAGCATCATGTAGAAGGCGCAGCTGTAGAGCCCGCCAATCAACAGCACCAACCACGGATCAGCCGACATCAACCCTCCCCCGTTTCGGCCAGCGTCAAGACGAAGGTGAGCACCGATCCCACCACCACCAGGTAGACCCCCACGTCAAACAGGATCGGCGTGCCCAGGTGCAGCTCGCCGAGTATCGGCACCGTGAGGTCAACCCAGCGCCCCGCCAACAACGGACCGCCGGTGAGCGGACCGACGATTCCCGCCAGCAGCGCGACCAGCAGGCCCACGCCCATCAAACTGCGCGGGTCCACCCGCAGCACGCCGCGGGCCGAGCGCATGTCGGTGGCAAAAAGATGCAGCGCAATGGCCGACGCGGCCACCAGTCCGCCGATGAATCCGCCCCCCGGCTCGTGGTGGCCGCGCAACAACAGAAACAGTGACAGCAGCAGCAGCAGGGGCAGCAGCAACTGCGCTGCCGCTTTGAGGATGACCGACGAAGAGCGAAGATCGCGTCTCATGACTCACGTTCTCCTGTGTTCGGCGGAGATTTCAACAAGGCATAGCCGCCCATGGCGGCAAGCGCCAGCACCACGATCTCGCCCAGGGTGTCCAGCGCACGAAAGTCCACCAGAATCACGTTGACGATGTTGCGCCCGTGGCCTTCGGGCATGGACCTGGCGATCAGCCATTCTGAAATCGACACCGGGCTGGGCGCCGCCATCACCTGCCACAAGACCAGCGAGACAATGCCGCCGCCGAATATGGCGAGCACCATATCGGCCATCCGCTGCGAGGGGGACGAAAGCCGCCGCATGCGCGGCAGACGGAACAGAATCAGCACCAGCAAGATGGTCGTCAGGGTCTCGATCATCACCTGGGTAATGGCGAGGTCCGGCGCCGAAAACCAGAGATAGAGCAGGGAAACCCCGAAGCCGACGGCGCCCAGAATCAGCGCGACGCTCAGGGCATCCACGAGGCGGATGGCCAGAACCGCCAGCACCAGCACCCCGGCCGCCAGGACGATGGGCACCGAAATCGTCGCGGAAAACTGTGGCCAGACCACGGCATCTCCGCGCAGCAGCAGGGTCGAAAGCAGCAGCACGATGGTGCTCAGCAGGGTGATCGCCACATAACGGCGCAGCAGACCCGACTGCAGCTTCGCGGTCACCCCGACCGCCACTGCGCCCAGCGCGCCCAGTGATGCGTCATACGCGCGTTCGGGGCCAAACCGGTCCCAGCCGGCCGTACCCATCCAGCGCAGGGTTCGAGGCCAGAGCCACCACACCAGCGCCGCGATCGCCAGCGACCCCAGTGACGCGACGAAAGCGTGGTTGACCCCATGCCAGAGCGCCAGCGCAGCAGGATCAACGGCCCCGAGCGCGCGCGCGGCCGGCACCAGCACCTGATCCGCAAGGCCGGGCACCAGACCCAACAGCAGCCCCAGGCCGGCCAGCGCCACCGGGCCCGCCAGCAGCCAGGGGCCCGCTTCATGAATCGCCTCGGGCGCCCTGGGCGCCCGCGGGGCGCCGATGAAGGGGCGCAGGGCAACGGTAAACAGCATGCCGCCGACGATACCGGCCGACACCACCGCGGCGACCACGACCCAGACGCCGTGGCCCAGGGCCGACTCCAGCAGCAGTTCTTTGGCGATGACCCCAACCCACGGCATCACCCCGGCCGCCGATGCCGCCGCAAACAGCGCGGCGCCCCAGGTCCAGGGCAGATGGCGCCGCATGCCGCCCACGCCCGAGAGGGCCTTGGCTCCGGTCTCATGGGTGATCACGCCCGCCAGCATGAACAGCGCCCCCTTGTAGAGCGCATGCGCCAGCAGGAAGCCCACCGCCGCCTGCGCCTCACCCATGCCGATCAGCAGGGTCAGCGTGCCCAGCGCCATCACCGTGGTGTAGGCCAGCACCTTCTTCATTTCATCGGATCGAAACGCCATGAACGCCGCGAACACCGCGGTAAAGGCGCCCAGCGGTACCAGCCATTGCCAGCCGGGGTGCGCGCCCAGCGTCGGGTACAGGCGGGCCAGCAAAAACACGCCGGCTTTGACCATGGTCGCCGAGTGCAGATAGGCCGACACCGGGGTCGGCGCCGCCATCGCATTCGGCAGCCAGAAATGGAACGGAAACTGCGCCGACTTGGTCACGCATCCCAGCACGACCATCAGCAGGGCCCACCCGGAGGTGGGCTGGCTGATCAGCATCTCGCCCTGAAGGACCCACTCCGAAAGTCGGTAGCTGCCCGCCATCTCGCCGAACATGATCAGCCCCACCAGCAGACACAGGCCGCCGGCCACGGTCACCACCAGGCCCTGCAGCGCCGCCTGTCGTGCCTTGGCCTGGGTGTGGTCGAAGCCGATCAGCAGATAGCTCGTCAGGCTGGTCAGCTCCCAGAAGATGAACAGCAGAATCACGTCATCGGCCAGTACCAGGCCCAGCATCGCCGCCATGAACAGCAACAGCGTCGCCATGAAGCGCGGCTGGCGTTCGTCGCCCTCCAGATACTTGGCGGCGTAGGCGACGATGAACACCCCGATGCCCAGTACCAGTGATGCCATGAGCAGCGACAGGCCGTCGAGCCGGAAAGCGGCGGCAACATCGAGACCCGGCACCCAGGTGTAGGCTTCGAGCACCTCGGCGGCCTCGCCAGAAGCCATGCGCCCCAACAGCAGCAGGGCCACCACCGGCACGGCGACCAGCGCGAAGGCCCCCCGCCCCCCGGCCAGCCGGCTGATCCACGGTGCCGACACCGCGCCGGCAATGATCACCGCAAGCATCAGCAACATGCGGCACCTTTCAGCCCGCAGCGGGTCAAGGGCGGGCGCAACGGGGCGATCAGAGGGGCGATCACTGGGGCGCGGCCTTCCAGCCTTCGCCGTCGAAATGATGCACCAGGCGCTCCGGGGTGCGGCGCTGCAGACAGGCCCACATCTCGGCGGCAACGGCAACGGCGCTCACCGGGCGGTAGTAGGCAAAGCGCCCGCGCAGCACCGGCGCCATCAGGGGCGCCACCGCCTGGCCCACCGCTTCGGCAGGACGCGACGGATGACGGGGCGTCAGCAACAGCGAAGGGCGCATCACATGAACCTGTTCAAACTCCAGCGCAAGAATACCCGCCTCCATCTCGGCCTTGCAGCGCAGGTAGAACGACGCGGCCGACTTGGACGCCCCCACCGCACTGACCACCACCGCGGTTCGCGCACCCTGGGCACGCGCCTCTGTCGCGCGCGCCAGCACCGCGTCGACATCGATGGCGCGAAACGCCGCCTTGGAACCTGCCTGCTTGAGCGTCGTGCCCAGGGCGCTGACGAAGGCATCCACCGGCACCTGCAAGGCCCCATCGGCAAACGCAAGGGTGTTCCAGTTCCCGTCGGGCGGCTCGGCGCCGGCCCGCTGCCACGCCCACACCGCGACCTGATCCGGGTGGCTGCGCAGCCGCTGGGCCAGATGCTGGCCGACGGCGCCGGTGGCGCCGGCAAACGCAATTCGCAATCTCGACGCGGGCAATCCAGAAGTGGCCATGTTGCGCAGAATGTACCTTGAGGAAATGACGCCAAAAGCGTTCGGTCACTTAGAGTGGCGGAACAAGGTCACAGAACATTGACACCCGCATGAGCGCCTACACCCTCGACCCTCGTCTGGCCGCCGACACCTTACCGGTGATCGACGCGGCCCTGTGCAGCATTCGCCTGATGAATGACGCCCGCTACCCCTGGCTGGTGCTGATTCCGCGGCGTCCGGGGCTGCGCGAACTCTACGAACTCGAAGCCCCTGATCTTGCGCAATTCTGGCGTGAGTCCACCACCGTGTCACGCGCCCTGATGCAGCACGCGCAGGGCCACAAACTCAACGTCGCCGCCCTGGGCAATGTCGTGGCGCAACTGCATGTGCACCACGTGGTGCGTTTTGCCGGCGACGACGCCTGGCCCGGACCGGTCTGGGGCAAGCACCCGCCACGCCCCTATGCGCCGGAGGTCGCGCAGCAGCTCATCGCCGCGCTTCAGCCGCGCGTGCAGACGCTGCAACCCTGAGCGATCGGCGCGCGGCATCCGCCCGCCTCGGTGACGGCGCAGCCGCCACGCACGCCCCCCGAAAGACCTCGCTTATGCTGTGGCCATGACTTTTGAACAGCGCGACCAAGGCCATCGCCATCTGCTGTTTGCGCCTGCCGCGTGGCCGGACGCCGGGTTCAGCCTGTTCGACGCCGGCAGCCGGCAACACGAGGCGCTGCGCCCCTTCGGCGGCGGTCGCAACAGCACCTGGCTTTATCGGCGCAGCGAGGGTCCCGACTGGGTGCTGCGCCATTACGCACGCGGCGGACTGGTGGGCAAACTGGTGCGCGGGCGCTACACCTGGCTGGGCCTGGAGCGCACCCGCGCCTGGCGCGAACTGCGCCTGCTGGGCTGGATGCGCGAACAGGCGCTGCCGGTGCCCAGACCCATCGCCGCGCATGTCATCCGCCTGGGCGCGGTCTACGAGCAGCATCTGCTTACCGAGCGCATCGGCCACAACGCCGAACCGCTGCAAGCCGTGCTGCAGACCCGGCCGATGGGCGACGCCGAGTGGACCGCCCTGGGCCAGTGCCTGCGCCGCTTTCACGACGCCGGCGTACACCACGCCGACCTCAACACCGGCAACGTGCTGCTCGACGACCAGGGCCGCTTTCACCTGCTCGACTTCGATCGCGGCCAGCGCGCGACCGGCCACGACTTCGTTCCCAAGGTGCTCGCCCGGTTTCTGCGCTCACTGCACAAGCAGCGCGATCGCCTGCCGGGCTTTCACTTCACCGACGCCGACTGGCCCCGATTGCTCGACGGCCACGGTCGCTGAAGCGCACCCGCAAAGAACCGACCGCCCTCATTCAACCCGAGCCGCGGCGTCCTTCACCGGCGCCACCGCCTCTGCACATTGCACCGCCACCGGCACCACGCGGCGATGACGGCTGAGGCCGTCGAAGGCATAAATGGCCAGCGCGATCCAGATGAGGCCAAAGCCCACGCCCTGTTGCAGCACGAAGGGTTCGGCAAACAGCACCACCGCCGTCAGCAGCTGCAGGCTGGGCGCGAGGTACTGCATCACCCCCACGGTCGACAGCGAGACCCGGCGCACGCCAAAGGCAAAGCTCATCAAGGGAATGGCGGTGAAGATGCCGGCGCCGATCAGCAGCGCACCGATCGCCCCGCCCTGCGAAAAGAACGCCCCCGACGCACCCCGCCACAGCAGATAGGCAATGGCAAACGGCAACAGCAGCAGGGTTTCAACGTGCAGGCCGGTGATGGCGTCCACCGCCACCCGTTTGCGGATGAAGCCGTAGAAGGCAAAGCTGAAGGCCAGCACCAGCGCAATCCACGGCAGGCGGCCGACCAGCAGCGTCAGCCAGATCACCCCCGCCACCGCGAACCCCACGGCCAGCGACTGCCAGCGGTTGAGCTTTTCGCCCAGCAGCAGCACGCCCAGCGCCACGCTCACCAGGGGGTTGATGAAGTAGCCAAGGCTGGCCTCGACCACTTGCCGCTCGGCGACCGCCCAGACATAGATGAACCAGTTCAGTGAAATCATGGTCGCCGAGGCCAGCAGCCAGGCCACCGCACGCGGCTGTCGCAGCACGGCGATCACATTGCCCAGTTGCCGCTTGAACGCCAGCAGCGCAAAGGTGAACAGGCAGGCCCAGACCATGCGGTGGACCATGATTTCCACCGGCGACACGCTGTCGAGCGCGCGCATGTACAGCGGCAGCGTGCCCCAGATGAGAAACGCGCACGCTACCGCCATCAGGCCACGGCGCGTGTCTTCAGCGGCGGTTGGGGGTGCGGGGGTCACGGGGCGAACGCGCTGCGAATAAAAGCGCGATGGGTGCGTGCCGACAGGCGCGGGGGCGTCACACCTCCGCGCCCTGAAGGCATGCGCCGCCACGGCAGATGCAGCGTTCAGCACAGGCCACTGCGCGCCTCACTGCAACGCGGCTTTCAGTTCCTTGCTGAGCGCCGCCAGCGCCTCGCCGGCTGCGGGAATGGCGCCATCGAGCGAGAACAGGCCGTGAATCTGGTCGGGCAGCTCCGTCAGGCTGACCGGCACCCCCGCGCGCTTCAGCGCCTCGGCATAGCGTACGCCGTCGTCGTGCAAGGGGTCGTACCCACAGACCAGCACGCTGGCCGGCGGCAGGCCCTTGAGTTTGGGCGCGCGCAGCGGCGAGGCGCGCCAGTCCGCAGCGTGCATGGCATCGCTGAGATAGTGGCCCAGGAAATACCGCATCAGGTCGGCCGTCAAAAAATAGCCGTCGGCATTCCTGACCGCGCTTTCGGTCTCGCCCTGCATGTCGGACACCGGATAGATCAGCACCTGGTAGGCAATCTTGGGGCCGCCGGCATCGCGCGCCAGCAGGCAGGTCACCGCCGCCAGGTTGCCGCCGGCCGAATCGCCGGCCACGGCGATGCGGTCGGCGTCGATCTTCAGCGCGTCGGCTTGCGTGGCCGCCCATTGGGTCACCGCCCAGCAATCGTCCACCGCCGCCGGGAACGGGGCCTCGGGTGCCAGACGGTAATCCACCGACAGCACCGCGCAGCCCGACAGATTGGTGAAGCGCCGGCACAGCGAATCGTAGGCGTCGAGATCGCCGATGACGAAGCCGCCCCCATGGAAGAAAAGGCACAGCGGCAGCACCGCATCGGCGGTCGTGCCGTGCGGGCGGTAGTAGCGGGTGGGAATCTGGCCGGCCGGACCCGGCACCGCCAGATCGCGCACCTCGGCCACCGGGTCTGGCTTGGATTGCAGCATCTTCAGGCCCAGCCCGAAGGCGCTGCGGGCTTCGGCGGGGGACATCTGATCCATCGTCGGCTGGCCGGAGGCCGCCATCATGTCCAGCACTTGCTTGGCCTGCGGGTTCAGGGGGGCGCTCATCGGCATTGCTCCTGCGAAATGAAAGGGGGGTGAAGAACAGATTAAGAACAGACGTGCCTCAAGCGGCGGTGAAGCCGCCATCGATGACCAGTTCGCTGCCGGTCATCCACGCGGTGGCGTCTGAGGCCAGATAGATCACCGCGCCCGCAATGTCGGACGGCGTGCCGAAGCGGCCCAGCAGATGCGCCGCCTTGATGTCGGCCTCGGCGCTCGCGTAATCGGGTGCCAGGCCCAGGGTGACGAAGTCCTGCACGAAATTGCTGCCCATCTCGGTGTCGACGATGGCGGGATGCACCGAGTTGACGCGGATGCCGGTGCCCAGCTTGGCCAGCTCCACCGCAGCCGCCTTGGTCATGGTGCGCACCGCGCCCTTGGACGCGTGGTAGGCAATGTGGGCGGGCGTGCCGATCATGCCCGCCACCGACGACAGGTTGACGATTGACGCCCCGGCCTTCATCACCCGCGCCGCGTGCTTCATGCCCAGAAACACGCCGGTGACGTTAACGTCCATAAGGCTGCGGAAGGCCTCGAACGTGCACTCGGTGAGCAGTGCCGCGGTCTCGACGCCGGCATTGTTGACCAGCACGTCGAGGCCGCCGAAATGCTGCTGCGCGGCGGCCACGGCGGCTTCCCACTGGTCTTCCACGGTCACGTCGAGGGTCACGAACAGCGCCTTGCCGCCCTGATCCTTGATGCGCCGCACCGTGGCCTGCCCCTGATCCTCCAGCCGGTCGGTGACCACCACCGCTGCCCCGGCCTCGGCCATCGCCTCGGCGACGGCCGCACCGATGCCCCGCGCCGCGCCGGTGACCAGGGCCACCCTGCCGTCCAGACGAAACCGGCTCATCGTGCCTGCGCTCATGCAATCTCTCCTCATACGGGTAACGGTCTCGCCGTTTGGCGCCCCTGCGCGTGTGCACGCTGCGCGTGATTTTTGGGTCGCCCGGCCACCATAGGCGGCGGGCTGGCGGCCCAGCCACCACCCCTAAGGGTAGTCACCGGCCTGTTCGTCATGGCGGGCGCACGAGGCTCATCATGCGATCAAACCGCGCTCGCGCGCCGCGGCAATGGCGCGCAGCCGGTTGTCGACGGCCAGCTTGGCGTAGATGTTCTTGAGGTGAAATTTCACGGTGTTTTCCGACACCGTCATCTGCCGCGCCATCTCCTTGTTGGAGGCGCCGGCCGAGAGCAGGGTGAGAATGGCCTGCTCGCGATCGGTCAGGCTGTCGAACGGGGCCCGGTCGCCACCGTCAGCGCCAGGAACGCCGCCACAGGCACTGACCACATCGGCCAGAAAGCGGGTGTGCCGGGCCAGGCCAGGGGGTGGCGCGCGGTGCAGGCGCAGCAGCAGGGGCATCACCCGCCGTCCGCCCTCGACAAAGCAGCGGATCAGGCGCCCCGGCGCCGCGAACTGCAGGGCCTGCACCAGACTGTTCTGCGCGGCCGGTTCCGACCCGGCCTGAAGATGCCAGGCGGTCTCCAGCAGTTTGAGACGAATCTGCCGGTAGACGCGCCCGCCCGCCTGCGCGCTGGCGGCCTGCAAACGCCGTGACGCGCGGTCGAGCTGACCCAGATGGATCATCAGACGGATGTCGCCAAACTGCGCCTCGCCCAGTTCGTCGGCAAACATCACCCACGCCTGAGGCGGCGCGGTGTCGGGCGCCATGGCGGCGATCAGCGACTGCGCAGGATCGGTCTGCCCGGTCGCCAGGGCGCGGGTCGCCCGCTCCCAGCCCACCAGCCGCAGCAGGCGCGGCCAGCCGCTGGCCTGGGCCACCTGCTCCAGCGCGTCGAGCTTGTCCTGGGCCGCCTGGCGTCGCCCGCGGGCGTGGTCGATCCGCGACATGGCAATGAACGCGACGGCCACGAAATCGAGCATCGTCGACTCGGCGATCAGCTCCTGATGCGGCATGAACAGCGCCTCGGCAGCATCCAGTTCGTTGGCCTCGTACAAGGCCCAGACATGGCAGGCGGTCATCGCCGCCGAGGCCAGCATGCGGTCGAGCCGGATCGGCGATTGCGCCGCCGCCGCGTCGAACGTGGCCAGCGCGCCGGGCAGATCGCCCTGCAGCATCTGGCTGATGCCGGTCACGCCCACTTCGTAGCCGCCGCTGAACGGCGCGACGCCGCGTTCGGTGTGCAGGCGCGCGTAACCCAACGCGACGCGCGCCTGCTCGAAGTCGCCCAGCGACAGGGCGCACACGCCCTGCAGGTTGGCGGCCGCGGCGCGCTCGAAGGCATCAAAGCCGGACTCGTCGACCTTCTCGATGTCGACCCGCTGCGCGCGGCGAAAGGCCTCGCCGAGGTCATCGGCCGAGACGGCGGCCATCGACAGCACGATCTCGGGCTGGATGCGCCCTTCACGCTCCATGCGCAGCAACGCGGCATGGATGGGCCCGAAGGCCGCGCGCCGCCGCAGAAAGACGTACACGTACGCCACCTTGATGGTCAGCGTCGGGCGCGCGGTGATCTCCTCCAGCGGCAGCGGGCTGACCCAGCGCTCCAGGGTGATCAACTGCCCCTCGGCGACCAGGGTGCTGCCCCATTCGTCGAGCATGTCGGCCGCCAGCGGCAGCGCCCCGGCCGCCAGCGCGTGGTGTACGCCTTCGGCCCACATCTGTTCAGCCGCATACCAGCGCGCGGCCCGCAGATGCACCTCGCGCGCGGCCTCGGGCTGGCGGGCACTGAACTGGTCCGACAGACATTTCGCGAACAGGCCGTGGTACTTGAACCAGTGAAGATCGACATCGAGCGCGCGCAAGAACAGGCCGTTGCGCTCCAGCTGTTCAAGCAGCGCCTGGGCGTTGTCAAGCCCAGTGACGGCCTTGCACAGCGGCGCGCTCAGTCGCGGCAGCAGCGCGGTGCGGAGCAAGAAGTCCTGCACGTCCGGGGACTGCAGCGCCAGCACGTTTTCGGTCAGGTACTCCGCCAGTTCACGCGGCTGGTCACTGATCTCGCGCTCCAGCGTGCTGCGCACGTTGCGCCGGTTCAGCGACAGCCGGAACAGTTGCAGCGCCGCGGGCCAGCCTTCGGTGCGCCGAAAAATGGAGTCCAGCTCGTCGGGCCGCACCACAAGCTCGCGGGCCTGGTCGAAAAAGGCGACGGTTTCGTCGCGTGAAAAGCGCAGCATCTCGGCCGAGACCAGCAGCGCGCGGCCGTCCACGATCAGCCGCGTCAGCCCCAACTCGGGGATCGCGCGGGTGCCGAAGTACAAGGTCACATTGTTCGGCAGGTACTCCATGAGCTCGCGGAAAAACTGCAGCACGGCCGCTGAGGTGATGGTCTGCAGTTCATCGATGAACAGCGCCACCGGCCGGTCGAGTCCGGCCAGTTGCTCGATGATCCAGTCGACGTGACGGCGTACCCGGCTGGGCTGCCAATCGGCATCGACGCCGCCGTGCAGCTGCTGGATCAGACTGCGGAAGTAGGCAAAGAACCGCCGCGGCTCGTTGTCGGCATCGTCCAGCGTCAGCCACGCGGTCGGCACGCCGCGGGCCTCGCAGCCCTGCTTGATCTGCAACAGCGTGGTCGATTTGCCGTGGCCGGCCGGCGCCTGCAACACGACGATGCGCACGTCGGCCGCCGCCGCCAACCCTTGCAGCAGCCGGTCACGCGCCACCATGCCCGCCGAGGCGCGCGGCGCAAAGTGCTTGTGGGCGTAAACCGCCGCAGGCGATACCGCGGGCTCTGACGCCTTCTTGCGGGTCATTCGTCCTCCGGCCCTTGCCAAGAGGGGACCGGGGTTTGGGCCAGCGCACGGCGGGGCCCCAACGCCGAAGCGCCGACCGGCCGGTACGACTGCAACCACTGGGCTGACGCCACGCCTCATCCTCACGCACAACTGGGCTTCAATTCATCATGGCGCCAGGGCGCCTGCTTTTTGAGCATTTTGGCGCCAATTTACGCGTTCCTGCACATTGCAGGTCATCCCTCACCGCTCGCGCGGGCCCTCGCCGCCTGGAGACACCGCATGATTCACCGCCGTACCGACTACCGCCCTCCCGCCTTCGTCATCGATCAGGTCGCACTGGACGTGCAGATTGCCGAGCAGACTCTGGTCACCGCGCGGCTGTCGATGCGGCGGGCGGCCGCCAGCGGAACCGGGCGCGCGCGCGACACCGGCCTGCGCCTCGACGCCCGGGCGCTACAGGTGGTCTCGGTCGCGATCGATGACCAGCCCCTGCCGGCGGGCGCGTGGACGCTGGACGACCACGCGCTGCACATCGCCGAGGTGCCCGATCAGTTCACCCTGACCACGGTGACCCGGCTGCAGCCCGAGGCCAACACGGCGCTCGAAGGCTTCTATCAATCCGGGCCGATGTACTGCACGCAGTGCGAGGCGCACGGTTTTTCGCGCATCACGCCCTACCTCGACCGACCGGACGTGCTGTCGCGATTCACCGTCCGTCTGCAGGCCGACGCCGCGCGCTTTCCGGTGTTGCTGGCCAACGGCAACTGCATCGAGCGCGGTGCGCTGGCCGGCGGTCAGCACTACGCCCGCTGGGAAGATCCCTACGCCAAGCCCTGCTATCTGTTCGCCATGGTGGCCGGGGACCTGGCCAAGGTGGCCGACACCTTCCGCGCGGCCGATGGCCGCGACATCGCGCTCGAGTTCTTCGTGGACCACGGCAACGAGAACCGCGTCGCTCATGCCATGGCCTCGCTCAAAGACGCCATGCGCTGGGACGAACAGCGCTTCGGGCTGGTCTACGACCTTGACGTCTACATGATCGTTGCCGCCCGCGCCTTCAACATGGGCGCGATGGAGAACAAGGGCCTCAACATCTTCAACGCCGCCTACGTGCTGGCCACCCCCGACACCGCCACCGACGAGAGCTTTGAGGCCATCAGCGCGGTGATCGCCCACGAGTATTTCCACAACTACACCGGCAACCGCGTGACCTGCCGCGACTGGTTCCAGTTGTCGTTGAAGGAAGGCCTCACCGTGTTCCGTGACCAGCGTTTCAGCGAAGACCACCTTGGCGGCGCGGTGCAGCGCATCGAACAGGTGCGCATGCTGCGCGCCGCGCAGTTTCCTGAAGACGCCGGCCCCACCGCCCACCCGGTGCGGCCCGACGCCTACCAGGAGGTCAACAATTTCTACACCGCGACGATCTACGAAAAAGGCGCCGAGATCGTGCGCATGCTGCACACGGTGATCGGCGCAGAGGCCTTCCGCGACGGGCTGCGGCGCTACCTCGCCGAGCAGAACGGCAAGGCGGCCACCATTGAAGACTTCGTGGGCGCGCTGAGCGCCGCCGCGGGCACCGACCTGTCGCCATTCCTGGCGTGGTACGCACAGGCCGGCACCCCGCAACTGCGCCTGACCCGCGCCTGGGATGCCGCCAGCCGCCGGCTGATCATCCGCTTCACCCAGCACACCGCGCCCACGCCGGGCCAGCCCGAGAAGCAGGCGCTGCCCCTGCCGATTCGCCTGCGACTGCGCAACGGCCGCGGTCAGGTGGTGCCGCTGCCGGCGCACGCCGACGCGCTGGGCGACGAACTGATCGTGATGCGGGGTGACGCACTGACCCTGGAGATGGACACCGACGAGCCGCTGCTGCCCAGCGTGCTGCTGGGCTTCTCGGCGCCGGTCAAACTGCTGGCCGATTACACGCTGGACGAACTGCAGCGCATCGCCGCCTACGAGAGCGACCCTTTCGTGCGCTGGGACACCCTGCAAAGCCTGCACGCCCGCGCCCATGCCGGCCTGATGGAAGGCGATCGCAGCGCCCTGGATGCCCTCATCGCCGCCCTGCAGCGAATTGCCGCCGAGCCGGTGGACGACGCCATGCTCACCGCCCACCTGCTGAGCCTGCCGGGCACCGCCTGGCTGTGGGACCAATACCCAGAGGTGCACCCGCAGCGCTTTCTTGACGCCTACGCGCAGCTGGGCCGCGCCATCGCCGAAGCCCTGTGCGGGCCGCTGTCGGTGTGGGCGCCCAAGGCGCCAACGCTCAGGGGCCAGGCCGGCGAGCGGGCGCTCAGCAATGTGGCGCTTGGCTATCTGGCCCGGCTTGGCAGCGCCAGCGTGCAACGCATGGCCGACGACCGGGTGGTCAGTGACAACATGACCCTGGCCATCGGCGCGCTGCGTGCGCTCGGGCACCACACCGACGCCGCCGTGCCCGCCGAGGCACTGCGGCGCTTCGCGCAACGCTGGCACGACGATGCCCTGGTCATGGACCGCTGGTTTGCCCTGCGGGCCGGCGGTGCCCACGTGCAGGCCGCCGACCTGCCGGCACTGATCGACCACCCCCAGTTCGACTGGCGCAACCCCAACCGCGTGCGCGCGGTGCTGGGCAGCTTCGCCCGCGAGGCTTTGCAGGGTTTTCACACCGAAGCCGGCTACCGTGCCTACGCCGACGGCATTGCCCGGCTCGACGCCCTCAACCCGCAAACCGCAGCGCGGCTGCTGAAGCCGCTGCTGGGCTTCAAGCGCCTCGCCGAACCCTGGGCCTCGCAGCAGAAGCAGGTCGTCATCAGGTTGCGCGCCCAGGTGCAGTCCACCGATACCCGCGAACTGCTCGATGCGGCGCTGAATGAGGGTTCGTCAAGCGCCACGCCATGAGCCGCGACACGAGCACTGACATGAGCCCTGAACGGAACGCCCTGGCCGATGCCCACCTGCGCGCAACCGACCCGGTCATGGCCAGACTGATCGACCGCTTTGGCCCCTGCGCCCTCACGGTGAAGAACGGCGCACCCTTCGAAGTGCTGGCCGCGGCCATCATCAGCCAGCAGTTGTCGAACAAGGCTGCGGCGACCATCCAGAACCGGGTCGTGGCGCAGGTGGGCCCCCTCACCGCAGCGGCGCTGGCGCGTGCCGATGCCGTCGCACTGAGGGCCTGCGGGTTGTCCAACGCCAAGGCGCGCTGGCTCATCGCCCTCGGGCAGGCCGTGACCACCGGCGCGCTCGATTTCGATGCCATCGCCGCCATGGACGACGACACCGCCCTCCGCACGCTCGACGCTTTGCCCGGCGTCGGGCCCTGGACTGCCGAGATGTGGCTGATCTTCGCCCAGGGTCGCGAAGACCTGTTCTCGATGGGCGACGTGGGGCTGCGCAATGCCATCAATCGCCTGTATGCCGACGGCGCCAAGCTCGACGTGGCCGCCACCCGGCGCATCACCGACCGCTGGGCACCGTATCGGTCCTGCGCCAGCTGGTACCTGTGGCGGCTGACCGACGCCGCCGACAGTTACTGGGGCTGAGTCGCCTCATCAGGCCGCCGCCACTCCGGCGGCGCCCACAGGTGTTTCAGACGCTGCCACAGCGGCCCCGGACGCCGCACGTCGGCGAACATGTCGCGCCATTCGTGAAACATCATCGTCAGCGGATTGCGGGTGTGAATCGGGCGCACGATGCCGTAAACGCAGGTCTCGGTCTCGGGCGTGAAGGTGCCGAACCACTTGTCCCATAGGATCAGCACGCCGGCATAGTTGCGGTCGATGTACTGGGCGTTGCGGGCGTGATGCACCCGGTGATGCGACGGCGTGTTGAACACCGCCTCAAACCACGCCGGCAGCTTTTTCACGCTCTCGGTGTGCACGAAGAACTGGTAAGCCAGGCTGATCGCCACCGCCAGAATCACCAACTCGGGCTTGAAGCCAATCCACGCCAGCGGCAACCAGAACACCCACATGCCCGAGACCGGATAGGTGATGCTCTGGCGCAGCGCAGTGGCTAGGTTCAGGGTCTCGGACGAGTGATGCGTGACATGGCTGGCCCACATCCAGCGGATGCGGTGGCTGGCGCGGTGAAACCCGTAGTAGAAAAAATCCTGCAGCACCACCAGCAACAACAGGCTCCACCACGTTGCCGGAATCTCGAACAGGCGCACCTCGTAAAGCGCGTAGAACAGCCCGATCACCAGCGCCCAGGCCAGGCCATCTGCCGCCGCGTGCGAGGCTGCCAGCACCGTGTTGGTGCCCACCTGTTCGACGCTGTACGTCTGCGCACGCCGGCGCTGCAGGTACCAGGCCTCGATGCCCATGCACACCATGAACACCGGCGCCATGAGCAGCAGAAAGATTTTTTCGACGCCGAAGGCTTCGATCATCTGCCATGTGTCGGTCAGCACCTGCACCATGTTCGCGCCTCCCAGCACCGATCCCGTGGCCGAGAGTGTGCCGAAAAAAGTACGGGTTGCGGGCGCGCGTCGTAACCCGCCATGTTGCGGCCCCAGCCCGCACCGCGCGCCCCAGGGGCGGTCGCGCCGTTCCCTCAGCCCTGGCTGGCGGCCGACACGCGACGCTCAGCCTCTGCTACGGGCCCCTCTGCGGTCAGCGGTTGCCCGTCCATCACTGCAACCCCACGGCCGCAGGCCTTGGCGCTGTAACAGGCCTGATCGGCGCGGCTGAAGACCTGGGTGGCGCTCTGCGTTGCGTCGATGGCGGCCACGCCGATCGAGACGCCCAGGGGATAGGTCTGGCCGGCAAACGAGACAACATAGGTCGACACCGACCGGATCAGGCCTTCGGCAATTCGCGCCACTTGCGCCAGGGGGCAGTTGCGCAGGATCAGGCCGAACTCATCGCCGCCCAGGCGGGCGAAGACGTCGGTCTGGCGCAGGCGCGCGCGCATGCGTGCCGAGATGTCCCGCAGGACGCGGTCGCCCAGCTGGTGGCCACACTGGTCGTTGATGCGTTTGAAGTAGTCAAGGTCGAGCATCAGCATGTAGTGCTCGCCTTTGCCGTTTTGCCCGATCAGCCGCACGGCGTCCATCTCGGCTTCAAAGGCCCGGCGATTGGGGAGCCCGGTCAGCGGATCGTGCGCAGCCTGGTAGGCCAGCTGCTGCGCAAGATGCTGCATGGCCGACACGTCACGGCAGACAAAAACCGATCCGATCAACTGGCCGTTGAGGTCACGCAGCGGCGTACAGGCCGATTCAACGGGCACTTCGGTGTGGTCGCGCAGCGCCAGCAGGCTGACGCCCGACAGATCGGCCGCCGCGCCATCACGCAGCACGCGCGCCACGGGGGATTCGCGCCAGCGGCCACTGTGTTCGGGCAACAGCCGCACGACGGCGTCGAAGGGCTGGCCCATCACCTCCGTCTCGATCATGCGCAGCAGCCGCAGCGCCGTGTCGTTGACGAAGGTGATCAGCCCCTGAAGGTCGGTGCGGATCACGCCGTCGGCGATTGACGACAGCGTGACCTGGGCCAGTTCCTTTTCTTCCTCAAGTGCCTGCTCGGCGCGGCGCTGTTCGGTCAGGTCCTGAATCTTGGAGAGGAAGCACTTGGGACGGTGATGCTCGTCACGCACCAGCGACACGTCCAGCTGGCACTGAATCACCCGCGCATCGCCGCACAGATAGCGCTTTTCCATGCGGTAGTGGGCCGCCTCGCCGTCGAGCAGGCGCTGTACGTGGGCGATGTCAATGTCCAGGTCGTCGGGGTGGGTGATGTCCTGAAAGGTCATGCGTTTCAGTGCCTCGGCACTGAAGCCGAGCATCTCGCAGAGGGCCGCATTGACCTCGATCCAGCGGCCGTCAAGACCGACGATGGCCGTCCCGATGGGGGACTCGTCGAACGCTGCCTGGAACAGGCGCAGGTTGGCGTCGAGCGCCCGCTGGGCGAACACGGTTGCGGTGATGTCATGGCCCTCGGCCACGAGGCAGGTCACGTCGCCCCGCTCATCGAAAACCGGCTTCAGGGAAAAATCGATGATATGGGTCAGCGACTCGGCGCCTCGCACTTCGGTCTGGTATTTCACCAGCTCGCCCTGGGCCGCACGGCCCACCGCCGCCCTGACCCGCTGCGCGATGGCGTCATCAAGCTGAAACCAGTGGCAGGCCCAGAACGGCTTGCCAATGACCGCGTCGGCCTTCAGGTCGGCGAACCGCAGGGCGGTGTCGTTGACTTCCATCAACACGCCGTCCGGCGACACGATGCCGACGTACTGGTAGGTGGAATTGAAAATCGCCTTGAGGCGGCTGCTGACCTGATGCGCAACGTCTTCGACAAACTTGCGCCTGCTGATGTCGGCAAAGCTGCCGACCACCCGCAGGGGCTTGCCGTCGACGGTGCGCGACATCACCTCGCCGCGATCCAGCATCCACCGATACTGACCGTCTTGGCACATCATGCGATGTTCGTTCTGGTATCGGGCGGTGCCACCGTCAAGGTGGGCATTCAGGTCGGCCATGACCTGGTCAAGATCGTCCGGGTGGATGCGGCTGATGGACTCTTCCGGGCCGTCGCCGATCTGCGCGTCGTCGTAGCCCAGCAAGCGCTTCCATTGCGGCGAGTAATACACGGTGTTGGATTGCGCATCCCAATCCCAGACGCCCAGGCCCGAGCCCTCGGTGGCCATGCGCCAGCGCTCCTCAAACTCCGCCAGGCGCTCGCGCAAGGCCTGGGCGTTGGCCTCGGCACGGCGGCTGCGATCGGTGTTCTGGATGGTGCCGGCCACCCGCACGACGGCGCCCTGTTCATCGCGCTCGGCCTGGCCGGTCACCCGCACGAACAGCGGACGGCCGAGATGGGTGATCAACTGCACCTCAAGGTCAAAAGGCTGACCGGCGCGCCGCGCGGCTTGCAGTGCCTGCTGCAGCCGCACCTGTGCGTCCGGCGTGTAGAAGCGCATGACGCCGTCCAGCCCCGGAAAGCCGGTATCCGCCGGCCACTCCAGCAGGCGTCGGGTGCCGGGCGACCACCAGACCCACCGGGCCTCACCCACGTGCAGCACCCACGTGCCGGACTGCGTCGCCTGCTCAAGGCTGGCGAGGGCGGGAGACAGGCTCAAGTCCTCCATGGAGGGGCACCCACGATCATTCGGGATCGCAGCATGACCACTCCCCAAGCGCAAACCGGAATCAGGCGGCAGACGGCCGCGCACGATTGATCAGCGGTCGATGCCCGCGCCCGTACCCGCTCCGCAGCCGTAGGCGGCGCCGCGGGCCAGGCCATTGACGCCCGTCAGGGGTGCCCTTCGTCCATCAGTTGTTGCTGCACGGGAACGGCGTCGCCGGCGGTTTCGAGGCGCAGGTATCGCCCGTCCTGCTGCAGCAACCAGCTTTGCGCGGTGTCGACCACGTAGGCCTCCAGATGTTGCAGCAGCCGCGCGCGCAGGGCCTTGTCGAGCACCGGGAAGGCCACCTCGACCCGGCGAAACAGGTTGCGCTCCATCCAGTCGGCGCTGGACAGCCACACTTCTTCCTCACCGTTGTTGAGGAAGTAGAAAACGCGGTGGTGTTCCAGAAAACGCCCGATGATGGAGCGCACGGTGATGTTTTCCGACAGGCCGGGCACGCCGGGGCGCAGCGAGCACATGCCCCGCACCAGCAGTTCGATCTTCACCCCGGCCCTGGACGCGGTGTACAGCTTCTTGATGATCTCGGGCTCGACCAGCGAGTTCATCTTGGCGATCAGCCGCGCGGGTTTGCCGGCCTCGGCATGGGCAATCTCGCGCTCGATGCGCGCGTGCATGCCTTCGTTGAGGGTGAACGGCGACTGCAGCAGACGATTGAGCTTGATGACCTTGCCCAGGCTGGTCAGCTGCAGAAACACCGAGTGGGCATCTTTGCCGATGCTGGCGTCCGCCGTGAGCAGGCCATAGTCGGTGTAGAGCCGCGCGGTCTTGGGGTGATAGTTGCCGGTGCTCAGGTGGGTGTAGTAACGCAGCCCGCCCGGCAGCTCGGCGGCGCCCTCTTCGCGACGGACCACCAGGCACATCTTGGCGTGGGTCTTGTAGCCCACCACGCCGTAGACCACGTGCGCGCCCACGTCCTGCAGACGCTCGGCGAGGTTGATGTTGTCGGCCTCATCGAAGCGGGCCCGCAACTCGATCACCACCGTCACTTCCTTGCCGTTGCGCGCGGCGTCGCACAGCGCGTCCACCACCAGACTCTTGGAGCCGGTGCGGTACAGGGTCTGCTTGATGGCCAGCACCCGCGGGTCCTTGGCCGATTGGCGAATGAACTCCAGCACCGACGAGAAGCTGTCGTAGGGATGGTGCAACAGGTGATCGCGCTCGCGGATCGCCGCGAAAATATCGCCGCTGGCCAGTGCCTTGCTGACTCTGGGCGTGTGCGGCGGGTACTTGAGCTGCGGCCGGTCGACGAGGTCGGGCAGGGCCATCAGGCGGTTGAGATTGACCGGCCCGTTGACCTGATACACGTCGGCGGGCGAGAGCTGAATCTCGTCCATGATGAACTGCCACATCGCTTCCGGGCAGTTGTGTGCCACCTCCAGCCGCACCGTGTCGCCCCACTGGCGCTGCGACAACTCGCCTTCCAGGGCTTCGAGCAGATCTTCGGCGTCTTCTTCGTCGACCAGCAGGTCGGCGTTGCGCGTCACCCTGAACTGGTAGCAGCCACTGGCCGCCATGCCGGGGAACAGGTCATCGACATAGGCATGAATCACGCTCGACAGAAACACGAAGTCGTGCGGGCCGCTGCCGGTGACGTTGGGCGGAATCTGGATCAGCCGCGGCAGCGCGCGCGGCGCCTGCACTACGGCAAAACCTGTATTGCGGCCAAACGCGTCCTTGCCCGACAACTGCACGATGAAGTTCAGTGATTTGTTGAGAATGCGTGGAAACGGGTGCGCCGGGTCCAGCCCCAACGGCGACAGCACCGGCAGCAGTTCGTCATGGAAGAAGCGGTTGAGCCACGCGTCCTGCTCGGGGGTCCACTCCGAACGCCGCAGAAAGCGAATCTGCTCGCGCTCCAGCGCGGGCAGCAGTTCATCGTTGAACACCCGGTACTGCGCGTCGACCAGCGCATGGGCGCGGTCGGCGATGGCCGCCAGGGTTTCGGCCGGGCTCAGGCCATCGGGGCCACGGGCGCCGGGATTGACCTCGGCCATCTGCTGCAGGCCGGCCACGCGAATCTCGAAGAACTCATCGAGGTTGGAGCTGGAAATGCACAGAAACTTCAGCCGCTCCAGCAGCGGCACCCGCTCGTCCTGCGCCTGGGCCAGCACCCGCTGGTTGAATTCGAGCAACGACAACTCTCGATTGAGCAACAACTCGGTCGGGGCCATGCCATCCACTGCCGTCTTCCTGAATCAATTGGGCGGACATGGTGCCAGAGCAACGGTGATGACTGGATGACAGCGGTCATCAAACCGTCACCCCCTCAGGGTTTGGGCGTGGGCGGCGGGCTGTCGAGGCGCTCGGCACGCAGTGTCTTGGTGCTGGTCGGGGCCCCGGTCACCAGACGGTCGCCCACGCGGCGCGTCAGGTATTTCCAGAACCACTGCACGAACACGCGCAGCCGCTGCGAGCCATCGATCAGCGCGCGTATGTGCACGAACGCCCAGAGGAACCAGGCAAAGGTGCCGGTGACCTTGAAGGCCCGCAGGTCGCCCACAGCGCGGTTCATGCCGATCACCGCCATCGAGCCCAGATCGCGGTAGTAAAAGGGCTTGAGCGCCACCTTCTTATTGGCGCGCCGTTTCAGGGTCGCGGCAACATACCGCCCCTGCTGGATCGCTGCGGGCGCCAGGCCGGGCACTTCACGGCCGCGGGCGTCGGTGAGCCGCGCCAGATCCCCAATCACGAAAATGTCGGGGTGCCCAGGCAGCGAGCAGTCCGGCGCCACGCGCACGCGGCCGCCGCGGTCCAGCGGCACGCCCAGACGCTCGGTCAGCACCTGCCCGAACAGCGAGGCGCGCACGCCCGCCGCCCAGAGCACGGTGCGGGCGCGAATGTCGGTCAACGTGTCGCCGCTGCGTATGCGCACACCCTCGGCGTCCACGTTTTCGACCATCGTCGAGGTCATGACCTTGACGCCCAGGGCTTCCAGATGGTGCCGCGCGGCAACGCGCAATTTTTCGTCAAACGCCGGCAGAACCTGCGGCGCACCTTCAACCAGCAGCACGCGGGCGTCGCGCGAATCAATGCGCCTGAAGTCGCGCACCATGACCTTCTGCGCCAGTTCGCCAATGGCCCCGGCGAGTTCCACGCCGGTAGGGCCGCCGCCGACGATCACGAAGGTCAGCAGCTCGTCGCGCAGCTGGGGATCGTCGGTCATCTCGGCGCGCTCGAAAGCGCCGAAAATCTTGCGGCGCATCTCGATGGCGTGCTCGGCGGTTTTCAGCCCCGGCGCAAAAGCGCGCCATTCATCCTTGCCGAAATAGTGGTGCTTGACCCCGGTGGCGACCACCAGCGTGTCGTAGGCCAGCTCGCCGTACTCGTGCAGCACCACCCGGCGTTCGGGATCGATGTCGTAGGCGGTGGCGGTCAGACAGGTGACGTTGGCGGCCTTGCGCAGCACCACACGCTGCGGAATGGCGATGTCGCCAATGGTGAGCGCGCCGGTCGCCACCTGGTACAGCAGCGGCTGGAACAGCTGGAAGTTGCGCTTGTCGAGCAGGGTGACGTCATAGCCCGACTTGGACAGGTGCTTGGCGGTGTGCAGACCCCCGAAGCCGCCACCGACGATGACCACGCGATGCCGTGGTGCCTCTGTAGCTGCAGCCTGCGACGAACTGACCAAAGCGCACTCCTGTCATATGTTGCGTCGCAGCATTTTATCACGCAGGCAGCGCGGCTACGGGCACTTCGCCGGGCTTCGCTGCGGTCAGCCGTCGCCACTGAAACACCCGGCGCGCCGTGTGCGACACATCCGACAGATACCAGGCATTCATCGAGCTGCCCACCAGCGCGCCAAGAATCGGCACCAGGCCCGCGCCCTTGCGGGCGCCCAGATGCAGCCCGACGCGCGAGGCCAGGGTCTGCACGCTGTAGGCGGCGGCGTCCTTGGCGATCTCGCGCTCGGCGACCCGCTCAAGGCCATCCCGCCATGCGTCGTCCACCACCTGGCGGCCTTGCGCCAGGGCTTCGAAGGCCTGCTTTTTCTCATCAAGGTTGTTGGCCGAGGCCAGCGCAAAGATGCCAATCGCCAGGCGCTCACGTTCGGCCTCGTCCAGCAGCTCGCCGTAGCAGTACCCGGTGCGGTGAATGGTGCGCAGCGCCAGGGTCAGCAGCAGGGGAATGTCGATCGCCATCCCCGCAACACCGGTGACGCCCAGCACGCCGCCGCTGACCCCGCCCAGCACCATGGCCCGGCGCGCGATCTGAATCGCCAGGCGGTCGGAGGCCTCCAATGACTGCGCGCCCAGCGCGATTTCGTTGGGCAGGCCGGAGCGCTTGAGCACGTCGCGGCGGTCATCCATCTTGCGGGCAAACTGGTTGGCCTTGGTCAGGCCCAGCCGCAGGGCCTCCACCGGCACCAGGCTCTGCACCGCCTTCACCGTCACTCCCGAGGGCTTGGCCAACAGCCGCGTGCCCCAAGTGGGCCCCTGCTGTTGCCAGCGCATCAGGTCATCGAGCACGTTCTGCTCATAATCGGTGAGGGCGGCTTTGTTCACCTGCGGGGGCAGTGCCAGCGGCGTGTCGGTCATCAGGAATACCTTTGCTGCAGAATTTCGGATCAGCATCGAGTCTACCCAACCCACCTGCGAACGCAGCCTGACCCTGCCGGCGCCGCGCGCTTCGCCCCTCATCGAGTCCCGCACACCATGTGTCTGATCGCCTGCGCCTACCGCTGCCATCCGGACTATCCGCTGATTCTCGCCGGCAACCGCGACGAGTTTCATGGCCGCCCCACCGCCGACGCCGCGCCCTGGCCCGACGCGCCACAGGTCGTCGGCGGTCGTGACCTCGAAGCCGGGGGAAGCTGGCTGGCACTCTCCGGCCGCGGCCGGCTGGCGGCCGTCACCAATGTGCGCCGCATGGCCCAGCCGCTGCCGGGCGCACCCTCCCGCGGCGCGCTGGTGGCCGATTTCGTGCGCGGTGAAGCGCGCGCCGCAGACGCCGCCGTCGCCCTGCTCGACCGCGCCCCGGCGTACGCCGGCTTCAACCTTCTGCTGTGGGACGGGGACACGCTGGAATACGTCAGCAACCGGCCGACACCCCGGCACACCACGCTGCCACCGGGGGTCTACGGCCTGTCGAACGACGCGCTGGACACGCCCTGGCCCAAGCTGCTGCGCCTGCGCGCAGCGATGCAGGCGGTGGCCGATGGCAAGCGGCACATCGACACGCTGTTCACCGCGCTGGCCGATCCGCGACCGGCCGCCGACGCCGAAATGCCGAACACCGGCGTCGGCGCGCCGATGGAGCGCCTGCTGTCCTCGCCGTTCATCCGCGATGCCCGTTACGGCACCCGCGCCTCGACGGTGGTCACGGTGCCGGCTCACGGCGCGGCACGCCTCGTTGAACGGCGCTTCGGCCCCGAAGGGCGGCCGCTGGGCGAAAGCACGTTGGAGGCCCCCCAATGAGCCTGCCGGGCTGGGACCTGTGCATTGACTCGCCACTCGGTTTGCTCGGGGCCACCGCCTCGGCCGAGGGCGTGACCGGGCTGTGCTTCGATCCCGCGCCGCGCGAGCGCGCGGTCCACCGCGACGGCGCAGCCCATCTGGCCCGGCTTGAACGACAGTTGGGCGAGTATTTCGCCGGGCGACGGCGCCAGTTCGAGGTACCGCTGGCGGCCAGCGGCAACCCGTTCCAAACGCGGGTCTGGGCCCTGCTGCAGACCATTGGCTACGGTCAGACCCGCGCCTATGGCGCGCTGGCACGCGCGCTCGACCACCCCGGAGCGGCCCGCGCCGTGGGGCTGGCCAATGGCCAGAACCCGATCGCCATTCTGGTGCCGTGCCATCGGGTGATCGGCGCCAGCGGCGCCCTCACCGGTTATGCCGGTGGCCTGCCGCGCAAACGCGCGCTGCTGGAACTGGAAGGCGCGCTGCCCGCCAGCCTGTTCTAGCCAAGGCGCAGACCGCCATCGACGGGCAACACGGCACCGGTCATGTAGTCAGACGCCGCTGACAACAAAAACGCGACGGCCTTGGCCACCTCGTCGGCGCCGCCCAGCCGGCCCAGGGGAATGCGCGCCAGCTCGGCGGCCTGCTGTTGCGGCGTCAGTGTCGGCTTGGCCGCCCAGATCATGTGGCCGGGCGCCACGCCATTGACGCGCACCCTGGGCGCCAGCTCGACGGCCAGCGCCTCGGTGAGCGTCCAAAGACCGGCCTTGGCGGCGAAGTAAGGCGCGTATTCGGCGCGTGGCCGGCGGGCGTGCACATCCACAATGTTGACGATGCCCCGCAGCTCGGCAAAGGCCGCGCAGGCCTGCGACAGAAACAGCGGCGCCGCCAGGTTGCTGCCGATCAGGTCGCTGAACTGCTCGGGCGTCACGGCGGCCAGCGGCGTTCGAAAATACGACGACGCGTTGTTGACCAGAGCATCGATCCGTCCCCAGCGCGCGCGCGCCGCCCGGGCGAACGCCGGTAGGGCTGGCAGATCGGCGAGATCAGCGGCCAACACCGCCGCGCTGTCGGCGCGGGCCGCGTTGAGACGCGCGGCCAGCGCCTCGGCCTCGGCGCGGGAGTGCCGACAATGGATGACCACGCGGAAGCCTTTGGCATGCAGGGTTTCGGCAATCGCGGCCCCCACCCGCACGGCCGCGCCGGTGATCATCGCCACTGGTGCGATCCCCCTATCGGCGATCGCCCGTTTATCCTGTTCGTTCATCGTTTCGAGCATAGCGCCTCCCCATGACCGACTGGCTCTCCGCCCTGCTGCTGGGCGTGATCGAAGGCATCACCGAATTTCTGCCCATCTCCTCCACCGGTCATTTGCTGATCGCGCAGGAATGGCTGGGCCGGCGCAGCGACCTGTTCAACGTCGCCATCCAGGCCGGTGCCATCGCCGCGGTGTGTCTGGTCTACCGCCTGCGCCTGATCGAACTGGCCGGCGGCTGGCGCGACCCGGTGCACCGCAGCTACTCGCTGCAGATCGTCGGGGCCTTTCTCATCACCGCCGTGCTGGGGCTGAGCGCCAAGCTGCTGGGGGCGGAGCTGCCCGAAACCGTGACGCCCATCGCGTTGGCACTGATCATCGGCGGCCTGGTGATCTTCGCGGTCGAGGCCTGGGCCAAGCGGCAGCCGTCGCGTGACACAGTGACCTGGACGGTGATGGTGGCGGTGGGCGTGGCGCAGATCGTCGCCGGCATCTTTCCCGGCACTTCGCGCTCGGCGGCGGCCATTTTTGCCGCCATGCTGGCGGGCCTGACCTTTCGCCCCAAGGCGGCCGAGTTCGCCTTTCTGGTGGGCATTCCCACCATGTTTGCCGCCACCGGCTACGAGCTGATGAAGGTGATGATGGACGCCGACGCCGTGGCCGCCGAGCCCTGGGGCCAGCTGGCCCTGGCCTTCGTGGTTTCTGCCGTGGTGGGCTTCGCCGCCGTCAAGTGGCTGCTGGGCTTCATCTCGAAGCACAGCTTCGTGCCCTTCGGCTGGTATCGCATCGCGCTGGGATTGGTGTTGCTGGCCTATTTCGGCTTCGGCGACGACCCGGCCGAACTGCCGCTGTCATAAAAGCTTTACGCATTCGTCACAAGGCGGGCATGCCGGAGGCACAGGCTAAAGGCGTTTCCATTCTGGGGCCGACCGGTCCCGCAGGAGTGACACATGAGCGCCGCGCGCACCAAAGCCGCCACCCCGGCCCGCAGGCCCCGCCGGGCCAGAAAAGCGGCCCCCGACAAGCCGAAGTTCCGCACCATCTGGATCTCTGACGTGCACCTGGGCACGGTGGGCTGCAAGGCCGACCACCTGGTTGACTTCCTCAAGGCCCACGAGTGCGAAACGCTGTATCTGGTCGGCGACATCATCGACGGCTGGAAGCTCAAGAATCACTTCTACTGGCCGCAGGAACACACCAACGTCATCCGCAAGATTCTCACCAAATCCAAGCGCGGCACCAAGGTGTATTACGTGACCGGCAACCACGACGAGTTTCTGCGCAAGTTCGTCGGTTTCCAGTTGTCGCTGGGCAATATCCAGGTCGTCAACGAGCACATCCACACCACGGCCGATGGCCGCCAGCTGCTGATCACCCACGGGGACGCCTTCGACGTCATCACCCGCTATCACGCCTGGGTCGCCATGGCCGGCGACGCCGCCTACGAAGCCACCCTGCGCTTCAACTACTGGTTCAACCGCGGGCGCCGCACGCTGGGCATGCGCTACTGGTCGCTGTCGGCGTTCGCCAAACAGCGGGTGAAGGCGGCGGTGAACGTCGTGTCGACCTTTGAGGAATCGGTGGCCCGCGAATGCCAGCGGCGCGGCATGGACGGCGTGGTCTGCGGCCATATTCACCACGCCGAGATCGCCGAGCGCCAGGGCGTGACCTACCACAACTGTGGCGACTGGGTGGAAAGCTGCACGGCGCTGGTCGAGGATTTCAACGGCCAGATCCGCATTCTGCGCTGGGTCGAACTGGACCACCTCAATCAACGCAGCGACGACAAGGTGATGCCGATTCGCGTCGGCACCTGACACGCCGGGGCGGATCCACCCCGCCCGCGCCCACCGCGCAGCGGCAGGCAATTCGGCGTCATACCCACGCGACCGCGCCCCATTGAACCCTCGCGCGCGGGTAAGGTCTGACACCGCGGTGTCCAGCAGAACGGACCAAGCACCTTTTCGACTTGCGACCTCTACTGCCCTTGCGCCGACTTCCAAATCTCAATGTGCGACGCCTGCTCGCCCTGCTGGCGGTGTCGCCGCTGGTCACGGCCTGCGGTGGCCCCTCGGCGGTGACCCCATCGCAAGCGTCGACCGCGGCGCCCAGGGGGCTGCCGGTAGAGGTCGTCAGGGTCGGGCCGCGCGATCTGTCGCGGCAGGTCAGTGTCTCGGCCCCGGTCGAAGCCCTGCACCACATTGAGGTGGCGAGCCAGATCGCCGGGGTGATCACCCTGCTCGAGGTCGAGGCCGGCGATCGCGTGGAGAAAGGCGCCGTGCTGGCAACCCTGGACGTGCGCGAGACCCGCGCCGAGCTGGCGCGCGCCCGCGCCTTGCTGGGTGAACAGCAGGTCAACCTCGAACGCTTGGAGAAACTGCGCGCCCGCAATTACATCGACGAGGCCAGCCTCAGCATCGCCAAGACCGGGCTGGCAGTGGCGCAGGCCGAGGTCGGACTGTGGGAAACCCGGGTCAGCTTCGGCACCGTGCGCGCGCCCATCAGCGGCATCGTCACGGCGCGTTATTTCGAGCCCGGCGAAGCCATCGCCCAACACGCGCCGTTGCTGGCGCTGGCCGACTTCAGCCAGCTGGTGGTGCGATTCGGGCTGTCAGAGCTGGATGTCGCGGGCCTCGAAGCGGGTGACGCAGTGCCGGTGACCGTCGACGCGCTGGGCCCCGAGGTCACCCTGCCCGGCACCTTGCGCCGCATCATGCCCGCCACCGAAAGCGCCAGCCGGCTGGTCACCCTCGAAGTGGCCCTGCCCGACACCGACCGCGCGCCGTTGCGTCTGGGCTATCTGGCGCGCACCACGCTGGTGGTGGACCGCCGCGACAACGTGCTGGCCGTGCCGATCAGCTCGGTGGGCCTGCGCGCGGGCGGCAGCTACGTGATGGTGGTCAACGACAGGAACCAGCTGCAGCAACGCGAGGTCGAGGTCGGCGTCAGCCGCGGCAACTGGCGCGAGATCACCGGTGGTCTTGCCGCTGGCGAGGCCGTGGTCACCAGCAGCCCGGCCGACCTGACCGCCGGAGAAGCCGTGCGCATCGTGCGTGAGCTGGACGTCAGCGCGTGACGCCGCCGCGCGAGATTGCGCGCAGCACGCGCCACACGCGCGGCTTCACGCACCTGGCCATCCGCCGGCCGCTGGGCACGCTGGCGATCACTGCCGTGGTTCTGGTGCTGGGGCTGTTCGCCACCGGGCGGCTGCCGGTGAATCTTCTGCCCAACGTGGTCTATCCGCTGGTGCGGGTCAGCGTCAATTACCCCGGCGTCGCGCCCGAAGTCATCGAAGAACAACTCGTGCGGGTGCTGGAGCGCCAGCTGTCGCAAACCGAAAATCTGGTGTTGCTCAGTGCCGAGGCCGAAGAGGGCCGGGCCGACATCAATCTGGTGTTCGACTACGGCGTCGACCTCGACAACGCCCTGCAGGATGCCGCGCGCCTGCTTGAAGTCGCGCGGGCGCAGTTGCCCGATGACGTGGAGCCGCCCCGCATCCGCAAGTGGGACCCGGGCGAGTCGGCGGTGTTCGAGTCGGGCTTCTCGTCCAGCATTCGCGGCCCGCGCGACGTGCGCGACTGGGTCGAAACCCGGCTGGCGCCGCAGCTGCAATCGATTCCCGGCGTCTCGGGGGTCGAGGCCATTGGCGGGCAGGAGCGCGAGATCGAGGTGGTACTCGACCAGCAGCGGATGAACGCCCATGGCCTGAGCCTGCAGACCGTGGCGGCCGCCATTGGCGAAGAAAACCGGAACATTGCCGCCGGCAACATCACCTCGACCACCTTCGACGTGCGGGCGCGGGTCGACGGCCGTTTCACCGCACCGGCCGATCTGGCGCAGGTGCTGATTCCGGTGGCCGGCAGCGACCGCAGCGTGCGCCTCGACGACATCGCGACGGTGCGCGACGGCTTTCGCGAGCAGCGCGTGTTCGTGCGGCTCAATGGCGTGTCGGCCACCCAGATGTCGGTGTTCAAGCAGCCCGACGCCAACACCGTGCAGGTGGTCGAGGCGGTCAATGCGCGGCTCGAATCGCTGCGCGAGTCCGGCTTCATTCCCGCCGACATCCGCTGGCAGACGACCAAGAATGAGTCGTTTTTCGTGCGCGGCTCCATCGACGCCGTGACCGCCGCAGCCCTCAGCGGCAGCCTGCTGTCGATGATCGTGGTGCTCACGTTTCTGGGCAGCCTGCGCAAGTCGCTGGCCATTGGCCTGTCGATTCCGGTCGCCATTCTCGCCACCTTCTCGCTGATGGGCCTGGGCGGATTGACGCTCAACGTGATCAGCCTCGGCGGCCTGGCGCTGGGCGTCGGGCTGCTGCTGGACAACGCCATCGTCATGCTCGAAAACATCGCGCGTCATCGCGAGGCACTGCACAAGAATCCGTTCGACGCGGCGCATGACGGCGCCGACGAAGTGGCCTCGGCCATTGTCGCCGGCACCCTCACCAACCTCGCGGCGGTGGTGCCCTTCCTGCTCGCCAGCGGCTTCGCCGCGATGGTGTTTCGCGACCTGATCATCACCATCTCATTCGCCGTGGCGGTGTCGCTGGTGGTCGCGCTGACCCTGGTGCCCATGGCCTCGGCGCAACTGGGCCGGGTGACATTTCGGTCGCGGCTGAACGAACGCGGCCCGTGGCGCGCGTTCGAAGCCGGGCTGAATCGCGTGGCGGGCGGCTACGAGCGCGCGCTGCATCGCATCCTGCGCTGGCGCTGGATGATCCTGCTGGCCTGCGCGCCCGTGCTGGCCGGCGGCTATGTGCTGTACGGCCAGCTTGGCACCGAGTTCCTGCCGGCCCTGGACAACGGCGAGGTGGAGGTGCGGGTCAACCTGCCGCCCGGGACGACGCCCGAGCAGACCAACGACGCCGCCGGTCGAATCGAGGCGGTGCTGCGGGACATGCCCCATGTGGAGAGCCTGTTCACCATCACCGGCGGCGCGCTCTACGGCGGCGTGGTCACCGAGCGCAACGGCCGCGCCAATGTCAGCGTTCGCCTCAGCGATGCCGCGCTGCGCCCCGACTGGCCCGCCGGTCGCTGGGTGGTGGAAGCCCGCAAACGGGTCGCCGCGCTGGACCTGCCGGGCGCCCGGATCCGCGTTGAGCCGCCCAACATTCGCGGCCTCAACTTCAGCGTGTCGGGCGAGGATTTCGACCTCAAGGTGGTCGGCGGCGAGCTTGCCGAACTGGAGCGCGTGGCCCGCGAGGCGGTGCGCCTGATCGAAGACGTGCCGGGGCTGGCGGGCGTGGAAATGCGCGAGACCGATCGCTCACCGCAGCTGGCCATCACCGTCGATCGCGAACGCGCCGCCGCCTTGGGCCTGAACCTGGGCAGGGTGGGCGATGCGCTGCGCAACGCGGTCAACGGCGCCGTGCCCACCCGGTATACCGACGGCCAGAACGAGTACGACGTGCGTGTGCGCCTGCCCGACGCGGCCACCAACAGCCTCGACGCGCTGTCTGGCGTGCTGATCGCCAACGGTGACGGCCGCCGGGTGCGGCTTGGCGATGTGGCGCGTCTCAACTTCGTGGAAGGGCCGGCCGAGATCGAGCGCGAGAATCAGGTGCGCATCCAGCGCATCGTCGGCAGCTTCAATACCGCCGAGGCCGACGTCGGCACGGTGATCGCCGAAGTGCAACGCCGACTCGCCCCGCTGGACGCCAGCAGTGAGGCAACGCTGATCATGGGCGGCCAGTTCGAGTCGATACAGGAAACCAACCGGCAAACCCGCACCGTGCTGCTGCTGGCGGTGTTTCTGGTGTTTGCCGTGCTGGTGGTGCAGTACGAGCGCCTCAGCAACCCGGTGGCCATCATCCTCACCGCGCCGTTCTGTCTGGTGGGCGCCATTGGCCTGCTGTGGCTCACCGGCACGCCGCTGAGTTCGCCCGCACTGCTGGGCATGGTGCTGCTGATCGGCATTGTGGTGAACAACGCCATCCTGCTGATCGAATACATCGAACGCGGCCTGCTGGAAGGCCTGCCGCTGAACGAGGCCGTGGCGCGCGCCGGACGCATTCGCCTGCGGCCAATTTTGATGACCGTGCTCACCACCGTGTTCGGCATGCTGCCGCTGGCCTTGGGCATGGGCTCGGGCGCGGCGCTGATGCAGCCGCTGGCGATCGCGGTGATTGGCGGGCTGATGTTCTCCACTGTGCTGACGCTGCTGATCGCGCCCTGCCTGTTCGTCATCGTGCGCAGCGGCGCCGATCGGCTGTCGAGCACGCTGTTCGGGCACCAGCGCAGCGGCGCCAGCGCACCCGCTGAAAATCATTGAGCCGAAGGGTCGCGGCGCCTCGATTAAACTTGTCGCGCATGACCTCCCCTGAACGTGACCGCCTCGCGCGTGGCCTGGCCGCGGTGCGCGACAGCCTCCTCATCCGCGATGCCCAGCGCCTCGACCGCACGCTGGCCGGTCGGCGCTTCGATGCTGCGCGCTTCGAAAGCGACGTGGCCCGCGCGCTGACCGCCGCCGAGAATCGTCAGCGGCTACGCCCAACCCGCATCGACTACCCCGAAGAACTGCCGGTGGTGCAGGCGCGGGACGAGATCAAGGCCGCCATCGAGGCCCATCAGGTCATCGTGCTGTGCGGCGAAACCGGCTCGGGCAAGACCACGCAGCTCCCCAAGATCTGCCTGGAGCTGGGGCGCGGCACGCGCGGGCTGATCGGCCACACCCAGCCCAGGCGGCTGGCCGCCCGCAGCGTCGCCACGCGCATCGCCCAAGAGCTGAACACCCCGCTGGGCCAGATGGTGGGGTTTGAAACCCGGTTCGACCGCCGCACCTGCGAGCAGACGCTGGTCAAACTGATGACCGACGGCATTCTGCTGGCCGAAATGCAGCGCGACCGACGCCTGCTGGCCTACGACACCCTGATCATCGACGAGGCCCACGAGCGCAGTCTCAATATCGACTTTCTGCTGGGCTGGCTGAAGCACCTGCTGCGCGAGCGGCCCGAACTGAAGCTGATCATCACCTCGGCGACTCTGGACCCGGAGCGACTTTCCGGTCATTTCGATGATTGCCCCATCCTGCGGGTTGAAGGCCGCGCTTATCCCGTGGACGTGCGCTATCGCCCGCCCGATCCCGACGGCGATCTCGACGCCGCCGTGGCCGATGCCATCGCCGAATGCTGGCACCCGCGCCCGCTGGGGGACGTGCTGGTGTTTCTGCCCGGCGAGCGCGAGATCAACGAACTGGCACGCAGTCTGCCCGGCCGCTTTCCGCGCGCCGAGGTGCTGCCGCTGTATTCGCGCCTGCCGGCCCAGCAGCAGGACCGTGTGTTCAGCCGCGGCCACGCGCCACGCATCGTGCTGGCCACCAACGTGGCAGAAACCTCGATCACCGTGCCCGGCATCCGCTACGTGGTGGACCTGGGCACCGCGCGCATCAGCCGCTTCTCGCCGCGTCTGGGCGTGCAGCAACTGCACGTCGAGCCGGTGGCGCAATCGGCCGCCAATCAACGGGCGGGGCGCTGTGGCCGCGTCGGGCCCGGCATCTGCATCCGGCTGTTTGAGCAGGCCGATTTCGAGGGCCGCCCGCTGTTCACCGACCCGGAGATTCTGCGCGCCAACCTCGCCGGGGTGATCTTGCAGATGACCGCCCTGAAGCTGGGCGAGGTTGAGCATTTCGGCTGGGTGGATGCGCCCGAATCGCGGCACATCAGCGATGCCTACCGCCTGCTGCAAACCGTTGGCGCGCTGGATGACGCGCGCCAGCTCACCGCACAGGGCCGTGACATTGCACGCCTGCCCCTGGACCCGCGCATCGCCCGCATCGCGCTGGCGGGCCGCGACACCGCGTGCCCCGACGCCGTGTGGGTGCTGGCCGCCGCGCTGTCGGTGCAGGACCCGCACGAAGTGCCGCCCGAGGCGCAAACCCAGGCCCGGCAACAGCACGCGACCTGGCGCCACGCCAAGTCCGACTTCCTCACCCTGTTGCAACTCTGGGAGCGCTGGCAGGCCGAGGCGGCCGGCCTCAAGCAGGGCGGCCAGCGCAAATGGTGCAAGGCACGGTTCGTCAATTACCTGCGCATGACCGAATGGACGCAGGTCTACCAGCAGGTCGCCGACCTGCTGCGCGAGGGCACGCCGCGCCGTGAAGGCTGGGCGCCGCTGCCGCCCGAGACACTGGAACGCCTCAGTCCCGATATTCATCGGGCGCTGCTGACCGGGCTGATCGATCACATCGGGCTGAAGCGCCCTGAAGCGCCCGAGTATCAGGGCCCGCGCGGGCGCAAGTTCGTCATCTTCCCGGCCTCGGTGCTCAGCAAAAAAGCGCCGCAATGGGTGATGAGCGCGCAACTGGTGCAAACCTCGAAACTGTTTGCGCGCACCAACGCGGCGGTCGACCCGGCGTGGCTGGAAACCGTGGGCGCCCACCTGCTCAAGCGCACCGTTCAGGACCCGGTCTGGCACGCCGAACGCGGCGAAGTGACCAGCGTGGAGTACCTCAGCCTGTTCGGCCTGCCGCTGGCCAAACGCAACCGCCATTACGGCTCCAGCCACCCGAGCGAAGCGCGCCACATCTTCATCCGCGACGCGCTGGTGGGCGGGCAGTTGCTGAAAAAGCCCAAGGTGCTGCTGGCCAACCTTGCGCTGATTGAATCGGTACGCGAAAAGGAGGCGCGCCTGCGGCGACCCGACCTGCTGGCGTCTGACGAACAGCTGTTCGCCTTCTACGACGCGCGCCTGCCGCCCGAGGTCTGCACCGATTCCGGGTTGCGCCAATGGCTGCACCAAAGCCGCAATCAAGGCCCCGGTCTGGCGTTGAGCGAGGCCGAGGCGCTGCGGCCGGGTGCCAGCAGTGATGTGGGCGCGCAGTTCCCCGACCACTTCGTCATCGCCGACGTGCGCCTCACGCTCAGCTACACCCACGATCCCGGCGAAGACGCCGATGGCGTCACCTTTCACATTCCACAATCGCAGCTGTTCGCGCTGCCGGATGCGCCCTTCGACTGGCTGGTGCCCGGCTTGCAACCGGCACTGATCGAAGCACTGATTCGCACGCTGCCGCACAAGCAGCGCCGCTACTGCACGCCCGCCGCCGAGTTCGCCCGCGCGGTACTCGAAGCCGCAGGCCCGGCCGACGGCCCGCTACTGACCGTGCTCTGTCGTGAGTTGCAGCGCATGTGCGGGGTGGCCCTGACGCCGGAGGATTTTGACCCCGGCAAGCTGCCCACCCATCTGCGTCCACGACTGGTGCTGGAGGACGATCAAGGCCGCCCGCTCGGTGAGGCCGATGCGCTGTCCAAACTGCATCAGCGCCATCGCGAGCCGGCGCGCGCAGCCTTGCAAAAAGTCGCCGCCAAGGCTGAAGCCACGCAGCCGTGGACGCGGCAGAATCTACAGACTTGGGACTTCGACGCGCTGCCCGCGCAGGTGAAGCTGCCCAATGGCGGCGCGGCACACCCGGCGCTGACGCTGAATGCGGATCAGGTCGACCTGCGACTGTTTGAATCGGCACAAGCGGCCGACGCCGCCCACCGTGAAGGCTGCCGCGCGCTGCTGCTGGCGCAGATGAACGACCGACTGCGCGACCTGCGCAAAACCGCCAAATCGCGCCTGGGGACGACGCTGATCGGCCTGTCGTACAACGCCGAAGACCTCGCCAACAGTCTCGCCACGCGCGCGGCGCAAGACATCCTGCTCGACCCGCTGCCGCGCGACAGCGCGGGGTTTCAAAAGGCCTACGAAAAGCGCGGCCAGTTTTCGCGCTACGCCCTCGACCTGCTGGACGACGTGGTGCAGTGGATACGGACCCACGCCGAGTTGCGCGCCCGACTACGCGGGCCGGGCGTGCCCCCACACGCCGTCACCGACATCAACGGCCAGCTGGCGCAGCTGTTCGCGCCCGGCTTCATCGAGCACATTGGGGAAGACACCTGGCTGCGCGTTCCGACCTATCTGAAAGCCATCTCGGTGCGCCTCGACAGCCTCGCACTCAAACCGCAGCGCGACGCCGACCTCACCGCGCAGATCACGCCTCTGGCCGCGCGCCTGCCCCGGCCCTACCATCCGGCGCACGTGATGCTCGAAGAGTGGCGCGTGCTGCTGTTCGCGCAAGCCCTGAAGGCACAGGGCAGCCCCGCAGCCCAGAAAATTCGCGCGCTGCTGAACGACGAGGCCTGAGTGCCGGCCGGCGAGCGCGACCGGGCGGGCAACGCTAACCTAGAGCCCCTGTCCCGCCACCCGGCGCCTGCGCTGATCCGATGAAGCTCTCCGTCCTCGTGACCACCTACAACGCGCTCACATGGCTGGAGAAGGTCATCTGGGGCTAGGCGCAAACCCATCGTGATTTCGAGCTGATCATTGCCGGCGACGGCTCCAGTCCCGAAACCGCCGATCGCATCCGCGAACTGCGTCGCAAAACCGGTCTGGACCTGGTGCATCTGTGGCAAGCCGATGAAGGCTTCCAGAAATGCCGGGTGCTGAACAAGGCCATCGTCACCGCGCGGCATGACTATCTGGTGTTTTCCGACGGCGACTGCATTCCCCGCGCCGATTTTCTGGCCGTGCATGCCGCCCGCGCCCAGCCGGGTTATTTCCTGTCGGGCAGCTATTACAAGCTGCCGATGCACACCAGCGAGGCAATCGGCCTCGACGACATCCGCACCCAGCGCTGTTTCCAGATCCACTGGCTGCGCGCGCATGGCCTGCCGACCAGCCGCAAGAATCTCAAGGTCATCGCCGGGCCACGACTGGCGCGCTTCCTCAACGCCACCACCCCCACGCGCTGCAACCTCAAGGGCTCCAATGCCTCGGCGTGGCGCGAGGACGTGCTGCGCGTCAACGGCTTCGATGAGCGCATGCAATGGGGCGGCCTTGATCGCGAATTCGGCGTTCGGCTGCTCAATGCCGGCGTCAAAGCGCGCCATGTGCGATTCGATGCCATTTGCCTGCACCTCGACCATCCCCGCGGCTACGCCAATCCCGAGCGCGTGGCCTACAACAAGGCGCTGCGGAAATCGCACGCGCGACTGGGGACCGTCGAAACCCAGTACGGCATCCGCCAACTGCTGGCTTCAGGCTTCACGCCGGATCAAGCCCTTCTGCCGCACTAGGCGCCCGCACTGGAGAACTTCCGTGAACACTGGCTTCGACGACGCCCGCCCCTGGGGCACGCACGCACCCAAGGGACTGACGGCCTGGCTCATTCGCCTCTGCCACGCCCTGCCGGGCGGGTGGCGATTCGGATATCGGCTGACGCGCCTGTTCCGTGGCCCGATCAAGCGCCCGCCGGCCCGGCCCTACGACGTGCGCGTGTTGGGAATGTCCCTGCGATTGTTGAACCGGGGCAACTTCTGCGAAATGACCGCCCTGTTCGCGCCTCAGTATTACGACGTGCCCGAACTCGACTGGCTCGGCAAACAACTGGCCGGCGGCGGAACCTTTGTCGACATCGGCGGCAACATCGGCCTCTACAGCCTGGCCATGGCGCACCGGCTGGGCGAACGCATTGACATACATACCGTGGAGCCTGATACCGAATTGTCGGCGCGAATGGCCTTCAATGCCCGTCACAACGGCCTGAAGGTGAACTTGGCACCGGTCGCGCTGAGTGACCACGAGGGCGTCGCCACCTTGCGGGTCCACCCGCGCCAACGCGGCCAGAACTCTCTGCAGGACGGTGCCTGCGACCACGGACCGGACAGCCGCAACGTGCCGGTCACCACCTTGCTGGCCCTGTGCCAATCGCGCGACATCGCCGAGATCACGGCGATGAAGATCGACGTTGAAGGTCATGAACCGCGCATTCTCGGGCACTTCTTCGACCATGCGCCCGAGACCCTGTGGCCCGCCGCGCTGCTCATCGAACACGTGGACGACGGCGGCTTGATGCAGCGCCTGCTCGGCCCCCTGGGTTATCGCGAAGAAGGCCGAACGGTGGCGCAACCGGCTGCTCAGGCGCGGGCCGACCACAGTCCACTGACGCTGCGCTCCAAGCGGTCCAGATTGCGCAGCAGTGACGCCTTCTGAAACGGATGGAAGCGCCACGGCGGGGGCAGCGATCCGGTTTCGAGCTGCAGAAAGGTTTCCGCAACCGGTAATTGCCGCGGATCACGCCGCCTGAACTGCTCGGCGGCAGCCGGCGACATGACACGGATCGGGTGAAACCCGCATCCCTGGCGCCGTTCGGCATGGCGCATCGCGAATGTCTTGGTCCGTCCGCGATACGCCGGCACTGACGGCAACCACATCACGAACGGTGCAAACATGAAGCCCATGGCACCAAACAGCCGTTGGGCCTGTGGCTCGTTGCCCTTCTCGCGCGCAGTGAACTGCCAGCCCTGCGCCTTGAGCCGCGCGGTCTCGGCGATGAAGATGTCGGAGTAGTGAACACCAACGCTGAGATGCCCGGCATCGCGCAGATAACAACCAGAGACCGCGTCGAAGCGGGTGATCTGTTGGTTGCGGGCGTCGTTGCATGCCTTCAGAAAGGCCGGTTGCAGAAAGGCCGCCTGCGGCCGCTCGCAAAACCAGCGCTCGATGGCGCCGTGATCCTCGTCCACCAGCGGTCGCACCAACTGCATGTCGTCCTGCAGAAAACACACGCGCGGCGCGTCAGTGCGGTCCAACGCCGCCTGCATGTTGGCGCTGAGCCCCCCATGCTTCGACTGGTCCTTGCCGGCACGAATCACCACCTGGTGCCGCGTCGCCAGGCGTTCGAGCACGGCGCGGGTCTCGGCATCGTCGCTGGCGTCATCCATGACCGTGACCGGCGCGCCCGGCGCACAGGTTTCGACCGATCGCACGCAGTGCTCGAGGAACCGGCCACGGTTGTAGGAAAAAATAAAGAACTGCAGCGGCGGATTCATGACCATCCCAGAGCGAGCCGCACCTGCCGGTGCCGATCGCCGCAGTTTAAGGCAGCGTGCCAGGGCCTTGGCGAGCGCCGCTCAGACAGCGGCCGTGGCCCCCTGTCGCTGCGTCGACCGGCGTGACGGGAGGGGTCGAGGCGCCCGTCTCATCGCTGGGTTCCCGCCAAGGGCAACAACGACGGGAGCAGCGAAGCCGCTGGCGCTGAACAGGCGGCGAAGGTGTCCCCTGGCGACTGGCCGGCGGCGATGGCCACATCGAAATCGGCCTGCGCGCAGTAGGTGACCTTGGGCATGAAGTCGCCACGCTCGGTGGCCGCCCCGGCCTTGCTGGCGCGCTCGATGGATTCGTTGAAATCAGGGTGGGCCAGCAGCTCCCGGATGATGGTGACGCCAATCTTCTCGGGACCGAAGTTCAGCCAGCCGTAGGCACTGGGTAACGATGCCGGGCGCGCCACATGGGAGCTGATCACCACGTTGTAGAACCCGGCCGCATCAGGCTCGATGTCGCGATCGGCGAGGCATCCATGAACCCGCGTACTGCTGGCACCGTTCTGGCAGATCGACCAGAAGCGCACCTGGGGCACGGAGCCCACAGCGGCCTGCGTGGTGAAGTGCGGCAGCCGGCCGCGCACCAGAAGCAGGTCGTCATAGTCACGATCAACCTTGGCGGTCATGAACCCATTGTGCGGATTGAGGCCGACACCCAGGCCCAGGGCATTGATCGCCGCACCGTCGAACTTCTCGAACACCGGGCGTCGTGATGGAATCAGCGGCGGCAACAGTGAGATCGGCAACGACGGCGGCGGCGTCCGCAGCTGCGCCTTGATGCCCGCGCAGACCTCGGCGTCGGCCGCATGGGGCAGCGAAAATGCGCCCTCAGGGGTTTCCAGAGTCAACGCTGGCAGGCCCACGCCACCGGTGTTGTCACCTTCGGCCAGATAGGTGCGGTAGGCCACAGCGGTGCGACGTTTGACTTTGCCATCAAGCGCTTGCGGTGGACGACGGTAGATCGTGTTTATGGGGGGATCGAACGCCGGCGGCACGGCGTTGATCTGGGCATACACGGTATACGCGCCGCCAGACTCGACCGTGGCCGCACGCCGCGTGCGATCGAGGTTGCGATTGTCACTGCCGGGCGCCGGTGCAATCTGGTTGTCGCTGATCGCATCCAGAAAAAACAGCTTGCCGTCGTGAATGTGAAACGCGGAATAGCGGGCCTCGGGATACCGACCCTCGATTTTCAATCGAGACCCGGGCGACACGGTATCGGAGACCAACGCGACCCAGTAGCGCGCCCCGGTCTCCGGGAACGCGAAATTGCCCAGCCCCGCCACCTCGGCGTCGTAGGCCAGCACCCAGTCGCAGCCCACCTCAAGCTTTTGCGATGCCCCGAGGGGCAACAGCTGCGCATACGCAGCCGGTGCAACCCATATCACCGTGCACGTCACGATCCATCTCAGGATCGCGCCCCCCGCCGATACGCCCATGATGCCCCTTGCTGTGTGTCCCCGGTGGCGGACGTTAGGGCGCCCCGTTCGGCCCGTCAATCAGCCTGTCAATCGGCCCGAGATGCCGCAAAGCGGCTTTATAGTGTGGCCCCACCCGTGACGCGCCCGTGCGGCCTTTGCCCATGCATGTCTTGCTGATTGAAGACCACACCGATCTGGCCGCCACCGTGGGCGATCACCTGGCAAGCGAGGGGCATGTCGTTGATTTTGCCTACGACGGCCTCACGGGCCTGCATCTGGCGGTCAGCCAGCCGCCGGACGTGATCGTGCTGGACCTGGGTCTGCCCGGCATGGACGGCCTGACCCTGTGTGAGCGCCTGCGCCGCGACGGCCGGCAGAACACGCCCATCCTCATGCTCACGGCCCGCACCCGCGAAGCGGACTTGCTGGCGGGCTTTGCCGCGGGCGCTGACGATTACCTGGTCAAGCCCTTCTCGCTGGCGGTACTGAGTGCGCGTCTGCGCTCGCTGGCGCAGCGCACGCGGCCGCCGTCGGCGCGCCTCAAGGTGGCCGATCTGGAGATGGACACCGAAACCCGGCGGGTACAGCGGGGTGCCCGGCGGCTGACGCTGACGCCCACCGGCTTCCAGTTGCTGGAGCGGCTGATGCAGGCCTCGCCGCGTGTGATGGAACGCGCCAAACTGGAGCAGCACATCTGGGGTGACGACCGGCCCAACAGCGAGGCCGCGCTCAGGGTGCACATGCACGCGCTGCGCAACGAGATCGACCCGCCCGGCGCAGCGCCGCTGCTGCACACGGTTCGCGCCATTGGTTACCGGCTTGCGGCCGACGATGCCTAAGTCACTGCTGCGCTCAAGACCCAGTCTGCGCAACAGCATCATCATTGGCATGTTGCTGGTCATCACCCTGGTGTCGATTGGCTTCACCTATGCGGTGCGGGCGGCATTCGACCAGCTCGAGTACGAACTGCTGGACCAGCGCCTGATGGCCGAGCTGGCCGAGTTCAAGGAGGCCTATCAGTACGACCCGAGCATTTCGCTGGTGAGCTGGGGCGGGCTCAAGCGCTACCGGCTGCGGCCGAACACCGATGATGAGGTTCCCGCCGACCTGCGCGGCCTCACCCCCGGCACGCCGGCCCACGTGCAGCTTGAGGGTCGTGAACATCTGGCGGGCGCGGTAGCCCTGGGCGAAACCCGCTTGTTCGTTGCGTTGGACATTGCCGCCGTGCCGGCCATCGAAGCCAGCCTGCTCAGCCGCATGGGTGGATTCCTGTTGCTGGGCTATGCCCTGGCCCTGCTGCTGGGGTGGATCACCGTCAGCCGGGTCAGCAGGCCGCTGGCCGAACTGGCCGCCCAGGTGGCCCAGGCCGATCCCGTTGAAAGCCGTCCGCCGGTGCCGCCCAGCGCCGCGCCGCGCGAGGTCAGCGAAATTGCCGAGGCGTTCAATCTGTTCATGCTGCGCATGCGCCAGTTCATCGAGCGCGAGCGCGCCTTCACCGACGATGCCGGGCACGAACTGCGCACCCCGCTGGCGGTGATTTCAAGCACGGTGGAACTGATGCGTCGGCACCCGGCCCTGCCAACCACCGCGCAGGAGCACCTCAACCGGATCGACCGGGCCACGGCGCAGATGAGTTCGCTGGTAGAGAGCTTTCTGTTGCTGGCGCGCGAAGAGGGCAGCGGCCCTACCCCGCCTGTGGATGCCGCAGGGCTTGTCCACGAGGCGCTGGAGGGCATTCGCCAGTCTCGCCCGCAAGACGCCGCCCGTTTGCACGCCACCCTTGTTGAGCCGTGGCCGGTGCGGGCGCCGCCCGCGGTGTTGATGGCTCTGGTCGGCAATCTGGTGTTGAACGCGCTGAGCCACACCGACGGACGGGTTTTCGTGGTGCTCAGGCAAGGGCTGCTTTCGGTCCGCGACGAAGGCCAGGGCATCGACCCGAAAGCGCTGGACCAGATCTTCGACCGCCGCGCCCGCAGCGCCCACAGTGACGGTTATGGTCTGGGGCTGTTCCTGGTCAAGCGCATCTGCACGCACCTGGGGTGGACGCTGCGAACCCGCAGCCGGATGGGCGTGGGCAGCAGTTTCGAGGTGGGATTTGGCCCGCCATAACAAAACATTAACGAAAGGCTTACCGAACCCTGCCATGCGATGTGGCACTGAAGGGTTCGCCTCTCTCAAGCAGACGCCCTTGCTCGACACCCAAGCTGCCCCGCCGGTGCTTGCCCCACCGCCTCGACCCGACAGCGCCTGGTATGCCATCAGCCGCCATTTTTTTCGCCTCGCCGCCAGTGGCCTGATCCCGGCACGCTGGTTTGCCCCTGCGCCGCCCCCGCAACGCCGGGCCGCGACCGGCCGCTTGAGGCTGGAAGTGGTGAGTCACTGCTGGAACTACGCGCACCTGTTGCGCTACCAGCTCAGTTCGCTGGTGTTGCACCCGCCCAGGCAGATGGAGGTGCGCGTCACGGTTTTTCACGCGCTTGAAGACCCGGCCACCACCGCGCTGCTGGCCTTCTTTGCCGAACACAAGGTGCCGGGCGTCCGTTGGAACTGGCAGGTCCTGCCGCCCAGTCAGTTGATGCGCCGCTGCATCGGGCGCAATCAGGCGGCGCTCGCCACCGAGGCCGACTGGGTCTGGTTCACCGACTGCGATCTGGTCTTCGGCGAGGGCTGCCTCGACGCGCTGGCCGAAAAACTGCAGGGCCGGACCGACGCGCTGGTCTATCCGCAGGTGGAACATTGCACCTCGCTGCTGGCCGATGATGACGCCCGGCTGGCCCAGGGCGCGGCCGAACTGGAACTGGCCAGCACGCCGGCCGAATTCAAGGCCCGCACGGTCTCCCGCGCCACCGGCCCGTTGCAGATCGCACACGGCGATGTCTCGCGGGCGGTGGGCTATTGCGATGCCATTCAGGCCTACAAGGCCGGCGCCGACCACTGGCGCAAATGCTACGAAGACCGCACCTATCGCTGGCTGCTGGGCACGCAGGGTGTGCCTCTGGACATTCCCGGCGTGCAGCGCATTCGCCATATTTCCAAGGGTCGCTACCGCGCCGGTGGGCGTATGGCCGCCCTGCGACAACGCATTCGCCAGACCAAGGACCGCGGATAGCGGGGGTTCCAGCTTGCCGTCTCGGCACACTGATCAATGCTCCAAACGCAATTTCGCGGCACGCACGGTGGCTCGCGCCATGGGTCTGGGAGAGATCCCCAATGGCGATGTCTCGCCAGCGGCAAGCTGTCGCAACGAAATCAATTCACAGTAATCCACACGCGACCATTGGTCGCTGTGGCAACCTCGCTCAGAGATCATCAATGAGCAACAGTTGACCACTGAGGTCCTCCCCAATGCTGCAACCCGTTTCTGCCTATGTGCTAACGCTCAACTCCGAACGGTACTTGGAGCGCATCCTGCAGCAATGCTGGCGCTTTGCCGCGGAGGTAGTGGTGGTGGACAGTGGCAGTACAGATCGGACGCTGGCAATCGCGGAGGACAGCGGAGCTCGCGTGTTGCATCACCCTTTCGAGGATTTCCGCAGACAACGCGAGTTGGCGGCAGCGGCCTGCCGCCACGACTACATCTTTTACTGCGACTGTGACGAAGTGCCAGACGATTCGCTGGTAGCGTCGATACAGGCACGGGTGGCGCAGGGCCTCACCCATAGCGCCTACTGGGTGACTCGCGATTGGGAGGTTTTGAATACGCCAGTGCGCGTGGTGTACCCCGTCCGCTGTCCCGACCGGCTGCCCCGTCTGTATGACCGCCGACGGTGCTACTGGGAAACCGACAAACTGGTACACGAGAGTCTGGTGGCGCCACAACCTGTCGGACAGCTCGACGGACGCCTCACGCACAAGACGTTCGAGACACACGCTGAAATCGAGCTCAAGCTGCAGCGATATACCGATTTGGCCGCGTTAGGCTTGGTGCGGCGGCTGCAGCAACGACAGCATGCGTCCCGCTGGCGGGCACTGCCCCACCTGCTCAACAGTCTGCTGCCAAGCCCGCTGGGGGCATTAGTGAAATCCTATCTGATCCGCGGTGGCTGGCGGGACGGGTGGGTTGGACTCATCCTGCTCGGGTACACGTTGCGCTACAGCCATCTCAAGCATTGGAAAGCAGCCCGGATGTTGTGGCGAGACCCGCAACTGACGGCTGAAAGCCTGCCTGGATGAGTTGCACCAAGCCGTATTCGGTGCGTCGAACCCCGTGCTTTTCGTTGTACTTGCGCAGTGCCCGATTCCACGCATAACGATCGGGATTTTCATAGCTGCGGCCATGATCGAGATGTACGCAGATGGCGGTGTAACGGACATGCCGGGCGTCGATGCCAGCGTTGCGGAGTCGAACGCCAAACTCGCGATCCTCGCTGCCGTAAGCCATGCGTTCGTCGAAGCCGTTGACGGCCACCACATCCCGAAGCCAAGCGGAGCCGTTGGAGCCCTTGAAGTTGCAGCGAGTGGTAGTGAGCCTGTTCAACCAGTGTGCCAGGGCGGGGTCGGCCGACAGCTTTAGGTCTTTGCGCTGTCGGCGGTGTCCGTGCTCCAACAGCCACGGCACGCGGAAACAGTCGCCGCGCGCGATGTCATCGCGCGTGATGGCCTTGCTGGCAGGCAAGGTGAGCTTGCAGTACCCCCCCGAAAGGTAGGCCCCCGGGGCCGCCTTTGCGACGTGGCCGGCCACGAAGTCGGCGCGCGGAATGCAATCGCCGTCGGTGAACAGCAGATAGTCTGCCCGCGCATGCAGAATGGCCTTGTTGAGGATGCGGCATTTGCGGAATCCATCGTCCCGCTGGTGCACGTGAATCACCGGCTGATCCAGTGTCGGCGCAACGCGCTCGATCAACGCCCGCGTGTCCTCGCTCGAGCCGTCATCAGCGATGATGATCTCGAAATCGCGATGGGTTTGATGGGCGTACCCCCACAGCACCTTTTCCAGCCAAGCCGGTGCGTTATAGGTGGAAATGATGACCGACACATTCAAGGCTGCCCCCAGCGAAACCACCGCGCCAGAGCGGCTTCCGCATTATGCAGCCGCTTGAGCCAGCGGCGCCCTTGCAACGAGTTGTGATGCCAGGGTTGCGGCAGCGCAGCGTCCTGCAGGGTCAACATGGCTTCAGCCCAAGGCGGCGACAGGGGCTGCCGCGCGCGCAGGCGCTCGGTATCGGCAGGCGTCAGCATCCGGTAAGGATGAAAGCCGGCATTGCGCTGTTGCTCGGCCCGACGCAGCGCCCAAGTCTTGCGCTTTCCACGGTAAGCGGGCACCAATGGCAACCATGCCACGAACGGCAGTGCCGGGATGGCCATGTTGCGAAAATACTGCCGCGCCAGCGCATCGCATTCGGGCTCACGGCGCGCGAACTGCCAACCGACATTTCGCAGACGAGCGGGCAGACAGACGTTGATATCGGAGTAGTACACGCCCGAACTGCGGCGACGGCTGGCCTCCGGCCAGAACATTCCGGTTTCCGGCGTGAAGTCAAAGTCGCCGTCCGGGGAACGACCCTTGCCCGAAACCGGGATGAACGCGGGGCTGACAAAGCCCAGAGTGGGTTCGGCCTGGAACAACGCCGCCAACGCAGAAATTTCCGACAGCGCTACCGGCCGAACCACCTGCACGTCGTCCTGCAGGTACATCAGCGGGGCGTCCGGCTCGGCAGCCTCCAGTGCTGCCTGCATGTGTCCGTAAAGCCCGCCGTGCTTGCCGTTGCCGCGACCAGGGGCGCGATGCACGGTGTGTCGGGCCTCAAGTCGGTCCAGCACCCGCAGGGTTTCGGGGTCATCGCTTTCGTCGTCGCGGATGCTGACGTGCGCGTAGGGCAGGCAATGTTCGACCGTGTCCACGCAGTGGGCCAGAAAGCGGCCGCGGTTGTAGGAGGTGATGACCACCTGAAGTGGTACCGAGGCGTCGGCCATCAAAACCCCAGCGCTTTGCGAACGCGCTTGATCCACTCCTCGAACTCGTTGAGACGCCGCAGAATCCGCCACCGTTTCAGCGGATCATAGGCCCACGGGTGTGGCAGTTCGCGCCCGCCAGCAAGTGTGAGAAATCGATCGGCAACCGGTTTGTCGGCTTCAAAGTCACGCGCACGCATGGCATCGACCTGGGCTGAGGCCATCAATTCGAACGGATACAAACCACTACGGCTCCAGCGTTCGCCGAGTCGCCAGGCAAGCGTCTTTGCGCGATTGCGATAGGCTGGCGCATTCGGCACCCACATCGCCCACGGGCAGGGCAGATAGGCCATTTGCCCAAATAGCTCGCGCGCCTGCTTGTCGTTGGCGAACTCGTCCTCAATGAACCGCCACTGAGCCTGGCGCAGACGGCCGACATGAAACATTGCAACGTCAGAATAATGCATGCCGGCCACCTTGGGACTGGGCCGATTGAAGTAGTACATGTGATGCGCGGAGTCGTACTGAAGGTCGCTGAGCGCGCGCGCACTGATGGTGCCTCGCTGAAACGCCGGCGACAAAATCGCCGAGCCGGGATTCGCGTGCAGATATTCGACGATCTCGGCGCGGTCGGCGTCAGTAACGGCTCGGGTCAACTGTGTGTCGTCCTGTAGACAGACCAGCAGGGTGTCGTCCGACAGACGCTCGTAAACCCGCTGCATGTTGCGGTAAAGGTTGCCGTTCTTGGACTTGTTGAGCACGTCGACCCGCTCCACATGGGCCCGGCTCGCGTACTCGGCCAACACCTGAGCGACCTCTGGATCATCGCTACCGTCGTCGACGAGATAGAGCGGCACACCTGACCATCCCTGCTCGATCGAATGCAGACAATTACGGAGATGCGCTCCTCGGTTGAACGAAAACACAGCCACCGCAAACTTCATCCGCAGCCCCCGGCTATCAGCACCCCGACCCACCAACGATGGCGAATTGGTCGTCACGCAGATGATCGTACGCGAACGGCCGTCCAAAGGTCTACGCAAGGGTCCGTCCGCCTGCCTTCGCATTAGGAGTCACACATTTGATCGTTCGCATGGGTTCAGTGCCGCGGCCAACGCAGCTTGCGGGAAGCGAGCCGAGGGCCCTCTTGCGCAGTGGCCGATTAGTTGTGCGTCGAATCTCAGCGGTGAGATTAAAGTGATGCAACTCAATGCCCGGCAGGGCGCACGCCAGTATCCTCCACGCCCATGCCAAGACTTGAACTTCTGACCGTGACCTGGGCTGGCGACGTCCAGCACTTCGACCTGCTGCGCGCGTCACTGGCGCGCTCTGCATTGGCCGGCATTCCGCATCAGGTGGTGGTGCACGACGAAGACCACGCGCTGTTTGCCGAACGCCACCCTGGCCTGGCCTTGCACTCCACGGCCGCGGTGCTGCCCGACGGGCTGGACGCCGCCCGCTGCGAGGCGCAACGCTGGCAGCGCCGCCTCGGCCGCCACGGCACCAAGTGGGCCAGCAGCCTGACGCGCATGGTCGGCGGTCCGATCTGGCCACGCCATCTGGGCTGGCACATGCAGCAGATCAGCAAACTCGCGCGCGTGGCGCACAGCCAGGCCGACACGGTCCTGGTGCTCGACTCTGACGTGATCGTCACGCCTCAGGCGCAGGTGGACGATTATCTGAACCCGACGCGCGCGGTCTGCATCGGGCAATGGCAACCGGGCGCGGAAGCCCGCGGCAAGGTGCGCAAGTGGAACCGTGAAGCCCACCGGTTGCTGGGCGTGCCCTATGACGCATCGGCCCCGGCAGACCTGTACTTCGACACGCCGTTTCCAATCCATCCGCCCAGCGTGCGTGCCCTGATGCGCTGGCTCGAAGACCGTTATCAGCGCCCGTGGTGGGCAACCTTTCTGGCGCAGCCGCCGCGGCGCTGGTCAGAGTTCGCCACCTACCGGCTGTTCCTCCGGCAGCATCCGCCGGCCTGCGGCGTGGACTGGCAGTCTCCTGCCTTGACGCGCTATGTGCACAAGGCCACCGATGTGGCGGCGCTGATCACCCACCTGCGCACACTGCTGGCCGAGCCCAACTGCCACTACATCACCTTGCATTCGCAAAGCAGCGGACGCGGGCTGTGGAATGCCGACGAGGTGATTCCGCCCGTGCGGGCGCTGATCGAAGCGCAGGCCAGCGGGTAAGCAGCGCGCTTTGACCTGGCATGGCGCGCCACTACACTGCCCGTTCTAACGGGGAGCGCGCAATGTCAGAAAAGCACAAAAGAATGGTCGGCCACGGCGCCGTGGTCATGTTCATCGGCATGCTGGCCGGCTTCGGGCTGGTGGCGAGCCTGATCGGGGGAATGGAGCTGATTCCCGGCAGCATCATTGAATTCAAGATTCCGGGCGATGCCGCCGCGTGGGCCCGCGCGCACGTGGGCGGCATGTTCAACGGGCTGTTCGTCATGCTGGTGGCGTTGCTGATCCCGGCCCTGAACATGGGCGAAAAGCCAGCCGGCCAGTTGCACTGGATGTTGATTGGCACCGGCTATGCCAACACGGTCTTCTACTGGGCCGCGCTGCTGGCGCCGAACCGCGCGCTGACCTTCGCCGACAACGTGCACGGCGCCTCGAACCTGTGGGCCATTGTCGGCCTGCTGCCGGCGCTGGTGTTCGCCGTCATCGCCCTGATTGCCGTGAGCATCCTCATGCGCGCGGCGTTCGCCAAGGGTTGACGAGCGTCTGGCGTCAGGCCGATGCGGCAGCGGCCACGCTCGCCGGGCGCCCCTCAAGTTCATCCAGCGCTTCGCCCAGATAGTCGAGCAGACGCTGCAGATGCGGCAGCGTCTTGCGGCAGCCGATCAGACCGAAGTCGATAAAGTCGTGACGACTGACCAAGGTGATGTTGAGCGCGATGCTGTTGACCAGCAGCGACACCGGGTACACGCCATCGAGCCGACAGCCCTGCCAATAGGTTTCGGTGCGCGGGCCGGGCACGTTGGAAATCACCACATTGACGATTGCCCTGGAGCGGCTGAAGCCGGTCAACAGATTGAACACGCCGGGCGCGAACATCAGACCCTCATAAGCCATGAGCTGTGAGGGATTGAGCGCGCGCAGCACCAACTTGTTGTAATCCATGCACGCCTTGATGGCGCGCAGCCGCGCTTCGGCCGACTCGATGTGGGTGCCGAGATGGGTCAGCGCGAAGGCGACCTCGTTGCCGCTGTCACCGTCATCGCGACGGGTTGAGACCGGCACTGCCGCAATCAGCGGCTTGTCGGGCAAGGCGTTCATTTCACCGAGGTAGCGCCGCAGCGCGCCGCCGCACATGGCGAGCACCACGTCGTTGACGGAGGCGTCATGAAGGCGGGCAATGGCCTTGATGCGCGGCGTCTCATACGACTGTGCGGCGAACCGCCGGGAGCCGGTAATGTTTTCGTTGAGCACGCAGCGGGGCGCCTGCAGGCTGCCGATGCAGTCTTCGCGGCCGGCGCGCTGATCGCGCCGCACCTGCCGAAATTGCTGCAACACCGGCGCCACGCCATTGATGCCCTGCCGCGTCAGCGCACGAACCGCCTTGAGCCCGCGCAGCGAGGGGGTCGGCACCGGCAGACGGCGCTCGCGGCTGCGCCGCGTGCGGACTTCCCAGGGCGCCGGCATGGTGATCGAGGTGGCGGCATCGGCGGCCATCGACTTCATCAGCAGGCGGATGCCGGCCACGCCATCGACCAGCGCGTGGTGAATTTTTGAGTACAGCGCGATGCGGCCGTCGTCCAGCCCTTCGATGAGATAGATGCGCCAGAGCGGGTAAGCGCGATCGAGGTGCGCGGAATGCACCCGCGACACCATGGCCAGCAGCTCGCGCACGCGTCCCGGTTTGGGCAGGGCCAGATGCACGAAATGCTGCGCAATGTCGAATTCTTCGGACTCGTCCCAGAATCTGAGGCCGGCCCGTGTCACCAGACGGCGATTGAACGGCGCGGCGGCAGTGGCGGACTGCCGCAGGCGCTCGGCCAGTTGCAGCGCGAAGTCCGGCGGCGCATCGGCCGGCGGGGTGAACAGGCACAGGGCGCCCACGTGCAGCGGCTGCTGGCGCTGTTCCATGAACAAGAAGGCGTTATCAATAAGGGACAGGGGCTTCATTATGGGTTCTCTCCGTGGCACGCGGACAACATTCTCACGACTGCATTACCCGCTCGTTGCACCGCAAAAGCCGTGCCGGCTGCAGCCTGTTGGTCGGCGCGACTGCTGCGCCGCCGGGCAGTGTGTGGGGCGCACTGCGTCCTGAACTGAACATCCCCCGCGCCAGGAGTTCCGTCAAGCGCCGCAGCGGCGCACGGCCTCGCGCTCTTGCCGGGCAGCCGCATGAGAATGCCCACGGCGGCCGCCCGATCTGCACAATACGCGGGGCGCGTGCGAGCGCTCCATCCTCTTGCTGAAACCGGCCACCTCCATGACGCGACTCTCCATTCCCGCCCACGAACGCCTGATCATCGCGCTGGACCTGCCCACCGCCGAGGCCGCGCTGGCGCTGGTGGAGCGTATTGGCGCCAGCGGACACTTCTACAAGATCGGCCTGGAGCTGCTGATGGCGCCGGGCTTCTTCGACTTGCTGGAAACCCTGAAGCGGCGCGACAAGCGCGTGTTCGTTGACCTGAAGTTTTTCGACATACCCGAAACGGTGGCGCGGGCCATCCGCAACCTGTCGGAGCGCGGCGCCGACTTCGCCACCGTCCACGGCAATCAGGCGATCATGGAATCGGCGGCCGCGGCCAAATCCAACGGCCTCAAGGTGCTGGCCGTCACCGCGCTGACCAGCCTCGACCAAGGCGATCTCGACGATCTGGGTTTTACCTGCAACGTGGCCGACCTGGTGCTGTCGCGTGCCCGACGCTCACTCGTTGCGGGCTGCGACGGCGTGGTGTCTTCGGGCCTCGAAGTGGAACGCCTGCGTGCCGAGGCGCCCGACAAGCTGATCTGCGTGACCCCGGGCATCCGCCCGGTGAGCAACCGCGTAGAAGGCGATCAGAAACGCGTCATGAGCCCGGCCCGCGCCATCGCCGCCGGCAGTGACTATCTGGTGGTGGGCCGGCCGATCCGTGACGCGGCCGATCCGCAAGCCATCGTCAATGCCATACAGGCTGAAATCGCCACTGCAAGTGCGTGACAATGAACCCATGACAACGCCGATTCAGAACGACCGCTTCCTCCGCGCGCTGCGCCGCGAGCCCCTTGACCGTACCCCGGTCTGGTTCATGCGTCAGGCCGGCCGTTACCTGCCCGAGTACCGCGCCACCCGGGCCAGGGCCGGTGATTTCATGAGCCTGTGCCGCAATCCGGAACTCTGCGCCGAAGTGGCGATGCAGCCGCTGGAACGCTATGACCTGGACGCCGCCATCCTGTTCTCGGACATCCTCACCGTGCCCGATGCCATGGGCCTGGGCCTGTCGTTTGCAGAGGGCGAGGGTCCGCGCTTCGCCGACCCCATTCGTGACCCGCGACAGATCGACAAGCTGCCGGTGCCTGACCCCAACGTGGAGCTGCGTTATGTGATGGACGCCGTGGCCGCCATCAAGCGCGCCCTGGGCCGCCGTATTCCGCTGATCGGCTTTGCCGGCAGCCCGTGGACCCTGGCGACCTACATGATCGAGGGCGGCGGCTCCAAGGATTTCGCCCGCGCCAAGGCCCTGATGTACGACGCGCCCGACGCCATGGAAGCCTTGCTGGCGAAGCTGTCGGCGGCCACCAGCCTGTATCTGCAGGCGCAGATCGAACACGGCGCCGACGCGGTGATGATCTTTGACACCTGGGGCGGCGCACTCACGCCTGAAGCCTATGTGCAGTTCTCGCTGGAGCCGATGGCGAAAATCGTCGCCCACCTCAAGCGAGTGGCGCCGACCGTGCCTGTGGTGCTGTTCACCAAGGGCGGCGGCCAGCATCTGGAGTTGATGACCGAAACCGGCTGCGATGGGCTGGGCCTGGACTGGACCACCGACATCGGCCAGGCGCGGACGCGCGTGGGGGCGCAGGTGGCGCTGCAGGGCAACCTCGACCCCAGCATTCTGTACGCCTCGCCCGAGCGCATTCGCATCGAAGTGGCCAAGGTGCTGCAAAGCTTCGGCAACGGCAGCGGCCACGTCTTCAACCTGGGCCACGGCATCACGCCGGGCGTGCACCCGGACCACGCAGCCGCCATGGTCGCTGCGGTGCGTGAGCTGTCCCCGGCCTACCACGGCTGAGCCCGTGAACATGGGGCCTGCGCTCGGCATCTCGTCTTCCGGCGGCGCCCGGACGGCTCGGGGATCGGTGCCCGCCCCCGGCCACCTGCGAGGCCGCGTCCCACGACCGGCCTTGGCACGCGACGCCTGAGATGATGGCGCGTCTGCTGCCGGCACCGTTGGTCGGGGTCCTGACCTTCGTTCTGAAGTTCTTCGTGCTGATTTTCTGGTTCACGCTGATGCTGCCCGGCGTGCTGCTGCACCTGATTCCCAGCCGCGCGCTGCGCGACCGCACCAGCCGCTATTGCGTGTGGATCGCCCGCCGCTGGGTGGGCAGCAATGCGCTGCTCTACCGAGGGGTGCATCCGATGCACTGGCGCATCGAGATCGACGGCACGCTCGATCCGGCGCGCAACTATCTGGTGATCGCCAATCACCAGTCCTGGGCCGACATCCTGATCCTGTTTGTGGCCCTGCACGGGCGCATGCCGTTTCTGCGCTTCTTTCTCAAGGATCAGCTCAAGTACATTCCCATCATCGGCCAGGTCTGTTGGGCGATGGAGTTTCCGTTCATGAAGCGGCACTCCAAAGTGACGCTGGCGAAAAATCCGGCGCTGCGCAATCAGGACTTGGAAACCACCCGCCGCAAGTGCGAGGTCTACCGGCGCCAGCCGGTCGCGCTGGTAAATTTTCTTGAAGGCACGCGCTTCACCGACGCGAAGCGCCAGGCCACGGCATCGCCCTTCATCCATCTGCTGAAGCCCAAGAGCGCGGGGCTGGCCTTCACGCTCAATGCCATGGGCGAGCAGTTCGCCGGGCTTGTCGATGTCACCCTGGTCTACGCGCCCACCCGTGGCGGGCGCTCGCGCCTCTGGAGCTGGCTGTGCGGCGAGCAGGGCACGGCAGAGCTGCACATGGCCGTGCGCCCCATCCCCGGCCACCTGTTGCGCGGCGACTACGAACGCGACGCCGCATTTCGGGCCGACTTCCACCGCTGGGTGGCGCAACTGTGGGCCGAGAAGGACGCGCGCATCCAGAACAAGAAAAACCCCGACGCCGTAACGGCGCCGGGGTCAGATGCCGCACCGCAACTCGATTAGACGGCGATTTCGCCGCCGTCGTCGCGGGTGATGACGATGGTGGCCGTGCGCGGACGCCGACTGCCCACGGTCCCGGCCAGGGTCGCGTCGGCAGCGTAGGGCCAGCTGCTCTGGTAGTCGGTCAGGTCGCCGCGCTCACCCGGGTGCTGGATGTTGACGAACATCGTGCGGTAGTCCGGGGTGGTTTCCACGCCGGTGATCTCGCACCCGCGCACGCCCACCAGGAAGCGGCGCAGCGATTCGCCCGGCGCGTCGCCGATAAAGGTGGTGACCGTCTCGCCGTCGGCGCCCGGCACATTGAAGCTGCCGCCGTCACCCACGGTGCCCGGCGTGGCCGCCAGCATCATGCAGTTGGTGGTGTCGGTGTAGGCGCCATCGTCGGTCTGCAGCCAGAGAATGCCGCGCTTGTCGAACCACAGACCGTCGGGGCTGGAAAAGTCGTTGGTGTCGTCAAGGTTCGACAGGTTGATGGCGGCCGCGTAGTCGGCGCGGGCGCCAAAGGCGTAGATGTCCCAGACGAAGGTCACGGCGTCCTGCACCCCGTTTTCACGCCAGCGGATGACATGGCCGTTGACATTGCCGCCGGCCGTGGTGATGTCACCGTCCGGCCCGCCGGTGTAGCTGCGCGGGTTGGCGGCATCGCGCGGCTGCGAAGCGCCACCCCCCTGACCCCGGCCACTGCTGCCGCTGCTGCTGTTGGTGAGCGCGAAGTAGACCTCGCCATTGCGCGGATTGACGCCGCCCCACTCCGGTCGGTCCATCTTGGTGGCGCCGGCGCGGTCGGCTGCGATGCGCGAATAGATCGCGATTTCAGCCGCGCTCATGCCCATCAGGTCCGGATTGTCCGGCGTCAGCGGCAGCCAATCGCCGGTGCCGTCGCCATTGAAGCGGGCGGCATACAGCGTGCCGGCATCCAGGTACTTGTCGCCGCCTTCAATGCCCAGCGACGCATCGGCGGGATTCCACGCCACGTCAGACACGAACTTGAAGATGTACTCGTTGCGCGAATCATCGCCGGTGTAGGCCACCAGCGGCTGGCCCGACACGGCCGGCGCAAACCACACGCCTTCGTGCGAAAGACGACCGATGGCCGTGCGCTTTTTCGGTTTTGCGTTCGGGTTGTAGGGGTCAATCTCAACGGCGTAGCCGAAGTGGTGCGGCTCGTTGCGGAAGTCGTTGGCCGCCGAGGCGCCGGTTCTTGACGCGTTGAAACGGCGCTGCTGGTTGCTGCCCAGCGCGGGCGTGTCCCAGCCGCGGTAGTTGAAGCCGGGAGACGCGGAGCTGATGCCGTAGCGCGCCAGTTGCGGCGTGTCGTCGCCTGTGCTGTTCAACTTGAAATAGGCAAACCAGTTCTCTTCGCCGGCCAGGTAGGTGCCCCACGGGGTCACGCCGTGACCGCAGTCGTTGAGCGTGCCGAAGGTGGTGATGCCGTTGGGCGACAGCGGCGTGGTCATCAGGCTGGAGCCGCGGGCCGGGCCGCTGATCTCCATTTCGCTGTTGACGTGCCAGCGGCGATTGAGGTCGCTGCTGCGATCCACGGCCCAGTCCCCGGTGCCCGAGCGTGCCACTTCGATGACGGCCACCCCGTGCGCGAACTGCTCCTTGATCACTTCGGCCAGCGGACGCACCCCGTCGCCGAGATCGGTGGGGCCGTTCTCGTGCAGGTAAATGTCGGTCAGCGCTTCATGGTTCATCACCAGCACACCGCGATCACTGTTCTGGGTGCCCTTGGGCAGCGGGAAGTAGGCAATGGCGTCGTGATGGTCGCCGGCGCGACGGTCCCAGTTGCCGTCATCGGAGCCGTCGTTGGGGTATTCGGGCAGGCCGTCGACGAGGGGATCGCCGAGTGCGTACAGCACGCGGGCAGAGTAGCCGGGCGGCAGAATCACGCGGTCTTCCAGGCTCTTGGCAACCGGCGTGAAGGCCAGGCGCGGCTCAGGCGTCTCGCCCGAGGCGCCGCCGTCACTGTCACTGCTGCAGGCCGACAGACCCAGCAGCGACAGGCCGCTGGCCGAGGTGATGGCCATCGCCCCGCCACTCTTGAGCACCGAACGGCGCGTGACGCGCTGCTCGAGCAGATCCCAGATTTCGGGGTTATTGGAGCGATTGCTGTCTTCGATTGGATGATGGCTCATGGCGGTTGGCTTTGGACAATGGAAGCCCAGCACCCTAATCCGGCATTTTTTCGCTGCGGTGACAACGACATGACGATTCAGTGACGTCCGGCGGGTGCGCGGTCCATCGGGGCGCGCCGGCTCGGGGCCAGGTGCGGCGCCTGCGCACAAAAGCCTGAGGCGTTAGCATTCCCTTTCATTTATTCGGATGTTGATTCATGCAGATTGCTGCCCACTGCGTCGCCCGTTTTCATTACACCCTCACCAACAGCCAAGGTGAGGTGCTCGACAAGTCACAGGAAGGACAGCCCATGGCCTACCTGCACGGCGGCGGCAACATCATCCCGGGGCTGGAGAAAGAACTGGCCGGCAAGGTGGCAGGTGACAAGCTGAACGTCACCGTGGCCCCGGGCGATGGCTACGGCGACAAACGGCCCGAGCTGATCCAGCAGGTGCCGCGCGAAGCGTTCCAGGGCATCGACACCATTGAAGTGGGCATGGCCTTCCAGGCGCAGTCTGCACAGGGCCCGATGCGGGTGACGGTGACGGCGGTCGAGGCCGACACCATCACCGTGGACGGCAACCACCCGCTTGCCGGCGAAACCCTGAACTTCGAGGTTGAAATTACCGAGGTGCGTGCCGCCACCGACGAAGAAAAGACCCACGGTCACGCCCACGGTGAGGGCGGTCATCATCACGGTTGATGGGTGCGCGCCCGTCACCGACCCAAAGGCCCGCATTGCGGGCCTTTTGTCTAACGGGGGTCGGCCGGCTGGGGCAGATGGCCAAAGCGGGCATCCCAGTCATCCAGCTCGGCGCGCAGGCGCAGATCCTGCCAAAGCACGAACGGCCGGGCGCCCATGCGTGGCCCCAGCGGCGAGGCTTGCTGGGCAATGTTGGCGGCCACGCGGCGATGGCCCGAAACCCCGACCTGCCGGTTGGCGCCCTGTCGCCGCAGGCCGGGCTCCGCCCGGCTGAGGGCCGGCGCGTAGGCCTTGGCGTCCTGCGGGTAGAAGGTCACTTCCATCAATCGGTCGTTGAAGAAATCCAAGGTCAGCCAACCCGGCACGTCGAGGTGAGTGAACGGGCGCAAGGCCAAGGTCAGCAACGCGCGCGGCGGGTGCGCCGGGGTCGCGGTGCGGCGGATGTCGTTGATCACCTGCGTGTCGGCATACACGGCGCGCACCGATGCGGCATCAACATAACTGACGAAACCCGCGCCCAACTCGATGCCGGGTTTGCGCGCCCCGAAGGCGGCAGACGCCTCGTGCAGTGGCGGGGGGCGCGCCAACCACGCCCACAGCCCGGCGGCCAGAATCCCCAATACCAACGGCATGATCACAAGAAAACGCTTCATGCCGCAGTGTCGAACGCGGTTTGCCGGTGACGCAAGCGCCCGGGCTCGGATCGCGGACGCATCGGACACGACCCCAGCGCGTTAGGCTTGCGGCCGACCTTTTCATGACCACCGCCTCAGGGGCACTGCAACCATGGATGACACGCTGCTGCTGCCGCTGATCGCCGGACTGGCCGTGGCCCTGCTGGCGGCTGCCGTGTGGGGGTGGGTGCAGTTTCAGGGGCGGCGCGACCAGCAGGCAAAACATGCCGGGCTGCAGGCTGAGTTCGAGGCCCTGCGACAGATTCTGCAGGTCGAAGCCGAGCGCCGCGCCATCGCCGAAACCACCGCGCAGCGCGTTCCGCAGCTTGAAGCCGCATTGCACGCCTCTGCCGCGCAGCGGGATGACACCCTGCGCGCGCTCGCCCAGACCACGGCCCAGCTGCAATCCGAACGTGACGGGACGGCCGAGAAACTGGCGCTGCTGGACGAAGCCCGCAAGTCACTCACCGACGCCTTCAGCCACCTGTCGTCGCAGGCGCTGCAGAAGAACAACGAATCGTTTCTGGCGCTGGCCCGCACCCAGCTGGAGCGCTATCAGGAAGGCGCCAAGACCGACCTTACGGCGCGCGAGAAAGCCGTCGAGGCGCTGGTCAAGCCGCTGCAGGAGTCGCTGAGCAAGGTCGACGGCAAACTGGGCGAGCTGGAACAGGCGCGGGTGGCCTCGTACGCCGCGCTCAACGAGCAATTGAAGGGTCTGGTCGAAACCCACCTGCCGCAACTGCACCGCGAAACCGCCAGCCTGGTCACCGCGCTGCGCACGCCGACCGCGCGCGGGCGCTGGGGCGAGATCCAGCTGACGCGGGTGGTCGAAATGGCCGGCATGGTCCAGTACTGCGACTTCACCCAGCAGGAGTCCCGCGACGACCGCGACGGCGGCAAACTGCGCCCCGACCTGCTGGTGAAACTGCCGGGCGGCAAGCTGATCGTGGTCGATGCCAAGGCGCCTCTGGACGCCTACCTGCGCGCGGCCGAGGCCACCGACGACGCAAGCCGCCAGCAGCATCTTGCCCACCATGCGCGGCAGGTGAAGGCCCACATCACCGCGCTGGGACGCAAGAGCTACTGGGAACAGTTTTCGCCGTCGCCCGAGTTCGTCGTGCTGTTTCTACCCGGCGAGAACTTCTTCTCCGCCGCACTGGAGCAAGACCCGAGCCTCATCGAGTTCGGCGTGGGCGAACGTGTCATTCCCGCCACGCCGACCACTCTGATCGCACTGCTGCGCGCGGTGTCCTACGGCTGGCGCCAGGAGTCACTGGCCAAGAACGCCGAAGAAGTCGCCGCGCTGGGACGCCAGCTCTACGAGCGCATCAGCACCCTGGGCACACACTGGAGCAAGGTCGGCGATCAACTCGGCAAGGCAGTCGACACGTACAATAAGGCCACAGCGTCGCTGGAAAGCCGGGTGCTGGTGTCGGCGCGCAAGCTGCAGGCGCTGCGGGTGGCCCCCGACCAGTCCGACATTGCCAGCCTCGATCCGGTCGAGCACCAGCCGCGCGCCCTGCAGGCCGACGACTGGCAGCGCGACGACGACGACGACGACAACCCAACGCCATTGACGCCCCCATGAGGGCGGGCAACACCGCGCAGCGAGGCGCCACACCCACGGCATGTCGCAGACCCTCGTGGCACTGCTTTTCATGTGCTTGCATACTGATTTTGCCGCGACAACAGCAACCCATAAGCCATTAACGCAACGTCTGGAGACCCCGTGAAGCGAATCACCGCCTGCCGCCCCATTGCCGTGCTCGGCATTCTGGCCAGCCTGCCGTCCGCCATGGCCGCCACCGAGGGCGACGTGACGCCACTGGCGCCGCTGGAGGTGACCAGCCCGCGCATCACCACCCCGTGGGTCGAAACCCCCACCGCGATCGGCGTGGTCAACACCGCCATCCAGACCGGCGATCCCGGCCTGGCCCTGTCGGAAACACTGACGCGCATCCCGGGCGTCTACACGCAGAGCGTCTACAACCTCAATCAGGGGCTGCGCTTGTCGATCCGCGGGTTTGGCAGTCGCGCCGCCTTCGGGGTGCGCGGCGTGCGCGTTTTTGTCGATGACATTCCCCTGACCATGCCCGACGGCCAGACCGATCTGGACGCCCTGGACCTGGCGCTGGTCGAACAGGTGGAAGTGCTGCGCGGCCCGGCCTCGGCCCTGTACGGCAATGGAGCGGGCGGCGTGCTGGCCATCACCACGCGTGACCGGCCCGAGAACCGCTGGGGTCGGGTCGACGTGGTCACTGGTGAGCTGGGCGACCGGCGCGTGCGTGGTGAAGTGGGCCTGCAGGGCGAGCGCTCGTCGGGGCTGGTGTCGCTGGCCCACCGCGACCTCACCGGGCACCGCGACAACATGGCGTCAGACAGCCTGATCGGCTCGGCGCGCTACGCGCTGCAGATCGGCGCGGGCACGCTGGCGGTCAACCTGTCCACGCTCGACATCGACGCGCAGGACCCCGCCGCGCTGACTCTGGCCGAAGTGCAGGCCAACCGGCGTCAGGCCAATCCTGGCGCGGTCAACTTTGCGGTGGCCGAATCCATCCGCCAGGAACGCGTCGGCCTGTCATGGCGGGCGCCGCTTTCCAGCGACACCGACTACCGGCTCCGCACCTGGGCCGGACAGCGCGACTTCGCCAACGCCCTGCCGTTCGCCAACGGGGGACAGACCGAGTTCGATCGCGTGTTCGGCGGAGTGGGCGGGCAGGTCGATCATCGCCTGGCCTGGGGAGACGTGGCGCACACCCTGAGCCTGGGAGCCGATGTGGAAGCCCAGACCGACGAGCGGCGCCGCTTTGACAACAGCCCCGGTGGCGTACGCGGCGAGCGGACGCTGGACCAGGACGAGCGCGCGCGGGGCATCGGCGTCTATCTGAGCAATCAGATGGTCTGGCAGCGAATCACGGCCACCACCGGCCTGCGCTACGACCGCATTCGCCTGTCGGTTGGCGACCGGTTCCAGACCGATGGCGATGACTCTGGCCGTCAGGAGTTCAACCGCACCAGCGTCAATGTCGGCCTGGGCTATGCCCTCACCGAGCACAGCAGCGTCTTTACCCGCTACGGCACCGGGTTCGAAACCCCTACCAATTCCGAACTGGCCAACCCCGCCGGCGGCGGCTTCAACCCCGACCTGGGTCCGGCCGAAGCCCGCAACGTCGAGGTGGGCTACAAGTTCGACAGCGCCCGACTGCGCGCCGAGCTGGTGCTCTATCGAATCCGCAACAAAGACGAGCTGGTGCGCTTCGAGCTGCCCGATCAATCTGGCCGCAGCTTTTTCCGCAATGCCGGGGTCACCGACCGCAACGGCGTCGAACTCAGCGCGGTCTGGCAGCCGCTCACGGTGCTGACCGCGTCGATGAGCTACAGCTACAACGACTTCACCTTCCGCAATTATCAGTTGGGCGGCAACGACTTCTCGGGCAATGCCATTCCCGGCCTGCCACAGCAGCAAGTCTTCACCGAACTGGCCTACCGCCCGGTGCCGGCCTGGACGGCACGCCTGCAGGCCATCGGCCTCGACCGGGTGTTTGCCAACGACGCCAACTCGGTGCGCGTGCCCGGCTACGTCACCAGCAACGCGCGGCTGTCGTGGACCGGCCAATATGGCAGCAGCCGCATCACCCCTTACGTGGCGGTCAACAACCTCTTCGATCGCGAATACAACGACAACCTGCGGGCCAACGCCGGATTTGGTCGCTATTACGAGCCCGCCCCCGGCCGCGTGGCCCTGGCCGGCATCAGCATCGACTTCTAGGCCTGGCGAACGGAACCTCCTCCGGGTCGGTGGCCCGGAGGATCGCCCACTGCCGCAATGAACGCTTCAACGGGCGCTGCAAGGCGCCTGTGCATCCGCACAGCCTCAACACCGACGACCCCCAAAAGGAGACTCCTCAGTAATGGCAATGACCCCCTCCGCCATGATGGCACTCGGCACCCCCGGGCCCGACTTTGCGCTGCCCGAACCGCTTACCGGCAAGGTGCATCGCCGCGACGGCCTGCTGCGTCTGCACGGATTGCTGGTGGCCTTCATCTGCAACCACTGCCCGTACGTGAAACACATCAATCCAGAACTGGTGCGCACCAGCCAGTGGGCGCTGGACCACAACATCGGCGTGGTGTTCATCTCGTCCAACGACGCCACCGCCCATCCGGCCGATGGCCCCAAGGCGATGGCCGAACAGGCGCGCACGCAGCGCTACCCCGTGCCCTACCTGTACGACGAAACGCAGGACGTGGCCAAGGCCTACGGCGCCGCCTGCACGCCCGATTTCTTCCTCTTTGATGCCGAACTGGCGCTCTACTACCGTGGTCGACTCGACGGCGCCACGCCCGGCAACAAAGTGCCGCTCACCGGCGACGAGCTGCGCGCAGCCCTGCAGGCGCTGCACGACCGGCAACCGCCCCCCGCAGACCAGAAACCGAGCATCGGCTGCAACATCAAGTGGCGTTGAGCGGGGACGTTCAGGCGTTCAGGCGTTCAGGCGTTCAGGCGTTCAGGCGACATTCGACGATGGTCACGCGCTGAGACCGACAGGCCTCCGTCGCACGCGACGCACTTTCGGTCGGCGCGTCTAGATGCTGTCGGGTCGGTTCTGCACCGTCCCCCTCAGCACGGTGGACCAACAAAAAAGGCCGGCATGGAAGCCGGCCTTTGCAAGGTTCAGCGAACCCTATTCGAATCGAACCGTGATCGATCCAACGGGCTCCGAGCCTGCAGCGCCGATCGTCCCGATCAGTGTGACGGCACCCGTTTCCAGATTGACTGAGTAAAGAGCCGAGCGATTGGCTTCGCTCAGCCGCAATGCAGCATACGCGAGACTGTCATTCGTCCCCGCGATATCCAAGCTTTGCTCAGGCGCAGTCGTTACGGTGTTTCGCGGCAGAATCAGACCGCTTCCTAACGGCCCCACCCGCTCCAACGCGCCGTCATTTGGCACGACAACCCGCACCAGACTGCTGTTCTCGGCATCAATGGCGTACTGGAAGGTCCCATTCACCGGGGCCGCCCGATAGGCTGTTGCAACAATCTGGGGCGGCAGCTTGGCAATGAGTCCAGTCCCTTCATCAGGCAAGACCACTCGGGTGGTCCGGTCAACGAAGGCGAAGCCGCGGGCGCGGGCTTCACCCTGAATTTCGCGACCCACGTCAAGATTGACGCGAAGATTCTGCCCGTCGTCACTGAGGATGCGCAGCAGGTCGACTGAAGGGTTGAAATCGACCGCAAAAGAGGTCCCGGCAAGCGGCGTCGAAAGCGTGGCCGCATCGGACACCGCCAAAACGTCACCCGTGACTTCGACCAACGCGACCACTCGATCCAACGTGGTGACCGCATAAATCGTGTCAACGCGGTTCGTGTCTCGCGATGTCGTGCGCGAGTCGATCCCCACCAAACGTTCGCCGGACATCAGACCGGTGACCGTCAATGTCGTTACCGGAGTCCCGATGTCGAACGGCTGCCGGTTGAAGGCGAAGCTCTTGATGACATCGGCATCGCCTGAACTGTCGAGCACAAAGGCCCGCAGCGGCGGTGCAAGCGGCCCAGTCGGCGCCGCATTCTCGACCACGATGAGACCGCGAGCCTCGCTCACGCCTTCGAGGGTGGTCAACAAGGTCATGATGCCGGTCGTCGGATCAAGTTCATAAAGCCGGGTATTGGCGCCCGACGCTGTAACGACGAAGTGTTCGTTGGCGGCGGCGGCTCCACCCTGATAAATGTCGTAACCGTTCACCGTGTCAATGTTGACGTTGAGCGAGGCCACAAACGACAACTCACCCTCGTTCGCCGCCTGACGGTACAGCGCATCGTTTTGGCTATCGAGCACGAACAGTTGCGTTGCCGGTTGCCCCATTGGCGGCACGAAGTCGGGGTGCGGGTTGGAGTACGCAGCGGCGGTGACGCCCTGCTTGTAGCCCATTCTGCCGTCCACGAGCGTGTTGACAGGAGGCACCGACTCGGGGCTGGTCAACGCGCCTGCAGGGACACGAAGGTTCGTGCCATCGTCAGCAACGATCCGCAGTGCATCGGCGGCGGGATTGAAATCCGTACCGATGCGCCCGATGGGTGGCGGCGTGGGCCCCATAATTGGCTGAATCAGTGTGGCCATCAGGCTCGGATTGGCAGAACTTGTCACTTCAGCCGTGAAGACCGCACCCAGTCGGCTCACCGCATAAAGCTTGTTATCGGAAGGTCTGCGATCAAGGCCGACGATCACATCGCCCGCTGCCGTGGGGAACGCCCCGAGAGACAACACCGAGCCCGGCGCCGAGGGCGAAAAACGAACCAGCTCGTCATCGCCCCGGATACCGTAGACCATCGGGACCAAGGTCGGTGTCGGACTTGCGGATGGACTCGGCGACACTGAAGGGCTGGGCGAAGTCGAAGGGCTCGGAGACACCGAGGGCGATGGTGACACCGAGGGGCTCGGCGATGCGGACGGGCTTGGCGTCACCGACGCGGTTGGTGTGGGCGGAGGCGGCGTTGGGCCCACCACACGACTGTCGTTGCTCGACGAACAGGCAGACAGTGCAAGCACCCCCACCGCAATCAAAGACGCCGGCAAGCCCCGCGTCGCGCTCAACTGCTTCAACATGGTTTATCCCCTGAGTGTTGCTGATCAATGCCTCAACCGCTTTTTACACGGTTCGAGGCCGAATTGCGCTGCGTGCCCTTTCAATCCGTCAATAAGGACCTCATTGCACGATATTAAAACGGTTGTGTGCACCTTGAAGTGTCAATAAGAACACAAAAACCCGAAAATTTAAGTTTTACCTTGATACCGATACTCACTCAGAATGCGGATTTTGTAAACAATTGCGCGTTTACGGTCACGACTCCGCCCCCAGTGTAAACAATCACGCTGAAGACTCAAGGAGCGGCCACTGAGTCCTGACGCTGCCGAACGCTGGCCGCCCAGGTTTCCAAGGCATCAATCTCGCCCTTCAGGACGTCTGGCTCTGGCAGGGAGCGGTTCAAAGCAGCGGCGGAGCTATGCAGTAGCTCCGAACACCGACCAAAACCATTCCTCATGGACTCGCAGTCAGCAACCGTGATTGCGGTCAGCTTGACCAGGCCACGCGTCTTAACTTCATTGGACAGGCGCCGAATGACGTGCCCAACAACTTCTTCAACCGCCACCTCCCACGTATCGCGCAACGTTGCGGCGATGGATTTGACGGACTTTCGCCACTCGTCTTGATTGCCTTGCTCGAAGTGGTAGCGTTCACCGGCAAGCTGATTGCTCAGACTTGTGGTGACGTCACTGACCCGACGCGCTTTGAATGGTGGCTCTCTGCGGCAGAAGCCTGCCTTGTCAGCACCTCGGCTGATCGAGCTAATCCCCACCTGCGGCTTAGGCTGAGCATCAGCCGCCGCGCGATTCAACTCGAAGAGGAACGCTAGATCGTGCGTGAAGACGACGACCTGACGATTCACGGCCTCAGCTACCAGGCGCTTGGCCACAGCCTCCCGGTGAATGTGGTCGAGCGAGGAAACGGGATCATCAAAGACGATGCCAGACTTGTTTTCGGTGGTGGCGAGTTCGGCCAAGAATGCGGCCAAGGCAACGCAGCGATGCTCGCCCTCGCTCAAAACCTGCCCCACCGCAACCGAGGGCTTCCGCGCAAGTGCAACCTTGAAGCGAGGGACGCCCTGAATGCTGTTTTGCTGCCGAAGTTCCACAGCGAGCCCAGCAATCTCGAAGCTTGCCACCTCTCGAGCAAACTGGGCGCGTAACGCGTCCGTGACTAAGGCTTGAGCAACCTCGGTGCTCTTGTTGGTGACGCGGTTGGTAGCAGTGTCCCGCTGCGCCGCCCCAAGCCGTGCGATGTTTTCCAGGCGTTCGATTTCGGCCAGAACATCGGCTTTGATGCCGCCAAGCCATTGCCGATCCGCTAGCTCAGCTTTTTCGGCGAGCAAAGCGGCGCGAGCTGTAGAGCCTGCCTCCGCAGCAACGGCATTTCCCCGAGTCTCAACGTCCGCTGCTTGATCGACGAGCGCCTGACGCGGAAATTCCGCAACGGGCACATCGATGGCGGCGCTTGGATTCACGTGGCGTCGCATGATCTGGCGATGACGCCACAGGGCGAGCAGGACCGCGCGTCTGATCTCCCGCGCCAAGCCATCTTGGCGCAGCTCGTCGCGGACGGTTGCCACAATGCTCGCCAGCTCGGCCAACGAAATAGCCTCGCCTTTGAACGTTGCTAGTGCCCGGTCGTATGCGAGGCGTGCAGCTTCTGCACGTTGCTGGCTGTCGTCGCGCACAAAAGCCTCGAAGCGATTGAGACGATCAGCTGCGACGGGGGTCAATTGCTGCTGGCAAAGCACGCATACGCTGCCGGACTCTGTGACGGGGAATCGCCGTTCGGGATAGGCTTCCGCGTCAGAAAATGCTCGGGCACTGGCCCATAGCGCCTGCCAAACCTCCGACCCGATCTGCGGCAACGGTTCGTCGCGGAAAAGCGCACTGGAAGCAGCTTCTGCCGCCCGGCGTGCGGCGTCACTATCAACGGCAAGGCGGCGCAGGTTATTGGCTGTATCGTCGCTGATTGAAGTCAATAGCCGATCCAGGCGCGCAACGCACCCATCAACCTTGGTCTTCAACGCCACAAGCTGGCGCGCCGCGCGAGCCGGATCACCAGCCAGGTCCGCCGTGAGCTGCGCCAACCGGTCTTGCTCTGCTTGCGTGAGCGCGGCCAGTGCTTCGACCGTCGCCGGCGCAGTGTTCGCGGAGAGCCGGGCCATGAGCTTGCCGACCGCTGTGTCCCTGTTGCATGCCGGCGTCTTAATAGCTTCTGGCGTTTGCGCCCTTATCTGCGCAATCTCGGCTGCCAGTTTGTCCCTGACCGACTTGCAGAGCTGCGCCAGTGCACCCAGTAGCTTGAGCGGAAACGGCGTGTAAGCCACGTCATTCGTATCGTCCACGTGGACGTTCGCGGTACGGGAATCGAACACGCTAATGCCTGTAAGCGCTGCGTCGGCAGCCTGACCAAGCTGCCAAGCGCAAGTGCGGTTCTGACCGCTGATCGTGTATTCAATCGTGGCGCTCGGCGTACCTGGCGCTGGGTCGTAGATGTCGGGGGAGATTTCCTCGGCTCGGCCAGGCATACGGGCGCGACAAACCTTCTTGAGAATCCGCGCGTAGCCGGATTTCCCCGATCCGTTATCGCCATAAATAATGGTCAAACCAGCACGCTGGAGTGTCAGCCGCTGGTCGGGCGCCAAGGCGTTGATATGCCGGACTCCATGCACCTGGCGTAGATAGACCTCCCCCTGATCGCGATTCGGACCGAGAAGGTGTCCCGCTTCCAGCGGCACTGCTGCGTTGTCCCCCTTGCAGATCGAAGCCAGCTCGTCGATCTCGGCCGGCTCCAAAACCGCTTGCGTTGAAAGTCGGCGCAGTGCGTCGCGCTGCCAGCCAGGACTATCAGCAGACCATACAAGGATGTCGGCGAGCACCTCTGCTTCCGTATTCATACACCTCTGCCTCTCGGTTGGCGCCAGCTATCTATTTCAGCCGTCTAGAAGCGCCTGCTCTATGCCTTAGATCTTTTCTCTCAGGACCACGCGACGAGCAGGTCGCTGACGCTAGCCGTTCTCCATGACCAAGCTGGACGAACTTGCAGCAATCTGCAGTCAATCGGCCCCACGTTCAGGGCGATGAAAAAGCTCTGCCTAGTGCCCAGATGCTGCTTCGTGATCTTGTATCCGCTAGCGTTCGTTGTGGCTGGCAGCATGGGCTATTCACACATTTTGACTTGTCCTATCCCTCCACCAGCTTCGCGGCGCTTGGATCGTAGGTGTAGCCGGTGATACTGCCGTCCTTGATGCGCGCTACGGCCTCGTCAATGACGAACAGCGGAACCAAAAACCACTCCTCAGGCTGCACGGGGCGACCGAAACGGTCATTGATCGTAATGTCCAATCGGGCTGAGGCGAAAAGCTTGTGAAAAAGGCTTTCCATCCGGGATCGGTTGATGCCTGCGAGCTTGTAGGTCGCAACCACTTCGACCTTCGCCAGTAAGTAGGTGGAATCGTATTCAGCATTAGCGATACGAGCCTCCACCCTTCCGCCAGTCACACCGACCTTGTGGATAAGGCTGCGATGCTGGGAGACATAGGGATGGTCAGAAAGCGAGCGCAGGACGTAGATGGTGCCGCTCTCGACATCATCGGCCTCAAGCTCTCCTCCAAAAGACATTTGCCCGCTCTCTGGTGAGGCCAGTCGCCGAGCGGCGGAGTCGTTGTAGAACGCTCGCTGGAGGGAGCGCAGCAGTAGATTACTCTCAGTTCCGTTTGAAAAGATCAAGCGCAGGCGGCGATCTACCTCACCTGCCGTGGTCTTCAGTGGCTCACCAACCTCGGCCACATAAAGTGTGAGGCCATCAAGGACGAAGAAGTCACCGGCTTCAATTGCTCTGCGGCCCGCCTCGATAGGCTGAGACTGTCGAATGCCTGTCCTGATGTCGGCCTGCACGCGTTCGAACAGAGGGCGGAACACTTCGAAATCTTCGCAAGGCTTGCGATCCGCAACTTCCTCGGCGGCACGTTTCTCGGCGCTCGTCCTAACGTGGCGCAATACGGTGATGTCCGTAGCCTCGCCAAGCTCTGCCAGCTCGGCGGCCAGTTGGTCGGCACCGATTACTGCAATGTCTGACGCCGATACGACTGGCTCTCCGGCAAGCAAGCCTTGATGGTCCAACGTCTTAAGCAGAGTGCGGCATTCTGGAAGCATGCGCAAACGGTCCAAGCGAACGGCATAAAGTCGCTCAAAAATATCGCCGCCCTCGCCATGTTGAGGCGCTCGCCCGTGCTTTTCCGTAAAACGCTGAATCTCTTCAAAGCCCGCAACAACGCGCTCTTCACTGGCCGGACGTCCGCCCTTCTTCTCAGGCGGGGCAAATTCGGAGAGGTCAGCTGCAAGTGCGTCAAGATCAGAGCTACTCATAGCGTCCTTCAGCCCTGAAGCGCATGAAGGCGGCCGCACCCTCGGCCATCCGTCTCTCCCAGGCATCTTGGGAGTCGAGCGCCGGAATGCGGCCGCGCTCCTTCTTGAACTGAACAGCACGAACGGCCATTTCCCTCGCTTCTTCTGGGGTCAGGCTTGTGCGCTTTGCCGAGATGGCAGCGGCAACCTGTTTCAGGCTGTCTTCGCTCATTGTCTTGGCAAGGATTGCGTAAGCCTCACCAAAGGGGTTGATACGGTCGATGAGATCAATGTCCAACTCGCGCACGTCCATTGCAAAGCGACGAACGCCCGTGATCAGTGCAGTGTTGGGGGCACCCTCATCAGCAGCTTCTGTGACGATCCGCTTTGCCTGCTGGGTTAGGTTAAGGGCAGCTACGGCATGCTGGCGCACCGCCTCCTGATCTTCAGTGTCGAGCTCGGGATACTTATCCTTGATGATCTTGCCCATACGAACCTGAGTGAGTTCCTCAGGCACCAGCTCCTCATCAAACAAGCCGCGCTCGATGGTGCGCTTGTCTTGCACGAACGCCGCAACTACTTCGTTCAGGTCTTCCTGACAGATTCGTGCCGCCTCTTTGCTCTTGGGTTCAGCAAGACCTTTGATCTCGATCTGGCAGGCGCCAGTCTGGTTGTTGATGCCGACGTTACAACGTTCCGAATCATAGCCAGCCTCGCCGTAGTCGAATCCTGGCGTTGGGCCGCTCTCCGAGTTTTTAGGCTTGAACTCAAAGCGCGGTGCCAATACCTGCTCCATCAGCAGGCTGGCCGCGATGGCCTTCAACGTATCGTTGACGGCCTCGGTGACAGCTTCCTCGGCCGCATCCGGCTCGGCGATCAGGTTGGTGAACCTTGCGCGGGTCTTGCCCGGCGCATCGCGAGTTGCACGCCCAATGATCTGCACGATCTCGGTCAGGCTGGCGCGGTAGCCCACGGTCAGCGCATGTTCGCACCAAATCCAGTCAAAGCCCTCCTTCGCCATGCCCAGCGCGATGATGATGTCCACATGGTCGCGGTTGTTCTTCTGCGCCGGGTCTTTGAGCGCGGCGGATACGCGGTCACGCTTGGTGGCATCGTCATCGACGAGATCGGCGATCCGCAGCACGCGGCCATCGGGGCGCTTGACGAGCTGGAAGCCGGTGGCGGCGTCGATGCCCTGCCACTCCCCCAGCGCCTCGATGATGTGTTCCACCTCGCGCATCTTGTCCTTCGTGCTCTCGCGCGAATTGACATTCGGGATGTGGATGATGGTCTTCTCGGCAGGGTCGAGGACATTGAGGATGTCATCTACGTAAGGCCCGCTGTAGAAGAAGTAGCCGATGTCGAGTTGCTTGAGGTACTCGTAGCCGTTGAGCTGCTCGTAGTAGGTGTAGGTGACGGTATCGAACTTCGACTCGTCCTGCGGGGCCAGCACGGCCTCGGCGTCGCTACGGAAGTAGGAGCCGGTCATGGCGACGATGTGCGTCTTGCCCCGCGCGAAGAACTGCCCGAGGTGCAAGCCAAGCTTGTTGTCGGGGTTGGCCGAAACGTGGTGGAACTCGTCGACTGCAATCAGACGGTCGTCGAATGCTTCGACACCGTAGGCATCGACCGCGAAGCGGAAGGTCGCGTGGGTGCAGACCAGCACCTTGTCGTCGCCTTCAAGGAACGCGCCCAGCGACTTGACCTTCCCGCCGTTGTCGTTGCCTGGCGCGTTGCACAGGTTCCACTTGGGTTCAACATGCCAGTCGGACCAGAAGCCGTACTTCGACAGCGGTTCGTCATTGAAACTGGCACCGATGGACTTCTCGGGCACGACGATGATGGCCTGCTTGATACCCTGGTTTGTGAGCTTGTCGAGCGCCACGAACATCAGCGCACGGCTCTTGCCCGATGCCGGCGGCGACTTGATGAGTAGGTACTGCTCGCCCCGCTTCTCATAGGCCCGCTCCTGCATGGGCCGCATCCCAAGCGTATTGGCCTTTGTCGATGCGCCGTTTCGGGCGTAGGTAACGAAAACAGAAGGGACGGATTGATCGATTCGGTTGCTCATCTTTTGCTCGCCTGTCGCGAGTTGCCTTGATCTTTTTTCATGGCGTTCTCAAACCAGAGAGGAACGTCAGTCACCTGGCTGGAAAAAACATTCTCTGGAACATCACGCCAGAAATTCATAATGGCTGTTGAGAATTTCTGAATTTGATCATCGCTCACCTTGAGATTCGTGTGGTCCCGGAGTTGGAGGCTGGAAAGACCTTCCCCCAAACCTGTAAGAGGGTCTTCAAGGTATTCTGGGCAAGCTTTCTTCAGGTCATCCAGGGATTTCCCGTCGCCATGCTTGTGGACGTTGACCACCAAGCGACATGCATCAAGTGCAGGGAAATAATTTTTGCTGCGCAGAGCCCAGCCAAAGCTTTCCAGTAAATCAACTATTTGCACGAAATTGACTGACCAGACTTGCATGTTCACGTTATCGCCACGGTGCCAATGCTGAATTTCTCGCACCAGCCAATCGCGCAATTGCTTGTCCCATTCGTGAAACATCCCGGCAATAACGCTCAATCGTGTTTGGTCGCGCATGTCACTCAAGAGTTCGTAGAACTCAATCCCTGCATCATTGGCAGCTTCGTAGAAGTCGCCGGGATCGTGTCTATCCGGGTCAAAGCGCGGGCCACTTTTCTCCAGCCATTCCTCAGCGGCACGGTCAGCCTCGGCTTCCATATCCTCGAACTGCGAAAGCAAACGTTTTTGTGCCTGTTCGGTATAGAACAAATGCCCTTTGATGAGCGACTCCCGAAACGGCCCCCACATCTGGAGCAGTACATGATCCCTCATTTCTTTGCCCCCGCTTTTCGCTTCTTGGCAGGTGCAGCCGAAGCGGTCATCTTGGTATAGAGGTCAAACAGCTTTTCCAGCCGCTCGGTATCGTTCCTGAAACGACGGCCGATGTAGATGCGCTCCAGCACTTCGTCGTTGCGATCATGGGCGGCGCGCAGGTCGGCGGGCATGCTCTCGGAGTCGTACAGGTCCGCGATGGTCGCGGGGAAATGATGCTCCCGCGCCAGCAGGATATCCTCCGCGCAGCGCGTGAGATCGGCCTTATTCTTGTCCGTGAGCGTCGGGACTGGGAAGGTGTTCCAGCCGAGATTGCTTGAATAGCGATAGTCAGTTTTCATCTTTCCGCATACTGCTGCGATCCATACGATATGGATGCGAGAAGCGATTAGAGCTAAGGTCCAGGTCGGTGCGTCGTAAATCGCATAGGCGTTGTCATTCACGATCGGGTCAGAGCCTAATGCACCAACGGGCAAGTATTCTCTCGACTCAGAGGACACTCTGGGAACAATGAATGCTTGTTCATGTCTTTCCTGACGTACTTGGCTGAAGCGGTGCGGGCATTCTGCGTCCGCAATTGTTGCTTCATTTTCGCTTCTCAGTCTCATTTCTCTGACCGACTCTATACGCGCCGCAATCGAGGGGATGGCTTTCGCGTCCTGCAGGTGCTCATGCTCGATCCAAAGGCAATAACGAATGACGCCCCGAATGAACTCGGCAGAACCCAAGAACGGCCGTACGAAACGATGATACTGCTCTGTATTGAGTCCCAATTCCTCCACTCCATCTGCGGTCATTATCAAGTGGCCGCCATCAACCGCCATGTTTCCTCGCACCATTTCAGGCAAGCCACACATTGGAGCACGAACATTGTCAACGAGGACGTTCGCCCCAGGTGCGAGATATGGGTTGATGTTCGTTACTGACTTCACGAATGTGGAGCCGTCAAAATCGAGACCATACAACTTCCGTGACGAGCCGCAGTTGCGCGATATCCCAACAATAACCACCGTCACGCCAGCGTTTTGTGCAGCAAGGTTGGCCCACTTGAAAGAAGTATGAGCGAAAGCAATCTCATGGCCTGTCTCAAAAATAGCAGGCCAAAGAATCGGAACAACTACACCCTGCGAGATAGAGTTTGTAGTTACAAACGCTGCAACTGCATCTGTGTGAGTGCCATAGTCCGCAGCTTTCATGAACCAACCGGCCACATAGTCTAGAGATTTCCAGCTTCCGACTCGCCCTGCGAAGATGGCTTGAAGATCAGCTTTCTGAGTTTTCGTTTGCTTTTTGGCGCCTAGATACGGCGGGTTTCCACAAATGTATGTCTCGCCACCTTCGTTCTCAAACTCGATCTGTGCCTGATCGAGCGGTGTCTGAAAAAGATCATCGCCTACCAGCTTCACACCGGTTCCTGTCGGTGGGCAAACGCTCAACCAGTCGAGCCGCAGCGCGTTGCCGCAGGTGATCCAGTTCTCGTTGCGCAGGGGCAGGAACTCGGCCAAGGCCAGCTTCTGCCCCCGGTAGAGCACGTCGCACTGATATTCAGCGATGATCAGTGCGAGTCGGGCGATCTCCGCCGGGAAGTCGCGTAGCTCAATCCCGCGGAAGTTGGTTACCGGGATTTCAGACGCGCGATCCGGCTCGCCGCGCCGCCGGTTGATCTCGGCCTCGATGGCGCGCATTTCCTTGTAGGCGATGACCAGGAAGTTGCCCGAACCGCAGGCCGGGTCGAAGATCCTGATCTTGGCGATGCGCTTGCGCAGGTTGAGCAACATGCGGGCGTTGTCACCCGCTTCCTCCAGCTTCTCCCGCAGGTCGTCGAGGAACAGCGGATTCAGCACCTTCAGGATGTTGGGGACACTGGTGTAGTGCATCCCCAGTTCGCCGCGCTCCTCATCCTCGGCGACGGCCTGGATCATAGAGCCGAAGATATCCGGGTTGATCTTCGTCCAGTCCAACCCGCCGACGTGCAGCAGGTAAGAGCGGGCGATCTTGCTGAATCGTGGCACTTCGTCGCTGCCAGAGAATAACTGGCCGTTGACGTAGGGGAAGTCGGCTGCCCAGCGCGGAATCCCAGCGGCGGCACGTTCCTCACGCTTGGTATTCATGGCGCGAAACAGCGTCGCGATGACTTCGTTGGTGTTCGTCGAGTCCCTCGCGCTCATCTGCGCGACGGTGTCGGTGAAGGCGCCGACGAAGATGTCGGTGTCCTCCGCGAAAAAGCAGAAGATCAGGCGCGCCATGAACTTGTTCATATCGTGGCGGCGCTCCGCCGTGCCCCATTCGGGGTTGTCCTTCAGCAGCTCGACGTACAGCCTGTTCAAGCGGCTGGTGGCCCGGATGTCGAAGGCGTTTTCGCTGATCTGGCGAACGGTGCTAATGCCCGCCAGCGGCAGAAAGAAGCCGAAGTGGTCGGGAAAGTCCTTGAAGGCACAGGCGACGGTCTCTCCGCTGGTCAGATCTTCGGCCTCGAAGTCCGCGCCGTCGGTGGCGAGGATGAACTTCGCCTTGGCCCTTACCGTCGCCGGGCTGGCCTTGAGGGCGGCCAGCGTCTCCGTCACCCGCCCTGCGTCGCAGGTCAGGATGTGGATGTTGCTGGTCTGGAGAACACCGCCGAGGTCGGACTTGTTCGACGCTCCCGCGCGTAGGCGTTTGATGGTGGTTGCCTTGTTGCCGAAAGCCTCAAGGAACGTGTAAGGGAATTCTTCGGGGTCAAAGGGTCGCTCCGCGAGGTCGGTAATTGCTTGTTCGATTTCTACCGCATTCATAACTTCATGCCTACTGCGGTCTTTTTAGTCGGACGACGATTGACTGGGGGGAGCGGCCTGTTCAGGAATGCTTCGTCGAGGCCGCGAGTATGCGCGTTATAGGCCCAGCGAACGAATTGCTCCAGTAGGCGATCATTTTCCTGCTGGAGGCGGTCGTTCTCAGCTTCGAGTCGGGAGATCCGACCGGCAGGCACACGGACGAGATCAGCGGGATCTCTTTGCTTTCTCCCCGGATTGGACAGCCGTACTTTTGTCTTTTCGAAGGCCAGGCGGATGCGCTCATGCCGATGAAGAGCCTGCCTCGTGTACTTGCTTTTTAGCCGTGCTTGGATCTGTTCAATCAAGGACAACCACGACAAATCGCCACTCCAACCATCCAATATCTCGACAATAAGCCTGATCGCCTCGTCGTCAAGGTTCTTTGCCCGCCTCCTAGACATTTTCGATTGCTCCTGCAGCGTTCTCTACAGGCGCCACACTTTGGCCAGCAATCTCCATCGGAGCGCTTTTTTGACCCAGTTGCACGCAAGTGCCATTAGGCACAGCAGGGTCATCCATGATCCTGCACAATTCCGTCAATCGCTCGACCGTGAGATGTTGATGTTCCAACCAGCGGTCGCTTCCGGCGTAGCCAGACTCTCGCGCCTGTTCAGCTTGATCGAGAAATCGTTTGGCATCCATAAGTCGTGTTCGTAAATTTTCGGTTTTTGCTGAGTCGCCTTTCACGCACACGAGATCCTGGCAATTCAGGCAATCACGATGAAGCTCGCACGGCGACATCGTGTAGTCGTGAATACAGAAACCGATATCGGTTGTGTGTGCTGTAGGGAAGCGCAACCGGCCGAACTCATCCCTTGAGACGGGAAGGTTGACGGGGATCTCGGCCATTGGGCCGAACATTTGGCTAGAGTCTCCGACCGCGCTTCGCACCTTCTCGAGCAACTGCGTGGGTGTGACGTGGTCGTAAACGACGTTTTGCCGTACATCTTTCCGCCCAGACCACTTTGCAATATCGAGTTGGCTCATTCCTCCTGCTTGGGCCAATGTGTTCAGGTAATGGCGGAATCGGTGAGTGTTAACGCGGATCTCTGAACCATCTGCCTCGCTGAACCCAAACTTGCTGAAAATCGACTTAACCCCATGGACTGCCCGTGAGCCGAGCCCATCGTTTATTTTTGTGCCCGAAATACCTTCGGCCAGACACAGATAAGTGGCTCGCTGCTGGACAAGTTCGTTCCGACGGACGACAAACAACGCCTCACTGTATTTAAGTCCGGTAAGGGGGTCGAGGATCGGAAAATCATGTGGAAGGAGGCTCAGTACGGCGTTCTCAACAGCTTCAAAATCAACGCGACCACTCGGATCGATGGGCAGGTTGGCGCGTCGACACCACTCTCGGCCGTAACTAACACCAATTATTTCCTCCACCTCATCCAGTGCGAGTGCATCTTTCTCTCGCAGGTACTCGAGGCCGGGCCTCAGGTAGATCGATTTGGGATTTTGCTCGTACCAGCGTGCCACCTCGCGCGCAGGCTCGGTCACTGCCCGGATCTTCCCGACAGCCTCCCGCACGACACTAGACATGCTCGGCACGACCCACTTCACCGTGGGTTCGGAGCCCTTTCCCGGCCACCAGCGAAGACCATATGGAGCGGGCTCCCCATTTCTAGAGGGGCCGTCAACTTCACAATCAAGTGGAAGGGATAACACTTCTGAGACGCGATCCGGCGCGCCGCACATGATCGCCGCTGCGCTTGAGACGATGACATCCACAGGGTCTACAGCGGCTCTGAATATTTTTGGCAATGCGTCGAGTGCAGCTTGAGACGGAAGTTTCGACCGTCGCCTTACGTCAGCCTCCTCACCTACGCGCTCCGAATCAATGGGGCGAGGAATGAAATTCACCCAGCCGAGCCTCGAACGAATCATTCGATGTTCATCCAGAAAGTCGGCAAGCAGCTCTAGCTGCTGTCCGATCCGGTATGCAGAGGTCTCAGAGTATCGCGCGCCAACGAGTTGCGCCGCACGATTGAACGTTGTGGCATCGATGCCCGACACGGATGACGTACCCATCTCCTCTGCACTCGCTGCGACAGCTCTCAATGCAACGAGTCGTGTCGCATAAGCCTTGGCGGGCCGAAGACCGAACATATATCGAAAATAAGCTTTGCTGAATGATCGAAACGGCTCAGCAAGTATTTGGTTTTCGTTATTGAAGTGGGTGAATCGTGCACGTTGCAGACCCTTGCCTCGCGCTCTCAACGCAACTGACTTGGTAACATCCCACCCATCACACTCAAAATCTAGGTCTGCACCGAATATTGTTAGCTTACTTCTGCATAATGCGATGAAGGCCGAGACGTTCACTTCGGCGTCGACCTCCGCCCTCGGCTTGAAGACGATCAGATCAGCCATTCATCGCACTCCTGCCCACCGGGCGCTCCGCACAGAGCCTGACAACCTCTGCAACCGCCAGAATAGTTCGATCATTCACGGATGCAATTCGCACATCGGCCTGCTTAACAAATCGCTCTCGCTCGTCGAGAAGGTATTGAAGGACAGCTTCATGCGGGCCGTCTCGCCAGGGCTGGAAGCTTCGACACGTATAGCAGGCAACCGGCGCCATGAGACCGCAGAAATCATGTTGGCCACAGCTTCCCATCGGTCTCATTGCAGGATCGATATGGGGACCACAGATGCGACTGGCCGGATCGTCTTTGCGTAAGGCCTGAGATTCGTTGTCGATAAGGACCCCCGCAAACGCCTGGGCAAGCGGCGCAAGGTGCATTGCGACCGCGCGATCAATTCGTTCGATGATCTGTGGAACAGCTTGTGTGTACACGCTGACGTTCTGGGTGTCGTTGTGGTCCAGTAACTCTGCGATCACTAACTCGCCATGGCCTTCGATGGCGGCACGTGTGCCAATGGTTCGACGGAATCGGAGAGGCGCAATATGAATTGGTTCGCCCGTACGTTCCGACATTACATTCAACTTGCGCAACGTCCGGATGAAGGTTTCGGCTAGTGAGTATGATGTTCTGTGAAGACGGAATTTTGGTGGCGCTTCCTTAAATCCTCTTTTAGCCGGGAACATAGGCATATCGCCAACCTCCAAGAACTCGTTGCAAAAGCATCCTTGCAGTTGCATACAGTAACGATGGAGCCTCTCACCGACGCGTGGCACGAGAAGGCGCTCTCGAAAGTCGTGGCGCGAAGACTGGTTCCGTTGCTTGGCTCTCGGAATCCTGAGTAGATACGATTTCGTTCCGTCTGACGATTCGATCAACTCCAGGTCACGGATCTTAAGTGCCGCGTATTGAACCGCGCGTTGACCAAGGAGTATGAACAATTGCGCCAGAAGGTAATCGTCTTCCGAAACCAATCCGCTCTTGAGCGCAGCCTCGAGTGCAGAGCCGATCGCCTGTGATTCAACATCGGTCAGGGGACCAGACCTTGCGTTCAGAGTTAATACAGCCTCACCCTTTTGGTTGCCCGCGACCCGACTACCTTTGATCAGCGAAGCCGCATCTTCAGTTATACCCTCGTAGCCAAGAGCTCGCCATTTCAGGATCAACCCGCCGAGCGTTCCGAAGTACCAAGCACGCCTTATTGGAAGCGAGGCGCGGTAACTCAGAAGCATGGCGCTATCTATTTGCCATACCGGGGACTTCTGAGCGTTAAGAAAGTGGTCAAGCCGATCGAACAGGTTCATTAAATGTGAAGCGGACTTGTTTTCCGCGTACCATCTGAGCACGGCTTTGGCACACTCGCGGAAAGGCCGTTCAGCACGAAGCTCCGAAAAGTCTAAGTGCACGGTCACGCTGTTATCTCGATATGACCAGATATCGGCGCTGGGGTCGAAAATGCTCCCGTCTCGAGTTCGAGTAGTTTTAGAATTTGCGAGCCGGGAAAGACCAGTCATTCAACCTTGTCCCCTAGCACGCGCTCTTGAAGATCCAACGATACGCGCTTTGCCTTTTCTCGAACATGCCGCCGTGTGTAAACTGCAGCAGTGCCCGATGTCTCCGACCACCCCATCAGATATGAGCGCGCCTTGCGCTCCGTTTCTTCCGGCACCTTGTTCTGATCCATTTCCTCTGAGAACCTGTCATTCCATGTATGCCGGAGTAGGTGTGGAGTTAGGTCAGCAGGTAGATCAGGAATATTTGCGCGCAACACCTTGAAGATCTTGGCGAGACCAGACATTGAAAGGGGCGCGCCTGATTCGGCCACGAAAAGAAAGTCGTGCTTGCGGGCTTGGGGGCGGGCCCCTCTGAGCTCAACCACGTATTGACGAGTCATGTCGAGAAGCCCCGGGGATAGAGGCACTTCGCGCGCACGAGTCTTTACTACTGGCTGTACCCTTCTTGGGTCATCCCGATCATCCGGACGCCTTGAAACGCGCACGACTCCTCTTCGAAAATCGACATCGGAGACCCGGCTGCTGAGTAGCTCACCGCGCCTAAGTCCTAGGTGGTACAGCCAGTCAATGATCAGCGCATTTCTATCGCGAACGAATAGATCCACCCAAGGATTATCAGGTGCATCTGGACGGGTGACTCGATTCAAGCGTGATCGCATGTCAGGTGAGATTCCCTCTCTCTCCTGCGATGCCAAACCACTTGGCGCTCTTGCGTCAATGGCCTGCCTGAAGCCGCTCACTACTGATCGAAGATCGCGGGGATTAAGGCACGCGCCGTGCCGTTTGGCTAAGTGAATCTCAGCTAACCACGTGACGTAGTCACGAATACACTGCAATCGCGTTGCAGTGACCGCCGGATGAACCAATTCTTCTTTTCGATCAGGCAGGCGACTCCTGTGCTGCTCCAACCATGCTCGCCGTGTCGATGATGCTGATCGGTCAGCCTTGCTTACTTCTGCTGCACTGAAAGTGTCCAGCGGCCTTCTACACGCCTGAGCAAGCAGCTCAATTTCATGTAGATCAAGCAGCGATCCTTCTGTGAGCCTCTTGCGAAGATCGATCCCTTCCGTTGCAAGGAAGGTTGTGAAGAGCTGCAACGCACGCAGAGCGTTGGCGATCGTGTTCGACGCCAAGTTCTTCATCCTCAGCTCTGTCACTGCGAACATAGTGGCATCGAAGTGCGGAACGCCACTGGGGTTGAGCAGCAGCGGGAACCGCTCCCCGCCAGCAAATACAGCCACGCGAACCCTGTGTGCTTCCACTTATAGACGCTCGTCACCTGTTACTACTTAGCAAAGACGTTACGCCAAGTAGGTCCTTGGCGTCAACAACAAAAATCCTTTAGATATAAAGCTCTGCAGGGTTTTGGTTACTTTAGAACCTAGGTAACTTCCAAGACAATCGTGAGTCCTACATCACGCACAATTGGGCAGTTAGACCGGGCGCAATCTCCCTGTACATCAGCTCCTTCTTGTGACGATATCGACTGACTATCCCCACTGAACTCGTCTTGCCGGAAATTCGGGCTACCTATCAATAGGCACGGCAGATCATGGGGCCGAGGCCACGATGCTTGAAGCACCATTGAGCGTGTGGGAGCAGCGACGCAACCTACCTTTTCAAACATCATTCCGGCCCATCACGCCTGTCAGTCTTGCCCCTTGCGACATCCTTGTAAAATTCCTCCCAACCCGCGAGAGCGTCCTCATCGTCCGCGTTCTGATCACTCATCAGCCGTGCCTGGTCGCGAACAGCCTTGACGACACGACATTCCCAGGCTCCATGAGCGCCCAGAAAGTGCCTCTCCAGCCCTGTGGGATATGAAAAACCTTTTTGGTAGGGTGTCTGAGGGGACTTACCGCACAGAGGACACAGTGACCGTCCGAAGCTATCTGGCTGCGTCATTGCCAACAGTCTCGCTGCAATTTTATGGCGCCAACGATATATGTCCCGAGACCCTGCCCCCTTCGGAATGACGAGCAACTCCCGATACTTGTCCGGGATCGTGTCGAGGTAAGCCTGCCAAGCCATGTACAACTCACTCTCTAGAGAACGAATTCGTTCTTTACAAGCACGCAACTCGACAGAGGTCTCTCTCGCCATCCCGCTCACTCCCACTTCAGGGACAGTTGAGCTCAACTGTTCGACGCGGGTACCGTCCGGTACCTCCTTGCAAAAATCAAGAGGCATCCAAAGCGAAATCTTGTGCCTGACTGGGCGCCTGTGCGTGGCAGCGCGGGTGGGTATGACGGCATCCATGCCGAGTGCGCCTAGTTCGCCGGTGTCTCAAACCGTGAGACAACGAGCCCGCCGAGCAACATCATGTCCTTCATGCCGCAACCAGTTGTAGGCTGACGCGGCAGCCAACTGCGTGGCAGGCGCGGCACAGCATTTCCAGAGAGAGGCCCGCATCGTCGGCATCAAGAACTCGGTCAAGTTGCGCACGGCTGACGTTCATCAGCTCTGCCATTGCCTCCCCGCCCAGTCCACGCGCCCTGCGTGCCTCATCTAGCTCGTACGCGATCACACGAGCCATCGCAAGCGCAGCGGTCTCGGCAAGCAGACCTTTGTCCGAGAGGAAATCGTCGAAGTTCGATCCAATGTGAGGATTACGTTTTTCCATGGTTTACCTCATTCTTGCGCGTAATTCGCCTGACTCCCCTGCCCACTCGGCAAGGAAATTGGCGTAAGTGTGAGCCCGACCGCGTTCGTCCGGTATCCGGCGATTGCATTGACAATCTTTGATGTTCGCCATGGACACTAGCTTGCTTGCTGTCGCCACCGCTGAGTCGGCAGCCACTGTGGTACCAACGTTCAGCCCCACACCGAAGGGCATCATGCAGGGACGCCATACGGCTCTCCAGATGCAATCTATATCTGACGCCACCAGCGCCTGGCCAAGGCCATCGAGGTTTCCGACCCGTTTGTGGCGTTGTACTGAGCACTGCCCTGACTGACGATCATGATCACAACCAGATGTTCTGGTTGAGCAGATGTACCGCTGCACCCAGCCCAATGCTGTCATTGGCTGAAGTGTGTTGGCCGACCGGGCTAGGCCAGAAGCGAAAGTCGCTCCGTCGTCCAATAGACAGAAGGGCGGACCACCCCAGTGAGTCTTGTCAAGAATGTGACTTGCTGGTCGCGCTGAGCTACCTTCAATTATTGGTCCCAGGGGGACTCGTAAGAAAGAAATTTTTGAGGGGGTTTCGATGCAGCTAAAGTCTTTCCATGTGCGGCTGTTCCGCAACGTGATCGATTCTGGCGAGATAAAAATCGATAGCAATACCTGCCTTGTGGGCAAGAACGAGGCCGGTAAGTCGACCATGATCGAGGCCCTGCACCGTTTGAATCCCGCGAAGCCCGCAGCAAAGCTCGTCCTCCTCGATGACTACCCACGCTGGCTCTACAAGGCCCACGATATTTCTGGGGAACTCGCGGATGCCGTGCCAATCACGGCGACCTTTGAACTGTCAGCGGATGAGTTCTCCGAGGTCGAGAAGCAATATGGGAAGGGCGTGCTGACGAGCAAGGAGTTCGTGGCCAGCCGGAAATATGGCGGCGAAATGGAGCTGAAGTTCTCCATCGACTTCGCCGCCTTCATAAAGACGTTTGTCGCACAGCACGCCGCGACGCTCAAGGGCAAGCTCAAGGCGGCCACGACAGACGAACTGCAAAAAGAACTGGCCCAACTCTCTACAGAGGTCGCGAATGGCTCCTCGGAGCCGACACCTGATGCGCAGGCGGCCAAGAACGCGAAGACGGAGCTCGACAAGGTGCTGGGCGCTGGAGTCCAGAACCTAACGGAAGCCTTGAAGAAGATGTTCACGCCGCGTGTGCCGAAGACCTTCTACTTCAGCCAGTACTCGCAGTTGCGTGGCCGCTACAACATGGGCGAGGTCATCCCCGCCCTCACCAATCCGTCCAACGACGAGGAGGTGCAGGCTGCTGCCGACTTCCTGAAGCTGGCTAAGATCACGCCGACGAATGTTGAAGCTTGGGATTGGGAGCAATCGAACGCCGAGTTAGAGTCAATTTCCAGCCTTCTGTCAAAGAAGGTAAAGGACAACTGGAAGCAGAATCCGCACCTTAAATTGCACGTGAAGACTGAGGTGCAGAACGACAAGCAACGCTGGTTGCGCTTTCGGGTTGAGGATCAGCGCCACGACTTCACGAGCCAGCTCGATCGCCGTTCAACGGGCTTCCGCTGGTTTGTCTCCTTCATCGCCTCCTTCTTCGAATTCGAGAAGGACAAGAACTTGATCCTCTTGCTGGATGAGCCAGGTCTTAGCTTGCACGCCCGGGCCCAGCTTGATCTCCTCGAATCAATTGACACCAATCTCACCAAGGGGAGGCAGGTTATCTACACGACGCACTCGCCTTTCATGGTGCGGACGGAGAAACTTGACCGCGTGCGCATCGTGGAGGACGCCGGACCGGAGCACGGCGCGAAGGTGACCAACGACGCTGGGGTCATCTCTGACCCCGACACCCTCTTCCCTTTGCAGGCCGCTCTAGGCTACGACATCGCGCAGCACCTGTTCATCGGGAACCGGAACATCATCATCGAGGGCATCTCCGACTTCATTTATCTGAGCACGATTTCGACGCATCTTCGAGCACTGACACGCGCTGCCCTGCCAGTCGATTGCAGGCTTATCCCGGCCGGCGGCGCGACGAATATTCCGACCTTCATCGCACTCATTGGCGACAAACTCGATCTTGTCGTTCTAATTGATGGGAGTGCTGCCCGCCAGAAGATCGAGAACGCCATTGCGGCCGGTCGCCTCACGGCGTCGCGAGTCCTTACCGTCGACCGGTTTTCCAAGGTGAAGGACGCCGACATCGAAGATCTCTTCGAGACGAGCGAATACATCGACCTCTACAACTCGACGCTGAAGAAGAAGGTGAAAGAGTCCTCTCTCAAAGGGTCGGACCGAATCGTGAAGCGGATCGAGCGCGAGGAAGGCGAATTCGATCACGGCGAGGTCGCTGCGTACTTCTTGGCCAATCACACGAAGATCATCCCGACGCTCTCGGCTTCAACGCTCGATCGCTTCGAAAAGTGCATCGATGCGCTGGCAAAGGCACTCCCGGCGAAGAAGACTCCATAAGGGGGCGTGCAGCGTTCTCCCCGGCGATTAACAAGCCAAGGGTGGGCAAAGCGCAACGTGCCCACGCGGGTGCGCCCAACGCGGCATGTGCGCGAACTGCAGCACCCCCTACGTCCGCCGTGACGGTCGAGTGCGCAGCAAACGTCCGCTGTTGGCACCCACTGCAACGGTCGCTGACCAGCCCAAACCTGTCATTCGCGATGCTGAACAAATGGCCGCTCAGCACACGTTCGCGACTTCGGCCAGCATGAAGCCGCCGGTGAGTGCGAACGCGATCCACGTCGCGCGTTCGCTGGCGCTGCGTCCGTGGGCGTGCCCCGCGCTCATCGCGCGCCGCGGTCGATGGACACGATGCGCCGCACCTCACGATCCCAGAGCAGGCAGCGCAGTGAGGGCAGTACGTCGGCCAGACTCAGGCGGCGCACCTCGGTGAACCGCTCGGCATGCGCCGCGTGACAGGCGGCCAGCCGGTAGTTCGGGATGCGCGCGCACAGGTGATGAACATGATGGTAGCCGATGTCGGCGGTGAACCAGTTCAGCCAGCCCGGCAGCACAAGGAAGCTGGTGCCGTGGAGCGCAGCGGTTTCGTAGTCCCAGCCCTGATCGTCGCTGGCATAGGCCTGGTCGAAGTTGTGCTGGACGGTGAACAGCACGATGCCTGCCGCACCCGCCAGCGCGGTGGCCAGCAGATAGACCGTGAAGAACAGCGAGGCCCCGATCAGGCTGGACATCGCCGCCCAGAGTCCGAGCAGAGCGAGGTTGTTGAGGCTCATGTGGCGGAACTCTGCCGCTGATGCCCAATGGCGGGTTCGGAACACGCGCGCCTGTGCGCGCCAGCCGACCTGCGGTTGCGCGATGCCACCGCGCAGAAGATGCACGAGCAGCGCCGCGCAGCCACGCAGCCAGTTCAGGCGCGGGTTGACCACCAGGTACATCAGGCCGGCGAGCGGTGCCATGCCGACCCAGCGCGCACGCCGGTACTGCTGCTGGCGCGCCGGGCTCATCTGCGCGAACTCCTCCAGCGACAGCGTGCCCAGCGGCCCGCGGTACTTCGACCAGTTGCCGTTGGTGGCGTGGTGATAGGCGTGATGCCGCGACCATACGTATTGCGGCATGCCGGTGAGCACGCCGAACACAAAGCCGCAGGCGGCATTGAGCGCGCCGCGCCGGAACAGGCTGCGATGGCCGCAGTCGTGCATCAGTGCAAACGCGCGCAGCAGGAACAGGCTCATCACCGGCACGGCGAGCACCACCGCCCAGCCGTGACCCACCGCCACCAGCCACCACAGCAGGCCCAGCGGGATCAGCGTGCTCGCCACCTGCAGCGACGCGCGGCGGTCGTCACTACGGGCGAAACGCGCGACGAGCGTGCGCGTGCCGGACCGGGGCGACGGCATCGCCGGGGCCGGCACGACGCCAGCGGCACCGCGCCCGTCCGCTGCGCGCGGCGTTGCATGGGCGCGATCCAGCAGCAGCAGCGCGAGCAGCAGCACGGCGGCGTCGAACAGCACATGCGGCCCGCGCAGCGCCGATTCCGGCACCCGTTGAATCAGCAGCGTGTAGCTCTCCATCGCAATCACGCCGAGCACAAGCAGCACGGCAACACCAACGATGGAGATGCCCGCCTGCCAGCCGAGATCCTTGCCGAGGTTCATGCTGCGCTCTCCGAAACAGGTGTGGCCGGTGGAGCGAGCACGGCCCTGGCCTCGCGCCGATGCGCCATGCGGAACAGCCCCGGCAGCACCAGCAGGGTCAGCAGCGTTGAGGAAATGATCCCGCCGATCACCACCGTGGCCAGCGGACGCTGCACCTCCGCGCCGGTGCCGACGTTGAGCGCCATCGGCACGAAGCCGAGGCTGGCCACCAGCGCGGTCATCAGCACCGGCCGCAGACGGGTCAGTGCGCCCTCGATGATCGCGTCGTCCAGTGACTTGCCCTCTCCCATCAGGCTACGGATGAAGCTGACCATCACCAGGCCGTTGAGCACGGCGACGCCGGATAGGGCGATGAAGCCGACGCCCGCCGAGATCGATAACGGGATGCCGCGCAGCCACAGCGCAAGCACGCCGCCGGTCAGCGCCAGCGGCACGCCGCTGAAGATCACCAGTGCGTCACGGATGGAGCCGAAGGCCAGCACCAGCAGCCCGAGGATCAGCGCCAACGTGACCGGCACCACGATGGACAGGCGTTTGGACGCCGACTGCAGTTGCTCGAAGGTGCCGCCGTAGTCCAGCCAGTACCCCGGCGGCACATTCACCTGCGCGATGGCGGCCTGCGCATCGGCCACAAAACTGCCCAGATCACGCCCACGCACATTGGCAGTGACCACGATCCGTCGCTTGCCGTCTTCGCGACTGACCTGGTTCGGACCGGGAGCCATGTCCAGCCTCGCCACTTCCTGTAGCGGCACGTGGCCGCCTTGGGGTAAAGGGACTGGCAACCTCTGCAGGGCGCGCAAATCCTGTCTCAGCGCTTCCGGCAGGCGGACCACAATATCGAAGCGTGCATCGCCCTCGAACACCGAGCCGACCTCGCGACCGCCGAGCGCGGTGGCAACAACAGCCTGCACTTCCGAAATGGTCAGCCCGTAGCGGGCCAGTGCATCGCGGCGCGGCATCACTGAAAGAACGGGCAGCCCTGCGACCTGCTCGACCTTCACGTCAGCAGCACCGTCGACGTCGCGTACCGCCTGGGCAAGTTGGTTGCCGGTGCTGAGCATCAGATCCAGATCATCGCCGTAGAGCTTGACTGCAAAGTCCGAGCGAACACCGGTGATCAGCTCGTTGAAGCGCAACTGGATCGGCTGACTCATCTCATAGGCATTGCCCGGGATTTGTTCTAGCGCCGTCTGCATCTCCGCTTCTAGGTCCGACTTGAGCTTGCCTGGATCTGGCCACTGGTCGCGCGGCTTCAACATCACGTAGCCATCGGAGATGTTCTGCGGCATCGCATCAGTGGCCACCTCGGCCGTCCCGGTGCGGGCGAAGGCGGTGAGCACCTCGGGGAATTTCAGCAGGCGGGTTTCGATCTGCTTCTGGAATTCCACCGACTGCGTCAGCCCGGTGGCCGGGATGCGTAGCGCTTGCACCGCGATGTCACCCTCGTTAAGACTGGGCACGAATTCGCTGCCCAGGCGTGTGGCAAGCCAGCCGCAGGCCAGTACCAGCACGACCGCACCGACCACAAATGCAACGCGCGCCTTGAGCGCAAACCGCAGCAGCGGCTCGTAGCCGCGACGTGCGGCATGCAGGATCACGTTGTGCTTTTCCTTCACCGGACCACGGAACAGCAGCGCCACGCCGGCCGGCACAAAGGTCACCGACAGGAACAGCGCGGAGATCAGCGCCATCACCACGGTTTGCGCCATGGGGTGGAACATCTTTCCTTCCACGCCTTCGAGCGCGAAGATCGGCAGGTAAACGGCGGTGATGATGAACACGCCAAACAGGCTGGGCCGGATGACTTCGGCGGTCGCGTCGTAAACCGTTTCCATGCGCTCCTTCAGACTCAGGGTCGCGCCTTCCAGACTCTGTTGGGAGAGTCGCCGCAGGCAGTTCTCGACAATGATCACCGCGCCGTCCACGATCAGGCCGAAGTCCAGCGCGCCCAGGCTCATCAGGTTGGCAGAGACCTGGGTCTCCACCATGCCGGTGATGGTCATGAGCATGGCCAGCGGAATCACCAGCGCCGTGAGCAGGGCCGCACGCAGATTGCCCAGCAGCAGGAACAGGATGACGACCACCAGCAGCGCGCCTTCCAGCAGGTTCTTTTGCACGGTGGCGATGGCCTTGTCGACCAGCACGGTGCGGTCGTAAGCCGGCACCGCTCGCACGCCATCAGGTAGTGACTCGTTGACCTTGACCAGGCGCTCGGCGACCGCCTTTGCAACGGCGCGGCTGTTCTCGCCAACCAGCATCACTGCCGTCCCCAGGACGGTTTCGTGGCCATCGCGCGTGGCGGCACCGGTGCGCAGTTCCTTGCCCAGCGCGACCTCGGCCACGTCCGCAATGGTGATCGGCTGACCGTCGCGCGTCGCAATGACCAGGCGACTCAGATCACCAATGCCGCTCACCCGGCCAGGGATGCGGACCAGCAGTTGCTCCTTGTTGCGTTCGAGGTAACCCGCGCCCTGGTTCGCATTGTTGCGTTCCACTGCCTGCACCACGTCTTCGAAGGTCAGACCGTAGGACAGCAGACGCGCCGGATCGGGCTGCACGTGAAACTGCTTGGCGTAGCCGCCGATGGAGTTCACCTCGGTGACGCCTGGCACCTGCAACAACTGCAGACGGATCACCCAATCCTGGAGGGTGCGCAGCGCAGTGGCGTCGTAAGGGCTGCCGTCTGGCTGCCGCGCATCAGGATCGGCCTCGACGGTGTAGAGAAAAATTTCACCGAGGCCTGTCGCGATGGGCCCCATCGCGGGCTCCACCCCATCGGGCAGGCGGTTACGGACTTGCTGAAGGCGCTCGTTGATGAGCTGGCGGGCAAAATAGAGATCAGTCCCCTCCTTGAACGCCACGGTTACCTGTGAGAGGCCATAGCGCGATAGCGAGCGCCGGTAATCCAGGTCCGGCAGGCCGGTAATTGCAGTCTCGATGGGGATGGTGATGCGTTGTTCAACTTCCAGCGGCGTGTAGCCGGGGGCAGAGGTGTTGATCTGCACCTGGACATTGGTGATGTCGGGGACCGCATCAATCGGCAGGCGCTGGTAGTTGTAGATGCCCAGCGCAATGAGCGCGAGCATGAGGGTCATCACCACGCCGCGACGAGCGATGGCGAAGCGCAGAATGGCTTCAATCATGAGCGTGTCCTTTGTTGGAGCTCGCGGCGCGCTGCGTCTGCGCAGCGTCGCGAAGGGTGCTGATGCCGCCGTAAACGGCGACCAATGCAATGCAAAAAGCGACGGCCAGATCTGGCCAGTTGCTGCCGACGACCAGCACCAGTCCACCCGCAGCGAAAATGCCGAAATTGGAGACGAAGTCGTTGAGGCTCATCGTCCACGCCGCGCGCAGATTAACGTCCTCTCCCCGATGGCTGCGGAGCAATTTGACGCATAGGACATTGATGGCAACAGCGACCGCAGCGAGCATCATCATGGACATGCCCAAGGGCTCGGAGCCGCTGACAAAGCGGCGCAGCGCGTCAACAATCACACCTCCGGCCAGCAGCAGAAGCATGACCCCCGTGATCGCGGCAGCCGCCGCCTTCCACCGGGCACCCCGCGTCACCGCGAGGAAACTGACGGCGTAGGCCACGGCGTCGGAAAAATTGTCTAGAGAATTGGCGATGAGACTGCTGGAATCTGAAGCAAGTCCGCCGATCAGGAGCGTGACCCCTAACCCGGCATTGAGCACCAGAACCCAGAGCAGCACCTTTCGCTGCGCATGGTCGTTTGCATCAATGGCTGGTTGATGATCAGTGCCCATGCTCGGCCTCCCCCTTGCCCAACTCTGCCTTGAGCACAAAGCTGCCCTCACCCACCACCGCTTCACCCGCCGTGAGGCCGTCCAGAATCTCGACAACGTCGCCGTCACGGCGGCCTGTCTTTACGACCCGTGATTCAAATCCGCCAGCGTCTTCGACAAATACGGACGTCCGACCCTCCAGCTCCTGCAGGGCGACTTCCGGCACGGCCAGCGCAAGCTGAGCCTCGCCGATGGCCACCTCGGCCTGTACGTAAAGACCTGGGGCCCAACGGCCGTCAGCGTTCTCCAGCTCGACCCGCGCAGTGAGGCTCTGTGTGGCACTGACTGAGAGCGGTGACACGAACACGATACGGCCCTCGCTGGTCGATCCCCGGTCGGCGGTCTGCACCCGAGCGTTCTGGCCCACTTTCACAAGAGATCGATCTCGCGGGAACAGCGACAACTCAACCCACACTGTGGACAGATCCACCACTGTAAACAGCGGCTGACCCTGAACCTGCTCACCGGGATTGGTGAATCGTTCAGTCACCACACCCCCCTGTGGACTGCTGACGGTGTAGACCTGCAAGCTCTCGTTGCTTTCGACGGTGGCCAGTGACTGGCCGCGTTTGACGGTGTCTCCGATCTGCACATTGACGCTGCGAACCATGCCGGGAAAACGGGCCGTGACACTGGCCACGCGTTCGGGATTGGGCTTGACCACGCCATAGAGAGAAAGGGTTTCCCTCAACATCGCGGGCCCGGCGGGTGCAATCACCAGGCCTGCGGCCGCGCGGGCCTCAGCGCTGAGGTTCAGCGCTTCGGCATGGCCTTCTTCCTCGGTGTGGCCGCTTTCGCCTTGTTCGTGGCGATCCCCCTCGCTGTGATCCTCCCGCTCGTTGTGGGGATCACTCTCCGAATGGCCCTCCGCGTCATCGTGGGCATGGCCTTTTTCGTCAGTGTGGTTGGCTTCGCCTGCTGACTCGTGGCGATCTCCTTCGTGATGGCCTTCGCTTTCGTTGTGCGGCTCGGCCTCGGAATGACTCTTCGCGTCATCGTGAGCGTGCCCTTCCTCGTCGGTGTGGGCGGGTTCATTCGGCTTACCGCAGGCCGTCAGGGCAAGCCCGAGCGTCAGTAATAAGGCGGAGTAGGTGATGGTCTTCATGGTGGAGCGATCCTTTAGCGGCTGGCGGACAGGCCGCTGAGCCGTTCGATTTCAATCAGGGTCAGGTGGTAGGCGGTGGCTGCATCAATCAGGCTGTCGCGCACCGCCACCAGCTCGCGCTGTGCGTCCACCAGTTCGAGGTAGCTGTAGCGTCCACGCTCGTAGGCGTATTCGGTCTTCTTGAGCGCGGCCTCAATCTGGGGCAGGGCACGCTCGCGCAGCGCGGACACCTGCTGCCGCAGGTCAAGCAGCTCGCGATGATTGCGGAACAGTTGGGCCCGCGCATTCACCAGCGCTGCAATGCGTTGCGCTTCGGCGCCGTCCCTGAGTGCCTCGGCTGCGGCGATGCGGCCCTGGTTGCGATCAGAAGTCAGCAGCGGGATGCCCACCGAAAAAACCAGCGCGGTGTCCCTGACCGCTTGCTGCCGGCGCAGGCCCGCACCGATCTCGATGCCCGGGCGGCGGCTGGCCAGCGCCAGCGTAATTTCCGATTCACGCAGACGGGCCTGGCTCAGGTAGCGCGTCAGATCAGGCGTGCGTTCCAGCGCAGTGAGCAGATCCGGATACGGCGCAATCTCGGGAAGCTGGTAAAGGTCGGCCGCAGCCTCGGTGAAATCAGGCATCGCCGCGCCCCAGGACGCCGCCAGATCGGAGCGCGCGGCGAGCAGTTCGTGCTCGGCATGTGCATCGGCGATGCGGGCGCGTTCGAGTGCCACAGCCGCCCGATCCAGCTCCGCCTCGGGCGATTTGGCTGCTTCCACGCGGCGCTTCACCGCTGCCGCAGTCTTGTCTGCAAGCTCCACAGCCAGATGTGCGAGACGATGTTCCTCTTGCTGGCTGACCAACGAGACGAATCGTCTGGCCGTTTCGGCCAGCAAGTCCAGGCGCGCTATGTGGCCCTCAACTTCAAGGCCTTCACGTTCCAGGCGGGCACTGGCGACGCGCTTGTCGCGCAGGCCGTCCAGTTCGATCAACTGGCTCAGCCCAATGGTGAGTTCGGCAGCATCGAAGCCGCTGGTGTCGCCGGTGCCGAGCACGTTCTCCAGATCGGCCGTCAGCCTGGGGTTCGGCTTCAGGCCCGCCTGTGTGACGAGGCCGTCTTGCGCCTTGAGTACGTATTGATAGGCCGCTAGGTCTGGATTGGATTGCAACGTGCGTGATAACGCTTCGCGCAAGGTCAGAGGGACCTCGGCTGCAAGCGCGGCACTGGCCGCGCCAAAAGCCAGCAGTGCCGCGAGCGCGAAGCGCCCGGTGGCGGTGAATCGAAACATGAGGGGAACTCCCGTGCAGCGTGAACGGATGCCCTGGGATCAGGGCAAGGGGTGGGTTCAGGCGAGGGAGATCGAGGGCGGACCGCGCAGCGGCGGTGCGAAGTGAGGCGGTCGGGTTTCGTGCGCGTCGGGCGGTCCGCGCGCGGTGAGCACCGTCAGTCCGCCCGAGGCCGCGACAGGATCGGCGATGTCGGCTGAGTGCAGCACAGGTTCGTCGGCGCTCAGGTCGAGCTGGAACTGGGCCGGCGACAGCGCCGCCGAAAGTTCCAATTCCAGGTTGTCGGGATGATCATCAACGTGGAACTCGCCGAACAGGAGCCCCGCGTCAGCGTAGTGCGGCGCCTCGTGCTCGTGGCCCGCGCTTTCCAGGCCAGCACAGGCGTGCGCGTGCAGACCGAGCATCCGCGTCAGCGCGAGGCCGAGGCACAGCAACCAGATGGCGGGCATGCGGGTCATCACTGAGAGGCTATCACGGAAGGGACAGCATTCAGGGCGCGCGGATCGCCGGGCGACGACGACCAGCTCGGCGACAGCGTCCGAACCCACACGCTGTCGACGATTTGCACGGCGATCAGCGTCAGGTGCGTGCCCATCAGCAGGCCGACGGGGATCGCGACCGTGGGCGGTACGCACAGCACCGCCGCCGACACCACTTCCGCAGAGCTGATGTGTCGCTTGATCAGACGGTGATGCAGCAGATGCAGGGCCTGCACGATCAGCAAGGCCGTATAGGTCAATTCAGGCGTGAGCACGGCGCACCTCCCGGGTCGATGCAAGTTCAACGCGTGCCTGCGCAATGACCTGCCGCGCGGCACAGAGGCCCAGTAGGCCCATCCCGACCGCTACGGTGAGATCCGGCCAGGCAGTACCAGTTCCAACGACGCCCACCGCCGCCATCATCACCGCGACATTACCGATGGCGTCGTTGCGTGAGCACAGCCACACGGAGCGCATGTTGGCATCCCCCTCGCGGTAGGCGTATAGCAGCCAGGCCACGCTCAGGTTCGCGACTAGGGCCAGGCCACCGACGAGGCCCATCGTCAGCGGCTCTGGCACCACCCCGTGCAGCGCGTTCCAGCTCGCATGACCCAGGACATAGACGCCATAGCCGCCCATGAACAGCCCCTTGAGCAGTGCCGTGCGGGCGCGAGCGGCCAGCCCCATCGACAGCACGAACAGCGACACCGCATAGTTCGCGGCATCGCCAAAGAAGTCCACGGCGTCGGCCAGCAGTGAGACCGAGCCCGCTCCCCAGCCAGCCGCCAGCTCCACCCCGAACATCGCCAGGTTCACGCATAACGCGATCCACAGCACTCGGCGATAGCGCGGCGGAACCAGCACGTTCGAGGCACAATTGGAAGCACAGAAATCAATAGCCATCGGAATCCCGACGTGGACGATGGACCGTATTGGACAGCCTGTAGTAACTTCAGGGTCAAGCCCCGGAGCAGCACATGCCCAAGACCTACCGCATCGGTGAGCTGGCGAGTCATCTGTCGGTCGCCATCGAGACCATCCGCTATTACGAGAAGGAGGGGCTGCTACCGCAGCCTGCCCGCAGCGAGGGCAACTACCGTCTTTACTCGGACGCCGAGCGCCAGCGACTGGGATTCATCCTGCACTGCCGGGCGCTGGACATGACCCACGAGGAAATCCGCAACCTGCTGCGACTGCGTGACGCGCCGGAGCGGGGCTGCGCCGAGGTCAACACCGTGCTCGACGAACACATCGGCCACGTCGCCGAACGCATCCGCGTGTTGCGCAGCCTGCAGGGCCAGCTCAAGGACCTGCGCGCACGCTGCGACGCGCCGGGCACGTCGAAGGAATGCGGCATCTTGCAAGGCCTGGCCACGCCCACGAAATCCCGAACGGCATCTCGCCGTGCCGGCGTGCATGGACCGAACAGGGGCCATTAATGAGCTGGACGACCACGCTGGGACTGTTTGTTCTGACTGCCGTCGCGGAAATCGTCGGCTGCTATCTGGTGCTGCTGTGGGCCAAGCGCGGTGCCAGTCTTTGGGTGCTTGCAGGCGCCGCGCTCAGCCTCATGGCCTTCGCGTGGTTGTTGACGCGACACCCCGCGGAATCGGGTCGCGTGTATGCGGCTTACGGCGGTGTGTATACCTGCACCGCGCTGGCGTGGCTGTGGATCGTGGATCGCGTAACGCCGACCGTTTTCGATGTGGCCGGCGTCGGCACCATCGCGCTGGGCTGCAGCATCCTTGTAGCGGCATCTTTTCGTTGAGACCGGGGAACCGCTCGCCCAATCGACGCCGCGCACCAAACTATTGTTGGCAAAGGGAATGGGCCTGATGTCTCTTGCCAACAATCGGTCGTATCGCTTCGTCGACATTCGGTCGGCCCAGACCGGATGTTCGCGAGTGGCAGCAAATGGCACAAAGACGCCAGTCAGCGAGTCTCCATCCAGTTAAAAAAGAATCGCCTCGCCTTCTGCCAATTCGGGGATCACGTTGCTCTATGGGGGCTACAAGCCGACCACTTCCGTCACCACCCGCCCGTTCTCTACTGCGGCAATCTGTCTCCCGTTCTTATGCTGATAGCGGGCAAAAAGCAGCAGGTTCAGCGCCTTGGTAAGCACCTCGCCTTTGCTACTGCCTGTCTCTTCGGCGAGGCTATCAAGCGCGTTGTGAATCGATTGACTCATCTTCAGTTGGAACCTAATGTCCTTGCTCATCGCCACCTCACGTGAACTTGCGTGACCGATCATATCTGAGCTCAGGTGACGCGACAGATCGGTATTTCATCAGAAGGCGTGGGCAGGCCAAAAGGAAAAGTGAGTGTCATCGCCGTGCAGATCACTGCTCGACTTTTCATGTATCGCCGCCCTAGCCGCACCGGACCCGCGCGACTCGCGTACGGCGCCGAGGAGGACGATTTCTTGATGAAGCGCCTCGGCTTCCTTTTGGGTGCCCGCCATTGCTTGTGACTTAGTCATCTTTGCGACCTGATCGTGGAAGCTCTTGGACGCTAGCTTGTCATTCCTAATCCAGTTGGTGCGGGCAATGGCGTGCATCAGTCTGTGGCCACACAGATGCTCGTCGACGTGGTTCGTGCGGCAGAGCCGTGAGTCGATGACGGTGAGCGTCGTATGCCGCACGTTCACCAGTTCCGACGGGCCATCAGCCTTCTCGAAGCCCTTCTCGATTGTTGGGGCACGTTGACAACTGGCCAGGGCAATTTGCGGTGCGCAGCACCAGCCTTGCCCACTGCCTCTTCACTAAAAGTCTCCAGCGGCAACGAAGTGCGGAGCGCCACTGGGCGGGGAGCAGCAGCCGGAACTGCTCCCCGCCAGCAAATGCAGCCACACCAACCCAGTGTGCTTCCACTTATAGACACCCGTCACCAGGTACTGCCTAGCACAGACACTACACCAAGAACGACTTTTGAGTCCATAACAAAAAAGCCCCGTAGAAATAGATATCTACGGGGCTTTGGTTACAGCTTATGCCTAGGTGAATTCTAGAACGGAATATCGTCGTCTTCAAACGCCCCTTCCGAGGGCGGCGGCGCGCCGCGCGCCGGGGCATTGGACCGCGGCGCGGGAGCGGCGCTGCGGGCGGGCGCGCCGTAGCCGCCATCATCATCCATCGATGCCGTGCCACCGCCCCCCGGCTTGCCGTCGAGCATCTGCATGTCGCCCACCCGAATTTCGGTGGTGTAGCGGTCGCGGCCTTCCTTGTCCTGCCATTTGCGGGTGCGCAGGCTGCCCTCGACATACACCTTAGAGCCTTTGCGCAGGTATTTGCCGGCAATTTCACCCAGCTTTCCGGGAAAAGTCAGGTTGTGCCACTCGGTGGCTTCGCGTGCCTCGCCGGTCTGTTTGTCTTTCCAGTTCTCGGTGGTGGCGAGCGTGGTATTGGCCACCGCATCGCCGCTGGGGAAATAGCGCACTTCCGGATCCTTGCCCAGATTGCCGATCAAAATCACTTTGTTTACGCCACGTGCCATGAAAAGACCTCTTGATCAGTATTCGAATAATGCAGCGTCAACGGGTGCGCGACGCAACCTCGGGCGCGCGCATGCCCCACGCCAAGCCCAGCCAGAGTAGCGGCAGCGCTGCGGCCCCGGCAAACACCGCCACGGTGCCGCCCCATCCCAGCGCGATGCCGCCGATGACGCCGCCGACGAATCCGCCCAGAAACTGGCTGCTGGCGTACACCCCCAGCGCAGCGCCCTTGAACGCTGCGGGCGCCTGGCGGGAAATCAGGGATGGCAATGCGCCTTCAAGGAAATTGAACGCGACAAAGAACAGCAGCAGGCCCAGCACGATGGCCGAAAAGCGCGTCTGGCCCAGCGCCAGCAGCCCCAGCGTGGCCACCAGCAAAGCGACGGCCGCGACGAACACGCGACGCATGCGGCCCTCATGCTCGGCCCAGCGGATCAGTGGAAACACCGGGATGATCGACAGCATCAACACTGGCAGATAGACCTGCCAGTGCTGGTCCTGCGGCAGCCCCACCCGGTCGACCAGCACCAGCGGCAAGCCGATGAACAGCATCGCCATGGTGCCGTGCAATAAAAAAATGCCGCCGTTGAAGCGCATCAACTCGGCATCGCGCCAAACCTTGGCCAGCCCGCCCTTGGTGGGCGCGCCCAGCGGCACCACCGGCACCGCCCTCATCACCAGCGGCACGGCCAACATGGCGGCCACACCGGTCATGACAAAGATGCCGTTGACGCCGATCAGCCCCGCCACCACCGGCCCCAGGGCCAGCGCCAGAATGAACGCCACGCCCATTCCGGCCCCCAGTATCGCCATCGCCGTGGTGCGCACCTCGACGCGCGTGGCATCGGCCAGCCACGCCGACACCGCAGCCGACACCGCGCCCAGCCCCTGCACCAGACGCCCCAGCAACAGGCCCTCCACGCTGTGGGCGCTGCCGGCGATGAAGCTGCCCGCCGCGAACACCAGCAGGCCCATGACTACGACCGGCCGGCGGCCGATCCGGTCCGACAGCCATCCCAGGGGCATCTGCAGTGCGGCCTGTGCCAACCCATAGATGCCGATCGCCAGACCGATCTGCATCGCGGTGGCCGGCACCTCGAAGGTGCGCGTGTGCAGCGCCAGCACCGGCAAGACCATGAACATGCCGACCATTCGCAGGGCGTAGACCAGCGCCAGCACGGCGACGGTGCGGCGCTCCAGCGGCGTCATGCGGGGGGTTGAAGGGGCGCGGACGTCCAAGAAACAGGCGGGCTCGAAAATGAGAAGGGCGGCGGCGCGAGGCGCGCACGTATAGTACCGGGTTTACCTTCTGGACCCCTACCCTTGATGGATTTCCTGCGAGTTCGCGGTGCCCGTACGCACAACCTGAAAAACGTCTCGCTGGACCTGCCGCGCGACAAGCTGGTGGTGATCACCGGGCTGTCTGGCTCGGGCAAATCCAGCCTCGCTTTCGACACGCTCTATGCCGAGGGCCAGCGCCGTTACGTGGAATCGCTGTCGTCGTACGCGCGACAGTTCCTCAGCATGATGCAGAAGCCCGACGTGGACAGCATCGAAGGCCTGTCGCCGGCCATTTCCATCGAGCAGAAGTCCACCAGCCACAACCCGCGGTCCACGGTGGGCACGGTCACCGAAATCTACGACTACCTGCGCCTGCTGTTCGCCCGCGTGGGCACGGCCAGGTGCCCTGACCACGACGTGATTCTGGAGGCCCAGTCGGTCGCGCAGATGGTGGACACGGTGATGGCGCGTGCCGAGGGCTCAGCCTGGCTGCTGCTGGCCCCCGTGGTGCGTGACCGCAAGGGCGAACATGCCGAATGGTTCGAGCAGGCGCGTGCGCAAGGCTTCGTGCGCGTGCGGGTCGACGGCTCGGTGTATGAACTGGACGACGTGCCGGTGCTGGACCGCAAGAAGAAGCACAACATCGACGTGGTGGTCGACCGCTTCAAGGTGCGCGATGACCTCAAGCAGCGCCTCACCGAGAGCTTTGAAACCGCCCTGCGCCTGTCGGACGGGCTGGCCAGCGTGATCCCGCACGATGGCCAGGGCGAGGCCATCACCTTCTCGGCGCGCATGAGCTGCCCGCACTGCGGCTACGCCTTGAACGAACTGGAGCCACGGCTGTTCTCGTTCAACGCCCCGGCCGGCGCCTGCCAGCGCTGCGACGGCCTCGGCCAGATGCAGGTGTTCGACGCCCAGCGCGTCGTTGCCCATCCCGAGCTGTCGTTGGCCGACGGCGCCATCCGCAGCTGGGACCGGCGCAACCCTTATTACTGGCACTTCATCCAATCGCTGGCCAAGCACTACGGCATCGATGTGGAGCAACCCTTCAGTGCCCTCGGCGAGGCCCATCAAAAGGTCGTGCTGTATGGCAGCGGCAGCGAAAAACTGCCGTTTGAATATCCGGACGAGCGCGGCAAGCTGCGCGTCTCCACGCACAAGTTCGAAGGCATCATTCCCAACCTCGAACGCCGCTACAAAGAGACCGACTCCGACGCGGTGCGCGAGGAACTGTCGCGTTATCTCTCTGAACAGGCCTGCCCGGAATGCGATGGCCAGCGCCTGAACCGCGCCGCCCGCAACGTGTTCGTGGCCGAGCGCAACCTGCCGTCCCTGACCACCCTGTCGGTGCGCGATGCCGAAGCTTTTTTCACGCAACTGACCCTGCCCGGCCACAAGGGCGAGATTGCCGACAAGATCCTGAAAGAGATCCGCGAGCGCCTCGGCTTTCTCAACAATGTCGGGCTCGACTACCTCACCCTGGCGCGCAGCGCCGAAACCCTGTCGGGCGGCGAAGCGCAGCGCATTCGTCTGGCCAGCCAAATCGGCGCCGGCCTGGTCGGCGTCATGTATGTGCTCGATGAACCCAGCATCGGCCTGCATCAGCGCGACAATGCGCGGCTGCTCAAAACGCTGTTCCACCTGCGCGACCTCGGCAACACCGTGATCGTGGTCGAGCACGATGAAGACGCCATTCGCCATGCCGATCATGTGGTCGACATCGGCCCCGGCGCGGGCGTCCACGGCGGCCAGATCATTGCCCAGGGCACGCCGGATGACGTGGCCAGCCACCCCGATTCCATCACCGGCGCCTACTTGTCGGGCCGGCAGATGATCGAGGTGCCCAGCACGCGCGCCCGGTGGGACGCCGAAAAGCAGATTCGCATCCGCAACGCCCGCGGCAACAACCTCAAGAATGTCGATGCCGAGATTCCCATCGGCCTCATGACCTGCGTCACCGGCGTCTCCGGCTCGGGCAAATCCACGCTGATCAACGACACGCTCTACGCCCAGGCGGCGCGTGACCTGAATGGCGCCGGCACCTTCGCCGCACCCTGCGATGGCATCGACGGGCTCAATCTGCTCGACAAGGTCATCGACATCGACCAGTCGCCCATCGGCCGCACCCCACGCTCCAACCCCGCCACCTACACCGGGCTGTTCGGCCCCATCCGCGACCTGTTCTCGGCGGTGCCCGAGAGCCGCGCCCGCGGCTACACGCCGGGCCGCTTCAGCTTCAACGTGCGTGGCGGACGCTGCGAAACCTGTCAGGGCGATGGCGTGATCAAGGTCGAGATGCACTTTCTGCCCGACATCTACGTCACCTGCGACACCTGCAAGGGCCGCCGCTACAACCGAGAAACGCTGGAGATTCACTACCGCGGCAAGACCGTGGACCAGGTGCTGGGCATGACGGTGGAAGAAGCCACCGAGTTCTTCAAGGCCGTGCCCGCGCTGCACCGCAAGCTCACCACCCTCATGGACGTGGGGCTCAGCTACATCACCCTCGGCCAGAACGCGACCACGCTTTCCGGCGGCGAGGCGCAGCGCGTCAAGCTGGCCAAGGAACTCTCCAAACGCGACACCGGCCGCACCCTCTACATTCTTGATGAGCCCACCACCGGCCTGCACTTTCACGACGTGGCACAGCTCATCAAGGTGCTGGAGCGGCTGCGCGAGCACGGCAACACGCTGGTGATCATCGAGCACAACCTCGACGTCATCAAACGCGCCGACTGGATCATCGACCTGGGTCCCGAGGGCGGCAGCGGCGGCGGCGAGATCGTCGCCAGCGGCACACCCGAACAGGTGGCCACGGTCAAGCGCTCGTTCACCGGGCAGTTTCTGGGCCCGCTGCTCAAGCGCCGCCGCAAAGCGGCCTGATCGGCATCTCGGGACTTGGCCGGGGCGCCAGCGACCCGGGTCTTTGCGCCGGTTTCATCGCCTCGGGGCCGGGCATACACTCCGCCCGGGGAGGCAGGGCCTTGCCTGCAACACGGCATTTCTTGAGACCGATTCCAACACCATCAGGCGCGTGCGGCGCCTTGGAGCGCAGACATGAACTACGTGGTCACCGGGGCGACGGGCTTCATCGGCAAATTTCTGATCGAGCAACTGCTGCAAGACGAGGGGGTCACGGTCCACGCGCTGGTGCGCGAGGGTTCAGAGACCAAGTTCGAGGCGCTGGAGAGCCGCTTTTCCAGCCTGCCCGGCACGCTCGTGCGGCTCCCGGGCGACGTGACCCAGGCAGACCTGGTCAGTGCCGCCCAGCTGAAGAAGCTGGTCGGCAAGGTGCAGCATGTCTTCCATCTGGCGGCCGTGTACGACATGGACATGAGTGACGACACCGCCAACCGCATCAACATCGAAGGCACGCGCAACGTGCTCGCCTTCGTCAAGGCGCTGGGCGGCGAGGTGCGACTGCATCACGTGTCCAGCATTGCGGTGGCCGGTGCCGGGTTCTCGGGCCGCTTCACCGAAAAGATGTTTGACGAGGGTCAAGAGGTTGACCATCCGTATTTCCGCAGCAAGTTCGAATCAGAGGCCATCGTCCGAAACGAGTGCGCGGTGCCCTATCGCATCTACCGGCCGGGCGTTGTGGTCGGGCACTCCGAAACCGGCGAGATGGACAAGATCGACGGCCCCTACTACTTCTTCAAGAGCGTGCAGAAAATCAGCTTCGGCCTGCCGAAGTGGATTCCGCTGATTGGCATCAAGGGCGGCCGCGTGCCCATCGTGCCGGTCGATTACGTCGCCAGGGCGCTCAAGGTCATCGGTCTGGCCAAAAGCGGGGACGGCCAGTGCTTTCATCTGGTGCAGGCCGATGCGCCCAGCGTCGGCGACCTGTTGCAGACCCTGCTCAAGGTGGCCCACGGCCCTGAGCTGGCCACCAAGCTCGATCTTTCGCCGGGCCTGCTCAAGCTGGCCGATGCCGCCACCCGGCGCCTGCCGCGCAATCTCGAAAAAAGGCTGTCCGAGGCCCTGGGGGCGCCGCTGTCGACCCTCAGCTACCTCCGCAATGAAGCGGTGTTCGACGACCAGCAGACCCGCAAGGCGCTGCGGGGCAGCGGCGTGCGCTGCCCCGATTTCCGCGACTACGCCCCGGTGTTGTGGGCGTTCTGGGAACAGCACCTGGACCTCGACATCAGCCTGCCCAAAGGCGCGCTGAGGGCGCTGGCGGGCAAGGTCGTGGTGGTCACCGGCGCCTCCAGTGGCATCGGGCTCAACGTTGCCAAAAAGCTCGGGGCCGCGGGGGCACGGGTGGTGCTGGTGGCGCGCACCCGCGAGAAGCTGGAGCAGACCCAGTGCATCATCGAGAAGGCGGGCGGCGAGGCGCATGTGTACCCCTGCGACCTCAACGACATGAACGCCATCGACCGCTGCGCCCAGCAGATTCTCGATGACCTTGGGCATGTGGATGTGCTGGTCAACAACGCCGGGCGTTCCATTCGCCGCGCGGTGCTGGAGTCGACCACCCGGTTCCATGATTTCGAGCGGACCATGCAGCTGAACTATTTCGGCGCCATCCGCATGATTCTGGCGTTCTTGCCAAGCATGGTGCAGCGCAACAGCGGCCACGTCATCAACATCAGCTCCATCGGCGTGCTCGCCAATGCGGCGCGCTTTTCGGCCTATGTGGCCTCCAAGGCGGCGCTGGACGCCTTTTCGCGGTCTCTCGCGGCCGAGGTCATGCACCGCAATATCGAAATCACCGCCATTTACATGCCGCTGGTGCGCACGCCGATGATCGCGCCCACCAAAATCTACGACTACGCGCCCGCCTGGAGCCCGGACCACGCGGCCGACGTGGTGGTCAAGGCCATCGTCCATCGGCCGAAAAGTGTTGCCACCCCGCTGGGCACGGCGGCCGCCATCAGCTACGCGGTGTGGCCCAAGGTCAACGACTACATTCTCAACAAGGGCTTCAACCTGTTTCCGTCGTCCGCGTCGGCCAAGGGCAAGAAAAGCGGTGGCGAATCGGACAAGCCCTCGCTGCAGCAAGTGGTGTTCGCCAACCTGTTCAAGGGCGAATATTTCTGATTGCGCTCCGCCGCGCGTAAACCCCTGCGGCGCATCACGCCCGACGCCCGCAGCGGCGTCACAATGGGGTGATGAGCGAACCCGTCCGCCCGATCATCGCCGCCACTGCGGCGACGCTGCTGCACCTGATGCTGCTGGCGTGGCTGCTGCCGGGCTTTGATCTCTGGCGCGCTTCGGACGGTGCGGCGGGCCGCGCCGTGTCCGTGTCGGGCGAGGCCGAGTTCGATCTGCCGTTCGTGCCTGTCACGCTGCCCTCGGGCGCTCTTGAACTGGTGTGGTCGCTGGGTTCGATTCAGCAGGCCGCGCCGCAGCCGGCGCCACGATTCCAGCGGCCTCGGGGCATGCGTCCGGGCCAACTGGCCCTGAGCCAGATGGGCGATGCCGAAGCCGAGGCCGGGCAGGCGGCCGTGCGCGTGGCAGTAGCCGACGCACGTGACCGACTCAACGCGCTGGCCGATGCGCCGGCCGAATTCGTCGCCGACATCCGCCTGGCCGGCGCGCAGTTGAAGCTGGCCCCGCTGGCGGGTGCGCTGGCGCTGCGCGAGGCCGAGGCGCTGTCGCACCAGACCCGTGGCCGCGACGCTCAACTGGCCAGCGCGCCGCAGCGCCCGAATGCCGGGCCTGCCGCACCCGCCCCCACCGGGACGCCCGCGCCACCGCCTGCTTCGGCCGCCAAGGTCGCCCCGAGCGCCCCGAGCGCCACCTCGACTCCGGATGTCGCGCCCAGCGCGCGCCCGCAACCGCAGCCCACCGCCGCGGCACCGGCCTCATTGCGGCCGCCGGTTGCGCCATCGCCCACCGCGCCACGCCCAACCACGACAGCGGCCCCTGCCGAACCGAGCGCCCCCCCGGCGGCGACCACGACCCCGTCGCCCTCGCCCTCGCCGCAGCCGACCGTCCGGGCAACGCCGCCGCCCACGGCATTGCCGACCGTGCCGCCGACGCCGGTGACAAGCGACCTGGCGCCGCCCGATCCAACGCGGTTGATCCCCGAGACCGGCGCGCCGCCGCCGATCACGCCCCGCCCGAGCGCCGCGCCCAGCCGCACGCCGCTGCCGCGCATCGTTCCCGAGATTTATGCGCCGCCCACGCCGCCGCCCACGCCCACCCCACGGCCCCTGCCCGACCTGTCGCCGCCGCAGGGGCCGCGGCCGCCGTTGCCGCCACCGGACGTCGGCCGGGCACCGGGTGCCGGCAACACGCCGGATCAGGGGGGCGGTACTTTTACCCCCAACCGCAACGTGTTCTTCTCGCGCATGACGGCCCACCTGTTCGCCGCCAACCAGCGGGCGCTGGCAGCGGCCATACGCGCCGGCCCGCGCCTGACGCTGGACGTGCGTTTCTGGATCGACCGCGACGGGCGCGTGCTGGACGCGCGCGTGGCGCGCAGCAGTGGCATTGCCGCGCTCGACCGCCGCGCCGAGCAGGTGGTGCGCGATGCTTCGCCGCTGCCGCGCCTGGCGCCCGACATGCCGCACGACACGCTGGAATTGAGCTTTCCGGTGCAGGTGTATCGCTGAAAACGGGCTGGATCCCGCGCAAAAAAATGGCCCCGATCGGGGCCATGGTCATGACAGCGCGGCGTCGGTCACGCCTTGCGGCGGGCGGCCACGGCAGCTGCCAGTTGCTCCAGCACCGGCAGGGTGTCGGCCCAGCCCAGGCAGGCATCGGTGATGCTTTGGCCGTAGGTCAGCGGCGTGCCGGGCACGTTGTCCTGCCGGCCTTCCTTGAGGTGGGATTCGATCATCACGCCCATGATGCGGCGGTCACCGCCCTCGATCTGGGTGGCCACATCATGCCCCACCACCACCTGCCGCTTGAACTGCTTGGCGCTGTTGGCGTGGCTGAAGTCGATCATCACCTGCGGCGGCAGGCCCGACTTTTCCAGAGCTTCGCAGGCGCTGTCGACACTGCCGGCATCGTAGTTCGGGCCTTTGCTGCCGCCACGCAGAATCACGTGGGCATGCGGGTTGCCGGCGGTCTCGAAGATCGCCAACTGGCCGGTAGTGTTCATCGACAGAAAGCGGTGCGACGACTGCGCCGACACGACCGCATCGACCGCCACCTTGACGCTGCCATCGGTGCCGTTCTTGAAGCCCACCGGGCACGACAGGCCCGAGGCCATTTCGCGGTGCAGCTGGCTTTCGGTGGTGCGCGCGCCAATGGCGCCCCAGCTCACCAGGTCGGCGACGAACTGCGGCGTGAGGATGTCGAGGTACTCCACGCCGGCCGGCATGCCGCTTTCGTTGAGTTCGAGCAGCAGCTTGCGCGCGGTGCGCAGGCCCTTGTCGATCTCGAAGCTGTCGTCGAGGTTGGGATCGTTGATCAAGCCTTTCCAGCCCACGGTGGTGCGCGGCTTTTCGAAGTACACGCGCATCACGATCAACAGATCATCGGCCAGGCGCTGCCGGGCTTCGGCCAGCAGGGCGGCGTATTCCAAGGCGGCCTTCGTGTCGTGGATCGAGCACGGCCCCACGACCACCAGCAGGCGGTCATCACGGCCCGCCAGGATGTCCTGGATGGCGGCCCGCGCCGTAATCGTGGTGGCCGTGGCGGCGGGCGAAAGGGGGAGTTCCTGCTGAACCTGATCGGGGGTGGAAACCGGGTGCACAGAAGCGATCCGCGTATTTTGGGTGGCGAGCGTCATGGAAAACCTGCTTTGGATTGGCGACGGGCAACGGACATTTTCACCGTCCGCGCCCCTGAAGCGCGCGCGGATGCTACCACCGACGCAGCTTTTTGCGTGATTCAGCGCCGCGCAGGCTGCTAGTCTGCGCCCACCCAACCACGCCGCCGAGCCCCGATGAACACCTTCCACCGGTGGGCCATTGCCCTGCTGATCACACCTATTGCCAGCGTGCAGGCTCAGGGCCTGATGACCCGCAACGAAGCCTCCCTGAGCCGTTTCGCGCCGCTGCCGGTGGTGGGTGAAGGCGCGCTGCCCAAGGCCGGGCAGTCGCACTGGGGCCTGACGCTGGACCTGACCAACGAGTTCTACGTCGAAGTCCTTGCCGACGAGACCGCGCAATTGGACGGCGAAACCCTGGCCACCACCCTGCGCTGGCGCCACGGGCTCAGCGAACGCTGGGCCGTGGGCATCGACCTGCCACTGGTCGACAGCGGCCGCGGCTTTCTCGACCGCTGGATCGAAGACTGGCACGAATGGTTCGGCCTGCCCAACGCCGGCCGCGAGCAGTTTCCCCAGGACCAGTACCGCTTTGCCCTCACCCAGAACGGCGCGACCGTTTTCGAGCGCGACCGGGGCACGACCGACCTTGGTGACGTCAATCTGCGCGGCAGCTACGCCCTCAACCCGCAGCGCCGCATGCACGCACAACTGTCGCTGCCCACCGGCCGCGCCACCGCACTCACCGGCGGCACCTGGGGTTTTGCCGGTTGGCTGGAAGAAGACCGTCGCTTCGGCAGCGCCGGGCGCTGGGGCGGCTTCTACAGCCTTGGTGCCACCGTTCAGCAACGCCGAGGACCGCTGGCCGACCTGCAGGCGCCCTACAGCGCCTTTGCCAGCGCTGGCCTCGACTGGAATCTGTGGCGCAGCCTGAGTGTGCTGGGCCAGATTTACGGCCACACCGCGCTGTATCGCGACGTGGCCTCCGAGATTGGCGACCCCGGTCTGCAACTGGCCCTGGGCGCGCGCTGGGCGCTGTCACCGCAATGGAGTGCCGATCTGGCGTTCCAGGAAGACCTGATCGTCAACGCCAGCCCGGACTTCTCACTGCATCTGGGCATTCGCTTCCGGCCCCGGTGATCACCACCGCGCCCACGCCACGGCACCCCGCACGGCCGTGCATGGCGGCCGGCGCGCGCGCCGCGCGGGGTAAACTCCGGCCATGACCCCCGACGACGCCCGCACCCTGTTACTTGGGGCGCTCAACCCCGCACAACAATCGGCGGTCAGCGCGCCGCAGGCCCACCGCCTGGTGCTGGCCGGCGCCGGCTCGGGCAAGACCCGCGTGCTCACCCATCGGTTGGCGTGGCTGGTGGCGATCGAGCGCCTGTCGCCGCAATCGGTTCTGGCGGTCACCTTCACCAACAAGGCCGCGGCCGAAATGCGCGGGCGCCTGGAGCAGTTGCTGCGCGTGCCGGTGAGCGCCCTGTGGGTGGGCACTTTTCACGGCATTGCCCACCGCATGCTGCGGCTGCATTACAAGGACGCGGGCCTGCCGCAGAACTTCCAGATTCTCGACGCCGACGACCAGCTGCGGCTGGTCAAGCGCCTGCTGAAAAACCTCGACCTGCCCGACGACCAATGGCCGCCCCGCGCGGTGGCGGGCTTCATCAACGCCCGCAAGGAAGACGGCCAACGCGCCGGCAACCTGCCCGAAACCGCCGACTTCGTCGCCCACACCTACAGGCGCATCTACCAGGCCTACGAGGCGCAATGCAACCAGAACGGGCTGGTGGATTTCGCCGAACTACTGCTGCGCGCTTACGAACTCTGTCGCGACAATGCCGACATCCAGGCCCATTACCGGCGGCGTTTTCGCCACATTCTGGTCGATGAGTTTCAGGACACCAACCACCTGCAATACCAGTGGCTGCGCACGCTGGCGGGCGATACCGGCATCCTGTTCGCAGTGGGCGACGACGATCAGTCGATCTATTCGTGGCGGGGTGCGCGGGTCGAGCACATGCTGCAACTCACCCGCGAGCTGCCCCAGTGTGACGTGGTGCGGCTGGAGCAGAACTACCGCTCAACCGCCACCATTCTGGGCGCCGCCAACAGCCTGATCGCCCGCAACCAGGGACGGCTGGGCAAAGAGCTGTGGACCGCCGGCAACGACGGCGAGCTGATTCAACGCTTTGAGGCCTTCACCGACCTCGACGAAGCCGAGTTCGTGGTGCACCGCATTCGCGACGGCATGAACAGCGGCCGGCCGCTGAGCCACCACGCCATCCTTTACCGCACCAGCGCCCAATCACGGGTGATGGAAGAAGCGCTGATCCGTGCCGGCACGCAGTACCGCATCTACGGCGGCCTGCGCTTCTTCGAGCGTGCCGAGATCAAGGACGTGCTTGCGTGGTTGCGCCTGCTGCACAACCGCGATGACGACGTCAGCTTCGAGCGCGCCGTGGGCGCGCCGCCCCGCGGCATTGGCGCCACCTCGCTCGACAAACTGCGCCGGGCGGCGCACGACGGCGGCATCTCGCTCTGGCAGGCCGCCACCCAGGCCACGCCGGCTACCTTGGGTCGCACGGCCAAGGCCCTGGGCGAGTTGATTGCCCTGGTCGACCAGATCGCGGGCAAGACCCGGCACGAGACGCTGGGCGCGCTGACCGAAACCGTGATTCGCGACTCCGGTCTGCGCGCCCACTTCGACAAGGACCGCAGCGAGCAGGGCGAAGGCCGCCGCGAAAACCTCGACGAGCTGATCAACGCCACGCGCGGCTTCGAGCCGCTGCTCACCGACGACACCGAGATCGACCCGCTGACCGCCTTTCTCACCCATGCCGCGCTGGAGGCCGGCGAACGCCAGTCCGGCCCCGGCGAGGACTGCGTGCAGTTGATGACCCTGCACGCGGCCAAGGGTCTGGAATTTCCGGTGGTGTTTCTGGTGGGGCTGGAGCAAGGCCTGTTTCCCAGCCAGCGCACCATCGACGAAGGCCACCTCGAAGAAGAGCGTCGCCTTTGCTACGTCGGCATCACCCGCGCCCGGGAGCAGCTGTACCTCACCCATTCCGGTTCGCGGCGCATTCACGGCGTGCAGCAGAGCTGTGTCCCCTCGCAGTTTCTGCGTGAAATCGACCCGTCGTTCGTGGCCGAGACCCGGCCGCGCGCCGGCGTGCTGCATGCGCCCGCGATGCGCGGCGGGCCGCAACTGCTGCGCGGTGGCGCGGCCGTCATGCCCGACGCCGCGCACGGCCTGCACATCGGCATGCGCGTCAGCCACAGCAAATTCGGCGAAGGCACCGTGCTCAATTTCGACGGTGAAGGCCCCGGCGCGCGGGTCGAGGTCAATTTCAAGCGCGACGGCGCCAAATGGCTGATGCTGGCCTACGCCAAACTTCACCCCGCAGGATGACCCGCGATGCCCGATGACTTGCTCGACTATGGCTGGCTGATCGGTATTTTTGCCATCGCGCTGATTCTGGGGCCACTGTTCGCCTTGCGCCCCACCAGCCAGAAGCGTGGCAAGGTGCCCATGCCCGAAGACTGGAAGGCCCGGCTCGCCAGGCTGCCGCACGCGGCGTGCATCGACGACGCGCAGCGCCTGCGCTGGCATGACGATGTCGAGACCTTCTGGAGCCGGGTGACGGTGGCCGGCTGCCAGGGTTTCTGGGTCAATGCCGACGTGCGGCTCACCATTGCCGGCTACGCCTGCCTGCTGCGGCTGAACGCGCCCAAGGGCCCGCCCTATCCGCAGCTGAAAACGGTGCTGGTGTACCCGCAGCCCTTTCTGGTGCCGCAGACCGAGCCCGACGAATACGGCCTGGTGCCCGACGAGCCCATTGAACAGATCGGCGAAAGCTGGAGCGGCGAGCGGGTCATCGTCTCCTGGGCCGATGTCGAGGCGGCACTGATGGGGGATGCCGTCAACGTGCTGGTGCACGAGTTCGCCCATCAACTCGATGACGAGAGCGACGATGCCAGCGGCGCCCCGCCGTGGCGCGATGCCGACCGCTGGGCCAAGGTGATGCAGGTCGAATACGACACGCTGCAGCGCCATCGGCGCCCCAAGGTGCTCGACGCCTACGGCAAGGAATCCCCCGAAGAATTTTTTGGCGTGGTGATGGAGGCCTACTTCCAGCGCGGCGCCGACATGGCGCGGCATCACCCGGCGCTGTACCAGTTGCTGGAAGCAACCTTTGGCCTGTCCACCGAACAGGTGACATGGCGCACCGAGGTGCTGGTGGCGCCGTGAGGCTGGGTCAGGCCCGTGGTCGACTCGGCACGGCGCAACGCGCCATCGACACCCCCAACCGAAGCAGAAGTGCCACCGAAGTTCGCTAGACTCCAAGCCCCTGCCGTTTTTCGCTAGAGAACCCTTCATGCGCACACTTGCCTTGCTCGGCCTTGGTCTGCTGGCCCCTGCCGCTCACGCTTTCGATCTGAGCGTGGACGCCTATTACACCGCCGATGCCTCGGTGCGCGCGGAAGATCGCGACACCGACAACACGCTCAAGCTTGACGAGGGCAGCGGCGAGGGCGTCCGTTTGGTCGCCTGGCCCGAGAACAGCCCGGTGTTCTTTTCGGCCGAGCTGGCCAATGTGCGCGACGCCGAAAGCGATTTTCAGATCGCTGGCGCCACGTTCACCGAAACGGCGCGCTATCAGCAGATTCGGGCCGGCATGGGCGTGATCAACCGCAGCGCCTTCTACACGCGGTTCGAAGTGGTGCGCAGCGATCTGCGCAGCGAACGGCGTGACGCTGCCACTTTGTTCGTTGCATCCACCCAGCGCGAGTCCACGGGCCTGGCGGCGCTGGTCGGCATTGCCGGCGCGCTGCATTCACGGGTGCTGGGGTCCATCGAGGTGGGGTACCAGGATCTCGACCTGCTGGAAGACAACGACGATGAAGCGCAGGAATTCGGTCGCGGGTTCATTGGCACCGCCCGCGTCGACGTGCCGGTGCATTCCCGCATCCAGATTTTTGGTGAGTACCGGTTTCAGCAGGCCCGCAATGACAACCTGCAGACCGAGCTGAGCGAGGCCCGCATCGGCGTGCGCTTCAACGTGCTCTAAGGCCCGCGCGGCGCGGCGCGGCGCGGTCGCTTACTGCACCTTCACCACCATCGAGTCGAAGCCGTTGCGGTTGACCGATTGGGAGAGCGCTTGCGCCGCGTTCAAGCCCTTTACCGGGCCGAGCCGCACGCGATAGAAGGTTTCCCGACCGTCGATGGTGACCTTTTCGATCACGGCCTCTTCGCCCAGCAGCGCCAAAGCCGCCTTCTGGCGTTCGGCATCATCAGCGCTGCGGTAGGCGGCGACCTGCACCCAGTATTCGGTGCTGCTGGCGGTGGGTGCCGGCACCGGCGCCGCAGCGGTCGGTTCCTCGATGGGCCGAGGATCGACCACCACCTCCGGCTGCTTGGGCAGCAACTCATAAAACGAGAACTGGCGCGGCGACGGCGTGGGCGAGGTGTCGGGTTCGGGCGCGCTGCCGCGCGGCGTGGCCACCACCGGCATCGGGTCCACGGGCCGGGTGATGTACACGTAGGCGGCCACCGCCAGCCCCACGGTCAGCCCCACCAGCGCCCACACCCACCCCGGCATGTCGGCGCGGCGCGGCGGCGGTTTGCGCCGGTTGGGCGGTCGGTTGCCGTAGGCGCTGGCCATTACATGCGCTCCGGGGCACTGACGCCCAGCAAGGCCAGGCCGTTGCCGAGCACCAGGCGCGTGGCTTCGCACAGGGCGAGACGTGCCGCCTGCAATGCGGCGTCGTCCACCAGAAACTTGTGCGCGTTGTAGTAGCTGTGAAACGCGTCGGCCAGTTCGTCCTTGAGATAGAACGCCATGCGGTGCGGCGCCAGATCTTGAGCCGCCGACGCGATGACGTCGGGAAAGCGCGCCAGGGCGGTCAGCAGACGCTTCTCGTGTTCGTTGTCGAGCCGGGCCAGATGCGCCAGCCCGGTGGCGCGATCGTAGACCGCGCCCGATTCCGCAAGCTGGGCAAACACGCTGCACAGCCGCGCGTGGGCGTACTGGACGTAATACACCGGGTTGTCGGTGGAACGGCTCTTGGCCAGGTCAACGTCGAATTCCAGGTGCTGCTCGTGGCCGCGCATCAGATAGAAGAAGCGCGTGGCATCGGCGCCGGCCTCGTCGATCAACTCCTTGAGGGTGACGAAGTTGCCGCTGCGCTTGCCCATGCGCCCCGATGACAGCGTGACGAACTGGATCAACTGCACGTCCAGGGCATCGTTGCGACCGGTGAGCGCTTCGATGGCCGCGCGCACCCGGGCGATGTAGCCGTGGTGGTCGGCGCCCCATACATCGAGCAACCGTGGCCAGTCACGATCGAGCTTGTCGACGTGGTAGGCCAGATCGTTGCAGTAATAGGTGGCGGCGCCGTCAGCCTTGATCAACACCCGGTCCTTCTCGTCGCCGAAGGCTTCCGACTTCATCCACACGGCGCCATCGCGGGTGTAGGTCAGGCCCTGCTCGCCCAGCCGCTTCAGCGCCTTGTCCACGGCGCCTCGGGCCACCAGATCGGCCTCGCTGGTCCATTGGTCGAAGCGCACCGAAAAGGCGGCAAGGGTCGCGCGAATGGCGGCCAGTTGGTCGGTCAGTGCAGCGTGCCTGATCCGCTCGTAATCGGCCCCCAGGCCCTCGCGGCCGAGGGTGATCCAACGGTCGATGTGCGCTTCCTGCGACAGCTTGACGCGGTTCTTCTCGGCGTCATCGGCGCCTTCTGCCGCCACTTCTTCGGTTGGCAGCTCATCGATGCCGGCCACCCGGAACGCGTTGGCACCCACCTCGTCGTACAGCCGGTCGGCGGTCACGCGGATGTAGTCGGCCGGATAGGCACGCTTTGGAAACGCCAGCGCCACACCGCAACGCTGCAGATAACGCAGCCACACGCTGACGGTGAGCACGTCGGTCTGGCGCCCGGCATCGTTGATGTAGTACTCGCGCCACACCCGCCAGCCGGCGGCTTCCAGCAGATTGGCAACGGTGTCGCCATAGGCGGCGTTGCGCCCGTGCCCGACGTGCATCGGCCCGGTCGGGTTGGCCGAAACGAACTCGACCATGATGCGGCCACGACCACCGCTGTCGTCGCGGCCGTAACGCGCTTCGGCCGCCAGAATATCGGGCACCACCGCCTGAAACGCCGCGGGGGCGAGGTGAAAGTTGATGAAGCCCGGCCCGGCAATATCGACCTTCGCGACCCGGTCGGAAGGCGGCAGGGCGGCGACCAGCGCCTCGGCGACCTTGCGCGGTGGCAGGCCCAGCGGTTTGGCCAGCATCAACGCCAGATTGGTCTGGAAGTCACCGAAGCGCGGGTCCTTGGTGGCGTCAACCTGCGGCGCGGGCGGCACATCCAGAGGCCGTCCGGCGGTCACCGAGGCGAGTGCGGATTCGAGCAAGACACCGAGGTGAGCCTTCATTGACCTTGTAGCGAACGGGTGGGGCCGAGCATTGTACTCGGCTGATCCCGTTTGACCGTGCGCCGATTCGCAACCGGGTCGGCGATCAGCCCGCCGGACGCTTGGCCGCCACTTCGAGGCCGCGGCGATAATGCGCCAGGGCGACGTCGACCTTCTGGTTGCGCTCGGCAAGCTGGCCCAGATGCCAGTACACCACCGGCGTGCCGTGCGATGCGGCGGCGGCTTCAAGGTAGCTGCCGGCCTTGCCCCACAGCCGGTTGCGCGCGCAGGTGAGGCCGGCGGCGATCAACAGCTCGGTTTCTTCGCCATAACGCTGCAGCCATTGTTCGATGCTGGCCAATTGCGCCACCGGATCAATGCTCTCAAGGCCGCCGAAGCAGCGCACCAGCTCGGCATCCCACCGGGATTTGAGCGCCCGGTTGATGACCGCCACCGCCTCGCTTTCGGCGTTGAGGCGGGCCAACGCCAGGGCATAGGCACGCTGCACGCCGGGGTCGGCGCAGATTTCTGACTTGGCCTCATCCCACAGGGATTTCACCGTGGCCAGTTCGCCCGCGGCCGCCGCCCGCGTCAGCAGCATGGTGAAGGCCTTGACGGTCAGCGGGAACCGGCTGTCCAGCGTCAGCGCCTTGCCCGGCCCCGACATGAGGGCATACAGCTCGCGGTACTCGCCGGCGCCCTCCAGCGCCTCGGCCAGCAACAGCAGGGCGACGCGACTTTTCGGGCTTTGCCCGTGATAGTGGCGGGCGGCGTCCAGCGCCCGTTGCGGCTCACCCGAGGCCGCCAGCAGCCGGATGCGTTCGGCCATCACGGTCTCAAGCGGTGGGTTTTCGAGCGCCAGGGCGCGGTCCAGATAGGCGTCGCGACGGTCGTAGGCGCCCTGGGCCTGCGCCGCACGTGCGGCTGCGACGTAGCTCAGGTCCTGCGCCTCGTGATCGGCGATGCCCCGCAACAGCGACTGCTCCGCCACGCGCGGCTCACCGGTCACCAGCTCGCGCAGCCCCCGCACGAAATTCTGATGCGCCTTGTCGACACGGCGATCGCGCAGCCAGCCGCGGACCGACGACGGCAGCTGCAGGGCACCGCCGGTGACGCGGCTGATCAGCCAGAGGGCCAGCCAGACGGCCAGCAGCAGCAGGGCGAATCCCGCCAGGGTGCTTTCAAGCACCCAGCCCTGCCAGGTGAACAGCACGTAGCCGGCATCCACCCCGAGCACATAGGCGGCCACCGCGCCCGCAGCCAGCGCCGCCAGCAACACCATGACCAGCACGATCATTGCGCCCCCGGCTCAAGCTGGGCGCGCAGCAGGGTCAGGCTGCGGGTCAAATCCGGCAATTCCGCGACCTCCTGCTGGCGCTGCAGACGCTGGATCTCGGCCTCGAAGGCCGACACCGCGGGCTGATCCAGAGCGAAGTGCCGCGCCAGCCAGACGTGTGCCGAGGTGAGAATGCGCACGAAGTCGGCCACCTCGCCGGCCAGCCAGGCGGCGCGCGCGTTTTCGAGCTTCATGTGCAGCAGCAATGCGGTGGTCGCGGCGGCCGACTCGGGCAGCGCGCCGATGGTCTCGCCGCCTTCACGGCGCAACACGAACAGTTGCCGGAGGATGTCTCCCAGCCGGTCGAGCACCGGACGCTGGCCATCCAGGTCGACCGCAGAAAGGTCCATCTCGGGGGCCTCGCGGACGCTGGGGGCCAGCGGCAGCGCGTCGACCTGTTCGATCAGACTGGACAGGGCCAGCGCCACCCCTTCGCGATCAAAACGCGGCAACGCCGCCAGCGCCGCACGCTCGCGGGCCAGCGCTTCGCGGACTCCGTGCAGGCGCGGATCGGCAAGCCGCGCCAGACGATCATCGGCACGGGTGAGCGCGGCGGCCGCGCCCTTGACGTCGCCGGCCAGCAGCAGGCGCTCGTTGGCCAGCAGCAGCAGTTGTTCGACCGTGGTCAGGGTGATCTGCGAGCCGCCGAGATCGATGCGGTCCTTGAGCTGGCCAACGGCCTCGTCATAGCCCTCCATGCGCAGCTGCAATGCGGCGGTCTGATCACCGACCTGCTGGGCAATTTCGATGGTTTCGCGCTGCTGCCGCGACACCCCTTCGGCGATCTTCAGGGCCTGCTCGCCATCTTTCACCAACAGGGCGCGCGCGGTGTCGAGCTGCATCCAGGCCCAATAGCCAGCCGCCACCCCGCCGACGCTGACCAGCAGCGCCAACACCGAGAAGAAAATGGCCACGCCGGCGCCGCGCCCACTGCGCGGCGCCCGGGTCGCGGCCGCTGCGGGGGGCTTGGGTGCCGTGGCCGGCTTGGAATCGGCAGGCACGGTCGAGGGTTCTACGGGCTTTGACGGGGAGTCGGACATGGAATGGACAGCACCAAAATGAGAATAAAGCGCCGCGACGACGTCGGCATCGTAAGGGCCGGACGCCAGCACGGGCGCATCGGCATAGCCTAAAGACTTTGCATGATCGACGAGGCGCGGACTGATGACCAGCCACCTCGGCGCCCCGACACCGTCAATGGGCCGGTCTGAGGCCTGCATCGCCGCGTGGTAGGCGCTCATCGCCTCGGCGCTGGTGAACAGCACAAGTTCTGCGCCCTCAAGTGCGCTGGCCAACTGCGCGGCGTCGGGCGTCTCGGCCACCCGCCGGTAGACGGCCACGGTGTTCACGATGGCGCCCCGCTCGCGCAGCGTATCGGCGAGCAGGCTGCGCCCGCCCTCACCGGCAATCAGGGTCACCGTGGCCGCGCGCACGTCGCCCAGGCGAGGGTCGGCCAGCAAATCTTCAGAACGACTGCCCGACGCCGGCGACCAGGCGTTGACGCCAAGGGTCGCCAGCCTGGCCGCGGTGGCCTGGCCAATGGCAATGACCCGCGCGGGCCAGGGAATGGGGGGCGGCAGCGCCGCCAAGGGCGTCACCGCATTGACGCTGGTGACGATCCACACCTGCGTGCGGGCCTGCGCGGCGAGCGTCGTCGCCAGTGCGCCGGCGGGCATCACAGGCTCGATTCGCAGCAACGGCAGGGCGACCGGCTCGGCGCCCTCGCCGGCCAGCGCACGCATCAGCCCCTCGGCCTGATGCGCAGGCCGGGTGACGATGATGCGCCGCCCTTTGAGCGGTGAGGCGAGCGGCTTATTCATGAGCCTGCGCCCGGTGCGCGCCTTGGCGCGCCGCATCCAGCGCTGCCCGATAGGCGGCGCGCGCGGCGCCCCCGGGGCAGTGCCGGGATTCCGAAACCCGGGTTTCGACCACCATCAGCCGCACCTGCTGGTCGGAATACCGGAACTCGTAACCGCTGGGGCTCAGCCCGTACACCGCCGTCGCGGCCTGCAGGGTCGTGATGCGCGAGCGGGCCAGATCGCACTGGCGGGCGAACAGTTCAACCCACGCCGCCGGCACGGTAAATCCGCTGTCGTTGGCCGGCGGCACCCTGCGCGTCGCCAGCAGCTCACGCGTGAGGCGTTGGCCCTCAGCCATGTGCTGATCGTCGTAATGAACCTGCCCGGCCGCATCGACCCACTTGTAAACGCCGGGCACGGCCATCGCCACCGACGATGCGCCAAGACCGGCAAGCAGCGCCAATCCCCACCCTTTCATGGCGCGCCCGCGGCATCATCACAGGCACGGCTGACCTCCATTTCGGCGCGGGCGAGCAACTGCTCGCGTCGGCCGGGGTCAACGGGCCGCTCGACCCCCAGACGATCGGTCTCGAAAATTGCGACGGCATTCAGATAGGCGTCGTACTGCGCCCGTGCCTGGCTGCAAGGTGTCTCGACGGGAGCGTCTTGCAGGTCGGTGACGGGCAACTCGGCGGGCGGCGTGCTGGCCGCGCGGCCCTCCGGAACCTCGGCCCCAATCTGCCTTGGCACCGCCTTGGCCTGACTCGGCGCGGACGTTGCATCGCCGAAGTGAACGCGGCCCTGGGCATCCTCCCACCGATAGATGGTGGACGCCGCACTGCCCGCCGACAGCGGCAACACGCACAACAGCGCCAGCGCCCCACACCAGCGGCTGACAGTCGCGACGTTCAGGAACGGAATCACCATGGCTTGAGAATAGCGGTTCGCCCGCGTCAACGAAAACCACGGCGACGCGATTCATCCGGATCAGGGCTGCCGCCGGGCACGACACTCGGCGGTCAGCGGCCCTAAACTCCGGTCATGATTCGCGTCCTGGTCGTCGTCATGCTGGCATTCACCTGGACGGGGTGGCTGCAGCATCGCGCCGCTCAGGAGGTCGCGACCTGGATCGCCACGCTTCGCCCGCACGTGCTGGTGCGCTACGAGCACCTGAGGGCCTGGCCCGGGCAGGCCATCCAGCTTCACCACGTCACCCTGGAGCCGGTGGGCAGCTGGCGCGAGGGGCTGGGCCTGCCGGTGGGTTACCGGGTGCGCGCGGCGCAACTCACCTGGGGCCAGGCCGATGCCGCAACCGGCGAGCGCACGGTGCAACTGGACGGACTGACGGTGCCGCTTGAGGGCCTGCCCGAACACCTCGCACTGCCGCTGCAACGCAGCGGCTTCGAGTCGCTCACCGGCGCATTGCATCTGGTGGCGCAGCCGCCCCTGAACGGCCTGCCGTGGCACTGGACGCTGGCGTGGCAGGGCGACATGGGCCTGACAGCGCGGCTGGGTGTGCGTTTCGAGGCCGGCCCCGCCTTTCCGGCGTTCACTTTGCAGGGCATGACCCTGGTCGATGCCACCCTGCGCGTCGACGATGCGCAAGGCGTGCTCGACCGCATTCAATACAGCGCCGCACTGGCGTCCCGTCGCCCGGTGAAAGCCTGGGCCGATGCCACGGTGCAGCGCCTGTTGCATGCCGCGGCCGCGGCCGACTGGATGCCGCCGCCGTCTCTGGTCACCACCCTGGAACGTGGCCTGCGTGCACCGCAGTCATTCGTCCTCAAGGTGGCGCCGCCGGCGCCGGTGCGGCTGGATCAGGTGCACCTGTATGCCAGCGAAGACCGCTGGGCCCTGCTGGGCGTCGCGTTCGCCCTGTCGCCACCGCGCATCGCCAGCGAGAGCCGTTGACGCCGGGGCCGGCCCGGCGCTGCAGCCGGCGGGGAACCGGACTGCCCGGCCTGGACTAGACCGCTTCGATTCCGGCCTCACCGGTACGAATGCGAATGGTTTGCTCAAGGTCGTACACGAACACCTTGCCGTCGCCGATCTGGCCGGTTCGCGCGGCCTTGCTGATGGCCTCGATGGCGGGGTCGAGTTGGTCCGGGGCCAGCGCCACCTCCAGCTTGATCTTGGGCAGCAGGTCCACCACATACTCGGCACCCCGATACAACTCGGTGTGGCCTTTCTGCCGGCCGAATCCACGCACCTCGGTCACCGTCATGCCCTGCACGCCCAGATCGGCCAGCGCCTCACGGACAGCGTCGAGCTTGAACGGCTTGATGATGGCAACGAGCATTTTCACGGGAGGCGCTCCAACTCAGAAATGAAGAGCTGGCAGTGTAGCGCCGTCGCCTGCCTCGGCGCTGACTGGCGCCCATCAACGTTGCAGACGCGAAAAAGGGCGGGTCCGAAGACCCGCCCCCATTCCACCCGCCGGAGGAGGAGACCGGCGGCGTAACTCCTTGCAGCATTTACCGTGCCATTAGCCCTGCTTGAACTCGGGATAGGCTTCCATGCCGCATTCGACGATGTCGACGCCTTCGGCTTCTTCCTCTTCGGTAACCCGCAGACCCATGATGGCCTTGAAGATCAAGCCGACGATCAAGGTGGTTCCGAAGGTCCAGCCGAAGATCACCGCAATGCCGACCAGCTGGCCGGTGAAGGTTGCGTCGCCATTGGCCAGCAGCACCGCAAGCACGCCCCAGATGCCGACCGTGCCGTGCACCGAAATGGCCCCCACCGGATCGTCGATCTTCAGCTTGTCGAGGAACAGGATGGAGACGAACACCAGCACGCCGCCCACCACACCGATCAGCGTTGCGAGCCCGGCCGACGGTGACAGCGGATCGGCCGTAATCGCCACCAGACCGGCCAGCGCGCCGTTGATTGCCATGGTGAGGTCCGCCTTGCCGAAGCGAAATTTCGCCATCAACAGCGCCGCCAGCAAGCCACCGCTGGCCGCCATGTTGGTGTTGACGAACACACGCGCCACGTTGTTGGCCGAATCGACGCTGGCCACCGCCAGCTCCGAACCGCCGTTGAAGCCGAACCAGCCCATCCACAGAATGAACATGCCCAGCGCCGCCAGCGGAAGGTTGGCCCCGGGAATCGGGTTGACCCGGCCATCGGCAGCGTACTTGCCCTTGCGAGGACCGACGAGAATCACCAGCGCCAGTGCCGCAGCCGCGCCACAGAGGTGCACGATGCCGGAGCCCGCATAGTCGGAGTATCCGAAGGTTTCACCCAGGAAGCCGCCGCCCCAGCTCCACATGCCCTGAATCGGGTAGATGAACCCGGTCATGATCACGGCGAAGCCAAGGAATGCCCACAGCTTCATGCGCTCGGCCACCGCGCCCGAGACGATGGACATGGCCGTTGCCACGAACACCACCTGGAAGAAGAAGTCCGACAGGCTTGAGTAATACGGCGCGTCTTCGCCACCGGCGTTGACGACATCTGCCGCGTGGTCTTCCATCGACAGGATGAGATCCAGACCGGGGAAGTACATGCCCGCTTCGGTGTACATGAAGTTGTAGCCGATCAGCAGATACATGATGCAGGCCGTCGCGAACAGTGCGACGTTCTTGGTGAGGATTTCGACCGTGTTCTTGGAACGGACGAGGCCCGCTTCAAGCATCGAGAAACCTGCGGCCATCCACATCACGAAGGCACCCGACACCAGAAAGTAGAAGGTGTCCAGCGCATAAGCGAGTTCAGCGGTGCTGATGCCCGATGCCACTTCGGCGGCGGCCTCGACCATGACCTCCGCCTCCTGCGCTGAGACCCCGAATGCGGCCCCCGCCCCGACGGCCAGCATCAGCCATTTCATAACAGAACGATTCATCGTGTTCTCTCCTTGGATGTCAAAGTGCGTCGTCGCCGGTTTCGCCGGTACGAATGCGAATGGCCTGCTCGATGGCGGTGACGAAAATCTTCCCGTCGCCGATCTTCCCTGTGTGCGCGGCCTTGGTAATGGCGTCGATGGCCGATTCCACCTTGTCGTCATCCACGCCGACTTCCACCTTCACCTTCGGCAGAAAATCAACGACGTACTCCGCACCGCGGTACAGCTCGGTGTGCCCCTTTTGCCGCCCAAACCCTTTCACTTCGGTAACCGTAATCCCGGCGACCCCGATGTCCGAGAGCGCTTCACGCACCTCGTCCAGCTTGAAAGGCTTGATGATGGCTGCGATCAATTTCATCGAAATCACTCCTGGTAGCGATGTTGTTGGTTGAGATCCAGGCAGCCTGTTCCCGGATTCCGCAGGGACACAAGCAGGGACCGTGCCAAACAGCCCTGCACAGCGATCCAGCGAACGGTCGCGAGGCCGCGCTACACTTCAGCCATGCTCGATCCACGCTCCCTCGATGCGCTCGCCGACCGCCTCGCGCAGGCCCTGCCGCCCGGCATGAGCCAGCTGCGCCGCGAGTTGCAGGACAACTTCCGGGTCATGCTCGGCGCGCATCTGGAAAAGCTCGACCTGGTCACCCGCGAGCGTTTCGAGGTTCAGGCCGAACTGCTGGCCCGCACCCAGGCCCGGCTCAAGGCACTGGAAGCCCGCCTCGCCAGCGTGGAACAGCGCCAGGCGACCCGCCCGTAGCGCGCAGATGAGCCTTGCCACCGTCCGTGCCCGTGCGCAAAACGGTCTGGTGGCGGATGAAGTTGTGGTTGAAGTGCACCTTGGCAACGGGCTGCCGGCACTCAACATCGTCGGATTGCCCGAGGCCGCCGTTCGCGAGGCCAAAGACCGGGTTCGCGCCGCGCTCACGGTGAGCGGTTTCAGCTTTCCGCAGCAGCGCATCACCATCAACCTGGCCCCTGCCGACCTGCCCAAGTTCGGCGGGCGCTTCGATCTGCCCATTGCCCTCGGCATCCTGCTGGCGCAACAGGCGCTGCCCGCCGGGTGCCTTGACGACCTGGAAGTGCTGGGTGAGCTGTCGCTGTCGGGCGAGATCCGCCCGGTGCCGGGGGCCCTGCCCGCCGCGCTGCAGGCGACTGAATCGGGAAGGGGCTTGATTCTGCCGGCGGCCAACCTGGCCGAAGCGCGCCTGTGCCGCGCCGCCGCCCTGTATCCGATGCACCATTTAAGTGCATTGGTGGCCGCACTCCATCAGGGCACGCTCACGCGCGCCGACACCCCCGCGCCGGTCCCGGCCTCGCAGATGGACGCCGCCGACCTTGCCGACGTGCGCGGTCAACACCAGGCCAAGCGCGCGCTGGAAATTGCCGCCGCGGGCGGCCACTCGCTGCGCCTGATCGGCCCGCCCGGCGCCGGCAAGTCGATGCTCGCGGCGCGACTGCCCGGCCTGCTGCCACCGCTGACTGAGGCCGAGGCGCTGTCGGTGGCCAGCATCCGCTCGATCAGTCATGAAGGCTTCGATGCCCGGCTCTGGGGCCAACGGCCTTATCGGGCGCCCCACCACACCGCCTCTGGCGTGGCGCTGGTTGGCGGCGGCGCCCAACCACGCCCCGGCGAAATCACCCTGGCCCACCATGGTGTGCTGTTCCTCGATGAGCTACCCGAATTTCCCCGCGCGGTCCTCGACGTGCTGCGTGAGCCACTGGAATCCGGGGTGATCGACATTTCCCGCGCGGCGCGCAAGGTGCGCTTTCCGGCGCAGTTTCAACTGGTGGCGGCCATGAACCCCTGCCCCTGCGGCCACTTGGGCGACCCGCGCGGCCAATGCCGCTGCATGCCCGACCAGGTCAGTCGGTACCAGGGTCGGCTGTCGGGACCGCTGCTCGACCGGATCGACCTGCATATCACCGTCCCCAGGGTGGATGAAACCGCCCTGCTGGACGCGGCCCCCCGCGATGCCGAACGCACCAGTGTGGTGCAACAACGCACCACGGCAGCCCGAGATCGCCAGCTCGCACGACAGGGCAAATCCAATGCCGCCATGAGCACCCGCGAGATCGACCAGCATGTGCCCCTGGACACGGCCTGCCGCGCACTGCTGCAACGGGCCGTCGAGCAACTGGGCCTCACCGCCCGCGGACTGCACCGCGTCATCAAGGTCGGCCGCAGCATTGCCGACCTGGCCGGCGACCGGCAGGTGACGGCAACCCATATCGCCGAAGCCTTGAGATACCGGGCGCCCTGACCCAAAAAAAGAGCCGCCCGAAGGCGGCTCTTTTTGATACAACCCAAGTCCGTCAGGACATCACCTCCACATCGACTTAAAGGCCGAATTCGTAGCCAACGCTCACGACAGCCTGCAGGTCATCACCGTCCAGGTCCGTGCCGACAAACGAAAAAGCCGGTGAGAAGCCGCTTTCGAGACTCGCAGAGATGCCGATGCTGTAGTCAAGGTACTCGTCGATCGTTGCCGGAGCGCCCGGGTCGCCAGTGGGGTTGAGCGCGACCGGGTCATCAAATGACGTGAAGCCCACATGTGCGTCGAAGCTCAACATTTCGCTGATCGGCAAGGACAGACCGAGGTAGGTGTAAAGAACCGATTCGTCCGTCAGGGCGAAGTAATCGGAAAGGCTGTAAGCCACACCGAGGGTGACCGGACCGAACCCGAGCGACCCGTAGAGTTCGAACGTGTTGTTGGACGGGTCGGGATCAGCACCCGCTTCGCCTTCTTCCGAATACCAGTAGTAAATCGCACCAATGTCATAGCCTACCGAGCCGGCTTCACCACCAAACCCGGCGTAGAGGTCGACTTCGGTGCCGCTACCTTCCGCTGACGCAAAGTTGATGGTTGACGCCCAAGTCCCGACGTAAAAGCCTGACTCAGCCGCATAGTCCAGCCCGCCGCTGACGGCAGAGCCGCCGCTTTGAGCAAGACCACGGAAAAAATACTCGCTGGTCAGACCCACATTCCCCGAAAGCTGGGCCAAGGCAGCACCCGAGAAGGTCGCCGAGCTGACCGCTGCAGCCACAGCCAAATGCTTGAAGTTCATCAATTACTCTCCTGAAACATCTTGAGGTTGTTCCCGTCGATCTCATGATGCGCGGGTCCCGGCTGAAGAAAAGCAATCGGCGTGCCAAGCTGGCCACACCGATCACCGATCGCCGAAACGCGAGGAAGGGTTCCGCTTTTGCTTTTGAGCCTGCAAGCGCCCCTTAGAACAAGCCCGCCAGGCTGAACTGATAGTTGATGCCCAGCACCAGTTCCCCGACCGACGCGCCGTCGGAGATGGCGAAGCCGTTGTTGAGAATCGCCTCTTCGTCACGGTCGGAATAGCGCGCTGCGGCGTAGGCTTCCAGCCCGGTGAGAAGCTCGTGGAACACGCCCAGCGACAGGCTCTGGCCCTCGAATGGCACGTTCTCGACGTAACCCAGCGATGCCGCCAGCCGGGTGCTGTCGTTGAGGCGCAGGGTGCCGCTGAGGAAGTAATAGTCACGATCGGGCGCACCGTCGATTTCCAGCGGCTCCCACGAGGCGCCCAGGGTCCAGTTCTCGGTGCCGTAACCGCCGTAGACGCGGGTGGCCTTGGTGCGATCGGGCAGGCCTGCGTTGAAGTTGGCGTTGGGCGTGCCGTTGAGCGTGGCGCGAATGTCGAGATATTGCGCGCCCAGCAGAATGCCGTTGGCGGCGTATTCCACGCCCACGCCGAAATCAGTCTGGCCGCCGTTGTCACGGTCGTTCTCGGCAAAGATGATCGTGGCATTGCCGGTCAGGTTGGCAATGGTCGGCGACAGGTACGTCACCTGGTTCGCGATCAATCCCTGGTCCACGGTGTCGGAGGTCAGCGCCGACAGGCCGAAGCTGGGGCCCAGCACCGGTGCCCCGGCGTTGCCGAACGGGGTGCCGGTAATGGTGCCCACGCCCGTGTTGTAGAACGGGTCCAGCCGCTGGCCGGCCTGCTTGTAGGTGGTCTCCAGCTGGCCGTATGCCAGCGTTCCGTAGGGTGAGCCCACACTCAAATACGCCTGCCGGGTGTCGTCGCTGCCGCTGGTGGTGTTGCCCGAATCAATGCCCAGCTCATAGACCGCCGTGACGCGCAGGTCGCCCTCGGCACCGCCGATGGACAGCCCGAGGTGGCTGTTGTTGCTGTTGAAGTCGAAGTCGTCCGCGCCGTCCTCAACGTCGGAGTAGCCGACTGAATAGCGCAGATCACCGTAAAGATTGGCCCCGATCTCGGCGGCCAGCGCCTGCATTGAACACAGCGCCATGACACTGCCTGCCGCGATGAGTTGCTTTGAACGCATCCTTAAACTCTCCTTGGTACATAAACGGGTCAGAGACCCAGATCCCCCGAGTCCCCGCGTGTCGCTGTGGCAACGCGGCATGATCCAACATCTGTGCATCACGCACATGACGGACACCGCTGGGGCAACGCTGCGGGCGCTGCACTTGCCTCACCACGCCGACCCGCCCGCCCTGCACCAAACCGTTGCACTGCCGGGCGCCGCCTTGCGCCCGCGGTGCGGACCTGCGGTGTGTTTTGGTGCATCACTGCAACAGCGCACTCTTTTCGTGCATCAGCCATGAAAAAGGCGCCCTGAGGCGCCTTTTTCATGGCCGGATGACGTGCTCAGATCGCGACGTCAGAACGCTCCAGCAGATGCTCAACGGCCTTGTGCACTTCGTCATCGCTGAGGCTGGCATCGCCGCCGCGCGGGGGCATCGAGTTGAAGCCCTCGATCGAATGCTTGACCAGGGTTTCAAGGCCCTTCTCGCTCAGACGCTGTGACCAGGTCGCGTTGTCGCCAATCTTTGGGGCACCCAGCACGCCGGAGATATGGCAGGCCGCGCAGACCCGCTCCACCACTTCGGCGCCGCTGTAGGGTTCGCGCGACACGGTTTCGGCGGCGCTGGCCTGGACCAGCATGTCGGGATCGGTGATCACCGTGCCAATGGGCGCCAGTCGCTCCTGCATCTGCGCCTGCGCACCCTCGTCATCGCGAATATCGACGCTGGCGATGGTGCCTGCCGCGATGAGACAGATTGCGAAGATGACGCCAAGCGCGGCCATCACCTTGCTGAAATTGGCCATGAAGACCTTGTCTGGGTTTTGACCGTCTTGAGGTTTGTTGCCCACCGGCTGCTCCAACGCGATTTTTTGAATACGGGGGCGCGAGTTTACCCGAGCACGTGGCGCTCGCCCACTGCTTTGCGCTTGCCGCGATTCAGCCGGGGCGCAAACCCTGCTGCCAGTCGGCCAGGCGCTGCGTTCGCGCGGCCGCCAAAGCCCGGGCGATGGCCGGGCCGTGCAGGCCCTCAACCCGTACATCGCGTGCCTGCAACGCCACCGCCTGATCCCGTGCGCCCCGCCAGAACGCCGTCGGGTCCGGTCGCTGTGCGATCCTGGCCAGCACCGCATCGACCGCCAGCACACGATCGAACAGAGGGGTCGGGCGAAACGCTGCCATGCGCTCCAGGCGCTGCAGCAGCGCGGCGGCGGCGAGCCCGTCGGCAAGGCGCAGATCGGGCGCAGCGTCCAGGTAGCGGTCGACCAGGGTCGCGATGTCTTTGGGCATGCGCAGGCGCGCGCAGGCCTGCACCAACTGCGCAGCGGTGGCCTGCGCGGCGGCCGGCGCCATCAACGCCGCCACCCTCACGGCCAGCTCGGCGTGATCCTTGGCGGCCTGGTCGAGCGCCCTCAGCGACGCCGACACGTGGGCGGCGGGCAGCCAGTCAAACCAGTCCGTCAGACCGCCCAGCAGCTGCAACGTGGAGAAGTAGACACTGGGCGCCGGGCTTTCGCTGATGGCCCGCGCGGTTTCCTGCCAGACGCGCTCGGCCGACAGTTCGCGCAGCGCGCCACCGGCGTTGAGCTGGCGGCACAGGGCCACGGTCTCGTCGGCGACGCGAAAGCCCAGCGGGGCAAAACGCGCCGCGAATCGCGCCAGCCGCAGCACCCGCAACGGGTCTTCGCTGAACGCGGGCGAGACGTGCCGCAGGCAGCGGTTTTGAAGATCGCGCTGACCGCCGTGGGGATCGATCAGGGCGCCCGATTCATCCTGGGCGATGGCATTGACGGTGAGGTCACGTCGCACAAGGTCCTCTTCCAGCGTGACATCGGCCGCCGCGTGCACGACGAAGCCCTGATGCCCCGCCGCGGACTTGCGTTCGGTGCGCGCCAGCGCGTGCTCTTCGCGGGTCTGCGGATGCAGGAACACCGGAAAATCACGCCCCACCTGCGTGAAGCCGGCAGCGCGCATCTGCTCGGGCGTGCTGCCCACCACCACCCAGTCACGCTCGTGGGGCGTAAAGCCCAGCAGGGCATCGCGCACCGCGCCGCCCACCAGATACCGCTTCACGGCCGCTGGGGCGCCGTCACCGGACGCAGGGCGGCCGTGGCGCGCTGCGGCTCGCCGGTGCTCAGCCAGGCGTACACCGCCTGATGCCACATCAGCTTGCCGATGTAGTTGCGCGTTTCGTTGTAGGGCACGTTCTCCATCCAGATGTCGGCGTCCTTGGGCGTTTCCGGCAACCAGCGATCCACGGCGCCGGCGCCGGCGTTGTACGAGGCAATCGCCGGCATCCATTGGCCGTCGAACCGCTGGAAACGCTCGGCAAGGTAACGGGCACCCAGCGCCACATTGCGCGCGGGCTGGTAGAGCGCTTCAACGTCCGGTCGCGGCAGGTTGTGGCGCTGCGCCACCCCGCGGGCCGTGGGCAGCAACAACTGCATCAGGCCGTAGGCATTGGCGTGCGAGCGGGCACGGGGCTCGTACAGACTCTCCTGCCGGATCAGGCCGTAGATCAGCGCCGCGGGCAGCCCGCTCTCGGCCGCCGCACGCGCCACCAGCGCGTCATACGGCCGCGGATACAGGCGTTCGAAATCATCAAAGATGCGCGCGCTGGTCGAGGACGCAACGCCGTTCACCCACCAGCCTTGGGCAAAGGCAAACTGGGACAACTGATCGTAGGTCGGCATGTCGCGGCCGGCGAAAAAGGCAAACCACTCCAGGTTGAACCTCGGCCGCAGGTCCAGGGCGTGCAGTTCGCGCATGCGCTGCACCGCCGGGTCGTCATTGAACGCCTTTTGCACCGCCGGGTTGAGCGGCGCACCGGGGTGCGGCTGCGGCACCAGGGCCACGCCCAGCCGCTCGGCCGCCAGCAGGGCATAGACATTGTTGGCCGACAGCAGCAACTGGTAGTCACCGCGCGCGCTGTCGAGGCCCTTGCGCTTTTCATCCACCCGCGCCCGCCAGTAGCGCCAGCGCGGATCGGCCATCAGGGTGGCGGGCAACACGGCCAGCCAGCGGTCGGCCTTCTCGAACTCGCCCGCCCACAGCGCCGCGCGGACCCGCCACTCATGCACGCGCTCGTCATCCGACGCCAGACCGGCGCGGGCAAAGGCGGTGAGGGCCGCAGGCTCGCGGCGCCACGACAGCCGCAGCCCCACCGCGTTCCAGATCGCTGCGCGCTGCGCCTCGGTGAGACGATCCCAGCCGGCGAGCCGCGGCGCCATACGCTGCGCCGCGTCCGCATCGGCCGCCACCCAGCGGTTCCAGCCGCTGAACAGGTCATCCCAGGGCAGCGTTGCCGGCGGCGCGTCCCGCAGGGCCGGAATGGCCGTGGCGGGCGCGGTCCGCAAGGCCAGCCGCCGAGCATAGGGGGCGCGCTCGTTCTCCGGCAGCATCTTCAACAGGAACCGCGACAGACCGAACTCGTTGGCGGCCAGCGCCCGTTCGAAGCGCTCGATCACCAGCGACGAGGGCCGTCCTCCCCGAGCCGCCAGCCACTCGAACGGCCGATCACAGGCGCTCGGCATCGAGCGCCCGGTCTTGAACGCGGCCTGGATCTGCGGCACCAGCACAGCCGGGTCCTGCCCGGTTTCGAGCCCGGCACGCAGCCGCGCGCATTGCAGATCGACCACCGACACATCGGCCGGCACCTCGGCCCACAAGGTCGCCCAGGCCTGACGCCGCGCCAGACTGCGCCACCATTCGCGCTGCAGATCTCGGTTCTCGACATGATCCGGGTGCGCCGCGCGGAAGGCGCGCCAGGCGTCGTCCGCTTCCGGGCGGTCGCGGGCAATCAAACGCCGCACCGCGGCGGCATCGAGGTACGGCGCCAGAATGTAACGCTGCAGCGCCGCTGAGCGGGGCGGCGCTTCGCCCCGCTCGATGGCGGCCAGCGCCTGCATGAACGCGTCGCGCACCGCATCGGAGGCCGCGCCACTCACGCCGGGCACCCCCGCCAACAGGGCAAACGCCGCCGGCAGCGCCACACGGGCCAGAGACTTCAGTCGGATCATCAAAGCGTCCAGTTCCACATCGGTCGGGCGTTTCAGTAGTCTACGCACCCGTTTCCCGGCCCGTGACCCGCGGCCGAACGCCACCGAGAGGTTTCATGCGATGGGTCACATGCTTGTCGACCTGCTGATCTTCGCCGCGACCGGCGTGGTGGCCGGCGTCATGGCCGGGCTGTTCGGCGTGGGCGGCGGCTTGACCATCGTGCCGATCCTCGCCGTGCTGATGCCCACGCTGGGCGTGCCGCCCGCCGTGGTCATGCAGGTGGCCATTGGCACCTCGCTGGGGGTGATCAGCTTCACCAGCCTGTCGTCGGCGCGCGCCCATCAGCGACGCGGCGGGGTGGACTGGCGGGTGCTGTTCAGCCTGGCGCCGGGCCTGATGATCGGGGCCGTGATGGGCGCGCAGATCGCCGATCTGCTCAGCGGCGACGCACTGCGCAACATCGTCGGCTTCGGCGCCCTGGCGATTGCCGCGCAAATGGCCCTGGTCACGCCCAAACCCGTGGCGCCAGACGCCCGCCCGCCGTCACGGCTCGAACTGGGCCTCGCCGGCACCGTGATCGGCGCCGCCGCCGCGCTGATCGGCATTGGCGGCGGGTCGCTCAACGTGCCCTATCTGAATCTGCGCGGCGTGCCCATCCATCAGGCGGTCGGCACCTCGGCGGCCGCCGGCATTCCCATCGCCTGGGCCGGGGCACTGGGCTTTGTCTGGGCCGGCTGGGGCACTGTGGGCGTCCCGGGCCCGGCGCTGGGCTATCTGTCGCTGCCCGCCCTGGCGGGCATCGGCCTGTTCAGCGTCTTGACCGCCCCGCTGGGTGTGCGCATGGCCCACGCCGCATCGCCAAGGGTGCTGAAGCGGGCCTTCGCCCTGCTGCTGGTCGGCATCGGCCTGTATCTGCTGCTGGGCGCCGGGGCTTCACAGCCCGCGTCGTGAGCGGTCGGCGAGGGCGCGCGCGACCCTTTCAGGTGTTTTACGCCCCTCGACGCTGCTTCACGGGCGCTGCTAGCATCCTTGAAAACTTGGGGAATTCATTGATGGCAGGGGTCTTTCCAAACCCACGATCAGGCCGGATCAGCCTCGTGGCCTGTGGGCTCGCCCTGTCGGCCTGCGCGTCGTCGGCCGACCGCGTCAGCATCCCGCCGCCCTACGCCGTGCAGGGCGGCACCACGCCGCAGTTCAGCGCTGCCGGGGCGCCGCACACCTATCCGGCGTCTGATTCACCCTCGACTTACAGCGGGCAGCCCCGCCCCCGGTTCAGCAGCGAGATTCCGCCCCCGGCGGCCATCCCGCCCGGCTTTCGCAAGCCCACCGCAGCCGCGGCCGAAGAGCAGCGCACGGCGGAGCGACTGGCCCGTGAGTACCGGCCGACGCCGCAGCAGTGGCAAGCGCCCGCCCAGCTCCAGCCGCAGCCGCTCGACGCCCATGCCGCCGTGGCTTCGGACGGCTTCAACCGCGCGCCGGTGTTCAGCACCACGGCGGTCGATTCCGGCATGGCACCGGGCGCCTACAGCCAGGGCATTCCGCCCATGCCGCAGGCCCGCCCCGGCGAGTGCTACGCGCTGGTGCGCACGCCCGAGCAGTACCGCAACGTGCAGCAGCATTACGTTGCCCGGCCCGCCAGCGAGCGCGTCGAGGTCATTCCGGCGCGCTACCAGACAATGACTGAATCGGTCGTCACCCAGGAAGGCCACGAGCGGCTGGAAGTCGTGCCCCCCACCTTCCGTACAGTGACCGAGCAGATCGAGGTGCGGCCGCCCACGGTGCGCCATGTCACCACCGAACCGCAGTACGAGACGGTGTCCGAGCGCGTGCTGGAGCGCCCCGCCCGCCAGGTCTGGAAGCCGGGTCGCGGCCCGCTCGAGCGGGTGGATCAGGCCACGGGGCAGATTCTGTGCCTGGTCGAAGAGCCGGCGGTGTACAAGACCATCACCCGGCGGGTGCTGACCCGCCCCGCCGAAACCCGCGAAGTGCAGGTGCCGGGCGAATACCGCAGCGTGACCCGCCGCATCGTCGATCAGCCCGCCCAGGTGCGCCGCGTGAGCGTGCCGCCGAAAACGTCGAACATGACCGTGCAGCGCATGGTGGAACCGGCGCGCGTCAGCCACGTGCCGGTGCCCGAGCAGGTGGCCACCGTCACGGTGCGCGAGTTGGCCGCGCCCTCGTCGCTGGAGTGGCGACCGGTGATCTGCGAGACCAACATGACGCCGGGCCTGGTGCAGCGGGTGCAGCGCGCACTCAAGGCGCAGGGCTTTGACCCCGGCCCGATCGACGGCGTCATCGGTCGCCGCACCGTGGCCGCGCTCAACCGCTTCCAGCAGGCACGCGGCCTGCCGGTCGACAGCTACCTGAACATCCAGTCGGTGCAGGCGCTCGGCGTGCAGCCTTAGCGTCTCTGCGGTTCAGGACGGCGCCGCGACGCGGCCGGTCAGGCGCTTTGTACCGGTGCATCCGGCAGAAAGCGCACCCCGTGAATGTTGCAGCCCAGCAGCGTGTCGCGCAGCAGGGCAATCGCCTTGAAGCGGGGAAAGGTCTTGCGCCACACCAGCGCGATCTGCCGTTGCGGCGCCGGCGGTTTGAACGGCCGGGCGACCAGACCGCCGTCATCCGGCCGGTTCTTCACCGATGCTTCGGGCAGCACCGTGATGCCAAGACCGCTGACGACCATGTGGCGAATGGTTTCCAGTGAGCTGCCGGTCTGGGGGCGGGGGCCGTCAGCGTCCGGATCGACACATTTCGGGCAGGCTTCGATCACCTGTTCACGGAAGCAATGCCCGGGCCCCAGCAGCAGCAGCGGGTGGTAGGCCAGTTGTGCCGCCGGGATTTCCACTTCGTCGGCCAACACATGATCGGGCGGCATCATGACCACGAACGACTCGTCATACACCGGCCAGGCGTTCAGGCCCGCGACGTCCATCGGCAGGGCAATGAGCGCCACATCGACCTCGCTGTCACGCAACTGGTCCAGCAGCACGCTGGTGTAGTTCTCTTCGATGACCAGCGGCATGTTCGGCGCCGATTTGCGCAGCGCCGGCACCAGCTGCGGCAGCATGTACGGCCCCACGGTGTAGATCGCGCCCAGGCGCAGCGGCCCGGACAGCGCATCGCCGCCCTGGTTGGCGATGTCTTCGATGCGTCGCGCCTCGGTCAACACCCGGCGCGCCTGCTCGATGATGCGGGCCCCGACCGGCGTGGGTCGCGCTTCGCCGCGATTGCGTTCGAAGAGCGCCACCCCCAGTTCGTCTTCAAGCTTCTTGACGGCCACCGACAGGGTCGGCTGGCTGACGAAGGAGCGCTCGGCGGCACGCCCGAAGTGGCGCTCCTTGTCCAGGTTCACCAGATACCGAAGTTCGGTCAATGTCATCGGGGGGCTTCGCCCAGCCAGTCGCGCGGCACCAGAAAGTGCGCCAGCAGTTCGGCTTCGGGGGTGCCGGCCTCGGGCACCGCGTCGTAGGCCCATTGCACCTCGGGCGGCATCGACATGAGGATTGATTCGGTGCGTCCGCCCGACTGCAACCCGAACAGGGTGCCGCGGTCCCAGACCAGATTGAATTCCACATAGCGGCCACGGCGCAGCCGCTGCCAGTGGCGTTCGCGGTCGCCGTAGGGGGTGTCCTTGCGCGCCGCGACGATCGGCGCATAGGCCGCCCAGAACGCTTCACCGACCCGCCGGGTGAGTGCAAAGGCTTGGGCATCGCCGCCTTCGACCCAGTCGTCGAAAAACAGGCCGCCGATGCCGCGCGGTTCGTCACGGTGGCGAATGAAGAAATAGTCATCGCATTGCCGCTTGAACCGCGGATACAGCGCAGCGCCCACCGCGTCACGCGCGGCCCGGTGCCAGGCGCGGGCATCGTCTTCGAAGCCGTAGTAGGGCGTCAGGTCGAAGCCACCGCCGAACCAGCGCACCGCCGGCAGGCCGTCGCCGCCCACATTGAGCATGCGCACGTTGCAGTGCGTCGTGGGCACATAAGGGTTGCGCGGATGCAGCACCACCGACACGCCCATGGCCTGGAACGGCCGACCCGCCAACTCGGGACGCGACGCGGTGGCCGAAGGCGGCAGCGCCGGACCCCGCACCACCGACCGCGCCACGCCCGCGCGCTCGAACACCGCGCCGCCTTCCAGCACCCGGGTATCGCCCTCACCCTGCAGGCGGGCCTCGGGCGGCTTGCGCCAACGGTCGGAGACAAAGCGCGCCGCGTTCTCGAACTGCTCGGCACCGGTACAGATCGCGTTCTGCAGGCCGCGCAGCCAGGCGTCGACGGCGGTCACGAACGGGTCGGCTGGCAGACTCATGGCGTGGTTCTCATCCGCTGCATCACTGCCGAAGATAATGCCCGGTCGCGGCCTCGCGGATCGACGTGGGGCGCTCCGAGCGCCCCAGGGCGCCCGGCACCACCAGCAGGCCCGCAAAGCGCAACTGCACCTGGGTGCGCGTCATGGCGGGGGGTTGCCCCGCGCGATTGGCGCTGGTCGACACCAGCGGGCCGCCCCAGGCCTCGCACAGCGCGCGCACCACCGGATGTGCCGACACCCGCACCGCCAGGGTGTCGTGGGCGCCGGTGAGCCAGGGCGAGGCGTCCGGCCCGGCCGGAAACACCCAGGTGTTCGGGCCGGGCCAGCTCAGCCGGGCCCGCCGGTAGGCGGCCCGCGAGGGAATGATGATCAGCCCGTCGAGCTGGTCGATATGGCTGGCGACCACGATCAGGCCCTTGGCGGGATCGCGCCGCTTCAAGGCCAGCACCTGCCGCAACGCGGATTCGCGAAACGGATCGCAGCCCAGGCCCCAAACGGCCTCGGTGGGATAGGCCAGCACATGGCCGGCCGCCAGAGTCTGCCGCGCCGCGCGGCGCAGGGCCGGGGCCAGCATCACGCGGTCGCAGATTTGGACGGTTTTTTCGCTGCGGGCTTCTTGGTCGCGGTTTTCTTGGCGGCCGGCTTCTTCGCAGTCTTCTTCTTCGCCGCCGGCTTCTGGGTCGTGGCCTTGGCCTCCGCCTTGGGTTTGGCGGTGGCGGTCTTGGCCTTGCCCTTGGCGCCCTTCTTGCCGGTCTTCTTGGCGGCGGCCGCTTCGGCCAGATACGCCTCGCATTCGAAAACCGAGAGGCCCTCGGGGTCCTTGCCGCGGGGAATGGGCGACTTGCGCGCGCCGTCGGTGATGTACGGCCCGAAGCGCCCCTTGATGATGCGGATGCCGGAGTCCCCAAACTTGACGAGGGTGGCGGCCTCCAGGGCGGCAATCTTCTGCTCGATCAGCTCCAGGGCACGCGGCAGCTCGACGGTGTACGGGTCGTCGTCCTTCTTCAGCGACACGAACTGGCTGCCGTAGCGCACGTACGGCCCGAAGCGGCCGATGTTGACCGCCACCTCGTCGCCGTTTTCGAGATTGCCGAGCATGCGCGGCAACTCGAACAGCGCCAGGGCCGCATCCAGGGTGATGGTGTCGATGCGCTGGTTGGCGCGCAGGCTGGCGAAGCGCGGCTTGTCGGCGTCGTCCTTGGTGCCGATCTGCACGAACGGCCCGTAGCGGCCGAGGCGCGCCGACACCGGCTTGCCGCTGTCAGGGTCGACCCCGATCACGCGCGCTTCAGACACTTCCTCACGCTTGAGCTCCATCTTCTCGTCGACCTGGGGCTTGAACTGCTGCCAGAAGGCCGCGAGCAGCGGCTGCCACTGCTTCTCGCCGCGCGACACGGCGTCGAGGTCATCTTCCAGATTCGCGGTGAACTGGTAATCGACGTAGCGGGTGAAGTGGTCGGTGAGAAACTTGTTGACGATCATGCCCACGTCGGTGGGCGTGAAGGCCTTGCCGTCGAGCCGCACGTAATCACGCGCCTGCAAGGTGCTGATGATGCTGGCGTAGGTGGACGGACGGCCGATGTCGTACGCCTCCAGGGTCTTCACCAGGCTGGCTTCGGTGAAGCGCGGCGGCGGCTCGGTGAAGTGCTGGTCGGCGGCGATGTCGGTGAGCGTGACCCGCTCGCCGGGCTCCAGCGGCGGCAGGCGCTTCTCGTCGTCTTCGGCTTCTTCGCCGACATCCAGCGACACGTTGTACACGGCCAGATAGCCCGGCTCGACCAGCACCGATCCGTTGGCGCGGAAGGCATTCTGCGCATCCACACGCAACTCGGCGGTCACCGTGTCGAACACGGCCTGGGTCATCTGCGAGGCCATGGTGCGCTTCCAGATCAGCTCATAGAGCTTGAGCTGGTCGGGCCCCAGGAAACGCGCCACCGATTTCGGCGTGCGCAGCGACGAGGTGGGCCGCACCGCTTCGTGGGCCTCCTGCGCATTCTTCGATTTGGTCTTGAATACGCGCGCCTCGGGCGGGCAGGCGCTTGCACCGTATTCGGTGACGATGGTCTGGCGAATCTCGGCAAGCGCGTCCTGCGACAGGCTCAGTGAGTCGGTACGCATGTAGGTGATCAGACCGACCGTCTCGCCGCCCAGGTCCATGCCTTCGTACAACTGCTGGGCGGTGCGCATGGTGCGGGTGGAGGTGAAGCCGAGCTTGCGGTTGGCCTCCTGCTGCAGGGTGGAGGTGGTGAACGGCGGCGACGGATTGCGGCGGCGCTGCTTCTTGTCGACCGTGCCCACGGTGAGCTGGCCTGCAGCGCTTTTCAGCAGCCGGTCGCGGGCGGCGGTGGCGGCCGGCCCTTCGGTGACGGTGAACTGCTCGACCTTCTGGCCGTCCAGCTCGATCAGCTTGGCGGTGAAGGCGCTGCCCCCTTTGTCGGCGGCGGCCAGCAGCGTCCAGTACTCGCGCGGAATGAACGCCTTGATCTCTTCCTCACGCTCGCAGATCAGGCGCAGGGCCGGACTCTGCACGCGCCCGGCCGACAGGCCCGGTGCCACCTTGCGCCACAACAGCGGCGACAGGTTGAAGCCCACCAGATAGTCCAGCGCGCGGCGCGCCTGCTGGGCATTGACCAGGTCGGTGGCGACCTGCCGCGGGTGGGCCACGGCCTCGCGCACGGCGCGCTCGGTGATCTCGTGGAACACCACGCGCTCCACGGTCTTGTTCTTCATGGCGTTGCGTTCGGTCAGCAACTCCAGCAAGTGCCAGGAAATGGCCTCCCCTTCGCGGTCAGGGTCGGTTGCCAGAATCAGGCCATCGGCGTTGCGCAGCGCGCTCTGGATGGCGCGCACGTGTTTCTCGTTGCGCTCGATCGCCTGGTACTTCATGGCGAAGGCATTGGTGACGTCCACCGCCCCATCCTTGGGCACCAGGTCGCGCACGTGGCCATAAGAGGCCAGCACTTCGTAGTCGTGACCCAGGTACTTCTTGATCGTCTTGGCCTTGGCAGGCGACTCGACGACGACGAGGTATTTACTCATTCAGAGCTTGTCCATGTACAAACGGCGCTCGAACCACAGCGCTCGCGGGGCGGGCCCGCAGGAAAGGGGGCGCTTATATCGGGACAATGCGCCTGCTGTAAAGCGGCGCGCCCGGAAATGACGGTGTCTCAGTGCAGAAACTCGCCGGCGTAATAGACCATCTCTTCGACATGGGCGAAGGCCTCTTCCGCCTGCTCATCGCTCATCAGCACGAGCAGACAGACCCATTTGGCCCGCTCAAGATCGATGTCTTCGACCAGCGCCATCAGGCGGTCGATGATCCATTCACGATGGGTCGGCGACAGGATGCCCAGTTGCTCGAGATAGAGCAGAAACCCGCGACATTCGGTGGGAATGCGTTGCATTTCTTCGCGCGTGTAAACCCGCAGCGCCGCCCCGGGGCCGAAGACCATGGGCAACTGCCGGGTCTGGGTCAGGCCGTCGAGCCAGCGGAAGGCGTTGCCCACCTCTTCGGCCTCGAAGCCCGCCGCCACCAGTTCTTCCTGCAGATTCTCGTGGTTGGCCTGATCAACGAACTCCACGGTCTGGTAGTTCTCGAACAGATACATCAGCACATCGAGGACGGTTTCTTTCATGGCGTTCTCCTTGGGCTGAACAGGCAAATTCCGTGCAAGCAGGTCGCCGCATCGCGGCTGCGCTTGCGGCTTTTCTCAGGATGACGCGGAATCATGTCGCGCAAAGTATAGGCGGTGACCGCATGACAACGGCGTGACGGTGGGTCATGTGCCCCGCAGCGCCCGGTAACGCCCGTCAGCGCCCTGCACGACCCGTCCCGACAGTTCCAGGGTCAGCAACTGGGCTGACAAAGTGGCCACCGACGCCCCGCTGCGCGCCAGCAGCGTGTCGAACTCCAGCGCCTCGTCGCCCAGCTCGGCCAGCAGGGCGTCGGCCTCTGGCGTCAGTGCCTCACCACCGCCATTGGCCTCCGCGTCGGGCACAGCGGGCGCATCGCGCAGGTGGCCGACGAGTTGCGGCGCCAGCTCTTCCAGAATGTCGTCCACCGACTCGACCAACTTCGCACCCTGACGAATCAAGGCGTGGCAGCCGCGCGCCTGCGGATTGTGGATGGAGCCGGGAATGGCAAACACCTCGCGGCCCTGCTCCATGGCAAAGCGCGCGGTGATCAGCGACCCGCTTTCGCGGGCCGCCTCGACCACCAGCACGCCCAGCGACAGGGCACTGATGACGCGGTTGCGACGCGGAAAGAATCCCTGCTGCGGCACCGTGCCGATCGGAAACTCCGAAACCAGCGCGCCCTCGGCGGCAATCTGTCTTGCCAGCGCCTGATGCCGGGCGGGGTACACGCGGTCCAGGCCGGTGGCGCACACCGCCACGGTGCCGCCCTTGGCGGCCAGGGCGCCTTCATGGGCGGCGCCATCGATGCCCAGCGCCAGGCCGCTGACGATGGTGATGCCCCGCGCGGCCAGCGCTTCGGCAAACGACCGGGCGTTGAGCGCGCCCTGCGGCGTCGCCGAACGACTGCCCACGATGGCCAGTTGCGGCATCGCCAGCCAGTCGGGGTCACCGTGCACGAACAACAACAGCGGCGCGCCCGGCGTCTGCCGCAGGCGCTCGGGATACCGCGCATCGTCACACAGCAGGATGTGGCGGTCGGGGCCGGCCGCCAGCCACGCCAGATCCGGCGCAATCAGGCCGGCATCGGCCTGTTGCAGGGCGTTGATGCGCGCCTCACTCAGGCCGGCGTCACGCAACACGCCGGGCCGGGCATTGACAATGGCCTCGGCCGAGCCCAGTCGGGCGTGGAGTTTTGCCAGGGTGACCGGCCCCAGTCCGGGCGTGCGCAGCAGCGTCAGTGCCGCGTCTCGCGCCGCAACGGCACCGCCCGTCACCGGGCGACGGCGCCCGGGTTCACCACCGCGTCGAGAATGCCGATGGGCCGCGTGGCTTCCAGCACCAGGCCAAACGACAGGCGCGCATCGGTGCGGAACAGCATGACCATGCCGACCGGCTGCGGCGGCAAGGTCACGGTGCCCCGCGCATGCGGATCGTTCACCACCCGGCTGCGCTGCTTGACGGTCAGCAGATGACCGGGCGCCAGCCCCGCGGCCTGCCCGCGGTTGATGGCCACCACCTGGTACTGGATGGCCTGCAGCCGTTCTTCGGCAATCCAGACCACCTGCCCGTCAATGGCATTGTCGGGGGCGCGCGGCACGAACCGGGCCTCGAACAGGGCATCGTTGATGGGCACCAGCCGGTCGCCGACACGGGCTTCCATGTCCGACCGCGTCAAGCGGCCCAGGCTGGCCACCGGGTCCATTTCGCGCACTTCCAGCCCGCCCACCGGCGTGGCGGCGTAGCCCAGAATGTCGTCGGTGTCAGGGTCGGTGATGGCGCGGTCGGGCCGCACCACGGCCCAGCGGTAATCGCCCTCGGCCGGCAGGTTCTTCACGAAGGCCGGGCTGCCGCTGCCGGCAATCAGCTGGTCGTCGGCAAAGGCCACGATGTAGGGCGCGCGCGCCAGTTCATCGGCGCCGACCATGCGCGGGTTGCGCAGAAAATCCTGAATCGCCTCCAGGGGAATCGCCGGAATGGCGTCGTCAAGCGCGCTTTCGCGCACCTGGGGCCCCAGCCGCAACACCCGCAGCGCCGGCGTGGCGTCGCGCACAATCTGCTGACGGCCGTTGATCACCCGCAGCATCAGCACATCGCCCGGATAGATCAGGTGCGGATTGGCCACCTGCTCGTTCACGAACCAGACCTCGGGCCACTGCCAAGGCTGGGCCAGAAACCGGCTGGCGATGCCCCACAGCGTGTCGCCCGGCTGCACCACGTACTGCAACGGCGCGGACGCGCGAAACGCCACCGGCGCCGGTTGCACGGGCGCCGCCTCCAGAGGCGCCGCGGGCGATGGCGACGGCAATGCGGATTGCGACAGGGGGGCTGGCGCCGGCGCCGGCTCGACACGCGTGGTCTGGGGCGCGGTGGCCGCGCAGGCGACGAGGCTGGTCGCGACACCCGCAACCAGCAAGGTCCGGGCGAGGGTGCCGGTATACTGCGACATCGTAATTACTCCCCGGAGTCGATAATCGATTCTGGCATGAATCCCTGATGTGGCAAAGGTTTAACCCCCCTTGTCACAGCCGTTTCGCAGGAGCGCCCATGGCCATCCGACCTATCTTGCACCACCCCGATCCCCGACTCCGCATCAAGGCCAAACCGGTCGTCACCTTCGACACTGCCTTGCATCGGCTCATCGACGACATGTTCGACACCATGTACGACGCGCCGGGCATCGGGCTGGCCGCCAACCAGATTGGCGTGGACCTGCGCGTGGCGGTGATGGACCTGGCCGACGGTGACACCCGGCCGATGGTCCTCATCAATCCCGAAATCACCGACTCCACAGACCGCAAGGTGATGGAAGAGGGCTGCCTGTCGGTGCCTGGCGCGCTCGACAAGGTTGAGCGCTTCAATCACCTGCACCTGAAGGCGCTGGACCGTGACGGCACGCCATTCGAGCTGGACGCCGAAGGCCTGCTGGCCCAGGCCATCCAGCACGAAATCGACCATCTCGACGGCAAGCTCTACATCGACTATCTCAGCTCGCTGAAGCGCGAACGCATCCTCAAAAAGCTGAAGAAAGCCGAAAAGATGGCCGAATGAGGATCGCGTTTGCCGGCACGCCGGTCTTCTCGGTGGCGGCGCTGGCGGCGCTGCATGCGGCGGGGCACGACATTGCGGCGGTGTTCACCCAGCCCGATCGCCCCGCCGGCCGCGGCCGCAAGCTCAGCGCCTCACCGGTGGCCGAGCACGCCACGCAACTGGGCCTCACCGTGCACAAGCCCGAGCGCTTTCGTGAGGCGGCGCAACAGGCGCTGCACGCCGCGCAGGTCGAGGTCATGGTGGTGGTCGCCTACGGGCTGATCCTGCCGCAGGCCGCGCTCGACATCCCGACCCACGGCTGCCTCAACATCCACGCCTCGCTGCTGCCGCGCTGGCGCGGCGCGGCGCCGATCCAGCGCGCCATCGAGGCCGGTGACGCCGAAACCGGCATCACCATCATGCAAATGGACGCCGGCCTCGACACCGGCCCGATGTGCCTCACCCGCGCCGTGCCCATCGACGACCACACCACCGGCGCCGGTCTGCACGACGCCCTCGCCCACCTCGGCGGCACCGCCATCTGCGAGGCCCTGGCCGCACTGGCCAGCGGCACACTGGCGCGCACCCCGCAGCCGGCGGATGGCGCCACCTATGCCGCCAAGCTGAGCAAGGACGAGGCGCGCGTCGATTTCAGCCTGCCGGCCGCACAGCTGGCCCGCCGCATCCGCGCCTTCAATCCGGTGCCGGTGTGCTGGGCGATGAGCGGCGACGAGCGCCTCCGGCTGTGGGACGCCGTCGCCGAAGCCAGCGTGCAGTGCGCCGCGCCCGGAACGGTGCTGTCGGTCGACACGCGCGGCCTGCGCATCGCCACCGGTGACGGCGCCCTGTGCGTGCGCCGCTGGCAATGGCCGGGCGGCACGCCGCAAACCGCGCAGCAGAACCCCCGAGCGCCCGCCTCAGGAGCCTTGACATGAGCGACGACACCCAAGCCAAGCCGCCCAAGGGGCCCGAACTGCCGCCCAAGCCTGAGATGCCCGACTGCTGCGCCGGCGGCTGCGCGACCTGCGTGCTGATGGACTATGCCGACGAGATGGCGGCCTGGCGTGCCGAGTGCGCCAGAATCGAAGCCGCCACGAAGGTGTCACCGGACCGTCACTGACACGTCACCGGCGCGTCACCCAGATTTCCTACTGTCAGGGGTTACGACAACCCCAAGGGAGATTTGAGATGACACGCACCACCAACCTGCGGTGGGCATTGCCCGCCGTGATGCTGGCGCTGGGACTGGCCGCCTGTGACGGCGACGACGGCGCGATGGGCGCCCAGGGTCCGCAGGGGCCGCAGGGACCGGCCGGCGATGGCGCACCCGGTCCTGCCGGCGCCCCCGGCGCAGCAGGGGCCCCGGGCGCACCGGGTGCTGGTGACACGCTGCTGGACCTGCGGCGCATCGGCAGCTTTCAGGACCCGGCCCTGGATTACGCCACTCAGATTTTCGACACCGCGGCGGCCGAGATCGTGGCCTTCGATCCGGTCACCCGCCGCTTGTTCGTGGTCAATGCCGCGGCCGTGACGGTGGATGTGCTCGACATCAGCAATCCCGCCAACCCGCAGCGCGTGCAGAACATCGACGCCACCGCCGAAGGCGGCGGTGCCAACAGCGTTGCCGTCTTCGGGGGCGTCGCCGCCGTGGCCATCGAGGCGAACGAAAAAACCGATCCCGGCAAAGTGGTCTTTTACGACACCGACACCCTGGACAAGCTGGGCGAAGCGACCGTGGGCGCCCTGCCCGACATGCTGACCTTCACCCGCGACGGCACCGCCGTGCTGGTCGCCAACGAAGGCGAGTCCAACGGCTACGGCAACCCCGACTCGGTTGATCCGGTCGGCTCGGTCAGCGTGATCGACGTGCGCGGCGGCTTTACCAATCCGCCGGTGGCCACTGCCGGCTTCGAGGCCTTCAACAGCCAGGCCGACGCCCTGCGCGCGCAGGGCATCCGCATCTACGGTCCGGGCGCCTCGGTGGCCCAGGACATGGAGCCCGAGTACATCGCCGAGGCGGTGGACGGCCCCACCGCCTGGGTCAACCTGCAGGAAGCCAATGCCCACGCGGTGCTGGATTTCTCAGACCTTGCCAACCCGGTGATCACCGCCATACGGCCCTACGGCTACAAGCGTCACAGCGCCATTGGCAACGAACTGGACGCCAGCGATCGCGACCCCAGAGACTTCCCGCAGATCAATATCCGCAACTGGCCGGTGCTGGGCATGTATCAGCCCGACGGCATGGCCAGCTACCACTTCAACGGCCAAACCTTTTACGTGACGGCCAACGAAGGCGACGACCGCAATGATTTTCTGCAGGTCGAGGAAACGCTGCGCATCAAGGACATGACCCTGGATGCCACCCGCTTCCCGAACGCTGCCGAGCTGCAGGCAGACGGCGCCATCGGCCGGCTTGAGGCCACCACCACGATGGGCGACATCGACGGTGACAGTGACTTTGACGAGCTCTATGTGCTGGGCGGCCGCTCGTTCTCGATCTGGTCGGCCGACGGTCAACAGGTCTATGACAGCGGCGCCGACCTTGAGCGCATCACCGCCCAACGCTTCCCCAACAATTTCAACGCCAGCCACGACAGCAACAGTCCCGAAGGCCGCAGTGATGCCAAGGGTCCGGAGCCTGAGGGCATTGCCATCGGCACCCTCGCCGGTCGCACCTTCGCGTTCATTGGCCTGGAGCGCATCAGCGGCATCATGGTCTATGACATCACCAATCCGCAGTCGGCGGCGTTCGTTCAGTACGTCAACAATCGCGACTTCACCAAGGACCCCGAAACCGACCCCACCAGCGGCGACCTCGGCCCCGAAGGGCTGGCCTTCATCGCAGCGGCCGACAGCCCCAACGGCATGCCCCTGCTGGTGGTGGGCAGCGAAGTCAGCGGCACCACCTCGATCTACCAGATCGACGTGATCGAAGTAACGGCCGACTGACCGCCAACGCTGCACCTCAAGGCCCCGCTCTGGCGGGGCCTTTTTCGTGGACCCGGCTACCATGCGCGCCTATGGCCTACACCAGCACCCCGGCGCGATCGCGCGCCATCGCCGTCGAGACCCTGGTGGCCGTGTTCAACGGCCGCAGCCTGGACGACGCCCTGCCGCACGATGCCGACCCTTTCGCCCGGGCGCTGGTCTACGGCGTGCTGCGCCATCGCACCCGGCTTGAGGCCCTGCTGACGCCGCTGATGGCCAAGCCGGCGCAGCCTGGAACCCCGCTGCAGGCGCTGTTGCTGAGCGGCATCTACCAGCTGCTCGACATGGACACCGCCGACCACGCGGCGCTCAACGAAACGGTGAACGCCTGCGCGCTGCTCGACCTGTCGGGTGTGCGGGGGCTGGTCAATGCCATCCTGCGCCGGGTGCAGCGTGAACACCCGGCGCTGGTGGCGGCCCTGCCGGACGATCCCGTCGTTCAGCACTCTCATCCGCACTGGATGGTGCGCGACATCACGCGGGACTGGGGCGCGCAGGCCAATGCCGTACTCGCCGCCGGCAACCAGCAGGGGCCTATGACCCTGCGGGTGAACGCCCGCAAACTGAGCCGCGACGCGGCGCTCGAACAGCTCGCGGCGGCGGGTCATCCGGGGCGGGCGGTCGTCGGCCTGCCAGACGCCATCGTCCTCGACCAGCCTGCCGACGTGCGCGTGCTGCCGGGGTTCAACGAAGGTCGCCTGTCGGTGCAGGACGCCTCGGCTCAACTTGCCGTCGAACTGCTGGACCTGGCCCCGGGCATGCGCGTGCTCGACGCCTGCAGCGCCCCCGGCGGCAAGACCGCGCACATGCTGGAGCGTGCCGACGTCACCGTGGTCGCCATCGACCTCGACCCGGCGCGGCTGGGCAAGGTGCAGCACGGCCTGCGCCGCCTGGGCCTGAACGCCGAACTGCTGCTCAGCGACGCCGCCGACGTGCGTCGCTGGTGGGACGGCACCCCCTTCGACCGCATTCTGATCGACGCGCCCTGCTCGGGCACCGGCGTGATTCGCCGCCACCCCGACATCAAGTGGCTGCGCCGCGACACCGACCTGAAGGCGCTGGGCGACACCCAGGCACGCCTGCTGCGGCGGCTGTGGCCCACCCTGAAACCCGATGGCGTGCTGGTGTATGCCACCTGCTCGGTGCTGCGCGCCGAGGGCGATGACGTCATTCGCGAATTCTTGATGACCACGCCCGACGGCCGCCCTGGCGCCATCAGCAGCCCGGTGGGCCTCGCCGAACGCTGCGGGCTGCGCATCCCGCCCGGCGGCGACCACGACGGCTTTTACTACGCCAGGCTGGTCAAGAAAGGGCGTACCCGTACCGTCAAGAAAGAGCGCTAGACTCACCACGCACCATCGAGGTGCGTGGTATCCACCCATTGGAGAAGGGGAGTTTCATGAAAAAGATCATTGCATTGGCCGCTCTGGCCGTCCTGCCCGCCGCCGCCAACGCCGAACTGCTGGCCTCGGTGGAAGGCTTCGCCTCGTTCAGCGAGTTCGATGCCGGGGGCAACACCGAAGACAGCGACGGCTTCGGCCTGCGCGGTCGGGTCAACCTGCCCGGCACCGGCCTGTTCGCCCGTGCCGAATATCTCGACGAAGAGCTGGACGGCGGCGCAGATTATGAAGAAACCCGCATCGGCGGCGGCTACAGCACCAGCCTGACGCCGCTGGTCGACGTCTACGGCGAGGCCCAGTATCTCGACTTTGACCTGGGCGGTGAAAACCAGGACGGCTACGGCGCCTTCGTGGGCCTCGAAACCAACCTGCCTCTGGTCACCCTCTATGGCCGTGCCGGCTTGGGCTGGCTGGACGATGCCGACATCACCGAACTGCTGCTGGGCGCACGCATCGGTGTCGGCCTGGTGGGGCTGTTCGCCGAGTACCGGATGCTGACGCTGGAGCCGGACAACGGCGGTGATATCGACAACGACGGGTTCCGGGTCGGCCTGCGCGTCGCCTTCTGAAACCCGGGGTTGTGGCAGCAAAAAGGAGGCTGCGGCCTCCTTTTTGCTGCGCGCCTGCCGCGCGGCGGGCCGCAGACCGTCATCAATCCGTCACCCCGCTGTCACCCCAGCGTTACGCCCGCGCCATAGCCTTGCGAGTGGATCAATCGGAGTGATGATCATGCGAATTGCCTATGGGGTCATGGGGTACGGGCGCGGCCACGCGATGCGCACCATGAGCGTGCTGCCCTCGTTGATCGCCCAACACGAAGTCACGGTCTTTGCCGGCGGCGACGCCTACGAGGTGCTGGCGCCCCTGTTTCCCACCGTGCGCATTCCCACCATCGGGTACCGCCACAACAGCCGCGGCGGGCATTCAATTCCCCGCACCATCGGCGAGAACATCGCGCCCATGGCCGACCTGTTCTTCGGCGGACATGGCATCGAACAGGTGGAGCGCGAGTTTCGCAGCCGCGACATCCAGGTCGTGATCAGTGACTCCGAAGCCTGGACGCACCGGGTCGCCCAGAAGTTGAAGCTGCCGCGCATCAGCTTTGACCATGTCGGCATCATTGCCTACTGCAAGCCGCATTTTCCGCCCGACCTGTGGCTGGCGGGCATGCGCGATGCCATCGGCTATCGACGGCTCATGGGCATCCCAGAGCGCATTCTCATCGCCAGTTTCTACCCGGCCGACGGCGCCTATCCCGGCGTCAAGGTCGTGGGGCCGATGCTGCGCGACGAGGTCAAGCGCCTGAAGGCCCGCGAGGGCGACTACCTGCTGTGCTACTTCAACAAGGGCGAGCATCAGTACCGGGCGCACATCGACCGCGCACTGCGGCTGCTCGACTGCCCGGTGGTGATCTATGGCACACCGCACCGGGGCAAGGTTGACAACCTCGACTTCCGGGCACCGTCGAATGAATGGTTTTTGCACGATCTGGCGCACTGCAAGGCGGTGCTGTCCACCGCCGGCAACCAGCTCATTGGCGAAGCCATGCACTTTGGCAAGCCTGTTCTCGCCGCGCCGGAAGAGGCCTTCGAGCAACGTCTGAACGCGCACATGATCGAACGCATGGGCATTGGCATGCGCGCCGACCTGAAGCGCCTCACCCCCTCGGACGTCGATCGCTTTCTGACCAACCACGCCTACTATCGATCCAACATGCGCGACCACGCCGGTGACGGCCGCGCCGAGGCCACCGCCATTCTGCACCGGTACATTGCCGAGCTCACCGCCGAGGCCCAGCCGGCAAAACGCCGCCGGCCCGGGGCGCGCCTCAAGCCCCTGCCGAGCAACGCCCCCGCCTGAGCGCGGCCACAGGGCGCCCCGCCTGGCCACCGGCATCGGGTCGCCCCAAAGGTTCAGGGTCGGCGAGCCACCCCGGCTGCCCGTTCCCGGCCACAGACCGGCGGCAGTCCGGCATTGCGCGAGTCCCTGAGCAATATCGGCTAATTTAGGCGCGCCTGGGTTCGCCCCGTGGCGCGCCCAGGTCCCACTCGAAACTGCCTCCCACATGAAGCCATTGATGCCTTTGCTGCCCCTGTTGCTGCTTGCGACCCTGGGCCTGAGCGCCTGTGACCGCGACGCGCAGCTGCGCACGACTGAGCAGCGATCCGACATTCCACCGCCGCCGCCGCGTTCCGGCGTCATCGAAGTCAATTTCGACCGCGACGTCGCGCCGGGCGAGGATTTCTACCGCCACGTCAACGGCACCTGGCTGCGCGAAAATCCGATTCCCGCCGACCGGTCCAGCTACGGCGCCTTCACCGTGCTGGCCGACCGCGCCGAGCTGCAGATTCGGGCCCTGCTGGAAAAACTGGCCAAAAAAGAGCAGCACGACGACCCCGAAGACCAGAAACTCGCCGCGTTCTACCGCAGCTTCATGGACGAGCAGACGGCCGAGGCCAAAGGTCTGGCGCCGGTGCAGGACCTGCTCGATGCAATCGACGGGCTGACCTCTGCCGAAGCCTTGCCGGCCTTTCTGGGCGAATGGGCGGCCAAAGGCCTGCCGCAGCCCCTGTCGTTCTGGGTGGGCCAGGATGCGCGCAATGCCACGCAATACATCGCCTACCTGCATCAGGGCGACCAGATCGGCCTGCCCGACCGCAGCTTCTATCTCGACGAAGGCGAGCGCTTCGACACCCTCCGCGCCGCCTACGTGGACTACCTTGCCGACATGCTGACCCGCATCGACGCCATCGAAGGCGACGACGCCGCCGCAGCGACGGCCGCCGCCGATGCGGTAATGGCGCTGGAAACCCGGCTCGCCAAGGCGCACTGGACGCGCGTCGCGTCACGCGACCGTGAGCGCACCTACAACCGCTTCAGCCTTGACGACGTCAACACGCTCACCGGCGATTTCGACCTGCGCGCGACGCTCACGGCCGCCGGCCTGGACGGCAACGACGCCCTGATCGTCATGCAGCCCGAGGCCATCACCGAACTCGCCGCCGCGCTGGGCGACAGCGAATGGTCCACCGTGCAGCACTATCTGAAGCTCGGGGTGATGCGCGAGTTCGCGCCAAGCCTGTCCAAGGATCTGGTCGAGGCCCATTTCGATTTTTACGCGCGCACCCTGCGCGGCGTCAGCGAAAACCGGCCGCGCTGGAAGCGTGCCGTCTCGGCAGTCGAGGCGGCGCTGGGCGAGGCGCTGGGCAAGCGCTATGTTGAAAAGCACTTCCCGCCCGAGGCCAAGGCGCGCATGGAGCGCATGGTCTCCTACCTCACCCAGGCCTACGCGCAAAGCATCAAGCAACTGGACTGGATGGGCGAGCGCACCAAGCTCAAGGCCCTCGAAAAACTCGGCAAGTTCAACACCAAGATCGGCTACCCCGACCGCTGGCGCGACTATGGCGCGCTGCAGGTCGAAGAGGGCGACCTGGTGGGCAACCTGCGCCGGGCGGCCGCATTCGAATCCCGGCGCGAACGGGACAAGATCGGCCAGCCCGTGGACCGCGACGAATGGTTCATGACGCCGCAGACCGTCAATGCCTATTACAGCCCGACGATGAACGAGATCGTCTTTCCCGCGGCCATCCTGCAGCCGCCGTTCTTTGACATGTATGCCGAAGACGCCATCAACTTTGGCGCCATCGGTGGGGTCATCGGCCACGAAATCGGTCATGGCTTCGACGACCAAGGCTCCAAGTACGACGGCGACGGCAACCTCAAAAACTGGTGGACCGATGAAGACCGCAAGGCCTTCGAGGCGCTCACCGCAAGGCTGGTCGAGCAGTACAACGCCTATTGCCCGCTCGAAGGCCACTGCGTCAATGGCGCACTGGCACTGGGCGAGAACATCGGCGACCTGGGCGGTCTGTCGATTGCCCGCAAGGCCTACCTGCTGTCGGCCGGCAAGCTGCCGCCGCCCATCATCGATGGCTACACCGCCGAGCAGCGGCTGTTCATCGGCTGGGCGCAGGTCTGGGCGCGCAACTTCCGAGACGAGGAAATGATCACCCGCCTCAAGACCGGTCCGCACGCCCCGGACGTCTACCGCACCAACGGCGTGGTGCGCAACATCGACGCCTGGTATCCGGCCTTCGACATCGACGAGGACGCGCCGCTTTACCTGCCGCCCGAGGCGCGGGTCAGCATCTGGTAGGGCCCGGCGACAGCCGGGTCAATCCACCAGCGGCGCGTCGCTGCGCGGTCGCCAGCGGTGCGCCGCAATGTCGATCCGGTCGTTGCGGAACACGTGCCCCTCGGCCACCAGCAGCGCCCGCTGCTCCACGTGCGCGGGGCTGGCCTTGGGCAGGCCCAGCAGGCCGTCGTTGCGCAGCACCCGGTGCCAGCCTTGGTGCAGCGTCAGCCCCTCGGAGAGCACGCGCCCCACCCAGCGCGCCCGCCCCGGAAAGCCTGCCTCGAACGCGACCTGCCCATAGCTGGCCACGCAGCCTCTGGGAATGCGGGCAATCACCGTGAGCACCTTGCGGCGCGCCGCAGCGGTGTCGAAGGCGTGGCCGGCATCGCGTGCCATCAGGCCCGGGCCGCCCCTGGCTTACTGAAAGCGCCCACCGGTGATCAGGCCGCTGTCATCGATTTCGGCAAAGAAGCGGCTGTTGTCGAAGCGCAATTCCTTGGTGGTGATGTCGCCGGGCATGACCAGTTGCACGTCGGGATAGCGGGTGCGGAACTGTTCGGGCGTGGGCCGCAGCGCGATGAACGCGGCGAAGCCATCCAAGTCGGTGACCCTGCCGGGCTTTGCGTCTTCGCTCATCTGCTCGGCCTTTTCGGCTTCGCTCGTGCTCCACGGCCACTGGCCATTGGCGCAGGCGCTGAGCAGCAGCGCAGCGGTCGCCAAGAGCACCCGCAGGCCCGAACCCGGACCCAGGCCAATCTGCGGCAACGACGCCCATGGCGCGAGGCGGCTCATGACTGCGCGGTCTCGCCGGCCTGCGGGGCCTGCATCCGGGTCGGCAGCTCCATGCGCGTGGCGCCGTAGCCGCGCGCCTCGGCCCAGTCGCGCAGGGCGTAGCCGGTGCCGGCGGGCCAGTAGTGAATGCCGTCAAAGGGCACGTGCTTCCAGTCCGCCAGCTCCTCGTTCAGGCGCACGTTGCCGGTGGCGGGCACGTGGTAGGCGATGATCAGCTGGTTCATCCGGTGAAATTCGTAGAGGCCCACAAAATGTGCGGCCTGCGGCGTCAGCCCCAGCTCTTCTTCGACTTCGCGCTGCACGCCGTCTTCAGGGGTTTCGCCCCGTTCCAGAAATCCGGTGATCAGCGCGTAGAACGCACTGGGCCACGCCGCGTTGCGCGCCAGAATGATCTGTCCCTCGTGCTCGACGATGGCCGCGACCACCGGCGTCGGGTTGTCCCAGTGCACAAAGCCGCAGCGAGGGGCGGGGCAGGCGAGACGGTCACGATCGCCCTGGAACGACAATTCCAGAGGCATCGCACATTGCGGGCAAAAGCGGAACGGCTGGGTCATGGCGGGGTCACGTCAACGAAACCGGGCTTAATCATACCGTCGCTGACGCCGCCGCCACCGCCATCCGACGACCCCGTAGATCAGGCCATTGATCAGCAGCAGCGCGCACGCCAGCCCAAGCTGGTGCGCGGGCGTCAGCCCGGCCGGGTAGATCAGCGGCCACAGGTAATGTTCGATGAAGCCGCCGTCGTAACCGGACTGCCCCGCCACCGCCCGAAAATGATTCTCCAGCGGCGTCAGCGGGCAGATGCCATGCGTGAGTTCAATCCACACCCCCCACGCCAGCGCCGGCAGATGCGCCCACAGCATCCCGCCCCGCCACAGCACCGCCAGCCCGCCGAACACGGCCCAGACGATGAACGCGAGGTGGATCACCAGCACCAGATCGGCGGCGAGGCGGGCGGTCATTCCGGTGCGGTCCTCAGCGGCATGAGTGATGACTCGGGGGGCGGATTGCCGGCCTGATCATCCCCAGATCGGGCCCGCCTGTCGATGCCCACCCACGCGGTTCGGCAAGGGCCGCCATCAGGCCTGCGTCGCGACCGGCATCACGGCCTGCAACTGCGCCTCGATATCGCGCAGCAGCCCTGGCACCACCGGGCTCAGGGCGGGCATCAGGGCCTGCCAGTCGCGGGCGGCGTCGAGCAGCAGCGCAGGCTGTCGCAGGCGCGACGCCACCCGCTGCAGGGCCAGGTCGATCCCGGCGGGATCGCGGTACGAAAGCAGCAACCGGGTGAAGTCCCCGGCCGTGGTGCGGCGTCCGCCGGCCTGCAGAAACCACGGAGCGGCCTCGGCGATGGCCTGCCCGGCGCGGGCGCAGAACGCGGTCAGCGGTTCGGTTTCAAGCGCCCGCCAGTCGCGGGCCAGCACATGGTCGGTCACCAGGTCGAGCACGATGCCCGCATAGCGACGCCTGCCGGGCGCAAAGCGCGCCCGCAGCGGGTGCAAGGCCGGATGCCGGTCGGTGGTGGCATCCACCCGCCGATGCAGTTGAATGCCCAGCGCCAGCGCCGGCGGATAGGCCGACAGATCGGCGCCGCGCACGACATCCCCCAGCACCGCGCCGGCCAGCGAGGTGCCGGTGCGTTCGGCCAGCCAGAGGTGGGCAAGAAAGTTCATGGCGAACGATACAGAAGCTCGAAACATGTCTCTGTGGCTGTCTTACCAAATACAGCTGCGACACGCCGAGCGTCGTGGGCACAGATTTGTGCGCAAACCCTGAAAAATGATCCCGGTCACCCGGGCTCGACGCGCTCAATCGGAACCACTGGTCTTCGACGGTTACCGCCTTCACCCCATCGCTGGCCGCGAGCGAGCGGATGATCTCCGCCTGCCGTCCCCGCGAAACCTCGCCGTAGCTGTAGATGGTCGTCAGCACGACGACATGGGGTACGGCAGACCTTCTCGCCCGGCATCACCAACGTCTGCCGGATCGCATGCGGGTTGGAGTACGGAAAGCCTGCGGCCTCGAATGTCTCTCGAATAACCCGGCGGATCGGCGACGCATCGCTCCAATGGGCTCGCATCAGACCAGCGGTTGCGAAGCGCATGTCCTCCGTCCCGACCGCAATCGCTGTTCGCGGGAACAGCCGATTGTCGTTGGCCCACCGCTTGTAGAACCAAAGGAGCCGCACCCACTCAATTTCGGACGACTCCCGCTGCAAGTGACCGTTCACGAAGGTCTATAGGGTCTCGTCTGGTCGCCCGTCATCCGATCTTGTCCGCAATTTGCTGACTGACCGTGCGCCCGTTGTCATCGGCGACGGCGAAAAGGAATAGGCACTGCCCTCCGCTGGACTTTTCCCACCGGTCGCCGACTTGCTTCTTCTCGCGCGAGTCGTCGTTGCTGGCGTAGACCTCACCCTTGTATTCCACCGCCAGCAAGCGGCCATCGGTCAGTTCGGCCACAAAGTCGGGGTAGAAGTAATCCGTGGCCGTGGGCAGCCAGAAGCTGAACTTCTCCTGCCGCTCGATATTCCGCACCCAGTGCTTGACCTTGGGGTGCGCATCGAGCGCCTGAGCGCAAACGAACTCCTCGGCCCGCTGGCCGCCGGCCGTCTTTTCCCTCAGGTCGTGGATGACCGGATAGAAGTGCTTGGAGAACTCATAGCTGCCCTGGTAGACGTTCCGCGCCGGGTATTGGCCGGGCTGGAAGCGGAAGCTGCACATCGCGTGCTGCTCAGGCGGTGCCAGCACCATCAGCGGGAGCTGACTGCCGAAACCCTTGGCAATCGCTGCCTGCCGCAGTCGGACAATCGCCTCCCCAATGGCCTGCGCCAGCAGGTGCCGAGCCCGAACCAGCGCGGTCAGCGTGAAGCCGCGCTCCTTGGTCAGGTGCGTCACCATCTTCACCAGATACGCCTGCAACTGCGCTTGCATGAGGTAAGGCTTGCGGGTCTGCCCGTCCAGCCATCGCACCAAATCCTGTTCGCTGACCGTGGTACCGATGGCATTGAGGTTCAGTTGCTGCGCGTCGATATGCCGGTACTTCACACGCTCGCCATTCACGTCGATCTCAAATGAGTTGACCGACTCATGGATGGCAAAGCCTGGCAGGGCAACGGGGCTGTCAAGCAAGTTCCACTCGCCGAGATTGCTAAGCGTCTCCCGCTCGACCACCTCCAGATAACCTTCAAGATTCAGGCAGAGCTGCGGGATCGGCGCAAAACTGGCACCGAGTTGTGCGGGCGCCTGCAAGGCACGCCGAAGCGCGTGGTGCGCGGCAAACTGTTGCTGCACCGATTCCCGTTGCTTGGCAGGGACGGCCTGCGTGATGAAGGTTTCGGCCTGCTTGAGCGTATCGGCGTCCACGTTGCCCTTGACCAGCACCGTGGCGCCCTGCGAGGTCGGGCGGATGTCCACCACCTGCTTCACGTCCTCAGGCCAGTGCTGGGTATCGGGCACCTGATCAAGCTGGATATGGCAATCCGGCAGCCGCGACGGCGCCACGGCAACGCCACCCGTCAGGCCCAGTGGCTGCTGCGCGGGTAGCAGGACGGCGCTGGCCTCCAGCGGCTCAAAGCCCATGTTCTGGACCATACGGTCCTTGAGGTTCGATGCCGCCTCGGCAAAGTTAGCGGCCACGATATGCGCGTACGCCTTGTTCAGCGGCTCCTGCTGGCGGGACTTCGCATACGGCATTCGCAGCACTCGGCCCAGCAACTGCTCCACGTCCTTGGCCGACTTCACCGATTGCAGGGACGCCAGCACATAGGCAAACGAACAGTCCCAGCCCTCCTTCAATGCCTCCACCGTGATGACGTAGCGCACCGGGCAGGCGGGGTCGAATAGGTCTACCCCGTCGAGTTCCTTCTGCGTACCCGTGGCGACCTTGATCTGGTCCTCCGAGATATTCAGCTCCTCCAGCAGGTGCTGGCGAACGACATCGACGGTGGCCTCGCCGCCCTTCGGCTCGGCTTGGATCAGCACGATGGGGCGCACGTAGTCCGGCTCGTTCTGCGCCACCGCCTCCAGGTTCGTGCGCGTCAGCAGCGCATCCCGCAGGCAGGCTCGCCAGCCGTCCGGGTGCTCGGCCAGCACGATGGGCAGCTTGATCATCTCCTCCGCTTTCAGCTCCGCGGCAGACACGTGGTGCAGCACGTTGTTGCCGGACACGGGTGTGGCAGTGAGTTCCACGACGCAACTAGGGTTGAGGCGTGATACGGACTTGAAATAGCGAGGCGTTCGAAAATTCTGCGCCTCATCAACAATGAGCACTGGCCTACTCAGGTGAAGCCAATTGGCAATCGAGTATTTCACGCGGCCAATGTCGGCAGACGTCAGGAAGGGCTGATTCTGCAAGTCCTCGGCCGTCACCTTTTCCAGCCCCTCGCTGGCGTTCGCGGGCAGGTCTGCGAAATGCGGTGCCAGCTCCTCAAAGAACGAGTAAACCGACCGCTTGGCGGTATCGCTTACGTTAAACGCCTGAACGCTCGCGACCACCACGACGCACGACTTGCCCACGTCCTGTGCGCTGATGGTCTGCAAGCTCTCCAGGTCGCACACCCGCACCCGGTCGCCAAAGTGCTGGCCCAGCGCCTTGCGGTAGGGATGATGCGCGTTGCTCAAGCCCTCCAGCGTTTGGGTGCGGATGGCATCCGACGGCGTCAGCCACAACGCAACCGGCGCGTCCGTGTCCAAAACCGCCCTGCCCGCCAGCGCAACAGCGTGGGCGGCCAGCAGCGTCTTGCCGCCGCCCGTCGGCACGCGCAGGCAGATGCTGGGCACCTCGCCAAACAGCGGCTGGTAGGGGTCGGCGCGGCCTTGACTCGCCAGCGCGGCCTTGAAGGCATCGGCCAGCATCATCTTGCGGCTGTCGTGCAGAAAGGCTTCCAGCGCGGTCAGCGCGTCTTGCTGGTACTGCTTGAGGGTGAATGCGCTCATGTGGGTTTCTTCTTGGCGGCGCGAGATTTCGGGCCGGGTTTCGGCAGCAACTGGATGGCCTGCTCAAAATCTCGCTCTACGCGGCTTTCCAAGGCCGCTTGCTGCGCTTGGAACTTGGCGAACTCGGCCTCTGCCTTGCCCTGTGCCATGTCCTGCGAGATGCGCCCGGCGTGCGTCAGAATCTCGTGATCCGAGATGCGCAGAAACTCGTCCAGCTTGGCAATCCAACCCTTCATCGTCATCGCCTTGCCGCGCATGGCCTGCAACTCGGCAAACTCCAGATACAGGGTCACGATGCGATTGAGCGCGTCCAGCTCATCGGCAGACAGATAGTTTTTGGCGACACCGGCATCCTGCCGCTTGATGCGCGTGCCGCTGGTGCTGGTCAGACCCATCATGGGTTTGCTGGCGTCGGCGCGGCGGTAAATCACCTCTGCGGCGGTCTGTCCGTGCACGGCCCAGTGCATCTTGTTCTGCACGGCGGCAAAGAACGCCTGCGAGGCTTCCGCGCGCGGGTCGTAGTCAATACTGGTGGCGTAGATGTCCAGCACCTTGCGCCAGAACATCTTCTCCGATGAGCGGATGTCACGGATGCGCGCCAGCAACTCATCAAAATAGACGCCCCCGCCACCCTGCTTGAGGCGCACGTCGTCCATGGCGAAGCCCTTGACCACGTACTCCCGCAACTGCTCAATGGCCCACTGGCGAAAGGTCGTGCCGCGTGATGAGCGCACCCGGAAGCCCACGGCCAGAACGGCATCCAAGGCATAGTGCTCAAGGTCTCGCGTGACCTGCCGCGTGCCCTCCACGCGAACTGTTCGGAAACGCCGAATAGTTCGTTCAGCTTGCAACTCACCCTCCGCCACGATGCCTTTCAGATGCTCGTTGATGGTCGGTACCGTGACTTGGAATAACGCTGCCATCTGCGCCTGGGTCAGCCACAGGGTCTCGCCCTCAAAGCGGCACTCCACGCGCGTCCGGCCATCGTCGGTCTGGTACAGCAGCACCTCGCCCTTCGGCGGCCCCGGTTCGTTCATGGCATCACCGGCTCTTGATGTCATAGGGAATCTGCCTGAAGGTCACGCCCTCCGCCGCCAGCTTGGCATCGCCCAGGCGCGTGGTTTCGCCGTAGATCACCTTGGGGCCGTCGTGCGGGTATTGCTCGTTGAGCATCTGCAACACCGCGTGCGTCAGCACATTGCCGCCCTGCGGGCGCCTGTCACCCAGGATGCCGTTGTAGAGCAGGTAATAGGCCGCACCGTTATGCAGTCCCAGCAGCGGCTTGTTCAAGGCATTGGCTGCGGGTGTCGCGGTCTCGTAGTGCCAGATAAACGCGGCCAGCGTGCCGAAGCGCACTTCGGGGTTGATGCGGCCATCGGCATCAAAGGCGGTTTGCCCGAGCGTGCAGAAACGGAAGCCGCCGCCGCCCTTCCAGCCCACCGCCTCGCTGATGCCGCCCTGCTCGCCGTCGATGACCTTCTGGAGGCGAAATACGCAGTGCGTGCGCGCGTGTTCGCCCATCTCGATGCCGATGTAGCGACGGCCCATCTTGTGTGCCACGGCGGCGGTTGTGCCGGAGCCCAGGAAGGAATCTAGTACGAGGTCGCCGGGGTTGGTGGCGATATGCAGTGCGCGCTGCAAAAGCCGTTCTGGCTTTGGCGTGCCGAACGACTCTTGACCGGGGAACAAAGCGCGCATCTCATTCTTTGACGTTCGATTGCTTCCCACTGCGTCTTTGTGCCAGAGGGTGCGAGGCACCAAGTCGCTGACCTCAGATAAGTATCTTTTGATGCTTGGCCGCGCATCACCGCTTGGCCCCCACCAGATACGTCCGTCCGCGTCCAATGTGCGCAGCTTTTCCTCCGATATACGCCAGTAGCGGCCAGGTGGCGGGGAAAAAATCCGTCCGGTTGGTCCGGCAACGCTGTACTGGCCCCTAGAGTAAGGCTTGTTGGCATACGGGTCTCCCGGAAGCCAAACACCGCGCTGGTCATTGTCAGGGTTTGAGTAAATGGCGTCGGACTCTGCTGTGCGAGCCAGCTTGATTGGCGTCCAGTCGGGATGACGCGCGTAGACAAAAATGAAGTCGTGGTCCGAAGAAAACTGACGGGCGGAGTTTCGCGGCGAATCAGCCTTCTCCCATATCACCGTCGTTACAAAATTCGCGCGCCCGAACACCTCGTCCATCAGCACCTTGAGGTAGTGCGCTTCGTTGTCGTCAATCGAGACCCAGATGCTGCCGTCCTCAGCCAGCAGTTCCCGCAGCAGCACCAGACGCGGATACATCATGCTCAGCCATTGGCTGTGCTCCAGCTTGTCGTCGTAGTGCTCGAACGCCGACTGCGTGTTGTACGGCGGGTCGATGAAGATGCACTTCACGCGCCCGGCATAGACGGGGATCAGCGCCTTCAGCGCCAGCAGGTTGTCTCCCTGAATCAGCAGATTCTCCGGCGGGGTGTCCTCGCTGCCGCCGAAGACGGCTTCTTGCTGGAGCAGGTGCGTGGGCACTGCGCCCACAGCCGCCTTGGCCTGATTTTTATTGACCCAATCCAGAAAAGGCATCGCCCCCGTCCACTCCCTTTTTGTTGTGCACGGGAGTCTACCGGGTGCGGGCGGCCCAGCACCGCTGCGGATCAGGCGACGCGGTGGCCTTGCTGAACCAGCCAATGGCGCCCGTGCGGCCTTCTTCACTCTGGCGGTCCAAGAAGTGCTGAATGTCCACCGCATGCACCCCGAATCGCGACCCTGAGATCGAACGCATCGGTGTCTGCAGTGCACTGTTTCTCACACGGCGTTGTTTTGACTCGTCACACTGCGATCGGTTGGGCCGCGCTTGGAAGGCCTTCTACTTGCCGATACAGAACCCGGCAAAGATGCGACCCAGCAGGTCTTCCTGGCTAAAGCGGCCGGTGATTTCGCCCAGCGCGTCGTGGGCCAGTCGCAGCTCTTCGGCCGCCAGTTCGGCAAAAGCCTGGTCGGCAAGCTGGGTGCGCGCCAGACGCAGGTGTGCAGCGGCGCGGCGCAGGGCATCGATGTGGCGGGTGCGCGCGGTGAACAGGGGTTCGTCCGAGGCGTTCAGGCCGGCGTGGCGGTGCAGGGCGGCGACCAGATCGGCCACGCCCTGCCCGGCCTTGGCCGCCAGGCCCAGGGTGGGGGGATCACCGCCCGGTCGCCAACCCACCACGCCGCCACTCAGGTCGACCTTGTTGGCCAGCCGCCAGCAGGGGCGGTCCGGCCCCAGCCGGGTGAGCAGCGCGGCGTCGTCGGCACTCATGCCCTGCCGGTCGTCGACCAGAAACCAGACCAGATCGGCCTGCTCGATGGCGGCCCAGGCGCGGCGAATGCCCTCGGCCTCGATGGCGTCTTCGGTGTCGCGCAGGCCGGCGGTGTCGATCAGCGTGACCGGCAGTCCATCGAGCGTCAGATGTTCGCGCAGCAGGTCGCGGGTGGTGCCCGGCACGTCGGTGACGATGGCCGCGTCGACGCCGGCCAGCTGGTTGAGCAGGGTCGATTTGCCGACGTTGGGCGCGCCGCTGAGCACCACCGTCAACCCTTGCTGCAGCGCCCGGCCGCGCTGCGCGTCGGCGCTCAGGTGCTGCAGGTCTTCATCCAGCGCGGCCAGACGGGCGTGCAGGTCGGCGTCGGCCAGCCAGTCAACATCCTGGTCAGAGAAATCCAGCGCACCCTCGATGAACACGCGCGCCGCCACCAGCGCTTCGGCCAACGCGGTGATGCGCGTCGAAAAACGCCCTTCCAGCGACTGGAACGCGGCCTTGGCAGCGCGTGCCGAGCCGGCGTCCACGAGGTCGATGATGGCTTCGGCCTGGGCCAGATCGAGTTTGCCGTTGACGAACGCCCGCTCCGAAAACTCGCCGGGCCGCGCCACGCGCGCGCCATGAACGCAGGCGGCGCGCAGCAGGGCATCGAGCGCGGCGGCGCTGCCGTGGCCCTGCAGTTCGACCACGTCTTCGCCGGTGAACGAGGCCGGCGCCCTGAAGCACAGCAGCAGGCCCTGATCGAGCGCGGCGCCGTCGGCATCATGGAAGGTGCGCAGGGCGGCCTGCCGTGGCGCGGGCAGGGGGGCGCCGGTCAGCGCGTGGGCCACCGCGAAGGCCATGGCCCCGGACAACCTGAGAATGCCCACCCCGCCCCGCCCGGCGGCGGTCGCCACCGCCACGATGGTGTCGCCGGCGGCCGGCGGCGGGGCGGTTACCACCGGCGATGCGCGTTAGCGGCGCGCCGCTGCCTTGGCCGCATCTTCACGCTCGAGCTTGCGGGTGATGTACCACTGCTGGGCAATGCCGATGAGGTTGGAGGTCAGCCAGTAGAGCACCAGGCCGCTCTGGAAAAAGGTGAAGAACGCGGCAAGCATGATCGGCATCACCATCATGATCTTCTGCTGCGTCGGGTCCATCATCTGCTGGCCGGAGATCTTCTGCTGCACCCACATCGAAATGCCGAACAGCACCGGCAGCACGAACCACGGATCGGGCAGCGCAAGGTCGTCAATCCACAGGATGAAGGGCGCCTGGCGCAGTTCCACCGACTCCAGCAGCACCCAGTACAGCGCAATGAACACCGGGAACTGCAGCAGCAGCGGCCAACAGCCGGCCAGCGGGTTGAAGCCCTCTTTCTTGTAGAGGTCCATCATCGCTTTCTGCAGCGCTTCGCGATTGTCGCTGTAGCGCTCACGAATGTCGGCGATGCGCGGCGCGAATTTCTTCATCTTCGCCATCGACCGGTACTGGGCTTCCGAGAGCTTGTACATCGCGCCCTTGACCAGCAGCGTGAGCAGAATGATCGCAAAGCCCCAGTTGCCGGTCAGCGCGTGGAACTTGCTGAGCACCCAGAACAAGGGGCCGGAGATGGGCGTGAGAATGCCGTAGTCGGTGGTCAACTGCATGCCGGGCGCGATGTCGGGCAGGCGGTCCTGCAGCTTCGGGCCCACGAAGAACGGCGTGACGAACACCTGCTGCTCGCCCGGCGCGACAGTGCGGCTGGCACCCACGTACTGCGCGAAGTAACCCTGGTCGGCGGCCGGTCGCGTTGCAAACGTGGCCACGGCATCGGGGTCGTTGATGATGGCGGTCACGAAGTAGTGCTGCAGAAAGCCGATCCAGCCGCCGGTCTGCTGCTTTTCGAAGGCTTCGTCGGCAACGTCGTCGAGCTTGATCTTCTCGAAACGGTAGCCATCACCGTCTTCGCGCTGTTCATAGAACGCGGTGCCAGTGAAGGTCATGGCGAACCGGGGCTCGCCGCCGGTGGCAAACGCCGTGCGCTGGAAGCGCGCATACGGGCTCAGGTCCAATGCGGCGGCGCCGGTGTTGGTGACCTCGTGGCGAATCTCGGCCAGATAGCGGTCGCGTTCGAAGCGGTAGATCTTGCGCACTTCGGCGCCATCGACCGAGGCGGTCAGCACCAGCTCGACGGCGTCCTGGCCGTCGGCCAGGCGCACGTGTGGCGTCTTGGTGCTGAACTCGGTGAGGTGCGTCACCAGGGCAGACTCGGTGCCCACCAGCCCGCTCTGCAGAATGAACAGGCGTCCCATGCGGTCATCGAGCAGTGACAGGTTCTGCTCCGGATGCTCGGCCGAGACGCCGTAGCCCTTCAGCTCCAGGCGCCGAAGCTGCCCCCCTTGCAGGGCGATCTCGGCGCGCACGACATCGGTTTCGACCACCACGCGGGCGCCGGGGTCGGCCGGCGGCGCGTCGGCCGGGGCCTTGGCCGAGACGGCCTGCGGCACGTCGATGTCGGTGGGCGTGGTCGGCGCCGTCTTGCCGGCGTCAACGGGCAGGGCGGCCGGCACATCGTCCGGATTGGCGGGGGGCAGGGGCGCCGCCGACTCGGCCTGGGCGTCGCCATTGCGCGCGCTGCCGTAGTCGTCCTGCCAGCTCTGGAACAGGAAAAAACCCACCACGGCCAGCAGGGCGATCAGGACAAAACGGCGGTTTTCCATGCGATCAGGAGTACTTATGTGGAGCGAGGCGTCGTGGCCTCGTCGAGAGGGGAGGCGCAGCGGCAGTCGCGCGGCGGGACCGGGTCCAGTCCGCCTTCACGCAGCGGGTGGCAGCGCAGGATGCGCTTGCAGGCCATCCACCCGCCCGCGAACGGGCCATGAACCTTGATGGCGTCGACGGCGTACTGGGAGCAGGTCGGATAATACCGGCAGCGCGGCGGCAGCAAGGGGCTGATGGCGTTGCGATAGACCCAGATCAGCCCCAGCATCAGGGCCGACAGCGCCGCCTTGAGCGGGCCGATCATGCCTTGAGCCGCGACCAGAGCAGCTCGAAGCTCTCGCGCAGACGTTCGGGCGGCACCTTGCCGGCATCGGCACGCGCCAGCACCACCACATCGACCGCACTGAGGTCGGCGGCGTGCAGGCGAAAGCTCTCACGCGCCCAGCGCTTCACCTGGTTGCGCGCAACCGCGCGCTTGAGTGACTTCTTGGCAATGGCGAGCCCCAGTCGGGGATGGGCTTCAGCGTTGCTGCGCACCACGGCCGTCAGGCCGGGAAAGCTGAAACGGCGCCCGTCGGCAAACACCGCCTTGAACGAGGCGGGCGTGAGCAGGCGGGCACTGCGGGGGAAGCGATGCATGTGCGTCCCCTCATCATTCAACGGTCGTGACCGCCCGCTCAGACTGCGAGGCGCTTGCGACCCTTGGCACGACGACGGTTGATCACGGCGCGACCACCCGGGGTGGCCATGCGGGCACGGAAACCGTGGGTACGCGCACGACGGACTTTGCTGGGCTGAAAGGTACGTTTTGACATGACGAGGCTCGAAAGACCGACTACAAAAAAGGGCGCGGAGCGTACCACCCGCACCGGGGTGCGGCAAGCGCCGGCCTGCGGCCACGCGCCCTAGTCGCCGCGCAACACATGCGCCGGCGGCGTGTTGAGGGCGCGGCGCACGCTGAGCAGGCCCATCACCGTCACCAGCGTCGCGCCGGCCAGACCGCCGCCGAGCCAGATCATCGGCCGCGGGCCGTAGGGAATCTGAAACACCTGTGCGGCCAGCCCCCAGGCGATCAGTTGCGCGGTCATGGCGGCCGTCAGCCCCGCCAACAGGCCCAGCACCGCGTATTCGGCGAGCAGGCCGGCGCGGATCACCGAGCGCCGGGCGCCCAGGGTGCGCAGCAGCGCGACCTCGCGGGCGCGTTCGTCACGGGTGCCGATCATTGCCGACAGCAGCACCAGCAGCCCCGCCGCCAGCGCGAACAGGAAAATCAGCTCCACCGCACGGACGATGCGGTCCATGATGCCGCGCACCTGCGTCAGCAGGGCGTCGATGTCCAGCGCCGTGACATTGGGAAAGGCCGCCACCAGATCCCGCAGAATCGGCCGCTGCGTCGGGTCGAGATAGGCGCTGGTGAGGTACTGCGTGGGCACGTTGCCGTCGAGCACGCCGGGCGGCGCCAACAGGAAGAAATTGGGCTGAAAGCTGTCCCAGCGCACGGTGCGGATGTTGTTGACGGTGAGTGTTACCACGTCGCCCGCAAAATCCAGGGTCAGGCTGTCGCCCAGCCCCACGCCCAGCCGCTCGACCACGTAGTCGTCAATCGACAGCCACGGCTGGCCGCGGCCGGCCTCGCCCCACCATTGGCCGGTATGGACCTCGTTGTCGTCATTGAGCCGGGTGCTCCACGACAGGTTGAAGTCGCGGTTGATCCAGCGCTGGGTTTCGGGATCGTCGAACGTGTCTACCGTCACAGTCTGGCCGTTGATCGCCATCAGGCGGCCACGCGCCTGCGGCCAGAAGCGCGGCGCAGGAAGGTCGCGTTCGGCGAAAAAGGTCTTCAGCGGCGCCACCTGCCCGGGCTGGATGTTGATGAAAAACTGGTTGGGCGTGCCCTCCGGCAAACGGTCACGCCAGGCATTGAGCAGATCGCGCTGCACCACCGATACCAGCAGCAGCGCCACCAACGCCACGCCCAGCGCCACCAGTTGGCCGACGGTGGCGCCCTGACGCCGCACCAGGTTGCCCAGCCCGAACCGCCACGCCGCTCCGCCGGCCTGACGCAGCGGCGCCAGCAGGCGCACCAAAGCAAAGCCAACACCGCCCAGCAGCAGCGCCAGCGCCAGCCCGCCGCCGATCACGGCGGCGGTGGTCTTGAGGCTGCTGGTCTGCCACAGCAACAGGGCCAGCACCGCCCCCACGCCACTGAGCCGCGCACCCCAGCCCAGACGATCCGGCACTGCCGTGCGCTGAAAGACCCGGGCGGGCGGCGTGTTGCGCGCCGCCACCAGCGGCGGCAGACCAAAGCCCAGCACCAGCAGCAGGGCCAGCACGCCGCCGCCGAACAGGGGCGCCAGCGACGGCGGCGGCAGTTCAAGCTGGATCAGCTCACCCAGAATCGCCGCGATGCCCGCCTGCCCCAACCAGCCCAGCGCCGCGCCGACCGCGCCGCCGAGCACGCCCAGCAGAGCCAGCATCAGGCCCAGCGTCTGCAGGATGAAGCCGCCCGAGGCCCCCAGACATTTCAGCAGCGCCACTTCATCGCGCAACCGCAGGCCGAACTGCCAGGCACTCAGTGCGATGGCGACGGCAGCCAGCAGGCTGGCGGCGCTGCTGGCCACGGCCAGAAAGGTGTCGGCCCGCGCCAGGGCCTGGGTCAGCTCCGGCCGCGAGCCCTGCGGCGAGGTGCGGCGCACGTCATCGGGCAGGGCCAGCGCGCCCAGCGCCGCGCGCCCTTCGGCGTCGGCACGGGCCAGCAGGCCGTACTGCGCCCGGGCACCTTCGTTGAGCAGGCCGCTGGCGGCGGCATCTTCAAGGTTCACCAAGAGGCGCGGTGCGAGGTCTGAGAAACCGGCGCCGCGCCCCGGCTCGTCGATGACCACGCGCGTCAAAGTCAATGCCCGTCCGCCCAGCTGCACGCTGACGCCGGGCGCCTGCACCGCCAGCGCCTGCCACAGCCGCGCGTCGCCCCAGGCCTCACCGGGCGGCGGGCCGCCCTGCACGCTTTGGCCAGATTCGAACGGCCGGTCGGCCACGCGCAGGCTGCCGCGCGTGGGGAAGGCCGCGTCCACCGCCTTCACCGACGCCAAGGCCGAGGTCTGGTCGACAAACACCACCGACGGAAACACGGTCTGCGACGAGGTCTGCAGCGATCGGGCGGCGATCTCGCCAGTCAGCGTGCCGGGTAGCGGGTTGCGGCTGCTGAACAGCCAGTCACCGCCCAGGGTGTCGCCGGTCTGGGCGCTGATCGCCTGACTCATGCGCTCGCTGAACAGCGCCACGGCGGCGTGGCTGGCGACGGCGACGGCCACGGCCATCATCAGAATCAGCAGTTCGCCGGAACGCCCGGCACGACGCAGGCGGCGCAGCGCCTGCGCCATCACGGCGGGCAGGTTCATGCGGTGATGGCCTCGACCAGCCGGCCTTGTTGCAGGGTGAGCACTCGGTCGCAGCGCTCGGCCAGCGCGCGGTCGTGGGTCACCAGTACCAGGGTGGCGCCGTGCTCACGGTTGAGGGCGAACAGTTGCTCGACAATGGTTTCGCCGGTGGCCGTGTCGAGATTGCCGGTGGGCTCATCGGCAAACAGCAGTTGCGGCTGCACCGCAAAGGCGCGGGCCAGGGCCACGCGCTGCTGTTCGCCGCCGGACAGCTGCGTGGGGTAATGGCCCAGCCGCTGGCCCAGGCCGATGGTGTCGAGCGCCGCGGTGGCCGCCTTGCGGGGCTGGCGGTGACCAGCAAGCTCCAGCGGCAGCATGACGTTTTCGAGCGCTGTAAAGCCGCCCAGCAGCTGGAACGACTGGAACACGAAACCCACCTTGCCGGCGCGTGCGGCGGCGCGTCCGTCTTCGTTCAGGGTGTCGATGCGTTGACCGCTCAACCAAACCTCTCCCGCCGTCGGGGTGTCCAAGCCGGCCAGCAGCGACAGCAGCGTGGTCTTGCCCGAGCCGGAACGGCCGATGATGGCCACGCGCTCGCCGTCGGCAACGGCGAGGTCGAGCTGGTTCAAAATGCGCAGCGGCTGACCGCCGCTGGTCACTTCATGAGTTAACTGGTGCGCACTGATGACAGGTTTCATTCGAGCATTGACGGTCTGGATCGCGCTGGGGTTCAGTGTGAGCGCCGGCCACGTCGCCACGGCCGCAGAACGCGACGCGCCGGTGATCTTGGTGCTGGGCGACAGTCTATCGGCCGCTTACGGCATCGATGCACGGCAAGGCTGGGTGAGCCTGCTGCAAGCCCGCCTTGAACACGAGGGCCTGCCGCATCGCGTGGTCAACGCCAGCGTCAGCGGCGAGACCACGGCAGGCGGCCTGGCGCGCCTGCCGCGCCTGCTGCAACGCCACACGCCCGACTGGGTGCTGATCGAGCTTGGCGGCAACGACGGCCTGCGCGGCCTGCCGGCGCGCGAGCTGCAGCGCAACCTGACCCGCATGGTGGCCTTGAGCCAGGCGGCGGGGGCCCGGCCGGTGCTGTTTGAAATGATGATTCCCAGCAACTACGGCCCGGCCTACACCGGCCAGTTCGCCGAGAGTTTCCGCACCGTGGCCGAGGCCAGTGGCGCGGCCTTGGTGCCGTTCATGCTGGCGCCCTTCGCCACCGACCCCGATGCCTTCCTGGCCGATGGCATTCACCCTAAGGCCGCATCGCAGCCCGCCATGCTGAACGTGGTCTGGGCGACCCTGGGGCCGCTGCTGGCGGCGGATGCACGGCCCGCCGCAACGGCATCCGCAGACCGCGACGGCCCGTATTGACCGCCGTCTTCATTCCTACTTTTTAACCTCATCCCCCACATGAACATTGCGGTCATCGGCTCGGGCATCTCCGGATTGTCAGCGGCGTATTTTCTGGCGCAGAACGGCGCGCACCGCGTGTCGCTGTTCGAGGCGGACGACCGCGTGGGCGGCCACACCAACACCATCGAGGTGCCGCTGGCCGAGGGCGGCACCCAGCCGGTAGACACCGGGTGGATCGTCTACAACGGCACCAACTATCCCAACCTGACGGCCTTGTTCGATGAGCTGGCGGTGGTCACCCGGCCCACGGGCATGAGCTTTGCGGTGTCGCTGGGCAACGGCGCCTATGAGTGGAAGGGCTCGGACCAGTTGTTCACGGTGTTCGCCCAGACCCGCAATTTTTTCAACCTCAGGCATTACCGCCTGATGTTCGACATTCTCAGGCTCAACAGGCGCGCCAAGCAGCTACTGGCGGCGGGCGCCCTGCCCACCGGCAGCCTCGGCGACTGGCTGGTGGCCGAAGGGTTCTCGCGAGAACTGATGAGCCGCTACCTGCTGCCGATGGCGGGGCTGATCTGGAGCTGCTCGCCGCTGAAGGCCGCCGAGTATCCGGTGGACGACTTCATGCGGTTCTTCGACAGCCACAGCCTGTTCAACACCCTTGACCAGCCGCAGTGGCGGGTGGTCAAGGGCGGCTCGTCGCAGTACGTCAAGGCGCTGCTGCGCGATTATGAAGGCCAACTGCACCGCAACACGCCGGTGCGTCGCATCACCCGCACGGGCGAAGGCGTCACCCTGAGCCTCGATGACGGCGCACGGCGCTTCGACCGGGTGGTGTGCGCCACGCATTCCGACCAGGCGCTGGCCCTGCTGGACGCGCCCAGCGACGCCGAGCGCCGGGTGCTGGCAGGCATGCCCTACAACGCCAGCCGCTGCGTGCTGCACACCGATCGCGCGTTTCTGCCGCGCCGCAAGCTGGCCTGGGGCGCGTGGAACTACCTGCACCCCAATGACGACATTCACGATCTGCCGATCTCGGGCAGCTACTGGATGAACGCCCTGCAGCACATTCCCGGCCCGGTGGATTACATCGTCACGCTCAATCCACAGCGCGACATCCCGGCCGACAAAATCCTCTACGAGACGGTCTATCACCACCCGCATTACGGCCCCGAAAGCACCCTCGCCCACGCCGAGCTGCCCGGCATTCAGGGCAACGGCGGCCTGTGGTGGGCCGGTGCCTGGACCGGCTTCGGCTTTCATGAAGATGGACTGAAATCAGGGCTGCGCGCGGTGCAGGGCATCGATGCCGCCTGCCTGCCGGAATGGGCAAGCGGGCTCTAGTGCACCGCGTCCAACAAAGCGTCAGGAGATGCCAGATGCGATGGGGTGCAGATCAAGGCGCGACGATGAGCAACGAAGAGATGCGCGCCATCGCGCCGGCAGAACGCATGTTCTGTTGGACGCGGTGCACTAGATGAACGCCGCCCCGACCGACGCCGCGCTCTACCCCGCGCGGGTCATGCACCGGCGTCACGTCAAACCGATCTACCGCTTCGTCTACCGCATTTTCTATGTGCTGGTCGACATCGACCGGCTCGACGCCATCGCCGCCCGCGTGCGCGGCTTTTCGGTTGACCGCTTCAATCTGGCCAGCCTGCGGCGCCACGATTTCGGCGACCGCTCCGGCAATCTGCGCGGCTGGGCCGAGGGCGTGCTGGCCGCCCACGGGCTGCCCCTGGTGGGCGGCCGCATCCGGCTGCTGGCGCTGCCTCGGCTGCTGGGCTTCGGCTTCAATCCCATCAGCCTCTGGTACTGCGACGACTGCCACGGCACGCCGCGCGCGGTCATTGCAGAGGTCCACAACACCTTCGGCGAGCGCCACCATTATGTGCTCGCATCCGACGCTGCAGCCTTCTCGTATGAACAGACACACATCAAGAACAAGTGCTTCCACGTGTCGCCATTCTTCGATCTTGAAGGCCGCTATCACTTCACGCTAACTGCGCCCGGGGCGCGGCTGCGTCTGGCCATTCACGAAACCCGTGGCGACACGCCCTTGATGGATGCCACGCTCGCCGCCGAGCGCCTGCCGCTGACCAGCCGCAATCTGCTTGTGCAAGGTCTGAAGATGCCGTGGATGACCCTGAAGGTCGTCGCCGGCATTCACTGGGAGGCACTCAAACTCTGGCTGCGGGGCGCGCGTTACCACCCCAAACCTTCGCCGCCGAACCACGAGAGCAGCTGATGAAAGATGACCGTGCCCCGACCGACCGCCCGACCTCGCGGTTGCCCGGTGATGGCTTTTCCCCCGCATTGCCCGACGCATTGAGGGCCGACGCCTCCATGACCCTGGGCCTGCGCATGCTGCGCTACATGCTGCGCGGCGTGCGCGTGGGCACGCTCGATGTCACCTGGCCCAACGGCGCGCAGGATCGCTTTGGCGGCATCGAACGTCCCGACCTGCACGGCGTGCTCAACATTCACAACGGCGCAATGATTCGCCATGTGCTGAAGAACGGTGAGGTCGGCTTTGGCGAGGCCTATCTCGATGGCTGCTGGGACTCGCCCGACCTCGCCCGCGTGCTGCAGGTGATGTACCTCAACGAGCCGCACTACAAAGGCCCGTTCGAGAAGAATCCGGTCGGGCGCTTCGCCGCCTGGCTGGGGCACAAGCTCAAGTCCAACAGCAAGACCGGCGCGCGCAAGAACATCGAGTACCACTACGACCTCGGCAACGAGTTCTACAAAATGTGGCTGGACGACACCATGGCCTACTCGGCGGGCGTGTTCATCACCCCCAACGAAACGCTGATGGACGCGCAGATCAACAAGTTCAAGCTGATGTTCGATCGGCTGCACCTGAAACCCGAGCACACCCTGCTGGAAATCGGCTCGGGCTGGGGCGGCTTCGCCCTCTATGCCGCGCAGCACTCGGGCTGCCGGGTGCACTCCATCACCCTGTCGAAAGAGCAGCTCGCCGAGGCGCAGTTGCGCGCCGAACGGGCCGGCCTTGCCGACCGCATCACCTTCGAGCTGCGGGACTATCGGGACGTGACCGACACCTACGACCGCGTCGTCTCCATCGAAATGTACGAGGCCGTCGGCGAGGAATACTGGCCGGGCTATTTCAAGGCCATTCACAAGGCGCTGAAACCGGGCGGCCTCGCCGCCATTCAGGGCATCACCATCAGCCCCGACATCTTTGACCAGTACCGCGCCAAGCGTGACTTCATCCAGAAATACATCTTCCCCGGCGGCATGCTCTGCCCGCCGGAGCATTTCAAGTCACTGGCGGCCAACGCCCGTCTGCGGCCGGAAGGCGCGATGTTTTTTGCCAGGGACTACGCCGACACCCTGGCCCATTGGGACCGCAACGTGCTGGCCGTGCACGACAAGATCGTGCGCCAGTTCGACGCGCGCTTTCTGCGCATGTGGCGCTATTACCTCGCCTACTGCGAGTGTGGCTTCCGCGTGGGCAGCATCGACCTGATGCAGATCACCCTGCACCGCGACGCGCACTGAGCGTGGCCGGCCGCTAAGCTCAGGCCATGAAAGCCCGGCTGCTCATCCTGTCGCTGTTCGTGTTGTTCAGCATTCTGGCCGCCACCACCTGGGCGACCTCAGTGGTGTCGCTGGCCCCGGCGATCACGGCGCTCATCGACCACCCCGCCGCAGGCTTCAACCCCTGGCAATGGGCCACGCTGGTCGATGCCTATCTTGGTTTTCTGTGGTTCTACGCGTGGATCGCCTACAAAGAACGTGGCTGGGGCGCGCGGATTGGCTGGCTGCTCGCCGTGCTGCTGACCGGCAACATGGCGATGGCGGTCTACATGCTGCTGCAACTGCGCGGGCTGCCCGCCAACGCCACGGCGGCCGACGTGCTGCTGCGGCGTGGCTGACAACGCCGCCGAGGGCACCCCGTCCACGACGCGGCGCGGCCTCACGGCGCGACTGCGCGACTGGCTGTCGGCGGGCCTCACGCCGCACGACTTGGCCTTGGGCATGAGCCTGGGCGTGGTGATCGGCTGCATCCCGACGCTGGGGTTATCCACGCTGATCTGCGCCGTCGTGGCGCACCCCTTGCGCATCAACCAGCCCCTGATCCAGACCGTGAATTTCGCCGTCTACCCCCTGCAACTGGCGCTGCTGCTGCCGCTGTGGCGCACCGGGGAATGGATGTTCGGCATGGCGCCGGTGCCGCTGCTCGACGTGGCCGCTCTGCTGGAGCGCATCGACCTGAACCCCTGGCAGACCCTGCAGGATTTCATCTGGGTGGCTGCGGCGGGCGTCGCCGCCTGGGCGGTGCTGGCGCCTCTGGTGGGACTGCTGCTGTACGCCAGCCTGCGCCCTCTGCTGCAACGACTGGCCAAGTTACCGACGGCACAATAGGCGATGAACGCCGAGATGACCGCTGCCCTGAAGCCCGCCACGGCCGGTGGCCTGCTGTTCGTGCTGCTGTGGAGCAGCGGCTATCTGGGCGCGCATTACGCGCTGCTGGGCTTTGCGCCGTTCACCGCCACGGTGCTGCGCTTTGCCGGCTCGGCGCTGGTCATCGGCCTGTGGGTGCTGGTCTGGAAGCGCCCGTCGGTCTCGCGACCCGACCTGTGGCGGGCCGCGCTGGCGGGACTGTTTCTGCAGGCTGGGTTCTTCGGCTTCATCTACGCCGCCATGGCCACCGGCGCCAGCGCCGCCGCTGCGGGGCTGATCGCCGGGCTGATGCCGGTCACCACCGCCCTCGGCGCGGCGCTGTTCATCGGCGAGCCGCTGGGGCGCAACACCCTGCCCGGTGCGGTGATCGGCCTCGGCGGCGTCGGGCTGGTGCTGGCCCCGATGCGCGACACGCCCGGCACCCTGCTCGGGGTGACGCTTGCCGTCTGTGCGCTGTTGTCGCTGAGCGGCGGCACGCTGTTGCAGCGACGGCACCCCACCCAGCTTGAACCGCGCCTGGCGCTGCTGGTGCAACTGCTGGTGGCCCTGTTCGTGCTGCTGCCGTTTGCCGCGCGTGAGGGCTTTGCCATGCAACCGTCGTGGCCGTCGGTGCTGGGCGTGCTGTGGGTAACGCTGATCAACTCCTGCTGCGGCCTGCTGCTGTATCTGTGGCTGCTGCGCACCGGCAGCGCGCGCGAGGTCTCGGGCTGGTTCTATCTGGTGCCGCCCATCACCGGGGTGATGGCCATGGTGGTGCTTGGCGACCGCTTTGGCCCGTGGCAGTGGGCCGGATTCGCGCTGGCGGCTGCGGGCGTGTGGCTGGCCCAACGCAACCCGCAAGGCGCCGCTACAGAAACACCTCGCCGCGAATCACCGTGACCGCCTGGCCGACCAGATGCACCCGGTCGCCCACCACCCGGCAGTGCACCTCGCCGCCCCGGGCGGACAACTGCCGCGCCTGCAACGCCGCCCGCCCCAGCCGCGCGGCCCACAGCGGCGCCAATGCGCAGTGGGCCGAGCCGGTCACCGGGTCTTCCACGATGCCGAGGCGCGGCGCGAAGAAACGGCTGACAAAGTCGCAGCCGATCGCGACGCCCGGCGCGGTCACGCACAGGCCCCGACGCGTGGCAAACGCCGCGTGCAGCGCGTGCCCGGGATCAAACGCCCGCACTGCGGCGGCGTCTTGCAGCACCAGCACCGTGTCCATGCCCTGCCAGGCTTCCATCACGCGAACGCCCGGCAGGGCCGGCAGATCGACGCAGCGCAGCAGGGGAAGGGCGGGAAAGTCCAGCCGCCAGCCCTGATCCTCCCGCGTGCAGTTCAGCACGCCGCTGAGCGTGACAAAGCAGGCGGTGTGCAGTGCGCCATCGGCGATTTCGTGCAGCACCTGCGCGGCCGCCAGAGTGGCGTGACCGCACAGCGCCACCTCGGCCTTTGGCGTGAACCAGCGCAGTCGCCAGCCCCGCGCCTCGGGCACCAGATACGCCGTCTCCGACAGATTGTTCTCGGCGGCAAGGTTCAGCAGCAGCGCATCGTCCGGCCAGGCATCGAGCAGGCACACCGCCGCCGGATTGCCGGACAGCGGGCGTTGGGCAAAGGCATCCACCTGATAAAAGGGAAAGCGCATGGTCGGCTCCGCGGGTCATCCCGACCCTGACATTGCGACTATATTCAATGCCATCGCCATGCCCGACATCACCCTGCCCGACGCCTTCGCCGAAATTGCGCTGCTGCTGCTGCTGGCCGCGCTGGCCGGTGCGCTGGCGGTGCGGCTGAAGCAGCCGGTACTGATTGCCTACATCGTGCTCGGCATCGCGGTCGGCCCGGCCGGGTTCTCGCTGGTGCAGGCCAGCGCCGAAATCCATCTGCTGTCGCAGGTCGGCGTGGCCGTGCTGCTGTTCGTGGTGGGGCTCAAGCTCGACCTGCACCAGATTCGCCACATCGGCGCCGTGGCGGTGGCCACCGGCCTGGGGCAATTGACCTTCACCATTCTGTTTGGCTTCGGGCTGGTGCTGCTGCTCGGCAAATCGACGATGGAAGCGCTGTACATCGCCGTGGCGCTGACCTTCTCCAGCACCATCATCATCGTCAAGCTGCTCAGCGACAAACGCGAGCTCGACTCGCTGTATGGCCGCATCGCCGTCGGTTTTCTGATCGTGCAGGACATCGCCGTGGTGGTGGCGATGATGACCATGAGCGCCCTCAGCGGCGCCAGCGACGAGGCCACCCTCGGCTGGGTGGCCATCGAACTGGCCGCTCGCCTGATCGCCGCAGCCGCGCTGATGTTCGTGATGATGCGGTATGTGCTGCCCACGCTGGTCGAGACCATGGCGCGCTCGCAGGAGCTGCTGCTGATCTTCGCCATCGCCTGGGGCGTGGGACTGGCCGCGCTGGGCGAGTGGGCCGGCTTCAGCAAGGAGGCCGGCGCGTTTCTGGCCGGATTCTCGCTGGCCTCCACCCGCTACCGCGAGGCCATCAACGCCCGGCTCACCGGCATCCGCGACTTTCTGCTGCTGTTCTTCTTCGTCGACCTGGGCGCACAGCTCGACCTGTCGATCCTCGGCGATGAGCTGGTCTCGGCGGGCGTGCTGTCGGCCTTCGTGCTGGTCGGCAATCCGCTGATCGTCATGGCCATCATGGGCTACATGGGCTATCGCAAGCGCACCGGCTTTCTGGCCGGGCTGACGGTGGCGCAGATCAGCGAGTTCTCCATCGTGTTCGTCGCCATGGGCATCTCGCTGGGGCACGTGGGCCGCGAGGCGCTGGGACTGACCACGCTGGTGGGCCTGGTGACCATTACCGTGTCGAGCTACATGATCGTCTACTCGCACACGCTCTATGAACGGCTCGCGCCGCTGCTGGGCGTGTTCGAGCGCGCCCGGCCGCTGCGCGAGCTGGTGGTCGAAGCCAGTCGCACCACCGGCCTTGCGCCGCGCATCGTCATCTTCGGGCTGGGCCGCTACGGCGAGCGCCTGCTGCGGCAACTGCACGCGCGCGGCGTGCCGGTACTGGGCATCGAGTTCGACCCCGAAATCGTCCGCAGATTGCGTCACCAGCGCCTGCCGGTGCGCTTCGGCGATGGCGAAGACCCCGGGTTTCTCGAAACGCTGCCGCTGCCCGGCGTCGAGTGGGTCATCACCACCCTGCCGCTCTGGGAGGCCAATCGGGGCCTGCTGCATGCCCTCGCCGAAATCGGCCACCACGGCCCCATCGCCGGCGTCGTCCGCGACCAGCCGCACGGCGAAAAGCTGCTGCGCGCCGGCGTGACCCGCATCATGAACCCCTATCTCGATGCGGCCGATCACGCCGCCCGCCGCTTTGCCGACGAACTGCAGGTTGAAGGGGCCTGACACCCAAGGCCGGAAGCGTGCCGCAGCGGCTTTAGCGCAGGCCCGATCGCACCCGCATTACCGACCGCCCTGAATAGAGGCGATGCCGCAGCTACCCACCGACGGCGCGGCCGGGTACGCTTTGGCCGGTGTGACATTTCGACATCTGCCTCCATCGGTGCACGGCGCGATGACATCACTGAAAGATCGACTGGGTCTCGCGTTGCGGGTGTGCAGCGCCATTGCCGCGCTCGCGCTGGCCGGATTGCCGGCACAGCCGGTATCAGCGGCCGGGGGAACACCCCGCGACAGCCTGCTGGTGCTGGATGCCTCCGGGTCGATGTGGGGGCAGATCGACGGCGTCAACAAGATCGTCATTGCCAAGGACGTGGTCGAGGCGCTGACCTACGAGCTTCCCGCGCAGCAGCGGCTGGGCCTGGTGGCCTACGGGCATCGCCGCAAGTCGGACTGCGCCGACATCGAGACGCTGGCCGAGGTCGGCACCGATCGCGAGGCGCTGCGCCGGCAGATCCGCACCCTGACCCCGCGCGGCATGACGCCGCTGTCGGCTTCTGTGCAGCACGCCGCCGAGAAGCTGGACTACAGGCGCCAGGCGGCGACGGTGATCCTGGTTTCCGACGGCAAGGAGACCTGCGACGCCGACCCCTGTGCGGTCGGTCGCGCGCTGGAACAGAACGGCCTGGATTTCACCGTGCACGTGATCGGCTTCGACGTCACGGTCGAGGAGCGCAAGGGCTTGCAGTGCCTGGCGGCGAAGACCGGCGGGCAGTTCCTGGCCGCCGACGATGCCGCGCAACTGGCAGCGGCCCTGTCCACGGTGGCAGTTCCCGAACCACCGCCCGAGCCGCCCGCGGCCGCACCGGCCACGGTGGTGCTCAAGGCCACGGTCCTGGACGGCGGGCCGCTGATCCAGTCGAAGCTGGACTGGTCGATGACGCCGGCAGACGCCGCAGCCCCGCCGGACGGCGACGGCGCGTTCGCGGGCTTCGCTGCCGATGGCGTCGGCGTGGCCGAAACCGAGGTGCCCGAAGGGCCTTACCGCGTGCGCGCCACCTGGCACGGCTGGGCCGACGGCAAGCCCCGGCACGGCGAGCGCGAAGTTCAGGTCACGGCCGGCAAGACCCATGTGTTCACGATCCCGGTGGACCTGGAACTGCCGGTCAAGCTCGATGCCCCGGCCACGGCGCCCGAAGGCACGGTGATCGACATCGGCTGGCAGGGGCCGGATGGACTCAACACCCTGCTGCTGGTGACCGAGCCGGACGCCGCGCCGGACGATGCGATCTTCTTCGTCGCGCCGGCCAAGGTGCCGGCGGCCAGCCCGCTCAAGCGCGCGCCGCTGCAGATGCCGCCGCGCGCCGGCCGCTACGAGCTGCGCTACACGCTGCGCCAACCGCAGGTGGTGCTGGCGCGACAGGACATCGAGATCACGCCGCAGCACTTCAGCTTGCAGGCGCCGGATACCGCCAGCATCGCCAGCCCCCTCGATATCGTCTGGGGCGGGCCGCTGAGCAAACATGATCTCGTCACCATCGTGCCGGCCGGCGATGCGCGCGCCTTCGACAACGCGCACTACAGCGCGCGCCTGGTGCCCGGCAAGCCGGTGCGGCTCACCACGCCGGGCGAGGCTGGCGACTACGAAATCCGTTACGTGATGGGTGCCGCCTACACCACGTACCCCGGCATGCAGTACGCGGTGAAGGCGACGCGGCCCCTGCGGGTCGAGGACGTCAGTGCCAGCGTCTCGGGTCCGGCGACCGCCGAGGGCGGCTCGACCATCAACGTGACCTGGACCGGGCCGGACGGCTGGGACGACGACTGGATCAGCGTGGTGCCAGTGGGCCAGGGCCACAACCGGGACAGCTATGTGGCGCTCAAGCGCGGTGCCGGCGACGCGCCGGGCACGGTCGAGATCCGCGTGCCGGCCATTGCCGGCGACTACGAGATCGCCTATCTGGTGAACCCCGGGCGCAAGGTGATCGCGCGCAGCCCGATCCGCATCGAGGCTTCCACCGCCAGCGTCCAGGCGCCCGCGACGATCAAGGCCGGGCAGGAGATTCCGGTGCACTACCGCGGTGCCGGCTTCGCCGGAGATCGCGTGGTGATCGCGCCCGCCGACACCCCCGACGGCAAGATGTGGGGCTACACCGTCAACTACGGCTTTGCGGCGAAGCCCGCGCGCGAGGCCGACGGCGAAGGGGTGATCCCCGCCCGCCGCACCGCCGAACCCGGCCAGTACGAGCTGCGCTACGTCACCGGCCTGCAACACCAGGTGCTGGCGCGCACGCCGGTGGAGATCACGCCATGAGAATGGCATCGCTGATGCTGTGCATGCTGCTGCTCGCCGCCTGCGGCAAGCCCGCCGGCTCGCCGTGCAGCATCTCCGGCAGCGGCTTCACCGCCAGCCACGACTGCGCGACGAAGTGCCTGTCGCGCTGGGCCGTGAACTGCCCGGACGGCAGCCGCGTCACGCCCGGCGTCTGCGCCGGACGCAAGGACTGCAACCCGGGGTCCTGCCCGGACGGCCAGGCCTGCTACGCCTTCGACGATCCCTTCGAGGAACGCAGCTACTGCCTGCCCGACAACGTCTGCGGGGCACCCATGTCCGCCGACGCGCGCCTGCGCTGGGAGCGGGACTCGGCCGGTGCCGCCGCCGCCAAGCGCGCCGAATGGGCCGCGAAGTTTCCGCAACGCAGCGGCACCGTCACCGCACCCGCGGAACCCCTGAAGTTCGAACCCTGACGCCCAAACCCTGACACCCAAGCCTGGAGCACGCCATGAACCTTCCCGCCGCCCCCACTCTTGTCGCGCTGATGCTTGGCAGCCTCGTGCTGAGCGCCTGCGGCCCGGCCGCCGACAGCCCCGAGGCGCGCGAGAAGCAGATGGAGGACTACGCCGCGCAGCATGGCCTGGACGTGGATGTCAGCGTCGGCGCCGATGGCAAGGCGGTGGCGATCACCCAGCAGGTCGGCGGCAACACCGTCACCACCGGCCAGAACCTGGAGCGGCCGGCGGACTTCCCCGACGACGTCAGCCTCTACCCGGGCCTGCGCATCCTGGCCGTGTCAGACACACCGGCGGGCCGCATGCTGCAGGGCCAGAGTGACGACGACACCGCCGCGGTCGCCGCCCACCTGCGAGAGCAGATGAAGACGCAGGGCTGGGACGACGAATCACTGCCCGCCACGGCCGGCGCGCCGATGACCTCGCTGCGCTTCGTGAAAAGCCGTCGTACGGTCAGCATCAACCTGATCGGCACCGGCGCGCAGACCCAGGTCCAGATGCTGCTGCAGACCGGCGGATGAGGCACGGCGCGGTGGCGCTGGCGCTGCTGCTGGCCTGTGCTGCGAGCGCGGCAGGACCGGACTTCCACACCTCGCCGGCCTGCTGGGACGCGCCGCGCGTGGTTCACGCCGGCCCGCCTGCGGCGGAGTTTGCCAACCGCCTGCACCTGATCGATGTCCCCGGCGGGGCGACCCCGGCCGGCGATCAGCTGCCCGCACCCGAGGGCGCCGCGCGCCTGTGGCTGCGCAACCCGGACACCACGCAGCCCGGGCCCTGGGGCGCGGCGTTGATCGTGGATGCACCGGGGGCGCCGCGCCGCAGCCTGCTGATCGAGAACGTCGGCGGGCCGATCGCGCCGCGCTGGCTCAACGAGCGGCTGATCTTCCTGCGCATCGTCTGGGGCCGCGCGCTGTTCAGCGACCTGATCCTCGATGCCCACCGCGGCACGCTGCGCTATCACGAGCAGGCGCACGACGGACGCAACGCCTTCGAGCAGTACCAGGCGGCCTGCCGCGGCGCCTGCCCCTGTGATCCCGCGGCGGCGATGAATCCGGATGATCCGGCGCGCTTTACCGTTGATGCGACTGTGCCGCAGTCGCTACCCGGCGCGCAGGCAATGATCGGCCTGTTGCTGCTGCCGCACATCTTCGGCCCGCCCGAGACCGGTGGCGTGGTGCCGGCGCACGATCCGCAGCCGCTGGCCATCCACGCCGAGCCGGATGCCGACACCGAACCGGCGCTGCGGCTGGTGGACCTGGCGCACTTCGAAACTCGCGAATACACCTACGAGGGCGCCGCTGCGGTGGTCTACGCACAGCGCCCCGGCTGGTACGCCATCGGTCTGCGCAACCAGCCGCTGGCGCGCGGCTGGGTGCGTGCCGACGCGGTCGGTGAATTCCTGCCGCTGGCGCGCCTGCTGCCGAATCGCCTGGCCTTCCTCAACGCGCACTGGGACGGGCACCTGTGGTCGCAGCCCGCGGGCGGGCGACGCACTGCGCAGGTGTCGCGCCTGGTCGAAGGCCACGCGCCCGATGCCAGCGACGAGCACGCGGTGAACATTCTCGAGGCGCGCAGCATCGGTGACGGCTTGTGGCTGCACGTCGAGACCCTGGATGAGTCGCCCTGCAACGGCGGTACGCCCAAGGTGGTCGATCGCGGCTGGATACCGGCCTACGCCGCCAGCGGTGCACTCGTCGCCGGGTACTACAGCCGTGGCTGCTGAGCGCCGCGCGGCGGGCGCGATCGTCGCGGCGCTGCTGGCGCTGTGCGTCTCGCCGGCCTGGGCCTGCCGCTGCGCGCCGCAGACGCTGGCCGAATATTTCCAGCGCGCCGGCGTGGTGATGCAGGTGCGCGTCGAACAGGTCGAGATCGTGGGCAATGGAGTGGGCGACGGCGACGGCCATGCGCACCGACGCGCGCAGTTCACCCGGCTGCAGGATTACAAGAACGCGGCCGGCGTCGACAGCCTGCGCACCGCACTCGATGGCGCCGCCTGCGGTCTGGCGCTGCAGCCCGGCGCGCGCTACTGGATCTTCGGGACGCTGGCGCCGGGCAGCACACAGGTCCGCACCGGGTCTTGCGATGGCAGCCGCCCCATCGACCAGGGCTTCACCGATGTCGCGGCCGACGCCGTGCACGAAGTGCTACTCGAACAGCGTCGCGCGCTGGACTGCCCCTCACCGGCGCCGGCCGAGATCGCGGCGCGCCTGCAACTCACGGCGGTGCCGCGTGCCGAGGCGGCAATCACGGGGCAGCGCTCGCCCAACAGCGCCTACGCGTTCTGGATCGAGAATCCGTCGCCGGTCCAGCGCCCGCCGCGCATCGCCAAACTCCTGATCGACCGCGAGCGCGAAGAGCAGATCGAACTGCGTCTGCACGGCATTGCCGCGGCGGCGAGCGCGCAGTGGGTCAACGAAAAACTGGTGCTGGTGCGCGTGCCCTGGAGCCGCCACCTGCGCAGCGAGGTTTTGATCGACGTCGAGCGCGCCGCGATTCTGTCGGTGGACAGCGCCCGGCTCGATGAAACCGGCCGCGTACAGCACTGGCTGGATGCGGATTGTCGCCGCCAGCCGTAGGGCAGCCCGTGGCTGCCGCCTCTTGTAAGGAATCCGGCCTTCCACGTCGGTCACGGTCACGTTGTGATCTGCATGGCGTGCCGGTGTGTCCGATGTACTGCTTGCCTGCTGGGCGCGCTGGCGCTAGCGTCAGCGTCTGCCCATCAATCGAGCCCGCCATGTTTGCCCATTCCCGGTTGCGGTGTTTGCGCTTTACGCCTTTACTGCTGGGCGCGCTGATGTTGGCGGCCTGCGGCAGCAGTGGCGGTGGTTCGGCAGTCGTAGGCCCGGGGGCGACGGGGCCGGCGCCCGACAGCAAGCTGCTGCTCAAGTCGTTTGTGGGCGCGCCGGCGTGCTCGAATTTCGAGGCGTACCTGGGCGAGAGCTTCACCGAGCAGTTCCTGGCGTCATTCCGTTGCTTTGGCATCGGCCCCTGCCCGGAGGCCATCGGTTTTCCGATCCCCGTGCCGACCGCGCCCGTCGCGGCCCCCGAAGATCTCGGCACCGACGGGGGCGCGCCCCGTTCGCCGGACCGGGTGTCGCAGACCAACACGCAGGAAAGCGACGTTGACGAGGCCGATCTGGTGAAGGCCGACAGCAACGGCCGCGTGTATCTGGCCGGGGGCGACCGACTGCGCGTGGTTTCGGCCTTCCCGCCAGAGGGTTTGCGCGATCGCCCCGTGGTGGACATTCCCCTGTCGGTTGGCATGCCGGGCCGCTTCTCGGGGCAGGCGCTGTTGCTGGATGAGGCGCAAGGCCAACTGGTGGTGCTGGGTCAGCGCTTTATCGCGCAGCAGGTGCGGGCCGAAAGCGTGCTGGTGAACGTGCAGAACCCGGATCAGCCGGTGGTGATGGGACGGGTTGCCGTTGACGGTTATCCGGTGGAGGCGCGCCGCATCAACCAGCGCGTTCATCGTTTCAGCCGGTTTACGGCGCCCTTTCCACAGGCGGCCTTCGACGATACCGATCTGCTGACCCTGCGAGATGACTACTTCGCGGCCGAATCGGAAGGCCGCCAGGACGATGCCGACGCCCTCAAGGCCGAGGTGCGTGCCCGCATGACGGAGGTCGTGCGGCAAGCCGGCGCCGCAGCCTTTCTGCCCCGGCGTTATGACGATGGCGTGGCGACCGCCTTGCCCTGCGAGGCAGTGGTGGCGCCCGAGGTGCCCAGCGACTTCGGGCTGGCGGTGCTGCAGAGCTTCAACCTCGACGGCAGCGCGCACGCGGTCAGCGCGGCCGTGAACAACGCCTTCCTTTTCTACGCTTCGGCCCGCAATCTGTACCTGGCCCAGAACAGCGCGGGCTGGTTCTTCGCGCCGGACCAGCCTGACGAAACGGTGATTCACCGCTTCGCGCTCTCTGACACGGCGGCGCCCGAGTATCGCGGCCTGGGGCGGGTGCCAGGCTCGCCGCCCGACCGTTTTGCCTTCAGCGAATTTGACGGGCACCTGCGCGTGGCCACCACCGCGTTCCAGTTTTCAGAGGATGGGCGCAACTTCAGCAACCATCTGCGGGTGCTGCGCCTCGACAGCGGCGGTTTGAGCGTTGCCGGCCAGGTTGACGGCTATGCCCCCGGCGAAACCACGCGCGGGGTGCGCTTCATTGGTGGGCGTGGCTTCGTGGTCACCTTCGAGCAGATCGATCCGCTGTTCGCCTTTGACCTGACCGACCCGCAGCAGCCGCGCATCGTCAGCGCGCTGAAGATTCCGGGGTTTTCCAGTTATCTGCAGCCTCTGGGCGATGAATACCTGCTCACCATCGGCCGCGGCGGCGACGATGAGCAGCTCAACGGCCGCGTGGCGGTGCAACTGTTCGACGTGGCCAATTTGGCCGACGTGCGCCAGGTCGCGGTGATCGAACCCGCCGCCGGCGACAACAGTTACAGCTATTCCAGCGCCGAGTACGACGCGCGCGCCTTCACTTATTTCCCCGATACGACCGCGCAGGCGGTGCCTGGCACGCTGGCCTTTCCACTGCGCGTCTTCGACGGCGCTGCCGACTTCGCAGGCTTCATGGTGGTCCGCGTCGACCCCGAAGGCGAGGTGCCGTTGGCGGCGCTGAGCCGGGTCGATCATGCGGTGCTGCAAACCCCGGCGGACTGTGACCAACGCGGCGGGGGCGGCGTGTCGCCGGGGCAAGTCGACGGTGACGCATTTGCCCCGCCGCCCTGTGGCGCCACCTTCATCGACCCGCTGCGCACGGTGTTCATGCAGGACGCGGTGGGCACCTATCTGTACACGTTGTCGACGCAAGGCATCGTCGCGGTCAACGCCCAGGCGCCCGAAGAGACCCTGGGCGTGCTGCCGCTGGCGCCGGTCGATAACGACTGCATCTTCTGCGACGTCAGCATCACCACCACGGATCAGTGACCAACCGCTTGACGCCTGCGCCGCCGGGCGGTTGACGGCGCAGGCGGTCTAGGCCGCGCGGGTCTGTGGCACAAAGTTGTTGTGCCGGCATCGGTGCGTCGCGACACGCAACACGGAGCAGGGCCAGGCCCGCCCGTCTGCACGGCCGACTTGGATCGTGCGCTTGCGATCGAGATGCAGATCAATCACGCTTCAGCTCCTGCAGAGGGTCGCGTTCAGACGACACCCGGCACACACCCCCGGTGACGGGGCGCTCAGGCCACACGAAATAAAGGTCGGGCGAGACCGTTCTAATAATTAAATTAATGGAGAGCTCATGCGTACTGATTCCCCCCGCCGTCGCCCGCGTGCCCGTCGTCTGGCACCGGGGCTGGCGCTGATGTGTGCCGCGTTGATGACCGGCCCGGTGCTCGCCTCCGAATCTGGCCGCACCTATTTTGCCCACGGGGGGCAGGTGGCCTATGCGGGGTTCATGCCGGCGCCGGGGACGGTGCAGGTGTATGGCTACTCGCTGTTCTATGACGTGGACTCGCTACGTGACAACGAGGGCAACAGCATTCCCGGCGTCAGCGCGGAGGCTTTTGCGCTCGCGCCGCGCGCGATCTATACCTTTGAGCAGCCTTGGCACGGGTACAAGGTGTCGGTGGGCGGCCTGGCCCAGGCCCTGCACTTGGGGCTGAACACGCCAATGGGGCAGTTCTTCGACAACGGCGCGCTGTTGTTCGGGCTTGAGGCCTACCTGAGTCGCTCGTTTGGCAACTTTCACGTCATGGGGGGGCTGATGGCCTATCTGCCCTGGGGCAATTACGACCCCAATGCCGTGGTCAACGTCATGTTCAACCGCTACGGCGGTGCCATCAACACCGCCGTGAGCTGGGTGCCGACACCGCGCTGGGACGTTTCACTGACCCTGGGGCACGAGTTCAAAGGCCGGAACCGCGACACGCAATACCGTGATGGCCAGCAGACCGGCCTGACCTATGGTGTGGCCTACCGGCCCTTCGAAGACACCCGCTGGGACCTGGGCTTCAGCGGCTACTACACGGTACAGGTCGAAGACGACCGGCAGTCCGGCGTCACCGTCGAGGGACAACGCCTGCGCAAAGTCACCATCGGGCCCAAGGCCAGCTTCTGGTTCAACCCGACCACGGCGGTGATCGTGCAGTGGCAAAAGGAATACGAGGTTCGCAATGCGCCCCGCGGTGACCAGTTCTGGTTGATGACCTCCTTCCGGCTGGGGTCGTAACGGCGCTTGCGCCGTGACGCGTGCTGGCCCGCCGGCACGCTGCCCCCCTTTCAGACGGCAAAACTGGCCTCGATGGCCTGGACCGACACCCATTCGGCCGGCAGGGTGCCCAGCGCCAGACCGTGCGCCCGGGCGATGCGGCTGCGGATGAAGGCGGTGGCGTTGGGGTGGTTCATGCGCAGCAGACAGGCGGCCTGCAGCGCCAGCGCGACCCGCTCGACCACGTGGCGCGAGCGGGTTTCCAGCGTGGCGGCCGCGTCGAACGCGTGGGCCAGCCCCGCCAGCTCGCGGTCGAGATCGGGGTCCATGCCGCGCGCGTCCATCAGCTCGGCGAACAGCGCGTCGCGGGTCTCGGGCTCCCGCGACAGCGCCCGCAGCACGTCGAGGCACTGCACGTTGCCGCTGCCTTCCCAGATCGAGTTCAGTGGCGCCTGCCGGTACAGACGCGGCAGCAGACTTTCTTCCACGTAGCCGGCACCGCCCAGGCATTCCTGCGCTTCGTTGACCACGGACGGCGCGCGGCGGCAGATCCAGTACTTGCCGATGGCGGTGGCGATGCGCGCGAACGCGGCCTGCACCGCGTCGTTCGGCCCCTGATCAACCGCCTGGGCGACGCGCATGGCCAGCGCCAGATGGCCGTCGTTCTCGATCACCAGATCGTGGAGCACGTTCTGCATGAGTGGCTGGGCGATCAGCGGTCTGCCAAAGGCGCTGCGCTGCCGGCAATGGTGAATCGCCTGCACGGTGGCCTGACGCATCAGGCCCGCCGAGGCCACCATGCAGTCCAGCCGGGTGAGCGCCACCATTTCCAGAATGGTGCGCACGCCGCGCCCTTCGTCCCCCACGCGCCAACCGACGGCGTTCTGGAACTCCACCTCTGAACTGGCGTTGCTGCGATCGCCCAGCTTGTCCTTGAGGCGCTGGATGTGGATGCGATTGCGGCGGCCGTCGTCCCGTATTTTCGGCAGCAAGAAGCAGGTGATGCCGGCCGGCGCCTGCGCCAACACCAGCCAGGCGTCGCACATCGGCGCCGATAAGAACCACTTGTGGCCCACCAGCGTGTAGCTGCCGTCCGGCTGCGCGACGGCGGTGGTGGTATTGCTGCGCACGTCCGAGCCGCCCTGCTTTTCGGTCATGCCCATGCCCAGGGTGCAGCCGCGCTTGTCGGCGGCCGGCAGCACGCGCGGGTCGTAGTGTTGCGAGGTGATGCGGGGTTCCCACACCGCCGCCAGCTCGGGGCTGTGGCGCAGCGCCGGGATGGCGGCGTAGGTCATGGTCAGCGGGCAGCCGGTGCCGGCCTCGAACTGCGCATGCTGGTAGGTGATGGCCGAACGGGCGACGTGCGCGGCCGGCCGGTCGGCATGCCACCACGCAAAGGCGTGCAGGCCGTGTTCCATGGCCAGGGTCATGCAGCGGTGGTAGGCGGGGTGAAATTCCACCTCGTCGATGCGATGACCAAAGCGGTCGAAGGCCTTCAGCCTGGGGGGATTTTCATTGGCCAGCCGCCCCTGTTCCAGCAGCTCCGACCCCGCCACCGCGCCGTAGGCGCTGAGCTGCGGCCGCGCCCAGCCGGCGCCGTAGTGCGCCACGGCCGCCTGCAGCATCGGATCGCTGTCGAAGGCATTGAAGCCTTCGAGCACGCGGGGCTGGTTGTCGACGTGATGGGTGTCAAACGCCTTGAAATCGGACATGGGAAAACCTCACAAGCGCGCAAAAAAGGGGCCGCACGACGGGGGCGGCATCAGGACGCGTCGAAGTCGCCATGGCGACCCCTGCCGCTGGAAAAGCGCTTTGCGCCCGACACGGTTTCGCCCGCCTGCAGCGCCGCCATGCCGTGTTCAAACTCCTGCGCGATGGCCTCCGGCTCGGACAGGTGCCATTGCGCCAGTACGCTCTGGCGGTCGCCGCGCAGGCACGTCTGCGGAAACGCGCACAGGGCCTCTGCCCACTGCAGCGCCGCCTCCAGCGCCTGGCCGGTGGGCACGACGCGATTGGCGAGGCCGAAACTCAGGGCCTCGTCTGCGGCAACCGGCCGGCCCGTCAGAATCATGTCCATCGCGCGGCTGTGGCCGATGAGTCGCGGCAGACGCACGGTGCCTCCGTCGATCAGCGGCACGCCGAAACGACGGCAGAACACGCCGAACACCGCGCTTTCGGCCGCCACGCGCAGGTCGCACCAGCAGGCCAGCTCCAGGCCGCCAGCCACGCAATACCCCTCAACCGCTGCGATCACCGGCTTGGTGAGCTGCAGACGGGTCGGCCCCATCGGGCCGTCGCCTGCGGCGTCGACCCGGTTGGCACGTTCGGCATCGCCGCTGGCCACGGCATTCAGATCAGCGCCGGCACAGAAATGCTCACCGGCACCGGTGAGGATGGCGACCTTGAGACGGTCATCCGCCTCGAAGGCCCGAAACGCCTCGGCCAGCGCCGCAGCGGTGGGCCGGTCCACGCAATTGCGGACCTCAGGGCGGTTGAGGGTGACGCGCCAGCAGGCGCCGTGGCGCTGGGTCAGTACCGGGGCATCGCGCATGGCGGGACTCCTGGGGAGGCGGCAGCGGCGACCGGCCCCGGGCGCCGCGTCCGACGCCGCACGAAGGGCCGCCCGTACGCAAGGCCACGGCGGTCGCGGCACAAACCCGTGTCGGCAAACGCCGCACGCGCCGGCCCATCGGGCCGCAGCACGGATGAAGGACGGCGCACAAGGCGGGGCACGGTCAGTCGGCCAACGCCGCCTCGCCCGCCAGCCGGCTTTCCTGAAAGCGCATCAGGCGCTTGAACAGGCGGTCGGGATCGACACCCAGGGTTTCGAACGAGCCGGCGATGGGCTCCAGCATGCCGACCATGCCGCTGCGGGTCAGGTCGTAGCACTCGTGGAACTGGTCAGGGTTGAAGCCCAGGTTCACGGCATGGTCGCGGCTCTTCTTCACGTGCGTGGCTTCGTCGCGGCGGATGTGTTTGATCAGCCGGGCAAAGCCGTCGATCTTGTTGACCCGGCTCGAACCCAGCAGGGCGCTGAGTGAGATGCACACGCCCGAATCCAGCCCGGTGAGCCGGGCGAAGTGGGTGGCGACCTCGCGGCTGGCGACGCGCATGAACAGGCGCCGGGTGCGGCGGCGGATGGCGTCAATGTCGTCCGGCACCGGCAGGTGGCTGCGGGCGGCATGGATCAACCAGGCGTGAACGCGTTCCTCGGCTTCGATTTCGCGCAGGGCCTGATGGTCGGCAACGACCTGTTCGGCCGGGATGCGGTGGCACTCGTGGTGAAACACGTTGACCGCCGACTCTTCCGCGCAAACCAGAATCGCGAGAATGCGGGCGACCGCCAACTGGGATTCATCGTCCACGCCGAGCAGCAGGCTGTCACGCGTGGCCACGTCATCGGCGTAGGCCGAGAGCATGGACGTGGCGCGGGCGTGCGAGCCGGCATTCCAGGTCAGATCGGCCAGCAGTGCGGCCGGATGCTGCGCCTGAGATGCGGAATCGGGCGCCGGGTAGGCAAAGCAGAACGGCGCAAAGTCGGGCGTTTCCAGCAGGCGCGCCGACACGGCCGTTGGCGCCACTGGTGCGGCCTCGGCCTCGATGGCGGCGAGTTGGTCAGAAAAACTGGCCTCGAAATCATCCCGCATGTGCTCACTCCAGCCTGCCCCGAAGGGCGTGTACAAACCGGAATGATAGGGGACGTAGCGCTGACACCCAACCGTCGCACCGCGTCAGGCGGCTGGCGCCTGCGTCAATGGCGGTCAATCCCGCGGCGTGCCCGCCAGATCGGCGACCCGGTCGTTCAAGCCCAACAGCGCCTCCTGCACCTGCTGGCGCACCGCCTCCATCTCGGCGTCACCGGCGCCCTTGGGCACGGTGAACGGCCCGTCCCAGCCGTAGGCCAGGGTGGTAAAGGGCGACGGCACGATCATCCGGTCCCACGAGCCGAGCCGCCTGTGGCGCCTGGCGTGGTAGCTCATGGCAAGAATCGGCAAGCCGGTGAGGCGGGCCGCCGCGACCACGCCGGCCTGCACTTGGTACACCGGCCCGCGCGGACCGTCTGGCGTGATGCCCAGATCAGCACCCGCCTTGGCGGCGCGCAGCATTTCGCGCAGGGCCTGCGTCCCCCCGCGGCTGGACGAGCCGCGAATGCAGACCACGCCCAGATTGCGCATGGTCTCGGCGGCCAGCGTGCCGTCGCGCGAGGCGCTGGCCAGCGGCCGGAACACGCGCCCTTCGGGCGCATGGGCCACATAGCCCATGGGCCCCACGATGTTGCGGTTGTGCCAGGCCACCATGATGAAACGCTGGCCACTGGCAAAATGCGCGTCGAGCAGCGCCTTGTTGTGAAACCGTTTGCGGCTGCTGACGTAAATGAAGCGCGCAAGCAGCGCCAGGCACACGCCCAAAATGCGGGCCTTGAGCGTGATCGGTGCAATGTCGGTGGGCATGGATGGGATCTGACCAATCGGGTGGACGGCGGCGGACAAAACGTGCCGCCGCATCAATGAGGGGGAGCATAGGCAATGCTGGGCTACGGAGCACTGGGAATCATCGGCCTGCTGGCGGGCCTGGCGCTGTTCAGCCTGTGGGGCCAGCACCGCATCGAGCGCGAGGTGCCGCCCATCGGCCAGTTCATCGATATCGACGGCGTGCGCCTGCATTACATCGAGCGCGGTCGCGGCCAGCCCATCATTCTGCTGCACGGCGCCAGCTCGAATCTGCGTGACTTTGCCACCAGCATTGTGGACGCGCTGGCGCGCGACTACCGGGTGCTGGCCTTCGACCGCCCCGGGTATGGCTACAGCCAGAGGCTGCCGGGCGACTGGGCCGACCCCGCCAGCGTGATGGACCTGATCTTGCGGGCCAGCACGCAATTGGGTGCCGAGCAGCCCATCGTGCTGGGTCACTCGTGGTCGGGCGCCCTGGTCATGGCCGCGCTGGTGGAATACCCCGACCGCATCCGCGGTGGCGTGTCGCTGGCCGGCGTGGCCGGTCACTGGGCAGGCTCGGTGGGCTGGACCTACGACATTGGCAAGCTGCCGGTGATTGGCCCGCTGTTCGCCTGGACCATGGTCTACCCGGTGGGCCGTGACCACATTCACGACGCGGTGGTGGGCGTGCTTGCACCCGACCCGGTGCCGCCCGCTTATGTCGACAACATTGGCGGCCGGCTCGCGCTGCGGCCCCGGTCGTTTCTGTACAACGTGGAAGACACGACGCGGCTCAATGAGTACATGCAGAACCTCAGTCCACGCTACGACGAAATCACCCAACCGCTGCTGATCATTCACGGCGAGGCCGATACGCTGGTGCCCTTCTGGAATCATGGTCGCCGCGTGCTGCCCGTGGTGCAGCATGCGCAGGTGGTGATGATTCCCGGCGCCGGCCACGCGCCGCATCATGCGCACCCCGGTGCGGTCACGCACGCCATTGTCAGATCTTTTCCGCCCACGGTTGAATCACCATGAAAATCCTCTTCGCGCTGCTCATGGCGCTGGTGGGCGGTGCGCTGTTTGCCCAGCCTTACTACACCGCTTACCAGATGCGCGCCGCGGCCGACCGGCGCGACCACGAGGCGCTGGCCACCTACATCGACTTTCCTGCCGTGCGCGCCAGTCTCAAGCGTCAGGGCACCGAGTTTGCGCAGCGTCAGGTTGCGAAGAAGGTCGGCGAGGGCCCGCTGTCGGAGCTTGGGGGTCTGCTCGGCAGCGTGCTCAGTGACCGCATGATCGATGCCGCCGTCACGCCGGAAAGCCTGGGCAGGCTGATGGCGCAGGACCCGGCCCAACCCGCAGCACCAAGCCCGCCGGCCGAGCCGGGCGACCCCGGGCGTCCGCAGCCCCGACCCGAACCCGACCCCGAACCCGAGCTGCGGTTTGGCTACACCGCCTGGGACCGCTTCGAGGTGACCTCGGATGACCACGGCCAGATCACCCGCATGGTGCTCGGCCGGCAGGGGCTGGCGTGGCGGCTGATCGCGGTCATTCTCGAAGACCGATAGCGATCGGCCACCGCCGCGATCAGGCCGCGTTCCTGATGGCGGCCTTGGCCATGTCGTCAAAGCGCAGCTTGCCGTCTTCGATCTTGCCGTAGCGCAGTTCGGGCACGTCCCGCAGGTAGTTCTGCGACATCTGCCACGGGCTCTGCGTGCCCTGGCGCGGCAGGGTTGCGGCGGCACGCTTCACGTAGCCCGATGACAGTGCCCCGAGAATGGTGTTGTTCTCGTCCATGCAGCCTTCATCATCGCGCGGCACTGCCGTGCGGTAGCCCTTGGCATCCATGTGCTTGATCAGGCGGCAGAGGTATTCGCAGGCAATGTCCACCTTCAGCGTCCACGAGATGTTGGTGTAGCCGACGATCATCGCGGCGTTGGGCACGTCCTGCATCAGCACGCCCTTGTAGAGCATGTGCTCACGCGGCTGGATGGGCTTGCCATCGACCACCATTTCGCTGCCGCCCAGCATCTGCACCTGCAGGCCGGTGGCGGTGACGATGATGTCGGCCTTGAGTTCCTGGCCCGATTTGAGGCGAATGCCGTCGGGGGTAAAGGTGTCGATGTGGTCGGTTTCGACACTGGCCTTGCCGGCGCGAATGGCCTTGAACAGATCGCCACTGGGCACCACGCACAGGCGCTCGTCCCAGGGGTTGTAACGGGGGGTGAAGTGGCGCATGTCGGCGTGCGCGCCGATCTGCTTTTTCACCCGGCCGAGCAGGAAGCGTCTCATCGCATCGGGCCGGCGCCGCGAAAACTCGAAGAGCCCCCGCGCCAGCAGAATGTTGCGGCTGCGGTTGAGCTTGTAGGCGAGCTTTGACGGCAGCCATTTCTGCAGGCCGGCGGCCAGCTTGTCGATGCTCGGCACCGACAGGATGTAGGTGGGCGAGCGCTGCAACATGGTCACGTGTTCGGCATCGGGCGCCATCGACGGCACCAGCGTGATGGCGGTGGCGCCGCTGCCGATGATGACCACGCGCTTGCCCGAATAATCGAGGTCTTTCGGCCAGAACTGCGGGTGGACGATCTGGCCCTTGAAGTCCTTCTCGCCCGGAAATTCGGGGCGGTAGCCCTGGTCGTAGTTGTAGTAGCCGGTGCAACCGATCAGAAACCGTGCGGTGTAGGTTTCGGCTTCGCCGTCGTCGGTAGCGGCGTCCACCGTCCACAGGGCCTCTTCGGAAGACCACGACGCGCGCAGCACCTTGCGGCCAAAGCGGATGTGCCGGGGCACGTCATATTCGGCGGCCGTGGCGTTCACGTACGCACGGATCGACGGCCCGTCGGCAAGAATTTTCGGCTCGGTCCACGGACGAAACTGGAAGCCGAAGCTGTACATGTCAGAGTCCGAGCGGATGCCCGGATAGTTGAACAGCGACCAGGTGCCGCCAATCTCCTGCCGTCGCTCGAGAATCGCGAAGCGCTTGCCCGGGCATTGCCGGGTGAGGTGGCAGGCGGCGCCAATGCCGGAAATGCCGGCGCCAATGATCAGTACATCCAGCGGTTGATTGCGCGTCTTCATCATTCACTCCACTCACGACGGATCGCCTGACCACCGGGTCGGACGGGCGGCAAACCTTGCCAGCAAATGCTGTCATCGACATGGGCTGCAGCGCCAGCCCGCAGCGGCGGTGGCAACACTTGGGGCGTTCAAAACCGCGCGCCCCTTGCCCTGAGCAATGCCGGCTAGAATCAGCCGATGCGCAGCGAGACCCCCGACCCCGACCGCCTGGACGACTGGTTCATCGCCGGGGTGGAGGCCGCCGATGTCACCGCGCTGCGGCCGCTTTCGCGTGCGCGGCCGTCCCTTCAGGCACTGATGACGGTCTTCAGCGGCGCCGAAGCCGCGGTCATGATTCGCCTGCTGGTGCTGCGCGAACTCGGCAGCCGGCCGGGTGCGCCGTGGTTTTCGCGCGCCGAACTGGATCAGCAGTTTCCCTACCTTGACGCCGCCAAGCTCGACAACCTGATCGCCCGTCTGCGGGTCAACGGCATTCTGGCCTGGGACTCTGAAACCTCGCGCTACAGCATCAGCCCGCTGGGACGCATGCTGATTGCTGCGGTCTCTTCGCTGCTCAAGTTTGGTGACGACGGCAGCGAGCTGGGCTATCTGGCCGGCCAGCTTGCCGCCGGCGGGGCGATCGGCGGCGTCACCACCGACGATCTGCAGCACCTGCTGGCCCGCCTCACCGAGCTGAAGGACAAGTTTGATCGCGCCATCGTCTCGGGCTCGGAGTCACGCATTCGCGACGCCGCCCAAGAACTCGACAAGGTCTGGGGCTGGGTGGACAAGGGCAGTGAGGTGCTGCGCGCCATCACCGAGCAATCGGACATGGATGGCCCGGCCCACCGCGTCGCGCAACGGATCGGCCAGGTGCAGAGCGAATTGCTGCGCATGAGCGGGCGCTTTCAGAACGCGCTGTCGAAACTGGAAAGCCAAAAAGTGCACCTGGGCGCCACCGGCCTGTCCACCACCGACATCGGCGCCTGGCTGCGGCAGTGCAGTCCGGCACAGCTCACGGCGCTGCTCGACGGCGCGGTTGCACCCGGGCCGTCGATGGCCTTTGCGCTGGGCGATATTGCGCTCGATATTGCCGAGTTCGAACTGATCGACAAGGTGCGGCCCGAGCGCCTCAGCGCGCCGCTGCCGGATGCCTGCGAGGCTGCGGTGAGCGAGGCGGTGGAACTCGAACCGCCCGACTATGCGGCGCTGGACCAGTGGCGCGATGCCCTGCGCGTGGCCCCCGACGGCTGGCCTCTGGCCGCGGCCCTGCCGCTGCGCGACTACGAACTGTCGAGCTATCGACTGTCGCTGCTGTCGATTCTGGGCGATCAGGAGTCCGCCACCATGGACGGCCCGGTGGCCGATCTGGCCCGCCTTGATCGCCGCCTGGAATGGACCGGCAACCCCGTTCCGGTGCACCGCGATGGCGTTGCCGAGATGAGCGAGGGGCGGCTGCGCGGAGGGCCGGTCACCGATGGAAGCTGAGCTGCAGACCCTGATCGCCCGACTGGCGGCGCATCGCGTATTGCCGCGCAGCGACGCGCTGGTGATGCGGGCGCTCACCGATGATCTGTTCTTCACGGCCCTGACCGAGCGCCTGACGGCCTGCGGGCTGGAGTGGGTCGAACACCCGTATGCCGAGCATGTCTGCCTGCGCATCCGGCGCGATCTGGAGCAGCCGGTGTTCGGCGCCGAAGACCATTGGCTGTCGAACAACCTCAACCTCACGCGCGACCAGATGGCACTGCTGGTGGTGCTGTGGGCGTTGCTGATCCTGCCCAAGCGCAGCCGCCAGATCGAACGCAAGAACGACAGCGCCGCCCTGCGTCAGGGTGAGATGTTTGCCACCGACAAGCCACTGCCCAGCGCGACGGCGCTGGACATTTCAATCGCCGAGGCGACCCTGCTCGCCGACTTTGGCGACCGCCTGGGCGGCAAGACCCGCATCAAGAATTTCGGGCTGCCGGTGCTCTCGCGGCACGGCTTCATCGAGCGCCGCGACGGCCGCATCCACGAAGGCCCGCTGCTCGACCTGGTGCTCGACTACAACCGCATGGCGCGCCGCGTGCTCGATGGCGCCCTTGCCGACCTGTTCGGTCAGCGTCTCGATCAGGTGATCGACACCCCCGAGGCCGAAGGACTCGATGACGGCGATGACGGCGACAACGCCGAGGACGGCCACCATGTTCAGCATTGAGCGTTTCGAACTGGTGCACTGGGACTGGTGGCAACGATTCGCCGTGCCGCTGGACGCCAACATCGTCACCATCGTCGGCCCCAATGGCTCGGGCAAGACCACCCTGCTCGACGCGCTGCGCACCGCGCTGGCCATCGACTGCTCGGCAGGCCGCGACTACAAGCGCTACGTGCGGCGCAGCGACAAGCCCTACGCCTGGCTGCGCATGGTGGTGTCCAACGGGCGCACCGCGCGCGGCCAGCTTGCGTTCTGGCCCATCACCACGCCGCAGGTCACGCTGTTCTGTCGCATCCGCAAAAAAGGCGGCGACTGGGAGCGCAGCTACGGCATCGGCAGCGGCGACGTGCCGGTGGAGCGCGCCGAGGAGGCCGACGCCGTGACCTGGATCGGCGTCCGTCAATATGCCGCCCAGCTTGAGGGCGCGGGCCTGACCCGGGCCATCAAACGGGTGCTGGCGCTTGACCAGGGCCACACCGACAAGCTCTGCGAATACTCCGGCCAGGAGCTGCTCAAGCTGGTGTTCGACGTTTTTGGCGACCAGGAAGTGCTCGACAACTACCAGAAGGCGCGCGACGAGCAGAATGGCGCCGCCCGCGAATTGGACGCGCTGAAGACCCAGCTTGCCCGCCTGCACACCGCCCTGCAGGCCGCAGAGGCCGACGTGAACTCCTACAACGACCTGCAACGCCTCAACGGCGAACTGCAGGAGCTGCACGGCCAATGGGTGCCGCGCACGCGGCTCGCCGAACTGGTCGAGACCTTGCGTGGCGGCCGCAGCCAGCTGCGGGGCAAGCGCCGCGAGGCGGTGGAAGCCCAGCGACAGCGCACCGCCCACCGGGCGCGCCTTGCAACGCTCACCGCCGAGCTTGCGGCCATCGAACAGGCCGAACAGCACGCCAAAGCCGCGCTGGAGGCCGTTCAGAAGCAGGAAGCGCCGCTGAACCTTGCCCTGGGGGCCGCGCAGGCGCTGCTGGATCAGCGCGAGACGCTGGTGGCGCGGGTTGCCGAACAGGCCGACGACTTCGATGCCGAGGCCGCCAGCCGCGAGGTTGAGCGCCTGCGCCGCAAGGGCTTCGCGCTGGAGCAGACGCTCACCGCGCTCGATGCCGAAAAATCGGAACTCGACGCACGCCTGGCCGCACTGGAATCCGGCCGGCGACCGATGCCCGCAGAGGTTGCCCAGTTTCGGGCCGAGCTGGACCGCGCCGGGATAGGCCATGTGGCGCTGGCGGAAATCGTCGAGATCGCCGACCCGCACTGGCAGGACGCTGCCGAGGCGGTACTGGCCGGCGTGCGCCACCTGCTGCTGCTGGAAGACCCGGCCGATCGTGCCGCCGCCTGGCGTCTGGGCGAGCAGCACCGCTTCCGTCATTACCTGGTGCCCGACCGTGCCGCGCCCGGCACCGCCCGGCCGGGCTCGCTGCTCGAATGCCTGCGCTTTTCGGCCCATCCGCCCACCTGGTTGCTGCGCCTGCTCGACGGCATCCAGCGCGTCGAAACCGTGGAAGCGGGCGCGCGGTTGCCGGATGCACAGGCCTGGATCACGCCGCGCGGCTATCAGCGTGAGCGCCGCGGAGCGCGTGACATCAGCGTGCGCGACAGCCACTTTGGCGCGCACGCCGCCACGCAGACCCGCTCACGTCGGGCACAGATCGAGGCCGAGGCGCAGCGCCTGCGCGACGAACTGGCCGGGCATCTGCGGCGGCTGGACACGCTGACGGCACGGCTGGCCGGTATTGATGCCGCGCAGGTGCTGTCGGCACGGCAAGCCGAGTTCGGGCGGGCCGAAGCCGAGCGCACACGCCTGAGCGCCGAGATCGCCGCGGTGGCGACACAGCGCGCCGCGGCGGCACAGCGGTACTACGAAACCACGCAGGCGCGGCCGCCCCTGGAACGCAGCCACGCGCTGTCTGAAGAGGCGGTGCGCGTGGGCGAGCAGCGCGTGCGCGACATCCAGCTCGATCTTGCCAATGCGCAGCGCAGCTACGTCAACAGCGGCCTGGCCCTGCGCGCGATGCGGGTCAACAAGCCGGCGGCGTGGCACCGGGACGCCGGCGTTGCCGAAACGCGCGCCCGGTATGACTCGGTCAAGGCGGTCGAACACGACATCGAGCGGCTGGAGCGGCGCAAGCGGGAAAGTCATTTCGTGACCGACCCCCACTGCGTCCTGGTCCGCGACAAGCTCAAGCTCGACCACGACCAGCTCGACGCGCGGATCGAACAGCAGAGTGCCCAGCTTGAACGCGCCCGCAGCACCACCGACCGGGCGCGTGCGCAGTACATCAACGTGCTCAAGGCCACCCTGCGGCGCTACGCACGCAACCTCGAAAAGCTGGGCGCGCTTGCCGGCATTGCGGTGGAGGTGGGCTACCCCAACCTCGCCAACGATGACCTGAGCCTCACCCAGGCAGCACTCGCGGTGCAGTTCAACTTCGATCAGAAGGGGCTGATCGGCCTCAACGACGGCGAGGCCTCCGGCGGCCAGCAGGTGATGAAGTCGATGATTCTGCTGGTGGGGCTGATGATGGAAGACGAGGGCGCGAGCGGCGGCTTCGTGTTCATCGACGAGCCGTTCGCGCATCTCGACATCTTCAACATCGACAGGGTGGGCGCGTTTCTGCAGGCGACCCAGGCGCAGTACATCGTCACCACGCCCAACACCCACAACGTCAACGTGTTCAAGCCCTCAGAGCTGACCCTGCTGACCCAGAAACGCCGACCCGGCGAAGCCCACGCGCTGCCGGTCGCCTTCCTGCGTCGCGCACGGCCGGCGGGCTGAGGCGCCAATGGACGGCTGGTCCGCCCCGGATGCCCGGGGGGTGCAGACCCGGACACTCGATGTTGGCGCCCGGGCAACGCTGAAAGGGCGACGACTGCGTCGCAACTTCACCCGCTCCGACGGCGCCGCAGCCACCTGGCCCAGCGAGTGGACGGCGCTGGCACGCGACTGGTTCGCGCAGGGCGCGACCATGCGCTGGGCCACCCTGCTCAAGCGCGCCGGCCCCGCGCGCGTGGCCACCGCCCAGGAGCTGCTGCAGGCCTTGCTCGACGCCGGATGGATCGCGCTCTCGGAACGGCGCGAGCCCGGCGGACGATGGGTGCCGGTGCAGATTACCGTCCCGGCGCTCGAAGCCTGCCGCGAGGCGCTGGGCCTGCCCAACCGTGACCACCTCGCGAGCGACTGGCACACGGCACAGGCGCAGACCTTCGGGCGCGCCGTGCTGACCGAGGCGCTGCACACCTTGCAGGGGCACGCCCCCAGCCTGGCGCTGCGCCGCCACGGCTGGCTGACGGCGCTGGATCAATGGTGCGACCAACAGCGCAGCGGCACCCGGCGCGACTTCGCCTACTTCGCCACCGGCTTGACCAAGGGCATTCCCGACGCTGACTGGCGGTGGCTGGCCGAATGCCTCGACCTGGGCGCACTGGGCATCGATGCGCACACCCCGCTGCTGCTCATCCACAGCCCGCAGACGCTGATCTTCCCCCACGGGCGCCTGTCACTGGGCACCACGCCCGACTTTCACGGGCTCACGCCGGCCACACTCGCGGCGGCCCGCGCAGTGGCCGAGCCGGTGGCGCACTACCGCATCATCGAAAACCAGACCAGCTTCGAGCACGCCTGCCGCAGCGCCGCCCCCGACGAAGCGGTGATCTGGGTGCCCGGCCGCCCCCCGCGCTGGTGGTGCGACATGGTCGGGCGGCTGTTGAGGCTGAGTCCGGCACCCGCCGTGATCGAAGCCGACCCCGACCCCTACGGCATCGCCATCGCCTGCGAGGCGGGCGCGTTATGGGCCGCGCAGACCCTGCCGTGGTCCACGCACAACATGGAGGCCCAAGCGCTGGACCGACTGCCCCGAACCCGGGCGCTGACCGAACTCGACCGCCAGCAGCTCGACAGCCTGCTGCGCACGCCCCTGCCCGCAAGCCTGCGCGACCTGGCGCTGGCCATGCAGGCGCGCGGCCTCAAGGGTGAACAGGAAGGTCTGCGCAGCCGCAGCGCCGAAAACACGCGCGCGTGAGCCGGGCGCGGCAGCGGTCATCGCCGCCAGCTTCGTATACTGCCCGGCCGTGAACACCGCCCAAGACGCCAAGATGACCTTTCAGGATCTCATCCTCAAACTCCAGACCTTCTGGGCCGGGCACGGCTGCACCCTGGTCCAGCCCATGGACATGGAAATGGGTGCGGGCACCTTTCACTGGGCGACTTTTCTGCGTGCGCTCGGCCCCGAACCGTGGAACACCGCCTACGTGCAGCCCAGCCGCCGCCCCACCGATGGCCGCTACGGCGAAAACCCCAATCGGCTGCAGCACTACTATCAGTTCCAGGTGCTGATGAAGCCCAGCCCGGCCAACATCCAGCAGCTGTATCTCGACTCGCTGGCGGCACTGGGCTTTGACCCCCTGACCCACGACATCCGCTTTGTCGAAGACAACTGGGAATCGCCCACGCTCGGCGCCTGGGGCCTGGGCTGGGAGGTCTGGCTCAACGGCATGGAAGTGACCCAGTTCACCTACTTCCAGCAGGTGGGCGGCATCGAATGCCGGCCGGTCGCCGGCGAAATCACCTACGGGCTGGAACGCCTGGCCATGTACATCCAGAAGGTCGAATCGGTCTACGACCTGGTGTGGAGCGACACCGGCGGCCGCATCGTCACCTACGGCGATGTCTACCACCAGAATGAAGTCGAGCACAGCACCTACAACTTCGAGCACGCCGACACCGACACCCTGTTCGACCGCTTCGCCAAGGCCGAGGCCGAATGCCAGCACCTGCTGGGCCTCGCGGTGCCGCTGCCGCTGCCCGCCTACGAACGCACCATTCAGGCCAGCCACGCCTTCAACCTGCTCGATGCCCGCGGCGCCATCAGCGTGACCGAGCGACAGGCGTACATTCTCAGGGTTCGCACACTGGCGCGCGGCTGCGCCGAAGCCTATTACAAGGCCCGCGAGGCGCTGGGGTTTCCGATGCTGGGCAAGTCGGCAGACGCCGCCTGAGCCGTTGAAGGCCATCCCGAGTTTCAAAGCGTCGGGCTGCCCGCTGCTGCCCAATACTGCCTCCGAGGCCCGATGAGACATATCGAGACGCACAGGACACACCGGATCGGTTGGCTGCGGGCGGCTGTGCTTGGCGCGAATGACGGGATCGTCTCCACTGCAAGCCTGGTCCTGGGCGTGGTGGCTGCGGGGGCGAACGCTGAGGGCATCTGGATCGCAGGTGTCGCGGGACTGGTTGCCGGGGCCATGTCGATGGCTGCTGGCGAGTATGTTTCCGTCAGTTCACAGGCCGATACCGAGCGCGCCGATCTGGCTCGGGAGGGCCGGGAGCTGGCCGCGAGCCCCGAGCATGAGCATGCCGAGCTCACGGCCATTTATGTCTCGCGCGGGCTGGATCCGGCGCTGGCCTCCCGCGTTGCGACCCAGTTGATGCAGCATGATGCGTTGGGGGCACATGCCCGTGATGAGCTGGGCATCTCCGAAACATCGGCTGCACGACCTGTGCAGGCCGCGCTTGCCTCGGCCGGCACTTTTGCCGCGGGGGCGGCACTGCCCCTGCTGATCGTTGTTCTGTTCCCCGCCTCTGCGCTGATGTGGGCGGTGCCCGCCAGTTCGCTTATCTTTCTGGCACTGCTGGGGTCCTTGGCCGCAGCTGCCGGCGGAGCACCCGTGATGGCTGCTGCCACCCGCGTCACCTTCTGGGGCGCCTTGGCCATGGCATTGACGGCCGGAGTGGGGTCGCTTTTCGGCGTGCCGGCTTGACGGCAGCTGATCGCACCCCCTTTCAAAACCTGCCCTTGCGCGCAATAGCCAAAACGGGCCGATAATCTGCACGCCGTGGCAGGTTCAGCGAACATTGCAACCGCGCTTGTTGGCCGTTCGGCCCTTGTGAAATCCGCAGATCGATTTTGGCTTCAGTCGTGTTAGGCCGTGCGAGATCATGAGGTTTGACCTCGACGTCGTCGCTGACGCGGGGCCACCATTGCATCACGCGAGCCGTCGTACGCTGGACCAAAAAAAAGGAGGGAGATCACTTGGGCTACTCACGCATCACCGGCACCGGCAGCTACCTGCCAGACCGCATCGTCACCAATCAGGAGCTGGCCACCCGCATCGAGACCAGCGATGACTGGATCGTGTCGCGCACCGGCATCGAGGCGCGGCACATCGCCGCGGACGATGAACTGACCAGCGATCTGGCCCTGCAGGCCGCGCAGCGCGCCATGGAACAGGCCGGCATCAGCGCCGCCGACGTGGACCTGATCGTGTGCGCCACCACGACGCCAGACATGGTGTTTCCCTCCACGGCCTGCCTGTTGCAGGCCAAGCTGGGGGTGAAGCAGGGGGCGGCCTTCGATGTGCAGGCGGTGTGCACCGGCTTCATTTACGCCTTGGCGCTTGCCGACAAGCTGGTTGCCAGCGGCGCCCATAAATGCGCGCTGGTGGTGGGCTCCGAGGTCTTCTCGCGCCTGCTGGACTGGAACGACCGCCGCACCTGCGTGCTGTTTGGCGACGGCGCCGGGGCGGTGGTGGTGCAGCCGTCCGAGGCGCCGGGCATCTTGTCCAGCCACCTGCATTCTGACGGCAGCTTGAGCCACATTCTGCGCGTGGGCGGCGGCATCGCCGAGGGCAAGATTCGCGGCAATCCTTATCTCGAAATGGACGGCCAGGCGGTGTTCAAGCTGGCCGTGCGGGTGCTGGGCGAATGCGCCCACGAGGCGCTGGCCCACAATGGCATGACCGGCGCCGACATTGACTGGCTGGTGCCGCACCAGGCCAATCAGCGCATCCTTGATGCCACCGCCGACCGGATCAAGCTGCCGCGCGAGCGGGTGGTGACCACGGTGGCGCGACAGGGCAATACCTCTGCCGCGTCGGTGCCGCTGGCGCTCGACAAGGCCGTGCGCGACGGTCGCATCACCCGCGGCCAGCACGTGATGCTGGTGGGGGTGGGCGGCGGCATGACCTGGGGATCGGTGCTGGTGCGCTGGTAAGCAGCGATGCTTGGCCGGCATGACGGGCGCGGCCCTGCGACCGCTGTCATTGCCGATGTCGCCAGATGAAGCGTCCACAAAAAAAGGGCGGGCCTTGCAGCCCGCCCCCGGTCTTGAGAGACCTTTGCCGCGCGCTCAGGTCAGATCGAAGCGGTCGGCGTTCATCACCTTGGTCCAGGCGGCAACGAAGTCCTTGACGAACTTTTCCTTGCTGTCGTCCTGGGCATAGACCTCGGCGTAGGCCCGCAGTATCGAGTTGGAGCCAAACACCAGGTCGACCCGCGTGGCCGTCCACTTCACCGCGCCGCTCGCACGGTCACGCATTTCGTAGAGGTTGTTGCCGACCGGCTGCCAGGTGTAGGCCATGTCGGTGAGGTTGACGAAGAAGTCGTTGCTCAAGGTGCCGACGCGGTCGGTGAACACGCCGTGCGAGGTGCCGCCATGATTGGTGCCCAGCACTCGCATGCCGCCGATCAGCGCGGTCATTTCGGGCGCGGTCAGCCCCATGAGCTGGGTGCGGTCGAGCAGCATTTCTTCGGCGCTGACGACGTAATCGGCCTTCTGCCAATTGCGATAACCGTCGGCCAGCGGCTCCAGTGGCTCGAACGACTCGGCGTCGGTCATCTCGGCCGTGGCGTCTCCCCGACCTGGGGCGAAGGGCACCTTGACGTCGTACCCCCCGGCCTTGACGGCCTGCTCTATTCCGACGTTGCCCGCCAGCACGATCATGTCGGCCACGCTGGCGCCCACTTCGGCGGCAATGCCTTCGAGCACGCCCAGCACCTTGGTCAGCCGCGCCGGTTCGTTGCCGGCCCAGTCCTTCTGCGGCGCGAGCCGGATGCGCGCGCCGTTGGCACCGCCGCGCATGTCCGAGCCGCGATAGGTGCGGGCACTGTCCCAGGCGGTGCTGACCATTTCGGCCAGGCTCAGGCCGCTGGCTGCAATTCTGGCCTTGGCAGCGGCCACGTCGTAGCCGGTGGGGCCGGCGGGGATGGGGTCTTGCCAGATCAGGTCTTCGTTGGGCACTTCCGGGCCGATGTAGCGCACCTTGGGGCCCAGGTCGCGGTGGGTGAGCTTGAACCAGGCGCGGGCGAAGGCTTCGGTGAAGGCAGCGTGATCTTTGTGGAAGCGCTCGGAAATCTTGCGGTAGGCCGGGTCCATCTTCAGCGCCATGTCGGCGTCGGTCATCACCGGATTGCGGCGGATTGACGGGTCTTCAACATCGACCGGCTTGTCGGCTTCCGCAATGTCGACCGGCTCCCACTGGTGCGCGCCGGCCGGGCTCTTGACGTTCTTCCACTCGTGCTTGAACAGCATGTCGAAGTAGCCGCCGTCCCATTTCGTGGGGTGGGTGGTCCAGGCACCTTCCAGGCCGCTGGTCACGGCGTCGCGGCCGATGCCGCGCTTGGACTTGTTGAGCCAGCCGAAGCCCTGATCTTCGACGTCGCCGCCTTCGGGCGCCGGGCCCAGCAGGGCTTCATCGCCATTGCCGTGACATTTGCCGACCGTGTGCCCGCCCGCGGTGAGCGCCACGGTTTCTTCATCGTCCATGGCCATGCGCTTGAAGGTCTCGCGCATGTCGCGGGCGGTGGCCAGCGGGTCAGGCTTGCCGTCCACGCCCTGCGGGTTGACGTAGATCAGGCCCATCATCACCGCGGCCAGGGGGTTTTCGAGTTCGCGGTCGCCGGTGTAGCGGCTGTTGGGGCCGCCGGAGGTCTCCAGCCACTCCTTTTCGCTGCCCCAGTAGGTGTCGAGTTCGGGGTGCCAGATGTCTTCGCGGCCAAAGGCGAAGCCAAAGGTCTTCAGGCCCATGGATTCATAGGCGACGTTGCCGGCAAGAATCATCAGGTCGGCCCAGCTGATCTGATTGCCGTATTTTTTCTTGATGGGCCACAGCAGCCGGCGTGCCTTGTCGAGGTTGCCGTTGTCCGGCCAGGAGTTGAGCGGCGCGAAGCGCTGGTTGCCGGTGCCGGCGCCACCGCGCCCGTCGGCCAAACGGTAGGAGCCGGCCGCATGCCAGGCCAAGCGAATCATCAGACCGCCGTAATGGCCCCAGTCGGCCGGCCACCACGCCTGACTGTCGGTCATCAGCGCGTGCAGGTCTTGCTTGAGGGCCGCGACGTCCAGCTTCTTCACTTCGGCCCGGTAATCGAAATCGGCCCCCAGGGGGTCGGTCTTGGTGTCGTGCTGGTGCAGGATGTTGAGGTTCAGCGACTTCGGCCACCACTCCACCACGGACTTCTCGGCGGCCGTGTTTCCACCATGCATCACGGGGCATTTGGCGCCGGTGCTCGGAAATTCCACTTGGCTACTCATGTTCGCTCTCCATTGATTGACTTTATTGATTCTGCTGCTCACGACATCGATCATCATCCTCCCCCCGCGATCAATCAAATGAATTAATTGTTTCGCGGCGATGCACAAGGACTATCGTGTCGAGCCCCGCCACAGCGGTTTTGCGGCGCCTCTGCCCTTCACCGACAATACCGCTCCTTTTCGACCCTGCGCACCCTGCCGTCATGTCACGCACCCTGTTGATCGAAGTCGGAACCGAAGACCTGCCCGCGCGCTACGTGCTGCCGCTGGCCGATGCCCTGCGCGACGGCATCACCCAGGGCCTGAGCAGCCGGGGCCTGGCCATGGGCGAGGTGCTGCGCTACGCAACGCCGCGACGGCTGGCGGTGCTGGTCACGGCCGTCCCCGAGCAGCAGCCCGACCAGCAGATCGTGCGCTCCGGCCCGGCGCTGAAGGCCGCGGTGAAAGACGGCCAGCCCACCCCGGCGGGCCTGGGCTTTGCCAAGTCCTGCGGGGTCGACTTTGGGGCGCTCGGCGAGCGCGACGGCAAGTTGCATTTCGAGAAGCGCGCGCCCGGCGCCGCCACGGCCGACCTGCTGCAGGCAATCTTCACTGACACGCTCAAGCAGATGGACCAACTGGTCCCCAAACGCATGCGCTGGGGCAGCGGCGAGGCCACCTTTGTCCGTCCGGTGACCTGGCTGGCGGCGCTGTTCGGCACCGACGTGCCACCGTTGCAGGCATTCGGCCTGACGGCTGATCGCATCACCTACGGCCATCGCTTTCACGCGCCGCTGGCAATCACGCTCGACAGCCCCGAGTCGTATGCAGAGCGGCTGTTCAAGGCCAAGGTCATCGCCGATCCGGAGGCCCGCAAGACCCATATCGCCGCGCAGATCAACGCCGAGGCCCAGGCGCTGGGCGGCCACGCCCGGGTCACCGAAGACCTGCTCGACGAAGTGGCGGCCCTGGTCGAATGGCCGGTGGCGATCACCGGGTATTTCGAGGCCCGGTTTCTGGAGCTGCCCCCCGAGGTCATTGTCGCCACGGTTGAAACCAACCAGCGCTATTTCACGGTGTTTGAAGACGCCGGGCAGACCCGACTCACCTCGGCATTCATCACCGTCATCAATATCGAAAGCCGCGATGTGACGCAGGTGGTGGCCGGCAACGAGCGCGTGGTGCGCCCGCGGTTGAGCGATGCCGCGTTCTTCTTTGACCAGGACCGCGCCATTGCCCTGGACGTGCACGCCCAGGGGCTGGCACGCATCACCTTTCAGCAGGCGCTGGGCACCGTGGCCGACAAGCAGGCGCGCATTGCCACGCTGGCGGCCGCGCTGGCCCGCGACACCGGCGCCAGCGACCAGCGCGTGGCCGACGTGCAGCGCGCCGCCGCGCTGTGCAAGGCCGATCTGGTGACCAAGATGGTCTTTGAGTTCCCCGAACTGCAGGGCCTGATGGGCGGCGACTATGCGCGCCGCAGCGGCGCGCCCGAGTCGGTCTGGCGTGCCATTCGCGAGCATTACCTGCCCACCCAGCAGGGCACGCCGATTCCCTCGACGGCAGAAGGCCAGATGGTCGCGCTGGCCGACAAGCTGGACAGCCTGGCCGGCATCTTCGCCATTGGCCAGAAGCCCACCGCCAGCAAGGACCCCTACGCCCTGCGCCGCGCGGCACTGGGGGTGTTGCGCATCCTCATCGAAGGCGACTGGTCGCTGGACCTCGGTCAGGCCCTGCAACTGGCGCTCGACGCCCAGCCCGCCGGCGATCGCAGCCCCAAGACGCGGGCTGAGCTGCTCGATTTCATCCTTGAGCGCCTGCGCGCCTACCGCGTGGGGGCCACGGTTGACGGGCGGGCCATCACGCCCGAAGCCTTCGAGGCGGTGCGCACCCTCGGCGGCACCCGGCCGCTGGACCTGGAGCACCGGCTGCAGGCGGTGCACCAGTTCGTGGTGCTGCCCGCCGCGCCGCATCTGGCGGCCGCCAACAAGCGCATCCGCAACGTGCTGCGCCAGGCCGCCGAGCGCGACGGTCACGCCCCCGACGGCAAGGTCGATCCGCAGCGGCTGACGCACACCAGCGAACAGGCGCTGTGGACCACGGTCGAGGCCCTGGAGCAGCGCAAGGGCGACACCGACTACGCAGAGCGCCTGCTGGACCTGGCCAATCTGCGCGACCCGGTGGACGATTTCTTCGAGGCGGTCATGGTCAACGACGACGACGCGGCCATTCGCCAGAACCGGCTGGCGCTGCTGACCCGGGTGGACACGCTGTGCCGCGAAGTGGCCGACATTTCTCAGTTGCCGGGCTAGCACCACCATGAAATGGGTGATTCTGGATCGCGACGGCGTCATCAACCATGACTCGCCGAACCACATCAAGTCGGTCTCCGAGTGGCACGCACTGCCCGGCAGCGTCGAGGCGATCGCGCGGCTGTGCCAGGCGGGCTTCCGGGTGTTCGTCGCCACCAATCAGGCGGGCATCGGCCGTGGCCTGTTCACCCACGACGCGCTGCTGGCCATGTTCGACTACCTGCAACGCCGGGTCACTGAAATGGGCGGGCGCATCGAGGGCATCGAGTTCGCGCCCGAACACCCCGACCAGGCCACGGTCATGCGCAAACCCAATCCCGGCATGCTCAAAGACCTCGCCCGCCGCCTGGGGCAACCCCTGGACGGGGTCTGGTTCATCGGCGATTCCTCGGGCGATGTGCACGCCGCACTGAACGCCGGGGCGCAGCCGGTGCTGGTGCGCACCGGCAACGGCGCCGCCACCGAGGCCGCGCTCAGCGATGCGCTGAAGGCCCGCGTGCCCTGCTTCGACGACCTGGCCGCCGCCGCGCGTGCGCTGATCAGCCGCTCGATCGTGCGCGCGACAGCCTGATCGCCACGTCGCGCACGTTCGGCAGAATGCCGGGCTTGTGCAGCGTCAGGGTCAGGGCCGTGAGCGTCGCAAATTCCGCCAGCAGGGCGCGGGCAATGCGCCCGGCCAGCGCCTCCAGCAACTGCGGCTGCTCGCGCTGGCACGCCGCCGTCACGCAGGCGGCGACGGCGGCGTAGTCCACGGTGTCTTGCACCCTGTCACTGGTCGCGGCGGCCTGCAGGTCCACGCTCAGTTCCAGATCGAGGACCAGCGGCCGCGGCGCATGCCGCTCCCAGTCGTACACGCCGATCAGCGCCTCGACCTCCATGCCGTGCAGCAGAATCAGGTCGCTCATGCGCAGGCCGCCACGGGGGCCAGATCGGCCAGCGACCAGCGCGGCGTGGCAAAAATGCCCGCCGCCGGCGATCGCGCTTCGCCGCGTCGCTGCCAGCCCACGTAGGCGATCATCGCCGCGTTGTCGGTACAGAACGCCTGCCGGGGAAACGCCAGCCGCACGCCCTGTTGCATCGCCCAGGCGCCCAGTTTTTCGCGCAGACGCAGGTTGGCACCCACCCCACCGGCCACCACCAGGGTTCGGTAGCCGGTGGCCTCGATGGCGCGCGCGCACTTGATGCGCAGGGTGTCGGTCACCGCTTCCTCGAAGCCCCGCGCCAGATCGGCGCGCGCGGTGTCGCAGAGCACCTCGGGGATGCGCGTGGCGACGGCGGTTTTCAGCCCCGAGAATGAGAAGTCCAGGCCCGGACGGTCGGTCATCGGTCGCGGAAAGCGGAACACGCCGTCGCGACCCTGCGCCGCCAGCCGTGCCAACGCCGGTCCGCCGGGATAAGGCAGGCCGAGCAGCTTGGCGGTCTTGTCGAAAGCCTCGCCCACCGCATCGTCGAGACTCTGCCCCAGCACCGTGTAGCGCCCCAGGCCTTCGACACCGACCAGCAGCGTGTGGCCGCCCGAGACCAGCAGCGCCACGAACGGAAAGGCCGGCGGGTCCGGCTCCAGCATGGGCGCCAGCAGATGGCCTTCCATGTGGTGCACCGGCACGATGCCGCAGCCCAGCGCCTGCGCCAGCCCGGCTGCGGTGGCGCCGCCGACCATCAGTGCGCCGATCAGCCCCGGCCCGGCGGTGTAGGCCACGCCGCTGAGATCGGCAAAATCGAGCCCGGCATCGGCCAGGGTGTCGCGCACCAGCGGCACCACGCGCGTCAGGTGATCCCGCGAGGCCAGTTCCGGCACGACCCCGCCATACTCGGCGTGCAGGGCCACCTGGGTGTGCAGGCGGTGTGCCCGCAGGCCGGCAATATCGTCGTAAACCGCGACCGCGGTTTCGTCACAGGAAGACTCGATGGCAAGGATGCTCATGCCCTATTTTGCATTACCGGCGCGGGCCGACTAGAATCCACGCCCTTTTTCGACGCAGGCCGATTCTTCGGTGCCGCGTTGAAGCCTGATCACCTGTCTGCATCAACGAGATTTTTTTGCATGCCCAACGTTCGTATCCGCGACAACGAGCCGTTCGAAGTCGCACTGCGCCGTTTCAAGCGCACCTGTGAAAAAGCTGGCGTTCTCACCGACGTCCGCAAGAAAGAAGCCTTCGAGAAGCCCAGCATGGAACGCAAGCGCAAGCGCGCTGCCGCCGTGAAGCGCCAAGCCAAGAAGGTGCTGCGCGAAACCAACCGGCGCACGCGGCTTTACTAAAAGCCCCGCGGTTGATCAGACGTTGTATCGAGGCTCGCGGCGCAGGCTGCGGGCCTTGTCGTTTTGCTTTTTTGTCACCAAAGGTTCGGCCATGAGCGATCTCAAGACGCGCGTTACAGAAGACATCAAGGCCGCCATGCGCGCCGGCGACAAGTCGCGCCTGTCGGTGCTGCGCATGCTCAGCGCCGAACTCAAGCAGCGCGAAGTCGTCGAGCAGCAGACGCTGAACGACACGGTGGTGATGGCGGCGATCGAAAAAATGGTCAAACAGCGCCGCGACTCCGAAAAGCAGTTCACTGAGGGCAACCGCCCGGAACTGGCCGCGCAGGAAGCCGCCGAGATTGTCGTGCTGCAGGGGTATCTGCCGCAGCCGCTGAGCGCCGCCGAGTTGGCCGGCCTGCTGGACCAGGCCTTCGCCGAAACCGGTGCGGCCGAGCCCAAGGACATGGGCAAGGTCATCGGCTGGCTCAAGCCCAAGGTGGCGGGTCGGGCCGACATGGGCGCCTTGTCCGGCCAGGTCAAGGCCCGCCTCAATCAGGCCTGAGCGCGCCGCCCGCCGTGGCGTGCTGGCGAGACGCCTGCCGTGAGTGGCCGTATCCCCGACCGATTCATTCAGGATCTGCTCGCCAGAACCGACATCCTTGAGCTGATTGCCGCGCGCGTGGAGCTCAAGCGCGCGGGCAAGGAGTGGAAGGGCTGCTCACCCTTCACCCACGAAAAAACGCCGTCGTTCTTCGTCTCGCCGACCAAGCAGATGTACTTCGACTTCAGCTCTGGCAAGAACGGCAATGCCATCGGCTTCATGATGGAACACGACCGGCTGAGCTTCGTGGATGCAGTCGAGGCGCTGGCGCAGATGGCCGGTCTGGAGGTGCCCCGCGAGGGTGGGCAGATCGATCGCCTGGTGCTGGAAGGCCCGCTGGATGCGCTGGCCGTGTCGCAGCGCTATTTTCGCGACCAACTGCGGCAGAGCCCGGAGAGCCAGGCCTATCTGCGTGAACGCGGCGTCACCGCTGAAACCGCGCAGGGCTTCGGGCTTGGCTTTGCGCCGGATCGCTGGGACGGCCTGGCCGCCCATTTCACGCCTGCCACCGTCGCCCACGCCGTGAGTGCCGGCATGCTCATCGAGCGCGAGGGCGGCGGCCGCCCCTACGACCGCTTCCGCGGCCGCATCATGTTTCCAATCCGCGACAGCCGCGGCCGGGTGATCGCCTACGGCGGCCGCACCGTCATCAAGGACCCGGCCAAGTACCTCAACTCGCCCGAGACGCCGCTGTTCCACAAAGGCCGCGAGCTGTATGGCCTGTTTGAAGCCAAGGCCGCGCGCAAGGCGGCACTGCCGCAGGTGCTGGTGGTCGAGGGCTACATGGATGTGGTGATGCTGCATCAGGCGGGCGTCACCGACGCCGTGGCGACCCTCGGCACGGCCACCACCCGCGACCACCTGCAACGCCTGTTTCGCGAGACCCCCCGCATCGTGTTCTGCTTCGATGGCGACGCCGCCGGCGGCCGCGCCGCCTGGCGGGCGCTGGAACAGGCCCTGCCCGAACTGCACGGCGCGCGCGAATGTCGGTTCATGTTTCTGCCGCAGGGGCACGATCCCGACAGCCTGGTGCAGGTCGAAGGCAGCGACGCCTTCCAGCAGCGCATCAAGGCGGCCACGCCCCTGTCGACCTACCTCATCGATGCCCTGAGCGAACAGGCACCCCCCACCTCCATCGAGGGCCGCGCGCGCTTCGTCGCGCTGGCCCAGCCGCACCTGAAACGGGTGCCCGAAGGCCCGTTCAAGCTGCTGCTCACCGACGCGCTGGCCGCGACGGCGCGGCTCTCGGCCGAGCAGTTCACGGACGAGGCCGCCGCCCCACCCCGCGTCGCGGCCACGACCGCCGCGCCACGCTCGGGCCGGGCCGGCGGTCAGACCCCGATCATCAAGGGCGCACTGCGCGCCTTACTCGAAAAGCCCGCCCTGGCCGAGCGCGCGCAGCACGTGGACGCCCTGGCCGCCGCCTCGCTGCCCGGCCTGGGCATTCTCACCCGCGCCATCGACTACTTTCAGAATCACCCGGACGCCACCGCCGCCCAGTTGCTGGAAAGCTGGCGCGACAGCAAAGAGGGCGAGGCGCTGATGCGGGTGATGGCCGAACCCAGCCTGCTTGACGACGATGCGCTGGCGCGCGAGTTCGATGACGCGTTGCACCGCCTGTGGCGCGGCATTCAGCGCAGCCGCTACACCGACCTGCTGAACGCGTCCACCACCCGCGATCTGAGCGACGCCGAGCACCAGGAACTGAACGCGATCATGCGTGACCTCAATGCCCGGCCAGCGCCGCGCGCGGAGTAGCGTCGAGAACGCGGCCGGATGATCGGGGGCAGTTGAAAAACCCGCCGCCAGCAGCACCTTGGAAGCAGCATCCCGAATCGCGGACCCTGCCCGGAACACCGGCCGGAACAGGGGCAGGCGAGTCGTCGGCCAGCCCCTTTTTCGGGCGAGTTGAACGCATGCTCCTGTATAATGTCCGGTTCCGCGCCGAGTTTGAAATTTTAGGTCCCGTATGAGCAAACACGAAGAAACCGCCGTCAACGACGCCGAGCTGCAGACCCAGAAGCAGTCGCAGATCAAGATTTTGATCGCCCTCGGCAAGGAAAAGGGCTTTCTGACGTTTGCCGAAGTCTCCGACAACCTGCCTGATGTCATTGACTCCGAGCAGATCGAAGACATCGTCACCATGATTCAGGCGATGGGCATCCCGGTCTACGAAGACGCGCCCGATGAAGAGCAGCAGCTGTTCTCCGAGCCGTCGGTGGTGGCCAGCGCCGAAGAAGAAGAAGACGCGGCAGAAGAAGCGGCCGCCGCCATCGCCTCCAGCGACGACCAGTTTGGCCGCACCACCGACCCGGTGCGCATGTACATGCGCGAGATGGGCTCGGTTGAACTGCTCGACCGCGAAGGCGAAATCCGCATTGCCAAGCGCATCGAAGAGGGCCTCAACGAGGCCATGTTCGCCCTCACGCAGTACCCGGAAACGGTCGCCATCATGCTTGAGGCCTACGCCGATGCCGTGGCCGGAAACCGTCGTCTGGCCGAGGTGGTGACCGGCTTCTTCGATCCTGAAGTCGAGGCCCTGCTGCAGGCCGGCAACCCGATCCCGATGCCCATCACCAAGGCCGAGCGCGACAAGGAAAAAGAGGAAAACGGCGACGACGACGAAGAGGAATCGACCCCCGATACCGGGCCCGATCCGGTGCAGTGTGCCGAGCAGTTCGCCAAGCTTCAGGCCCTTTATGACGAGGCCTGGGAAGCGCTGTCGAAGAATGGCAGCGCCGACAAGGCAACGCAGGAGAAACGCAACGCCGTTGCCGAGCACATCCTGTTCTTCAAGCTGTCGCCAAAGATCGTCGATGAGGTCAGCACCAACCTGCGCAACCGCATCAACCAGATTCGCGTGATCGAAAAGCAGATCATGAAAATCTGCGTCTCAGACGCCGGCATGCCGCGCGACGAGTTTCTGCGCAGCTACCGCGAAGGCAAGCTGACCGACCCCGAGTGGCTGGAAAAATGCATCCGCGCCAAGCGCAAATACTCCTCGGAACTCAACAGCCGCAAGGATGAAATCATCGAGATGCAGACGGCGCTGCGCGCGCCGGAGTCTGACAACCTGCTGTCGCTCGACGAGATCAAGGACATCAACCGGCGCATGAACGTGGGCGACGCCAAGGCCCGCCGCGCCAAGAAGGAAATGGTCGAGGCCAACCTGCGCCTGGTCATCTCCATCGCCAAGAAATACACCAACCGCGGCCTGCAGTTCCTCGACCTGATCCAGGAAGGCAACATCGGCCTGATGAAGGCGGTGGACAAGTTCGAGTACCGTCGCGGCTACAAGTTCTCGACGTATGCGACGTGGTGGATTCGCCAGGCCATCACCCGCTCCATCGCCGATCAGGCGCGCACCATCCGCATCCCGGTGCACATGATCGAGACCATCAACAAGCTCAACCGCATTTCCCGCCAGATGCTGCAGGAAATGGGCCGCGAGGCCACGCCGGAAGAACTGGCGATCAAGATGGAAATGCCCGAAGACAAGATTCGCAAGGTGCTGAAGATCGCCAAGGAGCCGATCTCCATGGAAACCCCGGTGGGCGACGACGAAGACTCGCACCTGGGCGACTTCATCGAAGACCTGGCGGCCATCTCGCCAGTTGAAGAGGCGACCACGCAGTCACTGTCGGAAGCCACGCACGAGATCCTCGCCAGCCTCACCCCGCGCGAAGCCAAGGTGCTGCGCATGCGTTTCGGCATCGACCTGACCACCGACCACACGCTGGAAGAAGTGGGCAAGCAGTTCGACGTGACCCGCGAACGCATCCGCCAGATCGAGGCCAAGGCGCTGCGCAAGCTGCGCCACCCCAGCCGCGCCAACTACCTGCGCAGCTTCCTCGACGAGTGAGCCCGTCACACGCGGCCGGCCCACAAAAAACCCCGCTGGTGCGGGGTTTTTTGTGGGTGCAGCAAACGTCGGTAAACGGTCGGCAGTCGTTCGTCACAGACTGCGTTAAAGACTGAAGCGGAAGCCAATGCCGGCCGAGTTGGTTTCTTCTTCGACCGACACCTTCAGCACCAGCGAGAGGCGCCGCGAGAAATGCCAGTCGCCGCTGGCCGTGACCGACAGGTCGTCACCGATCGGGTCATCGACGCTCAGGTAATCGACACGCATCAAGCCTTCAAGCGCTGGCGTGAACAGGTGGCGAATGCCGAAGCTGCCGCCAAAACCCGATGCGGTAGACAGGCCCTTTACCTTGATCCCCCCGCCCGTGGCCTCAACGAACACGTCGGTCGACGACGGGTGCAGCGCATAACGGTAGCCGCCGCCGTAACGCGCGACCTGACGCACGCCGCTGTCGTTGAAGCCGGCCACCACGTAAAGGCTGGGCGTGACCAGCCCCTGCAGATCGATACCGATGCCTTGTTCACTGTCGGTGTCGGCGACGATATGGCGCAGGTCCAGACGGTTGTAACGCAGCTCGGTGGCCGCTGCGGACCCCGCAATCAAACAAAGGGCGATGACCCAGCCCGCGCCGGTGAAGCGATTCATGCAGCTCTCTCTTGTTCAGTTTTATGGATTTTGTGGAATCGTCAGCGCTTCAGCCTGCCGCAAGCCGCTGGGGGCAGGAGAATAACGCGATGGCCCGGCTATTACAGCGCACTTTGTCCGGCAACGTCGTTCACGGGGCCGGGCGCGCGGCGGCGCCGTTCAATCTGCGCTCAAGAAAAAGCCCCGCATGCGGGGCTTTTTCCGACCGATCTTGAGCGCGCCCAGTGAGGATCAGGGCAGGCTGGGGACGTACAGCGGACTTTCCTGCGCAGCGAAATACAGGGCCAGCGCCCGCATGTCGGCGTCGCTCAAGCCGGCCACGATGCCGGCCATGATGCCGTTCTTGCGCTGTCCATTCTTGTAGCCGTGCAGGCTGTGTTCCAGATAGCTGGCGTGCTGGCCGGCCAATACGGGATAGGTGGGCATGATGGGCGCGGCCCCTTTTTCACCATGGCAGGCCACGCAGGTCGCGGCCGCTTCAGGCGCCGTCTGGGCAGACACGGCCCCGGCTGACAACAGGCCAAAGGCCATCATGGCCGCGGATCCAAAGCTGATTGAACGCATCTCGACTTTCCGATTAGCGGCGCGGGGCGCCAGAGATGAAGGCGGCGATGTCGGCGATGTCCTGGTCCGACATCGGGGCGGCCTGGGCATGCATCGTCGGATGCTCGCGCTCGCCGCTGCGATAGGCCTTCAGCGCCGACTCGATGTACTGGGCGTTCATGCCGCCGATTTTCGGCACCCGATAGGTCGGATATGCATTGTTATAGAGCGGAATGCCATGGCAACCCATGCAGGTGCTGGCCTTGATTTGACCGGCGGCGGCGTCGCCTTCGGCATACGCAGGCAGGCTGGCCAGCGTGGCGATGGCGACGATCGCCCAACGCACTGACTTCATTTACGAAACTCCAATGGGGCCGGCTGGGCCGGAGGGGACACGAATTGTCGGGGAAATGGACGCTTCGGTCAACGCGCGACGGCCTTCGGCGCCTCGCGCGTCGCGGAATTCTCGGGCGCGTGACGCGCACCGGTCCAAGGTGTCGGCAGTAGACCCGGATTGGGTATAGTCCGCGCCACTGTTATTCCCGAAGGCCCCCGCCTTGAAGTCCACCGGCATTTTCGCCCCCCCAGTACGCCCCGGGCCGACATGGAATTGATCCTGCGGCCACGGCCCGGCGGGCACATCACCGATGTCGCCGCCGTCGACCTGGGCTCCAACAGCTTTCACATGATGGTGGCGCGGGTTTCCCCGGCGGGCGACCTGCACGTCATTGACCGGCTGCGCGAACCGGTGCGCCTGGCCGCCGGGCTGGACAGCGGCAAGCACCTGACCGACGAGGCCGCCGAACGTGCGCTGGCCTGTCTGCAACGCTTCGGCCAGCGCCTGCGCGATCTGCCCCCGGAACGGGTCCGCGTGGTGGGCACCAATACCCTGCGGCGCATGAAGCGCTCCGGCCCCTTCATAGAAGCCGCCGAGAAGGCACTGGGCCACCACATCGAGATCATTGCCGGCCGCGAAGAGGCGCGTCTGGTCTACGGCGGCGTGACCCACGGCATGGGCCGCGACCACCCGCGGCGCCTGGTGGTGGATATCGGCGGCGGCAGCACCGAGGTGATCATCGGGCGGGGCAGCAAACCGCGCCTCATGGAGTCGGTGGCGCTGGGGTGCGTGGTGCACACGCAACGCTTTTTCGGCAACGGCACCATCAGCCGCGCGCGCTTTCGCAAGGCGCGGCTGGCGGCCCACATCGAGCTGGAATTTCTTCAGCGCCGCTACCGGCAGGCCGGCTGGGACATGGCCATCGGCGCGTCCGGCACCATCCGCGGCGTCTGGCGCGTGATGATGAGCCAGGGCTGGTGCGAGGACCGTCTGACCCGCGCCGGGCTCGACAAGGTGATCGAGCTGACCCTGAGTCGAAACCACATCAGCGAGATCGATTTCGAAGCGCTGCGTGAAGATCGGCGCCCCGTGTTCGTGGGCGGGCTGGCGGTGCTTGCCGCCATCTTCGATGCGCTGGAAATCGACGAGATGAACACCTCCGACCGCGCATTGCGCGAGGGGCTGGTCTACGACCTGCTGGGCCGCCTCAGCAACCGCGACATGCGCGGCGAGGCCGTCAGCGCACTGGCCACCCGCTATGGCGTCGACGCCCGCCAGTCCGAAGACGTTGCGCGCACTGCGGTAAAGCTGCTGGACCAGACGGCGGGCGCCTGGCAGCTCGACCCCAAGTCGAGCGCGAGCCTGCTGCGTTGGGCTGCGCAATTGCACGAGATCGGTCTGGTGATTGCCCATTCCGGCTATCACAAGCACAGCGAGTACATGCTGCGCCACGGTGAACTGCCCGGCTTTTCACAGACCGAACAGGCGTTGCTGGCGGCCCTGGTGCGCCTGCACCGCGGCAAATTTTCGCTGGGCGCGCTGGCCGAATTGCCGCGCGACTGGCGCCAGCCGCTGCAAAGGCTGGCCGTGCTGCTGCGCCTGTCGGTGCTGCTGCATCGCTCGCGCACGCCCGGTCTGCGCCCACCGGTGCGCGCTGAACTCGTGGACAAGGCACGCACGCTCAAATTGCAGTTCACCCGCAAGGCGTGGCTGGACCAGCACCCCTTGACCCGCGCCGACCTGGAGCTTGAGGTCGATTATCTCGACAACACCGACCTGCGCCTCAAGCTGGAGGCCGAGGCACCGTAGGCGCACCGCCGCGCGCCGCTGGGGTCAGACCGGCGGCAGCGCGTCCAGAAACCGGCGAATGCGCTCTGCCGTGGGCTGCGGCTGTTCCATCATGAAGCAGTGCCCGCCCGCCACGGCTTCCACCTGGCGACGGCGATCCCCCGCCGCCACACGCCGCGCGGTGGCGGGAAGAAAGGGATAGCTGTCGGCGCCGTAGAGCATCAGCATCGGCTGCCGGGCGCGCCGCAGCGCCGCCCAGGGATACGCCGGCTGCCCGTAGATGCGGGCCTCGATCTCGCGCGGGCAGATCAGCGCCCGTCCGTCGGGCACACGCTGCGTGGCGTGCTCCACGAAGTCGTCGAAGGCTGCATCGGTCCATCCGGCGTAGATGCCGCGACCCTTCAGGCGCGCGGCGACGGCGTCGCGATCGACCCACTGCGTGCGGCGGCGACGCGCGGCATTGGCCATGGGGTTGCGCCCGACACGGGCGGCGATTCGCGACGCGCACCAGTAGCGCGTGGGCAGCAGTATGGGATCGAGCAAGACCAGCGCCGCCACCGCATCAGGCCGCTCGGCGGCCAGCAAGGTGCTCATGCAGCCGCCCAGACTGTGCCCGACCAACACCGTCTTGCCGCGCGGTGCCAGCACATCGAACACTTCGCGGGTCTGGGCCAGCAGGGCTGCCGGGCCTTCGAAGCGGCCCGTCACCTCGCTGGCGCCGTGGTTCTCGAAATCGTGGGTGATCAGTCCGTACGGACCGATCAGCCGGCGCAGCAGCGTGGCATACACTCCGCCCGCAAAACCGTTGCCGTGGGAGAAGAACAGGGTGGGCGCGTCACCGACCGGATCGACCCGCCGGCCGCGCACGGTCACCCCGTCGGCGCGCCGGTGCTCCCAGGCCTGCAGGTCGCGGAACTGCGGCAGCGCGGTGCTCACAGTTTGGGGAACGCGTGCGCCATGGCCCGCAGCCACAGCGCGGTGTGCCACAGGCCGTTGGGGGACACCGACTTGCCCGAGGTCAGCAGGGCCACGCTGAGTGCGCGGTGCGGATCGGCCCAGCACAAGACGTTGACGAATCCCAGATGGCCAAACGCACGCTGGCTCTGCGGGCCGAACAGCCCGAAAGGCTTTTCGCCCAGCATGAATCCGGCCGAAAACCGCAACGGCACCTTGAGGGTGCGATCAAACTGAATCGGCCCCACGGGCTCGATCGCCCGCGCCACCGTTTCGGGCTTGAAGATCTGCCGGCCTTCGAAGCGGCCGCCGTCGAGCAGCATCTGGAAGACGCGGCTGGCGTCTTCGGCACTGGCGGTGAGGTTGCCGGCCGGGACCACGGCGCTCAGGAACGGGTCTTCGTTGGTGGCCGACACGCCTTCGTCCATGTCGACGCCGATGATGCTGCGGATATACACCGACAACGGCCACACCGGCCGCAGCCCGGTCACGACGTTGCGCGGCATCTGCGCGCGCAGCACCGGCGGCGCCCCGTATTGCAGGTGCTGGCAGCCGAGCGGCCTGGCGATCCACTGCTCAAGGGCATCCGGCAGGCTGATCTGCCCGACGCGCTGAACGATTTCCCCAAGAATGAACCCGGCGGTCAGCGCGTGATAGGCCTGCTGGCGAAACTCGCGGTCGACCGGCCGCGCCGCACAGAGGGTGGCGATCAGCACGTCCCAGTTGTTCAGCAGTTCGGCCCCCTGGGTCTCGACCGTAAGCGAGGGAATCGCCGCACGGTGGGCCATCAGTTCGCGCAGGGTGACGCGGTGTTTGCCACGCGCGGCAAACTCGGGAATGTAGGCAGCCACGCGGTCGTCGAGGCTGAGCTTGCCGTCTTCGATCAACTTGTGCACCAACAGCGCCGAGATCGACTTCGACGCCGAGAACAGGCACATGGGCGCGTCTGGCTGCAACGCCACCTGCGGCTCGTCAACGCCGGGGTCGAGGCCGCGCACCGCGCCGATGGCGCGCTTGAGCACCGTGCGGCCGTGACGCTTGACCACCAGCGTGATAGCCGGGTGCAGCCCGGTGGCGAACAGGTCTTCCACCGCACGCCACGCCGCTGCCACCTTTCTTGGGTTCAGGCCCATTTCGGCCGGCAAGGCCTCGGCCGCGGTGTCGACGCTGACCAGGGAGCGCAGGTTCTTGGGGACGCGCACATACGCGCCGGGCATCAATTGCATGGGCACTCACTCAAATTGCGGGATGAAATGGCGACGCGCGGATCCTTACGCCGCGTCGCTTGCGATAAAGGCTTCGACCGTGCTGGCGAGAAAGTCGGGCCGGGTCAGGGGCAACCAATGACCGGCGTACACTGGCACGCGGCGCACGTGGGGCACCCAGCCGGCGAGGCTGTCGGTCAAGGCCTCGGTGACGAACGGGTCATACCGCGGCGTGACCAGCTGCACCGGAATGGCGGCGGTTCTGCGCTGCGGGGCCAGCAGGCGACGCCGCATGTTGGCGCGATACAGGGCAATGCCGTTGACGCCATCACGGGTCTGGGTGGCGAAGCGCGGCGCTTCGGCCATGCCTTCGAGTCGCTCCACCACGCGCGGCCACTGGCGACCGACCGCCACGCGCCACGCCATGGGGGCAATCAACGGCACCTGAAACAGCCCGATGTACCAAGAGTGCGCCAGTTGTCCGAACACGTCGGCCCAGCGGCGCGGATCGGCGCTCAGCAGGCCGGCGCGCATCCAGTGACCAACGTGGTCCAGGCACGGCCCGGAAATGGACGTGAAGCTGGCGATGCGCCCTTCAAAGCGCGGGCTGCACACCGACTCCCACGTCTGGATCGAGCCCCAATCGTGCCCCACCAGGTGCACCGGGCGCCTGGGGCTGACCGCCTGGATCACCGCCAGCAGGTCTTCAGACAGCACCTCCAAGCGGTAATCGCGCAAGGCCTTGGGGGCGCTGGAAGCGCCGGCGCCGCGCACGTCGTAAGCGAACACCGGACGGTGCTCGGCCAGCCGCTCGGCCGTCTCGCGCCACACCTGCGCGGAGTCGGGATAGCCGTGGATGAGGATCACCGGGTCCGCCTCGGGCTTGGGGCTGGGCCAGGCGTACACGGCGAGGGTCACGTTGCCGCGTGCGACCTGACGATGGTTGGGCAGCGGCGCTTTGGGCTCAGTCATGGGTTGATCTGAAAATTGACCAGTGCACATTATGCGGACAGTCCCGCCTGACGACACAGCCTTGGCGCCACGCGGGCGCTACGCTGGCGCCTTGACTTTCTGGAGAGGCCCCATGACGTACACCACCCTGAAGACCGCCCTCGACGACGGCGTGCTGACCCTGACCCTGCATCGTCCTGCACAACTCAATGCCTTCACGATCGAAATGGCCGAGGAGCTTGAGCACTTTTTCACGGCGGTCAACGAAGACGATGCGGTGCGCGCCATCATCGTCACCGGCGAAGGCCGGGCCTTCTGCGCCGGGATGGACTTGACCACGCCCGGCAACGTCTTCGGACTGGACGAGACCCTGGCGCCCACCCGCGACGACATGGACACCCGCCTGAACGACGCGGCCATCCACGCGGGCGTGCGCGACACCGGGGGCCGGGTAACGCTGGCGATCTTCAACTGCCGCAAGCCGGTGATCGGCGCCATCAATGGCGCAGCCGTGGGCATCGGCGCCACCATGACCCTGGCCATGGATGTCCGGCTGGCCAGCGAGCACGCCCGTATCGGCTTTGTCTTCGGCAAGCTGGGCATCGTGCCGGAAGCCTGCTCAAGCTGGTTTCTGCCGCGCATCGTCGGCATCAGCACCGCGCTGGAATGGGTCTACTCCGCCGAGATCCTGAAACCGGAGGCGGCCCTGGCAGGCGGCCTGGTCAAAGCGGTCGTTCCGGCCGATCAGCTTCTGGACGAAGCCATGAAGCTGGCCCGCACGTTCAGCCAGAACCGTTCGCCGGTGGCCGTCGCGCTGGCCCGTCAGATGCTGTACCGCAATGCCGCCATGCCGCATCCGCTGGACGCCCACAAGATCGATTCACTGGCGATGTTCTACACCAGCGTCGGCGACGGCAAAGAGGGCGTGCGCGCCTTTCTGGAAAAGCGCGACCCCGCGTTTCGGGCCAGCGCCGCCACCGACCTGCCACCGTTCTACAAGGAGTGGGCGCAGTGAACCGCCGGGTCAGTTGAGGATTCCGGGCATCGCCAACCGGAACGGCGCGATGGTGACGCGAAAGCGTCGCCCGGTGTCTGGCTCGATGAACCCATAGCTGCCCTGCATCACCCCCACCGGCGTGCGCAGGGGGCAGCCGCTCTGGTAGGTGAAGTGTTCGCCCGGCGCAATCACCGGCTGCTGGCCGACCACGCCGGGGCCTCTGACGTCTTCGGTGTGCCCCTCGGCATCGGTGATCTTCCAGTGGCGGTCGAGCAGCTGAACGGCTTCGGACGTGCCGTTGATGACCATGATGTCGTAGGCGAACACCCAAAGCCCGTCCCTGGATTGCTGCGGCAGGTAGTGGGTGCTGACACGGATATTGATCGGCATGACGGGCCTGGGGGTTGGGCGGGGTCTGCGGGGAACGCGGGCGCGGCCTTAGAACATGCCCGTCATCAGGCGAGCTTCCTCGCTCATCATGTCTTGCGTCCAAGGCGGATCGAATGTGAGCTCCACGTCCACTTCTTCCACCGTGGGCAGGGCCTCGACCTTGGTTTTCACGTCGGCCACCAGAATGTCGCCCATGCCGCAGCCAGGCGCGGTCAAGGTCATGCGCACCGTGGCGCGGCGCTTGCCGCCGTCGGTGGGCTCGACGACACAGGTGTAGATGAGCCCCAGATCAACGATATTGACCGGAATTTCGGGGTCGTAGCAGGTCTTGAGCTGCTTCCAGACCGCAGCCTCGATCTCCTTGTCGGTGGCGTTCTCGGGCACCTCCGGCCCATCCGGCACCTCCATGCCCAGCGCGTCGGCGTCCTGACCGGGAATACGGAACAGATGCCCCTCCACCTGAATGGTGAAGCTGCCGCCCAGGGCTTGGGTCACCTTCGCGGTGGCGCCTTCCGGCAACTCGACGCGGGTGCCCTGCGGGATGAGCACGCCGATGACGTCGCGGGTCAGCGTAAGAATGTCGTTTGAAGTATTCATTGGCAATTTGGCTGTCTAGGCATAGCGTAAGGCCAAATAACCCGGAACCAAGGATTTCGCGATGAAAGTTTTCAGCGTGTGGGCAGTGGCTGCGCTGCTGGTGGCAGCGGCGGGATCGGCCGCGGCCAAGCCGGACGAAACACCCTCGGTGGTCGTCACCGGCCGTGCCGAAGTGCGCGCCAGCCCCGACAAGGCGACGCTGAATGTGGCCGCAGAGGTCAAGACCGAGACCGTCGCCGACGGTGAGGCGCAGGTGCAGCGCCAGGTCAAGGCACTGCTGCAGCGTCTGGCCGCGTTGAAGATTCCCGACGACCGGATCGACAGCGCGCAGGTCAGCATTCGTCCCGAGAACCGATGGAACGAAGAGGCGCGACGCAACGAGCCCGACGGCTACCGCGTGCGCCGCGACATTCGCATCGAACTCACCGACCTGAGCCTGCTGGGCCCGGTGCTCAAGGCGGTGACCGCGTCCGGCATCACCGAAATCTCGCCGCCGCAGCTGGGCCTGCAGGACCCTGGCGCCGAAGACCGCAAGGCGCTCACCCTGGCCGCCCAGGATGCGCGACTGCAGGCCGAGGCCCTCGCGTCAGCATTGGGCCTCAAGCTGGGTGCGGTGATGTCGGTGCAGGCCTCGGGCTCGTCGCACAGTCCGCCGCCCATGCCGATGATGCGCATGGTCGCAGCCGACGCCGAGGCCTCCAACAGCCAGCAGGGCATTCTGACCGGCGAACTGACCGTGACCCAGCAGGCCACCGTGCGTTTCCAGTTGCAGCCCTGAAACGGCCCCGAAGGACGCGCCCCGGCGCGTCCTGCCCTCTATCCCTGCCACTGACAAAAACGTACACTCTGCGCCCTTTTGTTTGCTGCATCGCAGCAATAGCACGCCCATGAGCCTCAAAAACCTTCGCAACATCGCCATCATTGCCCACGTTGACCACGGTAAAACCACCCTGGTGGACAAGCTCCTGCGTCAGTCGCAGACCCTCGATTCGCGTGAGAATCTTGGCGAGCGGATCATGGACTCCAACGATCTGGAGCGTGAGCGCGGCATCACCATTCTTGCGAAGAACACCGCCATCCGCTGGCTGGACAAGCGTGACGGCACCGAATACCGCATCAACATCGTCGACACCCCCGGGCACGCCGACTTTGGCGGCGAAGTCGAGCGCGTGCTCTCCATGGTCGACTCGGTATGTCTGTTGGTCGATGCCGCCGACGGCCCGATGCCGCAGACGCGGTTCGTCACCCAGAAGGCGTTCGCGCTGGGGCTGAAACCGATCGTGGTCGTGAACAAGATCGACCGCCCGGGCGCCCGCGCGCATTGGGTGATGGACCAGGTGTTCGACCTGTTTGATCGCCTTGGCGCCACCGATGAACAGCTCGACTTCACCACCGTGTTCGCGAGCGCCCTGAACGGCTACGCCGGGGACAACCCCGACATTCGCGAAGGCAACATGGACTTCTTGTTCCAGACCATCGTCGACCAGGTGACGCCGCCGGCCGTGGATGCCGAAGGCCCGTTCCAGATGCAGGTGATCAGCCTGGCCTACAGCAACTATGTGGGCGTGATCGGCACCGGGCGCATTTCGCGCGGTCGCATCAAGCCCAACAGCCCGGTGTCGGTGGTGGGGCGCGACGGCAAAGTGCGCCAGGGCAAGGTGTTGCAGGTACTGGCGTTCATGGGACTGGACAAGGTCGAAGCCACCGAGGCCGAAGCGGGCGACATCATCGCCATCACCGGCATCGAAGAGCTGGGTATTTCCGAGACGGTCTGCGACGCCAAGGTGCCCGAAGGCCTGCCCACCCTGCAGGTCGACGAACCGACGATGACCATGGTCTTCGAGGTCAACAAGTCACCATTCGCGGGCAAGGAAGGCAAGTTCGTCACCAGCCGGCAAATCTTCGAGCGGCTGCAAAAAGAGCTGAAAACCAACGTGGCGCTGCGCGTTGAGCCGGGCGAATCACCCGACCAGTTCCGGGTCTCCGGGCGCGGCTTGCTGCACCTGTCGGTGCTGCTCGAAAACATGCGCCGCGAAGGCTTCGAGATCGCGGTGGCGCGCCCGCAGGTCATCACCAAGGAAGTCGACGGCGAAATTCACGAGCCTTATGAAATTCTGGTGGCCGACGTTGAAGAAACGCATCAGGGCGGCGTGATCCAGGGCCTGTCTGAACGCGGCGGCAAGATGGTCAACATGGTGCCCGACGGCAAGGGCCGCGTGCGGCTGGAATACACCATCAGCTCGCGCGGGCTGATCGGCTTTCGCTCCGAGTTCATCAACAACACCGGCGGTTCGGGCCTGCTGTTCCACAATTTCGATCATTTCGGCCCGGCCGGTGACAACAAGGATGTCGGCCAACGCTACAACGGCGTGCTGATCTCCAACGAGCAGGGCAAGGCCGTGGCCTACGCGCTGTTCAACCTGCAGGAACGCGGCGCAATGATCGCCAGCCATGGCGATGACGTGTACGAAGGCCAGATCGTCGGCGTGCACTCGCGCGAGAACGACCTGGTCGTCAACGTGTGGAAGGGCAAAAAGCTCACCAACATGCGCGCCTCGGGCTCGGATGAAAACGTGGTGCTCACCCCGCCACGCCGCTTCTCGCTGGAACAGGCGCTGGAATTCATCAATGACGATGAACTGGTGGAATTGACGCCGGAATCGATCCGCCTTCGCAAGCGATATCTGGTCGAACACGAGCGCAAGCGCGCCGGCCGTTCCGACTGAGCGGGCATCGCGCCGCGCACCGAAAGGCCACCCCTGCGGTCTGGCCGTGCCCTTGAGGTGATGGAGCTGCTCATCACCCTTGGATCTTCGGATCCGAGGGTCTTTTGCCACGCAGTGGATCAGGCTTCCAACCACAGGGAATAGACGAGGAAGTTTCCGCTCGGTTTGCCGGTCTTGGGATGTGGGTCCGCCTCGCAATTCGAGCGCTTGCGAAGGGCTGCGGCCCGCGCTCGGCGTGATCTCCCGGTTGTTTTATGTGGGGCGACAGATGGCTGATCACCGTGTCTGGCAAGGTCTGATCTGGGTCGCGTCCCTACCGAGCATGGGGCCTTGTGGCATATCCCACCTGCACCTGCTGTCGACGAACCGCATCAGGCCCGGGGCGCAATAGTTGCCCGTTTTCTTGCCTGAGTCGATTCCTTTTGCCTCGATGAACCCGGCTGCTCATTGAGCTCGACCTGGGGCGTGTCGGCCGAGGACAGTGGAAACCCAGGCTGCCGGCACACCGCGGCCACCTCGGCCTTGAACTCATCCGCATGTCGGCGTCATCGACGATGACCCACCTCCGCGATCGTGTGCACGTGTCCCCCTGGTTTCCACGTGGACATGATGCTCCTTGCCGGCAAAGGCAGATTCAGCGCGTAGCTTCCGGCTGCCCAGGCATCGACCTCGGTCCACGGACAGCGACAAGGTCCATTTCAACCTCAGAACACGCTTGACTCTGGACCAGGGTCCATGCGGTACAGTCGCTCCCCGTTTCGCAGACTCGTTAGGAGCGGCACATGGGCACTCTGAGCATCGGCAAGCTCGCCAACCTGACCGAGGTGTCGATCGACACGATCCGGTACTACGAGCGGCAGGGGCTGATTGCGCCGCCCGCCCGCCGCGCGTCGGGCTACCGAGCCTACGCGCCGGATGTGGTCGGCCGGTTGCGGTTCATTCGCCGCGCCAAGGGTCTGAGCTTCACGCTCGGTGAGATCACCGAACTCCTGACGTTGACCGCGCAGGCAGAGCGCGACATGGCGGGGATGAAGGTCGCGGCGCGGGCCAAACTCGGCGTCGTCGAAGACAAGATTCGTGAACTCCAGCGGATCCGCAAAGACCTCAAGCGGCTCGAGGCCGCCTGTCCGGGACACGGCGCGCTCGCCAAATGCCCGATCGTCCATGCGCTGAATCAGGAGCCCTCGCCATGAGCCGTTGCTGTCACGGAAATGCCGCGTCTGCAAAGACGCCCGCCAAGGCCACTGCCGACGTTTCCTGCTGCTCGACCAAGGCCGACGTTGCAACAACCTCAATACACAGTCACAACGACGCGGAACATCACTCACACGGCCATCATCACGGGCACGGCAACACGGGACGATCCTCTGCGTCGGCCGGGAAAGACCCGGTTTGCGGCATGACCGTCGATCCGACGACAGCTCGGTCGCATCACCACGCGGGGCACACCTACTACTTTTGCAGCCAGGGCTGCGAAACGAAATTCGCGGCTGATCCGGCGAAGTATCTGGCCCCCAAGGCAGGCGGTCCGGCGCCTGCGGGCACGCTATACACCTGTCCGATGCATCCCGAGATCCGTCAGGACCATCCGGGAAACTGTCCGAAATGCGGCATGGCGCTGGAACCGGAGATGCCCAGCCTGGAGGGTGATGACGAAAACCCTGAGCTGCGCGACTTCACGCGCCGATTCTGGTGGACCCTGCCGCTGTCAGTGATCGTGATGGCGCTGGCGATGGTGGGCCACCGGCTCGGACTCATGAGCATGACGGCGCAGTCCTGGGTGGAGTGGGTACTCGCAACGCCGGTCGTGCTGTGGGCGGGTTGGCCCTTCCTTGAACGCGGCGTGCAGTCGATCGCAAACCGCAGCCCGAACATGTTCACGCTCATCGGGCTGAGCGTGGCGTCGGCCTATCTCTACAGCGTCATCGCAACCCTCGCGCCGGGGCTGTTCCCGACCCGCTTCGCCGCACACGGCCGGATCGGGGTGTACTTCGAAGCGGCGGCGGTGATCGTGTCGCTGACCCTGCTGGGACAGATGCTGGAGCTGAAGGCACGCTCCCAGACCTCGGCCGCGATTCGCTCCCTGCTGGGTCTCTCACCCAAGACGGCTCGCCGCTTGAACGACGATGGGACCGAGGCGGACGTTGCGCTCGACCAGGTGCAGGTGGGTGATCGGCTGCGCGTGCGGCCGGGAGAGAAGGTGCCGATCGATGGCGTCGTGCTTGAAGGCGAGAGCCATGTCGACGAGTCGATGCTCACTGGCGAGCCGCTGCCGGTGCATCGCAAGTCCGGTGACGCGGTGATTGGCGCCACGCTCAACGGCAACGGCAGCCTCGTGATCCGTGCCGAGAAGGTGGGCGCCGGCACCTTGCTGTCGCAGATTGTCCACATGGTGGCGCAGGCCCAGCGTTCCCGCGCACCGATGCAGCGCATGGCCGATGCGGTGAGCTTCTGGTTCGTGCTGGGCGTGATCGGGATCGCCATCACGACCTTGCTGGCCTGGGGTTTCTTCGGGCCAGAACCATCGTGGGTCTACGGTTTCATCAACGCGGTCGCGGTGCTGATCATTGCCTGTCCGTGTGCGCTGGGCTTGGCGACGCCGATGTCGATCATGGTCGCCACGGGCCGCGCCGCGAGTTCCGGCATCCTGTTCCGCGATGCCGCGGCGATCGAAATGCTGCGGCGTATCGACACCCTGATCGTCGACAAGACCGGCACGCTCACACAGGGCAAGCCTGCCTTTCACAGCGTGCAGGCCAGCGGGGGGCATACCCTCGAACAGGTGCTGCAAATGGCAGCCAGCCTGGATCAGGGCAGCGAACATCCCTTGGCGGAGGCCATCGTGGCGCAGGCGCGTCGGCAGAACCTGCCGCTGCTGCCGGTAGAGACCTTCGAGTCGGTGACCGGCATCGGCGTGCGCGGTACGGTGGCAGGACAGCGCCTGCATCTGGGCAACACCGCGCTGATGGAGGAGATCGGCGCCGACGTGTCTGGCCTGGTGAAGGTCGCCGAAGAGCTGCGCGCCGAGGGCGGCAGCGTCATGTTCCTCGCCATCGACTCGAAGCTCGCGGGATTGGTGACGGTGTCCGATCCCATCAAGGCGTCGACCCCCGAGGCCATCGAGAAACTGCGCGCGCTCGGGATCCGGGTGGTCATGGCAACCGGTGATGGCGAGACGACCGCACGTGCCGTGGCGCGAAGCCTGGGCATCGACGAGGTGTATGGCGAGATCCGGCCTGAGGGCAAGGCCAAGCTCGTGGCCGACTTCAAGGCGCAGGGCCGTCGGGTGGCCATGGCCGGGGACGGCATCAACGACGCGCCCGCGCTGGCCGGTGCCGATGTGGGCATCGCCATGGGCACGGGCACCGACGTCGCCATGAACAGCGCGCACGTCACGCTGGTCAAAGGCGACCTTATCGGGATTGCGCGCGCGATTGAACTGTCGCAAGCCACGGTGCGCAACATGAAGCAGAACCTCGGCTTCGCGCTGATCTATAACGGCCTGGGGGTTCCAATCGCGGCCGGTGTCCTCTTCCCGTGGCTCGGCGTGCTGCTCTCGCCGATGCTCGCGGCCTTGGCCATGAGCCTGAGTTCAGCGTCAGTGGTGGCGAACGCGCTCCGGTTGCGCGGCGCGAAGGCGTGAAAGGGTCGTCGGAGAGTCGCCGCACAGTCGGCAACTGAGCATCGCAATGTGGCCGGAGGTAGTCGCGGAGCGGTCGGCGTCCCGCGCAAGGCCGTTGGCGAACCGGCCCTAATCCTGCCCGCGCAGGTGGCAGGCGACGACGCGATCGCCGACGTTGCGCAGCAACGAGCGACGCTGCACGCAGTGCGCCTGCGCCTCGGGGCAACGCGCCGCGAAGGGGCAGCCTTGCGGCAAATCGGCAAGGTCGGGCGGGTGCCCCGGCAGCGCGGCCAGCGGTGCGGTGCGGTCGCCCTCCCAGCGTGGACGCGCCGCCAACAGGCCCTGGGTGTAAGGGTGAATGGGCTGCCCGATCACCGACGCCGTGGGGCCCAGTTCCATGCTTTGGCCGCCATAGAGCACCAGGGTGCGGTCACAGACCTGCGCGACCACGCCCAGGTCGTGGGTGATGAGCACAATGGCGACGCCCATGTCGCGTCGCAGATCGGCCAGCAACGCCAGCAGGTTGGCCTGCACGGTCACGTCCAGTGCGGTGGTGGGCTCGTCGGCCAACAGCAGCGCCGGCTGGGTGAGCAGGGTCATGGCCACCATCACGCGTTGACGCTGGCCGCCCGACAGTTCATGCGGATAGGCGCGCAGTTTCTGCTTGGCGTCGGCCAGCTGCACCGCTTCGAGCATGCGCTGGCTCTCGGCCAGCGCGGCGTCGCGCTGCAGGTCGCGATGGGTTTCCAGCACTTCGGCCATCTGCAGGCCGATGCGCAGGTAGGGGTTGAGCGAGGTCATGGGGTCCTGAAAGACCATGCCGATACGCGCGCCGCGAATCTTGCGGCGCTTGCGTTCGGGCAGGGTCAGCAGGTCCTGCCCGTCGAACACGATGCGCCCCCGGGTTCTGGCGTTGTCGGCCAGCAGGCCCATGATCGCCATCGCCGTCTGCGATTTGCCCGAGCCGGACTCGCCAACGATGCCCAGGGTCTCGCCCGCGTGCAGCGTGAAGCTGAGGTCATTGACGGCCTCGACGTCGCCATCGCGGGTGCGAAAGCGGACGCTCAGGTGGTCCACATCGAGCAGAACGCTCATCGGTCCTTCGGGTCCAGCGCGTCGCGCAGCCCGTCTCCAATGAAGTTGAAGCAGAACAGCGTCGCGGCGAGGAAACCGGCGGGAAACACCAACGCCCAGGGGCTCGATTCCATTTCACGCGCGCCATCGTTCACCAGTGCGCCCCAGCTGGTGGCGGGCTCCTGCACGCCCAGGCCCAGAAAGCTGAGAAACGATTCCACCAGAATCACCTGTGGAATGGTCAGGGTCACGTACACCACTACCACACCCAGCAGATTGGGCACGATGTGGCGGCGAACGATGGTGCCGGGGCGCGTGCCCGCCACCACGGCGGCTTCGACGAACTCGCGCTGCTTCAAGGCCATCGCCTGACCCCGGACGATGCGCGCCATGTCCAGCCAGTTGATGGCGCCGATGGCAACGAAGATCAGCACCAGATGGCGCCCGAACAGCACCATCAGCAGAATCACCAGAAACATGAAGGGCAGGGCGTAAAGGATGTCGACAATGCGCATCATCAGCGCATCGACCTTGCCCCCCGCATAGCCGGCAATCGCGCCCCAGGTCACGCCGATCAGCAGCGACACCAGGGTGGCGACGATGCCCACCATCAGCGAGATGCGCCCGCCGTGCAGGGTGCGCGCAAACAGGTCACGGCCAATGCTGTCGGTGCCGAACGGGCTGGGCCAGGCCCAACTGGGCGGCGCCGACCATTGCCCGTCGAAGTCGATGGTGTCGTAGGCAAACGGGCTGAACCACGGCCCGGCGACCACCATCACGACAATCACGCCCAGCAGCAGAACGGCGAGCATGGCGGCGCGATTGCGCAGCAGCCGGTGCCCGGCGTCCTGCCAGAGGGAGCGCCCCGCCGCAGCCTCAAGCACTTCGCGTCGGCTCATGTGCGCACCCGGGGGTCCAGGGCGCCGTAGAGCAGGTCGACCAGGAAGTTGAAGGCAATGATCAGCACGCCGTAGAACAGCACCACGCCCATCACCAGGGTGTAATCACGATTGAGCGCGCCCTGCACGAAGTAACGGCCCAGCCCCGGCAGGCCGAAGATCTGCTCGATGACCACCGACCCGGTGATGATGCCGGCCGCTGCCGGGCCAAGGTATGACAGCACCGGCATCAGCGCCGGCTTCAGCGCGTGGCGCAGCACCACGGTTCGCCCCGACAGCCCCTTGGCGCGTGCGGTGCGAATGAAGTTCTGGCGCAGCACCTCGATCATGGAGCCACGCGTCAGCCGCGCCACGTAGGCAATCTGCGGCAATGCCAGCGCGATGACCGGCATGACCCGGTTGCGCCATGCGCCGTCGTTCCAGCCGCCGGCCGGCAACCAGCCCAGCACCAGGGCGAACAGCAGCACCATCAGCGGCGCAATGACGAAGTTGGGCACCGAAATGCCGGTCATCGACAGGGTCATGATGGCGTGGTCTGCCAGCCGGTTCTGTCGCAGCGCGGCCCAGGTGCCGGCGGCCACGCCAACCACCAGCGCAAGCAGCATGGCGCTGAGTCCCAGCTGCAGCGACACGGGAAAGCTCTGGGCGATCAGCTCGTTGACGCTGAACTGGCTGTACTGGAACGACGGCCCCAGGTCACCCCGCACCGCGTCGGCCAGGTACCGCCACAGCTGCTCATGCACGGGCAGGTCGAGCCGGTATTGCGCCTCCAATTGCGCCTGCACCTCGGGCGGCAAGGTGCGTTCGGTGTCGAACGGCCCGCCGGGTGCGGCCCGCATCATGAAGAACGCCAGCACCACCAATACCAGCAGGGTCGGGATGGCGGACAACAGCCGCGACAATGCGAAGCGCAGCATTTAAGGCGCGCCCCCCGTCGTGGTGGGGTCGAAGTACATGGTCTGCGAGCGGTGCTGGTCCATCACGTTGCCGCGCCAGCCCTTCAGCGTGGGGCGCACCAGCCGCTTGGAGTTGTAGAAATAGAGGGGGATGATCGGCAGATCTTCCAGCAACTGAGCTTCGGCGGCCTGCATCAACCAGGCACGACGCTCCAGGTTCGATTCCTGACTGGCCTCGTGCAGCAGGCGGTCGTAGACCTCGCTGTCGTAGCCGACGTCATTCATTCCGTGCTGCGAATGCAGAATCTCCATGAAGGTGTTGGGGTCGTTGTAATCGCCGATCCAACCGGCGCGAAACACCTCGGTGTCCTGCTGAAGCCGTCGTGATTGCAGGTAAACCTTCCACTCCTGGTTGCGCAGCACCGTCTCGACCCCCAGCCATTGTTTCCACATGGCGCTGACCACGGTGGCGAGTTTTTTATGGTCGTCACTGGTGTTGTACAGAATCTCCACCCGGGCCGGGCGGGCTGCCGAATAGCCCGCCTCGGCATACAGTTGCCGGGCTTTCGCCAAACGCTGTTCGCGGGGCCAGTCGGCCCAGGCGAACCGGGCGTAATGATGATTCTGCACGCCCGGCGGCATCCAGCCATCGGCGGCCTGATCAATGTCACCCAGAATGCGCTCGGCGATCAGCGGGCGATCGATGGCCATGTTCAGCGCCAGCCGCAGCTTCGGGTTGTCCTTGAACGGGGGGCGGTTCAAGTTCATGCCGTAGTAGTAGACGCCCATGTAAGGGTGCATGCGCAGGTCATCGGGCATGCGCTGCTTGATCTGTGGCAGCTGCGTGATGGGCACGCCGGTGGTCCAGTCGATCTCACCGGCGCGGTAGCGTTGGTACTCGGCGTTGAGGTCTTCAATGGTGTAGAAAATCACGCGGTCGATGCGCGTTTTGTCGTTGTTCCAATAATGCGGATTGCGCACCAGTTCGATATGTGACTGCAGCGCCCAGCGCTTGAGCTGGTAGGCGCCGTTGCTGACCAAGCGCCCCTCGCGTGCAAAATCCGCCCCCCACTGCGCCAGGCTGGGCCGGTGCACCGGGTACGCCGAGGTGTGCGACAGCTGCCCCAGCAGATAGGGCGTGGGGCCGGTCAGCTCGATGTCGAGCGTGTGGGCATCGACGGCGGTGACGGCCAGGGTCTCAGGCGGCTTCTCGCCTTCGATGATCTCGTCGGCATTGCGGATCGGCGACAGAATTTTCGAGTAGTTCGAGCCGGTGGCTGGATCGACACTGCGCCGCAGCGCCACGACGAAGTCCATCGCCGTCACCGCATCGCCATTGCTCCAGCGCGCGTCGTGGCGCAGAAAGAAGCGATAGTGCAGACCGTCTTCGCTGATCTCCCAGCGCTCGGCGACGCCGGGGATGGGCTCGGCGTCCAGCCCCGTGGACACCAGCCCTTCAAACAGGTCACGCATCACGTCTGCGGCGGCCACGCCTTCCACCCGGTGCGGGTCCAGCGATTCCACGTCGGGACCATTGCCGCGGCGCAGCACCTGTTCGGCCGACGCGGCACCGGGCAGGCACAGGGCCATGCACAGGGCCAGTCTCAGCAACAGCGTCTGATGGCGGCCGAGGTTCACTCGCAGCGTTTCCGTTCAGTCATGAAACCGCAACGATAGCCGAGCCCGGCGCGCGGCGGGTGCACGGCCCTGACGCTGGCCGCGCGAAGGCCACAAAAAAGCCCGGCACGGTGGCCGGGCTATATCGTGCTTCTTCTGGCGCGGTTCAGGCCGCCTGGGCCGGCGCCTCGCCGCGCTCGCGCTCGTAGCGCTGCACCCAGTCTTCAATGCCGTGCAGAAAATGCCGGTTGTCGTGATCCCAGGGGTGAAATCCGGGGCGAAAGTAATCGAACCACGGGCGCGCCATCTTGCGCAGGAAGCCAATCTCGCCGAAGGCGACGCGATAAAACGTGCGCCAGCCCTTCAGGTCGCCCAGCCGGCCTTCGCTGCGCACGAAGCGCAGATGCGCAGGCACCACCCGCCCCCAGAAGATCATGGTGGCCATGACCAACCCCAGGCTGCGCTCGGCATAGGCGCGGGCGCCCTTGCCCTGGGTGGCTTCCCAGACGTCGTAGGCGACCCCCTTGTGCTCGGTCTCTTCCAGCGCGTGCCATGCCCACAAGGCGGCGTAGCCAGGCTCTGATTTGTCTCGCAGATGCGGCTCGCTGAGAAATCCGTCCGCCATGATTGCGGTCAGGTGTTCCAGCGCGATGGTCGTCGACAGGCGCGTCGAGGCGGGCATTCTGGCCTTGAGGGTGTCGAGCAGCGCCTTGATGCTGCGCTCGAATGCAGCCGCCTCAGGCAGGCGCTCGAAGATGCGGGCGTTGTATTCATCGTGCTCGCGACCGTGCATGGCTTCCTGGCCTATGAAGGCCGTCACCGCGCGTTTGAGCTCGGGGTCTTGCACCCGGTCGCGGTAATGCCGCAGCGTGTCGATGAAAAAGCGCTCGCCGACCGGAATCACCAGCGACATGGTGTTCATCAGGTGGGTGAACTGCACGTTGCCGTCCGCCCAGTCATGCACCCGGTCTGGCGGCAGGGGAAACTTCACGTCGCGGCGAACCGGCATCACGCCCTTGGACGTGGCATTGCGGGTAACCGGCTTCGACTTTTCAGGGCTCATCTTCATCTCCTGGTTCCGATGATGCTTGCAGGTATACAATCGTCTACCTGCAGAGTAGACGCCTGTTCACTTCTTCGTCAACTGAAATGATGCCATTGGTTGATGTCATTATCTTAAAGCGCTGATATGACTGAAAATAAAAACAACTCCGCAGCCGCAACAGGGCCCAGCCCGGGCGGTCGTCAACGCTTGATGGATGCCGCGTTGGAGCTTGCCGCCACCACCCGCAGCCTCGCCTCGTTGGGGCTGCGCGAGGTCGCCCGACATGCGGGGCTCAACCCCAACACCTTCTACCGACACTTCCGCGATTTTGATGAGCTGGGCGTGGCAATGATCGACGCGCTGGGCACCCAACTGCGCAAGGGGCTGCGCGAGCGGCGCATGCAGGCGGCGGGCACGGCCTTGCGTGTGGTGGATTTCAGTCGGCCGATCGAAGGCCTGCAGGAGGCCCAGGCCATCGCACGCGAGTCTGTGGCCCTGGTGCTGGAGTTCGTCACCCACCATCGCGCCGCCTACACCGTGGGGGTGCGCGAGATGCACGGCAGCAGTCCCGTGCTGCGTCAGGCCATGCGCGACCTGCTTGACGACATCGCCAAAGACATGACCGAAGACCTGATGGGCGTGTTGCGGCTGCCGGGTGTGGCGCCGGCCGAGATGCTGGAGCTGGCCCAGGTCATCGTTCGCCAGATGGTGTTCTTCTCGATGGACTATCTGGAAGATGAGACGCGCCGGCCGCAGATTCTGCGCGAGGCCGAACGGTTCATTCTGCTGCTCTTCTGGGGCGCCATTGCCGCAAAGGCGCCCGAACTGCTGCGCGACGAGCGCCTGCGGTTTCCCGACGTCTAACCGCGCATCCCGGCCAGATAGCGCAACCACTGCTCGGCGGCGCGGCGCTGGCCCGCGTCAGCCCGGGCCCGCTCGAAGGCACGTTGGGCCAATGCCCGGTCGTTCTGCTCGTAGGCCGCCATGCCCAGCAGCAGCGCGGCGTCGCCTTCAAGACGCTGGGTCTCGCGGCCCAGGGTGTCCATCACCGCCGCCCAGTCGTGGCGCTGCACGTGCACCTGCGCCAGCCGCAGTCGCGCCGCCGCGGTGTCCTGAACGGCAAGGCGCCGCGTCAGGGTGCGCACGGCGCGGTCATACTCACGGGCCTCGATCCAGGCGTCGGCCAGACTGTCGAGCAGCGGCGCGTCGGCCTCGACCTGCCGCGCGTCCAGCGCCGCGGTCAGCAACTCACCGGCCTTGTAGGGCACCCCGAGCGCGCGATAGAGCTGGGCAAGATTGCGCAGCGCGCGCGGCTCGGCGATCAGGCCGTGCCGATGGGCCAGCGCCAGTACCGCCAGGGCCTGCGGCTGCTTTCCCAGCTCGTGGTAGACGCCCGACAGCTGCTGCCAGTACGTGCGCGACTCGGGCGCACGGCTGACCAGGGTGAGCAAGGTCTCGGCAGCGGCGGACCAGGCTTCCAGACCGTAGTCGACGGCCAATTGCAGCTCCAGCCAGCCCAGCGGCGGCGTCTCACGTCGCGCCATTGCGGCGGCCAGAGGCGGGCGCGCTTGCCGGTACTGCTGGGCGGCCACATGTGCCGAGGCGAGCATCACCTGGGCTTCGACCACCGCCAGATCTCCGGCCTGGGTGAGGTAGGCGGTCAGCACCTCGATGGCGCGGGGCATCTGGCCCTCGACGTACAACAACTGGCCCAGCGCCAGTCGCGATTGCAGGGCGGCGGGCTCGGGCAGTTGGCCGTAATCCAGCGCCTGCTGCAGACGCTGGATGGCCGCACGATTGTCCGGCACGGCGGCCAGGGCGAAGCCTTGTACCTGGCGGATCAAGGCACGTTCGCTGTCGTGCTCGGCACGGGCGAAACGCGCTTCCAGCAGCTCGTTGGCCGCCCGCGCGTCGCCCTCGGCCAAGAGCGCCTGGGCGCGCTCCAGCTGCCGAAACGCCGTCTCGCTGAGCGTGGTGGCCGCGGCCGGCCACACCAGCCCCAGCAACAGCAACAGGGCCCAGCGGCTCATCGCGACTCCAGGGTGAAGACGATGTCGTAGGTCCCGGTCTGCGTCACCGGCTCACCGCCGACAATGCGCGGCCGAAACTGGCTTTGGCGCGCCGAGCGCAGGGCCGCCTGTTCAAAATAGCCGCGTGGCTCCGCCTTGACGATGCGCGCGTCCTGCACCCGTCCGTCTGGCCCCACGGTGACCTGTAGGGTCACCACACCGGTGATGCCGGCACGCGCCGCTGCGCGTGGATACTGCGGCGGGACACGCACCAGCGGCACCAGCTCGGCATCGCCGCCACCGCCACCGCCGCCCGCCGCAGGCGTGAACTCGCCAATGAAAGGCCCGCCCTTGAGGTTGGGCGCCACGGCCAGGGCCTGTTGCCCCGGCACGGCCAGTGCCGCAGGCGCGGTCGGCGCTTGCGCCTTGACGTTGATGCGGGGCGGGGTCGGCGGGCGCTCGGGCGGTGGCGGGCGCTCCGGACGCACCCGCTGACGTGTTTCAAGGGCTTCCTGGCGCTGCACCCGCACGAAGTCGATGGTCGGCAAGGCGGTGACCTCGGCGCGCCGCGCCTCGCCGCCCAGCACCAGCTGGCACATGACCCAGAACAGACCGAAGCTTATGAGCGACGCACCCAGCAGGGCCACGCCGTTGCGCATCGCTGCAGTCACCTGCCGCCGCCTTCACTGGCGGCGATGGAAATCTGCGCGATGCCGCCCAGCCGCACCTGGTCCATGACCTGCACCAGCTGGCCGGTGGCTGCGCCAGTGTCGGCGACGATCACTACCGAGGCCTCGGGGCTTTCCACCCGCAGCCGCTCGATGTTGGCGCGTATGGCGCGCAGGTCCACCTGGCGCCGGTCCATCCACACTTCGCCATTGGCGCGCAGCGCGATCAGGATCGATCCCTGCTCCTGACGGGTCGCCGTGTCGGCGCTGGGCCGGTTGACGTCCACCCCGGTTTCTTTCACGAACGAGGTGGTGACGATGAAGAAGATCAACATGATGAACACGACATCGAGCATCGGCGTCAGGTCGATGGCGGCATCTTCTTCGGTGCGCAGGCGGTGCTTGGACATCAGTAGGTCACCATCTGGTCGTGCAGGTGGTGCCGGGCGCGCTGCACGCGCTGCTCCAACCGCGAAACGAAATACAGGCCCGAGATGGCGATCACCATGCCGGCCATGGTGGGCAAGGTGGCGGCACTGATGCCCGCCGCCATGGCGCGGGCATTGCCGGTGCCCAGCACCGCCATGACATGAAACACGTGAATCATGCCGGTGACCGTGCCGAGCAGGCCCATCATGGGACACAAGGCCACCAGCGCCTTGATCAGCGGCAGCCGGGCACGCCAGTGACGTTGCGCTTCAGACACCCGGCGCTGCTTGATCTTGTGGGCCTGCCAACTGTGATGGTCGGGCCGCGACTGCCAGTCGTCCATGCAGTGCCGCACGTCTTCCGGCATCTGCCAGCGGTAATACATCAGCCGCTCCAGTATCAGCGTCCACAACACCACGGCCAGCACCAGCAGGGCGTAGACCACCGGCCCGCCTGCATTGAGGAAGGTGAGCACCGCCTGCAGCGGATTCGCGCCCTCAAACACCGTCGCCAGCACCGTCGCTGGCCAGGCCTTGCGGGCGCCGCTCTGACTGCTCGGCGATCAATCCGGCCGATTCTTCCTCCAGCACCTGGATCAAGGCCTTGCTGCGGGCGTTGAGCATGGCGTGCAGCAGCACCATGGGAATCGCCACGATCAGCCCCTGAACGGTGGTCATCAACGCCTGGGAGATGCCGCCGGCCATCAGCTTCGGGTCGCCGGTGCCAAACAGAGTGATCTGCTGGAAGGTGAGAATCATGCCGGTGACGGTGCCCAGCAGACCGAGCAACGGCGCCACTGCGGCCAGAATCTTCAACCAGACCAGCCGCGCCTCCAGCGCCGGCACTTCGCGCAGCACCGCATCGTCGAGCTTGAGCTCCAGCGTTTCGGGCGCCAGATCAGGTTGCTGCGTGTACACCCGCAACACCCGGCCCAGCGGGTTGTCAGGGGTCGGGCTGGCAATGGCCTTGCGCTGTCGGCGCATTCGCGCACCCACCCTGGCCAGCACGAAGAAGCGCTCCACCGCCAGCACCCCACCGGCAAGACCCAGCGCCATGATCACCGCACCCACCCAGCCGCCGGAGCGGATGCGCTCGCCCAGACGCGGGGTCTGCACCAGCACGCCCAGCAGGGCGCCGCGCGAGGGGTCGACATCGACCCGCTGCACCGCGCCCACCGGCGCTTCGCTCAAGGCCTCGGCCCGCTGCCGCAGCGCCCGCGGGGGCTGCGCAGGCAGGGCGGTGAAGGCCTCGGCAGCCGGCTCGCGCACCAGAAAACGATCGTCCGCGATGGCCGTGAACGGCCCCACCCGCACCACCTCGGTGTCACTGACCGCCCCGCTGGCGTCGATGACGGGCGCCACGAAACGCGACACCTTGCCGGTGGCGACGATTTCCTGCATCAAGTCCAACCAGAGTTGCTCAAGGGCCTCGGCCGATGGCAGCGCCGTGGCCGAGGCCAGGCGATCGAGGCGAGCCTGCCGCGCAGGGTGCTCCAGGGTGACAATCGAGTTCTGCGATTGCGACGCAAAGTCGCCGGCCACCTGCCGCACCACCCCAAATACCTCGCCCAGATTGCCGCTGCGCGCGTCGAGCTGCGCCTGGCGCTCGGTCAGCGCCGCTTCGTTCCGGTCGAACTCTGCAAGTAGGGCCTCGCTGCGCGCCACGGCCGCATCACGGCGCCGCTGTGCTTCGCGCGTTTCTGCAGCGCGCGCATCGCGCGCCTCACGAAAGCGCTGCACGCGCGCCTCGAGCGTCTCTGCATCGTTGGCCCGAGCCTCGCGGGTCTTCTGCAATAAGGCATCCAGATCCTGCGGCTGCGCCTGGGCAGGGCCCGCGAGCGCGGCGACCAGCACCAAGGTGACGGCAATCAGGCCGCCGTAGGCGCGCGGCGGCGTCATGGCGCACTTCCGGCTGACACCAAGGCCGGCACCTGCACCCAGTCGGGCGCCACCTGCCGCCGTGCGACCTTGAGCCCTTGACGCACCGCATTGCGGTAATCGGCGTCGACGACGAAGGTCTGATCCGGGGCAGACCAGTAGCCGGCTTCGCTGCCGTCAAGACTCAGGTACAGCAAGGCAACCCGCCCCACGCGCAGGAACTCCACCTGCCGGGCCGCCTCGCCCGGCAATGCGCCCTGATACGCCTCCAGCGTGCGCCCATATTCGGCCTCGACCTGATAGGCCTCCAGAATGCGGCGGTACTTCTCTGCAACGGTGACATCGGCACGATCAAGCATCGCCGCCAAGTCAGCGACGCGACGCGCACGCTCCTCTTCAAGAAACGGAACGTCGGCCGCCACGATCTGCGGGAGGGTGTCGATCATGCGTTGCATCAGCGGCATCACCTCGCGCGCGGTGGCTTCGATCTGGCCGAGCTGCGTGTCCAACGACGCAAGTGCGTCACGCTGGGCCTCGACCTGACGCGTCAATTGCTCGTTATAACGGCGCACCGCCGCCTCTTCCTGCAGCAAGGCGCGGTAGTCCGCCATCGCCTGACGGGTTTCTTCGTCCAGCGCGTTGATCCGGTCCTGGCCTTTTGCAGCGGCGTTCTGCGACGACACCTGGGTGTCGACGGCCTGCTCGAGCACCGCCCGGCTGCCCTGCGCGGAAACGCCCGCGGCCACACCCATTACGAGCATGAAAACGCCGCAGCATGCGGCGCGCTTACCAATGACAACCATTCTCATCTGCATTCAGCGAGTGTACCGAACTGTGCGGCGATGCGGTGATTTCGATTGCCCTACTTTGCGCATCGTCAGGCAAAAAAAAGCACCCTCGCGGGTGCTTTTTCAACGAAGGCGCTGCATCAGGCCGGGTCGCTGACGTCCGGTGCGTCGGCAGCGTCCGTGCGGCGATCCACCAGCTCGATGTAGGCCATCGGCGCGTTGTCACCGGCACGGAACCCGCAGCGCATGACGCGGGTATAACCGCCCGGCCGGGAGGCGCACCGCGGACCAAGGTCGAGGAACAGTTTCTGCACTGCATCACGGTCACGCAGGCGCGCGAACACCAGCCGACGGTTGTGCACGCTGTCGGTCTTGGCGCGGGCGATCAGGGGCTCGGCGAAGCGCCGCAGTTCCTTGGCCTTGGGCACCGTGGTCTTGATCATCTCGTGCTTGATGAGCGCAACCGCGATCGACTGCATCGTCGCTTTACGGTGGCTGGGGCTACGCCCGAAGGCACGGCCAGACAAATTGTGACGCATGGGTTATTTCCTTAACGATTCACGAAACGATCAAGCGGTCGCTTTGGGCGATGACCAGTTTTCAAGTTGCATCCCCAACGACAACTCATGGGCGCGCAGTGCGTCCTTGATTTCGTTGAGCGATTTCTTGCCGAGGTTGGGTGTTTTCATCAGTTCAATCTCGGTCCGCTGCACCAGATCACCGATGTAATACAGATTTTCAGCCTTGAGGCAGTTGGCAGACCGCACCGTCAGCTCAAGGTCGTCAATCGGACGGAACAGGATCGCCGGCAGGTCGTTACCGCCCTGCGCAACCGCCTGCGTCGTCACTTCTGCTTCGAGGTCGACGAACACAGAAAGCTGTTCGCGCAGGATGCGGGCGGCCAGACGCACGGCCTCACCCGGATCGACGCTGCCGTTGGTGTCGACGTCAAGCACCAGTTTGTCGAGGTCGGTGCGCTGCGCAACGCGTGCGCGCTCGACGCTGTAGCTGACACGACGCACCGGGCTGTAGGAGGCATCGAGGCGCAGAACGCCCACACCACGACCTTCTTCCTCGCGCGCGATGCTGGTCGACGGCACATAGCCGCGGCCGCGCATCACCTTGAGGGTTGCCACCACCTTGCCGCCGGTGAGGGTGGCGAGGTGCAGGTCAGGATTGACGATTTCAACGTCATGGTCGGCCTGAATGTCACCGGCAGTGATTTCGCCGTGACCGGACTTTTCGAGGCGCAGCGTCACTTCGTCGCGGCCGTGCATGCGCACGGCGATGTTCTTCATGTTCAGCAAAATGTCCAGGACATCTTCCTGCACGCCTTCCATGGCGCCGTACTCGTGCACGACCCCGTCAATCTGCACTTCGGTCACCGCTGCGCCGGGGACCGACGACAGCAGGATGCGCCGCAACGCGTTGCCCAGGGTATGGCCGAAGCCCCGTTCCATGGGCTCCAGGGTCACGCGAGCGCGAACGGGCGACAGACTCTCGACTTCAACGAGACGGGGCTTCAACAAATCGGCAACAACATTTTGCATGGGGCAAACCTTTGTAGAGAGCGGCTGGCTTACTTCGAGTACAACTCGACGACCAGACTCTCGTTGATGTCAGGCAGGATCTGGTCGCGCAGCGGGACGGCCTTGAAGGTGCCCTTGAGGTCCTTCTCGCTGACGTCGACCCATTCCGGGAAGCCGATCTGCGCGGCGATCGCGAGCGATTCGGCAATACGGCCCTGCTTGTTGGCTTTCTGCGCCACTTCGACAGTGTCGCCGGCCTGCACGGTGTAGGAGGCGATGTTCACCTGCTTGCCATTGACCGCGATCGCCTTGTGGCTGACCAGCTGACGTGCTTCTGCACGCGTGCGGCCGAAGCCCATGCGATACACCACGTTGTCGAGGCGCTGCTCAAGAAGCTGCAGCAGGATGACGCCGGTGGCGCCCTTCCGCGACGAGGCCTTCTTGTAGTAGTTGAGGAACTGGCGTTCCAACACGCCGTACATCTGCTTCAGCTTCTGCTTTTCGCGCAACTGCAGGGCGTAGTCCGACAGGCGGATGCGGCGTGCGCCGTGCTGGCCTGGCGGGGTGTCGAGCTTGCACTTGCCATCCAGCGGGCGAGCGCGACTCTTCAGAAACAGGTCGGTCCCGACGCGGCGGGACAGTTTGCATTTGGGGCCGATGTAACGAGCCATAGTCTTCTTTGCCTTTTCTTAGACGCGACGGCGCTTGGGCGGCCGGCAACCGTTGTGCGGGATCGGCGTCACGTCGGTGATGTTGGTGACCTTGAAGCCGACGGCGTTGAGTGAACGCACCGCTGACTCACGGCCGGGGCCGGGCCCCTTGACGCGCACTTCGATGTTCTTCACGCCATGTTCGGCCGCGGCGGTCGCCGCTTTCTCGGCCGCAACACCCGCGGCAAACGGCGTGCTCTTGCGCGAACCCTTGAAGCCGCAGGCACCGGCGGTGCTCCACGAGATCGCGTTGCCCTGCCGATCGGTGATCAGCACGATGGTGTTGTTGAACGATGCGTGGATGTGCGCCACGGCATCGGTGATGTTCTTGCGAACTTTCTTGCGCTTTTGGGCGCCGGCGGGATTAGCTGCCATAAATATGCCTTTCGTCTAAAGAGTCGCGATTACTTCTTGATCGCACGACGGGGTCCCTTGCGGGTCCGTGCATTGGTGCGGGTACGCTGACCGCGCACCGGCAGACCACGGCGATGACGTAGACCGCGATAGCACCCAAGGTCCATCAGACGCTTGATGCTCATCGACACCTCTCGGCGCAGATCACCCTCGACGACGAACTTGCCGACGGCGGCGCGCAGCCGCTCGACCTCTTCTTCGGTGAGCTGACGGATCTGCACGCTTTCCGCGATGTTCGCGTCCGCACAGACCAGCTTGGCGCGCGTTGCGCCGATACCGTAGATCGCACGCAATGCGATCACAGTGTGTTTTTTATCCGGGATGTTGACCCCCGCGATACGTGCCATGCGCATAACTCCTGAGACAAAAGCGCTATAGAGAAACAAAAAAGGGCGAGAACTCTAAAGAGTTCACGGCCTTAAAGCAAATGAATGCCGGGGCGATCAGCCCTGGCGCTGCTTGTGACGCAGATCGGTGCAGATCACCCGCACGACACCGTTACGCCGGATCACTTTGCAGTTACGGCAGATTTTTTTGACCGACGCACGAACCTTCATGATCAACCCCACACAAGGAAAAACTGGTTAAGAACCGGCGAGCCGGACCCCGACAACGCCTGTTCAGCGCAGCGGCGTCGGTGACGAACCGGGCTTCAGATTGGCCTTCTTGAGAAGACCGTCGTATTGATGCGACATGAGATGCGACTGCAACTGAGCCATGAAGTCCATCACGACGACAACGATGATGAGCAGCGAGGTGCCGCCCAGATAAAACGGAATGCCTGGGTAGAACGACCGCAGAATCTCCGGGAACAGACAGACTGCGGTGATGTACGCCGCGCCGACCACCGTCAGACGCGTCAGCACCGTGTCGATGAAGCGCGCCGTGTGCACGCCCGGTCGAACCCCGGGAATGAACGCCCCGCTCTTCTTCAGGTTGTCTGCCGTGTCGCGGCTGTCAAACACCAGCGCGGTATAGAAGAAGCAGAAAAAGATGATCAGCGATGCAAACAGCAGGGTGTACAGCGGACTCCCAGGCGAGAGTGCGTTCACCACCTGCTGCAGGATGCCGCCGGGGTTGTCGCCGCCGGCAAACTGCACGATCGACGCAGGAAACAGAATGATGGAGCTGGCGAAGATGGGCGGGATGACCCCGGCCATGTTGATCTTCAGCGGCAGGTGCTGGGTCTGCGCCGCAAACACCTTGCGACCCTGCTGACGCCGCGCATGATGGACGGGGATGCGCCGTTGCGCCCGTTCGAACATCACCACGCCGAAGGTGATCGCGATCAACAGCACGAAGACGATCAGGACCACGAAGCCACTGACCGAGCCTTCACTGACCAGCTGCGCAGTACCGCCGATCGCCGCCGGGAAGCCGGCCACGATACCCGCAAATATGAGAATCGAGATGCCGTTGCCAATCCCACGCTCGGTGATCTGCTCACCCAGCCACATCAGGAACATGGTGCCGGCGACCAGACTGACCGACGCCACGAACAGGAACCCGATACCCGGCGCGAAGGCGACGCCGCTGCCCTGCAGCGCGTACGAAGCACCGACGGACTGGAAGGTCGCCAGCACCAGGGTCCCGTACCGGGTGTACTTGGTGATCTGACGACGACCGGACTCGCCCTCTTTCTTCAGTTCCTTGAGCGACGGCAAGGTGGCCGACAGCAGCTGCACGATGATCGACGCACTGATGTAAGGCATCACGCCCAACGCGAACACCGACAGGCGTTCAAGCGCACCGCCCGAGAACATGTTGAACATGTCGAGGATGGTGCCGCGCTGCTGGTCGAACAGCGCTGCCATCTGCGCCGGGTCGATGCCCGGAACCGGAATGAAGCTGCCGATGCGGTAGACCAGAATGGCGCCCAGCAGAAACAGCACACGCCCGCGCACCTCAGAAATCTTGCTGAGGTCCGGAACCATGCTGTTGCCTGGAGCTTTCTTCGCCATGTTTACCTTGCGCGTTGTTAGAGCGTTATTCCGCGATCGAGCCGCCAGCGGCGGTCACGGCTTCGCGTGCGCCGGCGGTGATGCCGATCCCGCGAATCGTCACCGCACGGCTGATCGAACCCGACTTGATGACCTTGACCGACAGCGTGTCACGGCGCACCACACCCTCTGCGATCAGCGTGGCCAGATCGATCTCGGTGGCCTTCATCTTCTCGAGCTTGCCCAGCGTCAACTCGACGCGGGTCAGCGACTGCTGCGAGGTGAAGCCGCGCTTCGGCAGGCGACGCTGGATCGGCATCTGGCCGCCTTCGAAGCCCACTTTGTGATAGCCACCCTTGCGGGCGTGCTGGCCTTTATGACCCCGGCCAGCGGTCTTGCCCAGACCCGAGCCGATGCCGCGGCCAACGCGGGTCCGCGCGGTTTTGGAGCCTTCGGCGGGGCTCATCTCGTTGAGCTTCATCATTAGATTTCTTCCACTTTCAGCAGATAGCTGATCTTAGCGACCATGCCCATGACTTCGGGGCTGGCCGTCAGGGTCTTGGTGTTGTTCGGGCGACGGAGACCCAGACCATGCGCGCAGGCCACATGGTTGGGCAGACGCTTGGCGAGGCTGCGCAACAGCGTCACTTTGATTTGTTTGTTGCTGCTCATGTCGATTCCTTAGCCCAGGATTTCTTCGATCGTCTTGCCACGCTTGGCGGCAATTTCCGACGGAAGGTTCATCTTCTTCAGCGCGTTGATGGTGGCGCGGACGACGTTGATCGAGTTCCGCGAGCCCAGCGACTTGGCGAGGATGTTGTGTACGCCGGCCACTTCGAACACCGCGCGCATCGCACCCCCGGCAATCACGCCGGTACCTTCAGAAGCCGGGCGCAGGAACACGCGGCTCGCGCCATGCTCGCCCCAGATTTCGTGCTGCACGGTACCGCCGCGCAGGGCCACGGTAACCATGCTTTTCTTGGCCTGGTCCATGGCCTTGGCGATGGCCGCCGGCACTTCCTTGGCCTTGCCGTAACCAAAGCCAACGCGGCCTTCGCCGTCGCCAACCACGGTGAGCGCGGTGAACGCGAATTGCTTGCCGCCCTTCACCGTCTTCGAAACGCGGTTAACGGTGATCAGCTTCTCTTTGAGATCGCTGCCCTGGTCGTCGTACTGAAAATTAGATGCCATTGCTTAAAACTCCAATCCGGCTTCGCGCGCGGCATCAGCCAACGCCTGGATACGTCCGTGGTACTGGAACCCGGACCGATCAAATGCAACGCTGCTGATCCCGGCGGCCTTGGCGCGCTCGGCAATCAAGGCACCGATTTTCTTGGCGGCCTCGACGTTGCCGGTGGCGGCCAGCCCGAGGCTGGATTCCAGCGTTGAGGCCGATGCCAGCACAGTGGCCGCGTCGGGCGCGATCAGCTGCGCATAGATATGCCGCGGCGTGCGATGCACACACAAACGGGGAACGCCCAGGCTGCGAATGCGTGCGCGGGTGCGGCGGGCGCGACGAATGCGGGCTGTCTTCTTGTCTTTCATGCCACTCTCGAACTTTTAATGAATGCGGTGACGTCGGCGTTGATCGGGCGTTACTTCTTCTTCGCTTCTTTCATGACGACCTTCTCGCCCAGATAACGCACACCTTTGCCCTTGTAAGGCTCTGGCGGACGGTAGCTGCGCAGATCGGCCGCGACCTGCCCGACGACCTGCTTGTCGGCACCGCGAATCACGATCTCGGTCTGGCTCGGCGTTTCCACCGTGATGCCTTCAGGGATCGGATAGTTGACCGGGTGCGACAGGCCCACGGCCAGATTCACGATCTTGCCCTGGGTTGACGCGCGATAACCCACGCCGACCAGCTGCAGGCGGCGCTCATAGCCTTCCGAAACGCCTTTGACCATGTTCGCAACGACGGCACGTACGGTGCCCGACTTGGCGGCGTCACGAACGATGCAGTCGGCGGCAACGGTGATCGTCTGGCCATCCTGCTCCAGCAGAATGCCCTTGGGCAGCGTGAAGTTCAGGCTGCCCTTGCTGCCTTTGACCGACACGTTAGATGCATCGATTTGCAGATCCACGCCCTTGGGCAATGAGATCGGATTTTTTGCGACACGAGACATAATCGATTCCTGGTTCTATCGGCAGCGTGGCTTACGCCACCACGCAGAGCACTTCGCCGCCCTGTCCGGTGGCGCGCGCCTGGCGGTCGCTCATCACACCCGACGACGTCGAGATGATGGCCACACCCAGTCCGCCCAACACCTTGGGGAGCTCGTCCTTGTTCTTGTAAACCCGCAGGGCCGGGCGGCTGATGCGCTGAATGCGCTCAATGACGGGCTTGCCCTGGAAATACTTCAGGCGCACGGACATCACGCGCTTGTTGCCAGCAACGTCCGACACCGAAAAATCGGCGATGTAGCCCTCGTCCTTGAGAACGCGGGCAATGGCTTCCTTGGCCTTGGAGGAAGGGGAAATCACTTCCTTCTGCTTGGCCATCTGGCCGTTGCGGATGCGGGTCAGGAAATCTGCGATGGGGTCATGCATGCTCATTGAATCATTCGCCTTTGTTACCAGCTCGCCTTCTTGAGGCCCGGGACTTCACCGCGCATGGCGGCCTCGCGAAGCTTGTGACGACCCAGACCGAACTTGCGATAGACACCGCGCGTGCGGCCGGTGAGCTTGCAGCGGCGCACCTGACGGGTGTAGCTGGCATCGCGCGGCTGCTTCTGCATCTGCACCACTGCGGCCTGCTTGTCCTCGTAGGACGCATTCGGGTCGGCGATGATCTCGCGCAGTTTCTGACGCTTCGCCGCGAACTTCGCAACGAGCTTGGCGCGCTTTTTCTCGCGCTCGATCATGTTGGTCTTTGCCATGTTCTATTGCCCTTGCTTGCGGAACGGGAAGCCGAACGCGTCCAGCAGGGCGCGGCCTTGCTCATCGTTCTTGGCCGTGGTGGTCACCGAGATGTTCATGCCGCGGGTGGCGTCGACCTTGTCGTAGTCGATTTCCGCGAAGATGATCTGCTCGGTCACGCCGAAGTTGAAATTGCCGCGGCCGTCAAAGCCCCGCGCGTTGATACCGCGGAAGTCGCGGATACGCGGCAGCGCCACGTTCACCAGACGCTCGAAGAATTCGTACATGCGCTCACGACGCAAGGTGACCATCACGCCGACCGGATAGTTCTCGCGAATCTTGAAGCCGGCAACCGCGATGCGTGACTTGGTGACCACCGGCTTCTGGCCGGCGATGGCGATCATGTCGGCAACGGCGTGCTCCATGATCTTCTTGTCGGTCGTGGCTTCGCCTACACCCATGTTCAGGGTGATCTTGGAGATGCGCGGCACTTCCATCGCGCCCAGACCGAGGTCCTTGCGCAATTTCGGCACGACCTCGTTTTGGTAAAAAGTCTGAAAATTGGACATCGTTGATCCTTAAGCGTCGACGGGGGTTTGCGTCGACTTGAAGATGCGCACCTTGCGGGCCGAGTCGCCTTCGCCTTCTATGCGAATTGCGACGCGATCACCCTTGTCCGCCTGCGCGTTCCACAGCATCACGTTGGAAGCCTGGATCGGCATGGTCTTTTCGACCACGCCGCCGGCAACACCGGCCTGCGGGTTGGGACGCTGGCTCTTCTTCACCACGTTGATGCCGTCGATCACCAACTTGCCGTTGGCGAGCACCTGCTCAACGCGGCCGCGACGGCCCTTGTCTTTGCCACAGATGACGACGACTTCGTCGCCTGATTTGATCTTTTTCATGTGCGGCTACCTCACATCACTTCAGGGGCGAGGGACACGATCTTCATGAACCGCTCGCGCAGTTCGCGCGTCACGGGCCCGAAGATACGGGTGCCCAGGGGTTCGCCCTTGCTCGACAGCAACACTGCGGCGTTGTTGTCGAAACGAATGGCCGAACCATCCGGACGGCGAATGGCGTGACGGGTGCGCACCACGACGGCGTCGTGCACTTCACCCTTCTTCACCTTGCCGCGTGGAATGGCGTCTTTGACGGTGACCTTGACCAGATCACCCACCCCGGCATAACGGCGACGGCTGCTGCCCTTGACCTGGATCACCTGCACCAGCTTGGCGCCGCTGTTATCGGCAGCCAGCAGAAAACTTTCCTGTTGAATCATGCGACCACCCCGCCCTTGGCCAGGACTTCAACCAGCTTGAAATGCTTGGTACGCGAAATGGGGCGCGACTCGACAATGGCGACCAGGTCGCCAATGTTGCAGACATTGCCTTCATCATGCGCATGCAACTTGGTCGAGCGGCGAATGTACTTGCCGTACAGCGGATGCTTCTCGCTGCGCTCGATCAACACCGTGATGGTCTTGTTGGGCTTGGCGCTGGTCACTGTGCCGACCAGGCGACGACCGCCCTTTACCGTTTGCGTCTCGCTCATTTGGCAGCCCTCTGGGCCGATTGAACGGATTTCACGCGGGCAATGTTTTTCCGAACCACGCCCATCAAATGGTGCTGGTTCATCTGACCGGTTGCGCGTTGCATCCGAAGGTTGAACTGTTCTTTGCGAAGGGCGACCAGCTCCTGCTGGAGTTCGTCAGCCGACTTCCCGCTCAGTGTTTTGAGGTATTCAGCGCTTTTCATTTACAGCACCGTACGGTTAGCGAAGGTGGTTTTCACCGACAACTTGGCCGCCGCAAGACGGAACGCTTCCTGCGCCTCGGCTTCGGTGACGCCTTCAATTTCATAGAGCATCTTGCCGGGCTGGACCTTGGCGACCCAGTACTCGACGTTGCCCTTGCCGGAGCCCATGCGAACTTCCAACGGCTTCTTGGTGACGGGGACGTCGGGGAAGATGCGAATCCACAGCTTGCCCCCACGCTTCACGTACCGGGTGATCACGCGGCGGGCCGATTCGATCTGACGCGCCGTGATGCGGCCGTGCTCGGTCGACTTCAATCCAAACTCGCCAAAGCTGACCTTGTTGCCGTTAAAGGTCATGCCGCGGTTGGTGCCCTTCATCTGTTTGCGGAATTTCGTCCGCTTCGGTTGCATCATGAGAGTGCGCTCCTAATGTCAGGCCGAAACGGCCTCGGCGGATTCGTCCTTCTTGGCGCCACGGCTTTCTTCGAAAACCTCGCCATTGAAGACCCACACCTTGATGCCGATGATGCCGTAGGTGGTCTGCGCTTCCGACGTGCCGTAATCAACAAAGGCACGCAGGGTGTGCAGCGGCACGCGGCCTTCGCGATACCACTCGGTACGGGCAATTTCGGCGCCATTCAAACGACCCGACACCTGGATCTTGATGCCGCCCGCACCCTGACGCATGGCGTTCTGCACCGAGCGCTTCATGGCACGGCGGAACATGATGCGACGCTCAAGCTGCTGGGCGATGCTGTCGGCGACCAACTTGGCGTCGGTTTCCGGCTTGCGGATTTCCTCGACGCTGATGTGAACGGAATCGGCCTTGAGCTCGAAACGCTTGGCCACTTCCTGCTTCAGCTTCTCGATGTCCTCGCCTTTCTTGCCGATGACGATGCCGGGCCGCGCGGTGTGAATGATCACCCGGGCCGACTTGGACGGGCGCTCGATCTGGATGCGGCTGACGTTGGCCTGCGCCAGACGCTTGCGCAGGTACTCGCGCACTTCCATATCGCGCGTCAGGTTTTCGCCGTAGGCGGCTTTTTCGGCATACCAGTTCGACGTCCAGTGCGTTGAAACGCCCAGACGGAAACCGGTTGGATTGACTTTATGGCCCATGGCTTACTCGTCGCTCACACGGATGGTGATATGGCTGGTCGGCTTGCTGATGCGGTCGGCTCGGCCCTTGGCGCGCGGCATGATGCGGCGCAGCACAGGACCCTGGTCAACGAAGATTTCGCTGACCTTGAGCTCGTCAACATCGGCACCGAGGTTGTTTTCGGCGTTGGCGATCGCGGACTCGAGGACCTTGCGGATGAGACCGGCCGCACGCTGATTGGAAAACTTCAGCGTGTTGATGGCTTCATCAACTTTCTTGCCCCGGACCAGATCGGCCACCAGTCGTCCCTTCTGGGGCGACAGGCGAACAAACTTCAGAACGGCGTGGGTTTGCATGATGGGCCGCCCTTATTTCTTGGTGGACTTGTCCGCGTGACCCTTGAACGTCCGGGTCGGCGCAAACTCGCCCAATTTGTGACTGATCATGTTGTCGGTGACAAACACCGGCACATGCTGACGACCGTTGTGCACCTGCATGGTCAGACCGACCATGTCGGGGGTCACCATGGAACGGCGCGACCAGGTCTTGATCGGCTTCTTGACGCGTGCGTTGGTCAACTCCTCAACCTTCTTGGCGAGGTGGTGATCGACGAACGGCCCCTTCTTGATGGAACGTGGCATGAGCAGTCCTTACTTCTTCTTGCGGCTGCGCAGGATGAAAGCCTGCGTGCGCTTGTTGTTGCGCGTCTTGAGACCCTTGGTCTGCTGACCCCAGGGCGTGACCGGATGGGGGTTGCCCTGGCCGGACTTGCCTTCACCACCACCGTGCGGGTGGTCGACCGGGTTCATCACGACACCGCGGGTGGTCGGGCGCACGCCCTTCCAGCGTTTCGCACCGGCCTTGCCGTACTGGCGCAGGTTGTGGTCGGAGTTGCCGACTTCGCCCAGGGTGGCCCGGCACTCGGCCAGGATCTTGCGCATTTCACCGGAACGCAGACGCACGGTGGCGTAGGTGCCCTCACGGGCCACCAGCTGCACGGCGGCGCCCGCCGAGCGCGCGATCTGCGCACCCTTGCCAGGCCGCATTTCGATGCAGTGGATCGTTGAGCCCACCGGGATGTTCTTGATCGGCAGGCAGTTGCCGGCCTTGATCGGCGCATCGGTGCCGTTCTGCAGCATGTCGTCAGCCTTCACGCCACGCGGCGCGATGATGTACCGACGCTCGCCGTCTGCGTACAGCAGCAGGGCGATATGCGAGGAGCGGTTGGGGTCGTACTCGATCCGCTCGACCTTGGCCGGAATTCCGTCCTTGTCGCGCTTGAAATCGATCACGCGATAGCGCTGCTTGTGACCGCCGCCCTTGTGGCGCGTGGTCATGTGGCCGTTGTTGTTGCGGCCGCCGGTCGCGTGCGCGCCCTCGACCAACGGTGCGTACGGCGCACCCTTGTGCAGGCCTTCGGTCACGACCCGCACCACATGGCGCTGGCCCGGTGACGTCGGCTTCATTTGAATGACTGGCATGTTCTTGTCCTTAGCTGGCCTGACCGACGAAGTCGATCTGCTGACCTTCGGCCAGCGTCACATACGCCTTCTTCCAGTCGGAGCGACGGCCCATGCGCTGACCAAACCGCTTGGTCTTGCCCTTGACGTTCAAGGTGCTCACGGACACGACGCTGACTTCGAACAAGGTCTCAACGGCCTTCTTGATCTCGTCCTTGGTGGCGCCGGGCAGCACTTTGAATGCGGCCTGGTTGTTCTTCTCGGCGATGCGGTTCGCCTTCTCCGAGATCACGGGCGCCAAGATGACCTGATGGATACGTTCGATATTCACGCCAACCATCCTTCGATTTTCTTGGCTGCTTCTGCCGTCACGACCACTTTCTTGTGACGCAGCAGCGCAACCGGGTTGAGGCTTTCGACATCGCTCAGGCCAACGTGCGGCACGTTGCGCGAAGACAGAAAGAGTTCGCGATTGACTTCGCTGGTGATGATCAGCAGATCACGGTCGCCAAACGGCTCGATTGCCGACAGGAAGGCCTTGGTCTTGGGCTCGCTCACCGCGAACTGCTCGGCGATCGTGAGGTCGCCACGACGCAGCAGTTCGGAGAAGATCGAGCGCATGGCGCCGCGATACATCTTGCGGTTGACCTTCTGCGAGAAATCGCGGGGCACGGCGGCAAAGGTCTTGCCACCCCCACGCCACAGGGGCGAGCGGATCGAGCCGGCGCGCGCGCGGCCGGTGCCCTTCTGTTTCCAGGGCTTCTTGCCACCGCCGGAGACCATCGCCTTCGATTTTTGCGCCTTGGTGCCCGCGCGACCGCCGTTCATGTAGGCGACCACGACCTGATGCACGAGGGCTTCGTTGTATTCAGCCCCGAACACGCTGTCTGCGAGGTTCAGGCTGGCTGCGTTATTCATTTCAATGTCCATTTCGCCGTTTTTCCCCAGTGAATTAAGCTTTCACCGTGGGGCGCACGATGACGTTCCCGTTATCGGCGCCCGGCACCGCGCCCTTGACGAGCAGCAGGTTCCGTTCTGAGTCGACCCGGACGAGCGAGAGGTTCAAGGCAGTGATCTGCTTGTTCCCCATCTGTCCGGCCATCTTTTTGTTTTTGAACACTTTGCCCGGTGACTGGCGTTGACCAATCGAACCCGGAGCGCGGTGCGACAAGGAGTTGCCGTGCGTGGCACGACCGCCCTTGAAACCCCAACGCTTCATGCCGCCGGCAAAACCCTTGCCGATGCTGGTGCCGGTGACATCGACCGACTTGATGTCGGCAAATGCATCGACCCGAACCTCGGCGCCGTAGGCGTAATCCGCAATCATGTCGTCACCGACACGGAGCTCCCAGAGCCCCCGGCCGGGTTCGACACCTGCTTTCTTGAAGTGGCCGGCGGCCGCTTGGGTGAGACGACTCACCTTCTGCGTGCCAACCGTGACCTGAATTGCGCTGTAGCCGTCGGTCTCAGGTGTTTTCACCTGGGTGACGCGATTGGGCTCGCACTCGATGACTGTGACCGGAATGGCTTCACCGGCGTCGGTGAAGACGCGGGTCATGCCAACTTTACGACCAATAATGGAAATCGCCATGTGTCTTAAATCCGATCAGTTGACTTTGATCTGCACTTCGACACCCGCCGGCAGATCGAGCTTGGACAGGGCGTCCACGGTCTTCTCCGTCGGGTCGACGATTTGCATGAGGCGCTTGTGGGTACGAATCTCGTACTGGTCGCGCGCGTCTTTGTCGACGTGCGGCGAGGTCAGCACCGTGAAACGTTCCTTGCGGGTCGGCAGCGGAATCGGGCCGTGTACAACGGCGCCGGTGCGCTTTGCGGTCTCGACGATCTCTTTCGCTGATTTGTCAATCAAGCGGTGATCGAACGCCTTGAGCCGGATACGAATGGATTGGCTGGTCGCGGCCATGCGAGGTCTCAGGTCTTAAAGAGCAGAATAAAAACGGGGCGCGAAGTGTAGCCGCGCCCCGTCCAAAAGGGAAGTGCTGGTAACGACTTATTTCACGATTTTCGTCACCACGCCGGCGCCGACGGTGCGGCCACCTTCGCGGATGGCGAAACGAACGCCTTCTTCCATGGCGATCGGATTGATCAGTTCAACC
>PAKU01000032.1 GCA_002706265.1 Polycyclovorans sp. | reverse complement strand
CGCCCACGGCCAATGACACCAGCGCGATCGACGCCAGCAGGGCGGTGAGCGTGCGGGTGCTGTCGGCGCTGGCGGTGGCGATCTCGCCAAGGTTGCGGATGGTGAAGTCATCGGTCCCGCCCGGTGCGATGCGGTGGCGATCGCGCAGCAGCGTGGCAATGGCGGTTTCAGCGCGGGCCGTGTCCTGTGCCGACATGGCGCTGACCACGATTTGCCCGGGCACGAAAGTCGACAGGTTGCGTTCCACCCGCGTCAGGTAGGCGCTCACCGGCACGAACACCGTGTCGTCATTGTCGCCGCCCCAGCCGCTCTGGCCCTTGGCGTCGAGCACGCCGATCACTTCGAAAGGGGCCTGGCGAATGCGGATCAACTGGCCGACCGGGTCGGCATCGGCGCCGAACAGTTCGGTCACCACGGTGCGACCCAGCAGCGCGACGCGTTGGTTGTTGTTGACGTCGGCCTCCGAAATGGCGCGGCCCCAGGCCACGCCCCAGTTGCGGATGGGCAGATAGTCCGGGGTGATGCCGTGCACCGTGCTCGTCCAGTTGGCCGACTCACTGATCACGTCGGCCGTGGTGCGAATCTGCGGTGCGGCGTGACGCACCGAGGGCAGGGTGGCGATGGCGTCCAGGTCATGCCAGGTCAGGGTTGGCTGGCTGCCGGCACCGCCGCGCGCGCCGCTGGAATGCGACGTGCCAGAAGTCACGATCAGCATGTGGGTGCCCATCGACGCAAAGGTTGCTTCGACCCGCTGTTTGGCGCCTTCGCCCAGGGACACCATGGCGATGACGGCGGCCACGCCGATGATGATGCCCAGCGCCGTCAGAAACGCCCGCAGGCGGTTGCGCAGCAGCGCCCGCAGGGCAATGCGCACCGTCAGCAGCGGGTTCATGCGCGCACGCCCGCTTGCGTGCGGTCGCTGCCGATGACGCCGTCACGCAGGGTGATGACGCGGCGCGCGTGCGCGGCGATGTCGGCTTCGTGGGTGACCAGCACCACGGTCATGCCCTCGGCGTTGAGCCCTTGCAGCAGCCGCATGATGTCGACACTGGTGGCGGAGTCGAGGTTGCCGGTGGGCTCGTCGGCCAGCAGCAGCGGCGCCTCGGTGACCAGGGCACGGGCAATGGCCACGCGCTGCTGCTGGCCGCCGGAAAGCTGGCTGGGATGGTGGTCGAGCCGCTCACCCAGCCCGACCCGTTGCAGCGCGGCGCGGGCGCGGGCACGCCGGTCGCGGGCGCTGACGTTGGCATAGAGCAGCGGCAGCTCGACATTCTCCTGCGCCGAGGTGCGGGTCAGCAGGTTGAAGCTCTGGAAGACGAAGCCGATGAAGCGGTTGCGGATGTCGGCCAGCTCGCGGCGGCTGAGACCGGCCACGTCCTGTCCCTGCAGCCGGTACTGGCCCTCGGTGGGGCGGTCCAGACAGCCGAGGATGTTCATCAGCGTCGATTTCCCCGACCCGGAACTGCCCATGATCGCCACCGATTCGCCCGCCTCGATGCGCAGATCGAGGCCCTTGAGCGCCATCAGCGGCGTGCCGCCCATCGGGTAGATGCGGGTGACGCCCTGCAGCGACAGCAGCGCGGCATCGGCCATCAGAACATCCTGAAGCGACGCGAACCGCCACCCTGTGCCGCGGCCTCGTCGGCCCGGCCGACCAGCACCTCCAGGCCCGGTTCGGCATCGTCGCCCCGCCATTCGGTGTACTGCCCGTCGTTGAGGCCGAGCTGCACGGCACGGGCTTCCGGCTCGCCTGTAGGTGACAGCGTCCAGACCACGCCGCTGCCCCGTTTGCGCGCGGCTGGGGTGGCGCCGGGCGGGCGGAAACGCAGGGCGGCATTGGGGATGCGCACCGCGTCCTGTTCTTCGGCAATCAGGATGCTGACATTGGCCGTCATGCCCGGACGCAGCTTGAGCTCGGGGTTGTCGACATCGATCACCGCGTCGAAGGTGACGACGTTCTGCAACACATTGGCGGCGTTGCGAATCTGCCGCAGCGTGCCCTCGAACGGTTCGTTGGGGAAGGCGTCCACGGTGAAGCTGACCTGCTGGCCTTCTTCAAGCTGGCCGATGTCGGCCTCCGAAATGGCCGCCACGACCTGCATGTCGCGCAGGTCCTGGGCCAGGGTGAACAGCACCGGGGCCTGCAACGACGCCGCCACGGTTTGACCAACATTGACCGCGCGCGAGAGGACGATGCCGTCGGTGGGCGACACGATGTTGGTGAAACGCAGATTGGCCTCGGCTTCGACCAGTGACGCCCGGGTCTGCTGCACGCTGGCTTCGGCAGAGCGCAGGTCGGCGCGGGTGGTGGCGACTTGCGCCCTGGCGGTGTCGAGCTCGCTTTCCGACACCAGTTTGCGCTCGGTGAGTGCGCTGATGCGGCGCTCAAGACGCTGGGCTTCGGTGAGCTGAATGCGCGCACGCGCGACATTGGCCTGGGCCACGGCCAGGTTGGCTCGCGCACGCTGCACGGCCGCTTCGAACAGCGAAGGGTCGATGCGGGCGATCAGATCGCCCTCCTTCACCTCGCTGTTGAAATCGGCGTGCAGCGAGGCGATACGCCCGCTGACCTGGCTGCCAATTTCAACCGTGACCAGCGCCGACAGGGTGCCGGTGGCCGCCACCGTGAGGGCCAGGTCACCGCGGTCGATGGTGGCGGTGGTGAAGACCGGCCCGGCCTCCGGTTCGGCGCGCAGCGCGGTGAACCCCCACCAGGCCAGCCCGAGCACGACCAGCAACAGCCCGACACGGCGGGGCCAAACCGAAGTAGAAATACTCATGGGCTCAAAGGTCACCGGATGCACGAAAAAGGCAGGGCCATAGAGCGCCCTGCCTGGTGAAAGTTGCAGCGGAGGTCAAAACCGAAGCCCAGCGGCGCGGTGCCCGCCGCCCCTCACGGGTGATCGCGCGTGGCGGCCTCCTGAGGCGCAGCAGCAGCAGCAGCGTCGGCCACCTCGGCGGCTTCGGGGGGCGCCTGGGGGCTGAAGCGTTTGATGTAGTCCGACGCCGGGGCCGTGGCCCGCGTGGCCGGTGCCTCGCGTACCGGCTGGCCGTTGCCAAGCAGGGGTTCGGGCGCCGGGGCGGCGTCGGTCTGCGCGTCTGCAGGTTTGGCCGCTGCCGCGACACCCGCGTCTTCAGCCGTCGAGGTTGCGCCGTTCGGTACCGGTTCCGGTGCCGGTGCCGGTGCAGGAACTTCGGCGTCGCTGTCGGTCTGCGTCGCATCGATCGCATCGGGCGACGCCAGCGGCGTGGCCGCGCGTTCGCCATCGGCCTCGTCCTCGGGTACGGCCGGGGCCGTGGCGGTCACTTCAACAGGCGCGATGATGGGGTTCGACGCGTCCGGCTCTGCGGCCGCAACCGGTGTCGCTTCGACCTCGGCGGCGGGTGGCGCGGGTGAAGCCTCCGCCGCCGGGGTCACAGAAGGAACTTGGACCACGACCGGTGCCGCATCGGCATCGGCGGCGGCGACTTCACTGACCGCAGCGCTTGCGGCCACGACCACTGGCGTCTCGATCTCTGTTTCGGTCTCGGCGCTCTTCTCGGAAGGGGCCGGCGCGGCCACGTCGCTGTCGGATGTCACCGCCGCCGCTGCGGGGTCATTGACCGTGCCAGCGGCCTTGTTGCGACCCCGACCGCGTCCACGGCGATTCCGACGGTTGCGCGGGCCCTTCGGCGCGCCCGATTCAGGATCGTCGGTGCTGTCGTCGGTGCTGTCGTCGCGCGCAGCGTCGTCGTCCTCGTCTGCGAACGTCTCAGTGTCGTCGTCCTCGTCGCGTGCGACCGCCTCGCGGGACGGCGCGGCAGAGGCGGGCGCTGGGGCAGGCGTTGCGGCCGCCGCGCCGGCATCCACCGGCTTCATGACCAGGGTGTCGGGCAGCGCCTCAGATTCAGCGGTCTGCGCGTGCGTGGCCTCAGCCGCCGTGACCGTGGCCGCGGCTGCGGTTGTGCTCGCGACGCTCAGGTTCTCGGCGCTGCTGCTGCTGTCCTGCCCGCTGCCGGACGAGGCGCGGCTGCGTCCCCGACCGCCCCGGCTGCGGCGCCGGCCGCTGCGACCCTCGCTGCGACCTTCCGAGGCCGGGTTGGCGGCGGCGTTGCGATCGACCTCTTTGCTGCCACGTTCGCTGTCTTGGGTCGGCGTCGCGGCGGCGGCGGCCACCCGCGGCTGGGCCGGCTGGGGCTGATCGCGGCGCCCGCGGGGCTCGTTGCGCTCTTCGGGACGGCCATCGCCACCCCGCGCGCCGCGCCGCGCACTGTTGCGGCCGCCGCGCTCGCGACGTCGATTGCCGCGCGCATCGTCCTCGGTGCGGCTGCGCTGCGCGGGTTGCGGAGGGGGCTCGACCGCCACCGGCCTTGCCTTGGCACCCAGCCCCAGCCACCGCAGAAACTGCAGGATCAGACTGCCGAGTGTGGCCGATGCCACCGTGGTGTCGGCGGCCTTGACCACCGGCTGCAGTGCCTCGGCCGCCGCAGCCGCCGCAGCCGGCGCGGCCGGCGGCGGTGCGCTGGGCGCGATCTGCGCCACTGCGGGCCGGGGGGCCGGGCGCACCGGGGCCTGCGCCTCGGAATGGTCCTTGGTGGTGTCGAAATTACGCGCCAGGAAGTAGCTGATCGAGGCGTTGTCTTCGAGGTTGAGATGGTCCCCGCGCACGCGCTTGATCTCGAAGTGCGGTGTCTGCAGGGTCGCGTTGGGCACGATGGTGACCTGCACGCGGTTGCGGGCTTCGATTTCGCGAATCACCGCGCGTTTTTCGTTGAGCAGGAAGGTGCCGGCATCCACCGGCAACTGCACGATGACCCGAGCGGTGCGGTCCTTCATCGCCTCTTCTTCGATCAGGCGCAGCACCGACAGGCCGGTGGATTCGACCGAACGGATCTGGCCTCGGCCTTCGCAGCGCGGGCAGGCGTGCTGGGCGTGCTCGCCGAGGCTGGGACGCAGCCGCTGGCGCGACAGCTCCAGCAGGACGAAGCGCGAAATGCGACCCAGTTGGATGCGCGCGCGGTCGGCCTCGGTGGATTGCTCCAGGCGCTTTTCGACGTCGCGTTGATTCTTGCTGCTGTTCATGTCGATGAAATCGATCACAACCAAGCCGCCAAGGTCGCGCAGGCGCATCTGGCGGGCAATTTCTTCAGCGGCTTCGAGGTTGGTGTTGAGCGCCGTTTCTTCGATGTTGCCGCCGCCGGTGGCACGCGCCGAGTTGATGTCGATGGCGGTGAGCGCTTCAGTGCGGTCGATGACAATCGAGCCGCCAGAGGGCAGCCTTACTTCGCGCTCATGGGCCGATTCAATCTGGCTTTCAATCTGATAGCGCGAAAACAGCGGCATCTCTTCAGAATAAAGCTTGAGTTTATCCAGGTCATTCGGCATGGAAAACTGCATCTGCTCGCGCGCGGCAATGAAGATTTCTTCGTTGTCAATCACGACTTCATTGATGTCGGCGCGCAGATAATCGCGCAGCGCCCGCAGCAGAATATTGTTTTCCTGGAAGATCAGGAATGGCGCGTTTTTATTGGCCGCGGCTTCGGTAATGGCCGTCCAGTACGCGACGCGATGGTCGAGGTCCCATTGCAGTTCTTCGACGCTGCGCCCGATGCCATTCGATCGAATGATCAGGCCCATGCCATCGGGCAGGTTCAGGGCATCGAGGGCGGCCTTGGCCTCCTCGCGCTCGTCACCCTCGGCACGCCGCGACACGCCGCCCGCTTTCGGGTTATTGGGCATCAGCACCAGATAGCGCCCGGCGAGGCTGACATAGGTGGTCAGCGCAGCGCCTTTGTTGCCGCGTTCTTCTTTTTCGACCTGAACAATGACTTCCAGCCCCTCGCGGAGCTTGGACTTGTCACCGTTGTAAAAGCCGGGTGCGACCTCTTTCAGCGGCAGAAAGCCGTGGCGTTCGCCGCCGTATTCGACAAAACAGGCTTCAAGTGACGGTTCAACGCGGGTAATTCGGCCTTTGTAGATATTCCCTTTTTTTTGTTCCCGGCTGGCGGTCTCGATATCGAGATCTTGGAGTTTCTGTCCATCAACAATGGCAACCCGGAGTTCTTCGCGTTGGGTTGCATTGATCAAAATGCGTTTCATGGTGGTGCGGCTCGGTAGGAGGCGCACCGCCGCGGCTCAGGGGGTGTGTTTAGGGGTCATAAGGTTGATTTCGTTAAGCCCTTTTGGCATCGCCCGGGAGGCGGCGGCGCAGCGACATTCTTGAGGCGGTCCGCGAGGAGCGCGGGACCGTGTGGTTGGCCGGGCGGGACGGTTTGCTTCTGCTAGGCTTGCGGCGCATTAAGCGCTTCGCAAGAGCAACCGACTTCGCTGGCCTGGCGCCGGTTACTTGCGATTCAAGGGCTTAGCCTTTTTTCGCATCTTAACCGGACGTTCGAGTTTGACACAGAATCGTAGTGAAGTGCGCAAGGTTCGTGTCAGTACGAACGAAGATGGTCAGCGCATCGACAATTTCCTGCTGAAGCAGTTGCCTGGCGTTCCCAAGTCCCACGTTTATCGCCTGTTGCGCTCGGGCCAGGTTCGGGTGGATGGCGGTCGCGCCAAGGCCGAGCGCAAGCTGGTGGTCGGTGAAGAGGTGCGCATTCCGCCCGTGCGCATGGCCGAGGCCGGCGACACCAAGCGTCCCCCCGACTCGATGACCCGGCGCCTGCGCGAAGCCATCATTCATGAAGACGCGCATTACCTGGCGGTCAGCAAGCCGGCGGGTTTGGCGTCGCATGCGGGCAGCGGGGTGGATTTTGGCGTGATCGAGGTCGCCCGCGCCTGGGGCACGCATCCGTGGATCGAGCTGGTGCACCGGCTGGACCGCGACACCAGCGGGGTGCTGCTGCTGGCCAAGAATCGCGAGGCCCTGTTGCGCGCCCAGCGGGCGTTCAAGAACGGCACCACGATCAAGAAATACTTTGCCCTGCTGGTGGGCCGCTGGAAGGGTGAGGACCGCGACGTCAATGCCGCCCTGCTCCGCGACGCGGTGTCGGCCGGCGAGCGGCTGGTGCGGATCGTGGAGGATGACGATGACGGCAAGCCCTCGCATTCCCGGTTCTCACCGCGCCAGTGGTATCGCGACGCGACGCTGATGGAAGTGCAGATCTTTTCGGGCCGCACCCATCAGATTCGCGTTCATTCCGCCGCTTTGGGCTACCCCGTGGTGGGCGACGACAAATACGGCGAACGCGAGGTCAACAAACCGTTCCGCGAGCGCGGCTTGAAGCGCATGTTCCTGCATTCCCATTTGCTGCAGCTTCCTGCCGAGGGTGATTTCGAGAAGCTGCTGATCACGGCGCCGCTGCCGAATGAATTGCGCGATGCCCTGAACGGCCTGCCCACGGCGGTGGACACCCGCAAGCGGCGATGAGCGTCGGGCAGGGGGTTATCAAATGCAAGGACTCTGGCCATGGGCGGCCGGGCCGGGGGTCGACAGAGCGATGAGGTCACGCCATGGACGGCTTTAAGTACCGTTTGATCATTTTCGACTGGGATGGAACCTTAAGTGACTCCGCCGCCCAGATCGTCTCGTCCATGCAGCGCGCCGTTGCCGCCCTGGACTTGCCGCCGCGCGCGGACGACGATTTTCGGCAGATGATTGGCCTCAGCTTCGAGGAGGGTCTGGGCCGGGTCTACCCGGATCACGATACGCCCACCCTGATCCGGTTGATCCACGGCTACCGCCGCCAGTGGCTGGGGCAAATGGGTGAGCAGGGCGAGCCGCCCTTGTTCACCGGTGCACTGCCGGCGCTGGAGGTTCTGGCAACGGCAGGGCATACGCTGGCCATTGCCACCGGAAAGTCGCGGGTGGGTCTGGACCGATCGCTGCAGCATCACCGCGCGGTCCGGCGCTTGGTGCACGCCACGCGCACCGCAGACGAAACCGCCAACAAGCCCCATCCATTGATGCTCGAAGAGTTGCTGGCGCGGTTCGAGGTGCCGGTGTCCGAGGCGTTGATGGTGGGCGACACCGAGTTCGATGTGGCCATGGCCCGCGCCCTGGGTATGGATGCCGTGGGCGTGACCTGCGGGGTTCACCCGCCCGAGCGACTGGTGGCCGCCGGCGCGCTCGCCCTGCTGCCCGACGTGGCGGCCTTGCCCGGTTGGCTCGGCGCCGCCTTGTAGTGGCGCGGCGGGTTCATCAGGGCAGCCTGAAGCCGGCCTGGCGCAGCAAGGCGGCGACGCCGATCAGTGGCAGGCCGATCAGCGCGGTGGGATCGCGCGTTTCGATGGCATCAAAGAGCGTGATGCCCAGACCCTCGCATTTGAAGCTGCCGGCGCAGTCAAGGGCAGGCTCTCTGGCCAGATAGCGGTCAATCTCCGCGTCGCTCAGGGTGCGCAGGTGCACGGTGGTGCAGTCGGCGCCCTGCAGCAGCACGTCATCACGGCCCAGGGCGTAGGCCGTGTGGAACTGCACCCGCTGGCCCGACATGGCCTGCAATTGGAGGCGCGCGCGGGGCAGGGTCCCCGGCTTTTCCAGGCGCAGGGCGGCAGTGGAGGCGGCCTGATCCGAGCCCAGCACCCAGACGCCTGGACGCGCGCGGGCAACAACCTGCACCTTGGCGCGCGCCAGCCGGGCGGCCAAGGCCGGGGCCGGCTCACCGGGCAGTGGCGACTCGTCAACCGCAGGAGCGGCCACCTCGAAGGGCAGGCCGAGTCGGCCCAGCAGTTCGGCGCGGTAGCGCGAGGTGGAGGCCAGACAGAGGGTGGGGGCGGGCGGCATGCGGGCGCTTTGACTTGAGGGCGGTCGGTCTCTATTATGCGCGGCCATTTTTAGGGGTCACCAGATGTCGTTGCCCCCCACGATTGGCGTGTCGAGTGCGGTTCAGCGGGCTGCGGAGTATGCGGGTCCGGTGGCACCAGAGCGTTTCGTGCGACTCACGGCCGAAGGGCTGAGTTGGGCCACGCCCTGCCAGGCGCGGTTGCGGTTTGGTCGCGAGGGCCGGCAACGTCAGGTGCATTGCGAGATTCGCGGCGCATTGACGTTGCGATGCGAGCCCTGCGAAAAGCTGTTCGCACGCGAGGTGAACATCACCACGCAGTGGACCTTGGTCGAAAGCGACGAGGCAGAGTTGGCGGCCTTGGCCCATGCCGAGCCGGTGCGGTTCGAAGACGACCAACTGGCGGTTGACGAGGCGCTGGAGCAGGAACTGATTTTGGATTTACCGGTGGTTGCGCGATGTCCGGCATGCGAGCGAACGCTTGCCGAGGCACCGTCGAACCTCACCCCGGGCGGTCCCACGCACAAGCCATTCGCCGGGCTGCGGCTCGGCAAGCAGTAGAATTGCAATTCATTCGGGTTTTTTCGGCGTTCAACGCCAGCGGAGTTCATCATGGCAGTCCCCCAGAATCGTAAAACGCGCTCCAAGCGTGGCCATCGTCGTTCGCATGACGCGCTCAGCGCGCCTGCACTGTCCATCGACCCGACCTCTGGCGAAACCCACCTGCGTCATCACGTGACCGCCGAAGGCTATTACCGTGGTCGCAAGGTCATCAACACCGCGTCGCCGGACTCCGCCGAAGACGCTTGATGTTGGGCACCGCGTGCCTGATGTGGCGCGATGCATAACGCAGCCAACAATGTGCGCATTGCGGTAGACGCCATGGGCGGTGACGTGGGGGTCTCGGTTACCGTGCCTGCCGTCATTCGCGCCCTGAAGGCCGATGCCGACCTGCACATGGTGTTGGTGGGCGACCCCGCAGCCATCGAGCCGCTCCTTGCGCGGGTGCCTGCGGCGCTGCGCGCCCGCGTGACCGTGCATCCCGCCTCGGAAGTGGTGGGCATGGACGAGGTGCCCTCCAAGGCGCTGCGGCTCAAGAAAGACTCCTCGATGCGCGTGGCGCTGGACCTGGTCAAGGCGGGCCACGCCGACGCCATGGTCTCGGCCGGCAACACCGGCGCGCTGATGGCAACCGCCAAGTTCGTGCTGAAGACCCTGCCGAAGATCGACCGGCCCGCGATCGTCAGCGCGCTGCCGTCGCTGCGGCCCACCGGGCATGTGCACCTGCTGGACCTGGGCGCCAATGCCGAGTGCACCGCCGAGCAACTGGTCCAGTTCGCGGTCATGGGCGTGGCCATGGTCAGTGCGCTGGAAGACGTGGCGCGCCCGCGCGTGGCCTTGCTCAATATCGGCGCCGAAGAGATCAAGGGCAACGAGACCATTCGCACCGCGGCGCGGCTATTGCAGGCCATGCCGATCAACTACGTCGGCTACATCGAGGGCGACGGCATTTTTCATGCCGATGTCGATGTGGTGGTGGCCGACGGCTTCGTGGGCAATGTGGCGCTGAAGGCCAGCGAAGGGGTGGCCAAGCTCATCACCGCATTCATGAAGCAGGCCTTCTTGCAGAACACGGTGACCAAGCTCGGCGCCGCGCTGGTCAAGCCCATCCTCGCGCGGTTCGCGCAGCGTATCGATCCGCGCATGCACAACGGGGCCAGTTTGCTGGGGCTGCGGGGCGTGGTGATCAAGTCCCATGGCAGCGCCGACGAGTTGGCCTTTGCCAACGCCCTGCGCGTGGCGGCGCGCGAAGCGCGGATTGATCTGCCGAATCGCATCACGGCCCTGTGGAACGCATCCCAGCGCGCTGCCCCTGAGGCCTGAGACAGGCTGCGGCGCGCCAAGTGCGCGCCCCCCGGGGCGGGTGATCTTCAATTCTCAATTCTTCATGCGGTCAATCAAAGCTCATGCGCACAGCATCAAAAGGAAAAAGTGACGCCGTTCGAACCCGAGTGGCCATCATCGGCGCCGGTTTCGGGGGGCTGGGCATGGCCCATTACCTCAAGCAGGCGGGCTTTGAAGACCTCACGATCTTCGAGAAAAAGGGCGCCCTCGGCGGCGTCTGGCGCGACAACACCTATCCCGGCGCGGCCTGCGATGTGCCGTCGCACCTGTACTCCTTCTCGTTCGAAACCGGCTACCCCTGGTCGCACCGCTTCGCGCGCCAGCCCGAAATTCTGGCGTATCAACAACACTGCGCCGAGCGCCACGATCTGCTGCGCCATATTCGCTTCGGTCATGAACTCACCGCGGCCCGTTTCGACCCGGCGCGGGCGATCTGGACCCTAAGCTTTGCCGGCGGCGACACGCTTGAAGCCGACATCGTGGTCAGCGCCGTAGGCCAGCTGCATCGCCCGTCGATTCCCGATATTCCCGGCGCCGAGGGCTTTGCCGGCTTGCGCTTCCACTCGGCCCAGTGGCCTGCTTCGCTGGACCTCAGCGGCAAGCGCGTCGCCGTGGTCGGGACCGGTGCCAGCGCCGTGCAGTTCGTGCCCGAAATTGCGCCGCAGGTCGACACGCTGCACGTCTTTCAGCGCTCGCCCGGCTGGGTGCTGCCCATGGAGTGGGTCTCGCCCGGCGCCGCAGTGCCTTATTCGCCGCTGTCGCGCACGCTGTTCAAGACCCTGCCGATGCTGGAGGCGCTGGACCGCGCCCGGGTCTTCAACATTGCTGAACTGCTGGCCACGGCCTACAACCACGGCGGCGCGGGCGAGGCCATCATCCGCCAGCTGTGCTTGCGCAATCTGCGCCAACAGGTGGCCGACCCGGTGCTGCGCGACCGGCTCACGCCCGACTTCCCCGTGGGCTGCAAGCGCATTCTGCTGACCTCGCGCTGGCTGCCGGCGCTGACCCGCGACAACGTGGAGGTGGTGACCGACGGCATCGAAGCCATCACCCCGACTGGCGTGCGCACGGCCGATGGCGTGCAGCGTGATGTCGATGTGCTGATCTACGGCACGGGCTTCGCGGCCACCGATTTTCTGGCGCCCATGGCCGTCACCGGCCGTGATGGACAAGACCTGCGCGGCGGGTGGCAGCAGGGTGCCGAAGCCTATCTGGGCATGTCGGTGGCGGGGTTCCCCAACTTTTTCATGCTCTACGGGCCCAACACCAACGTCGGATCCGGCTCGATCATCGTCATGCTTGAAGCCCAGCAGCAGTACATCGTCCAGTTGTTGCAGGCGCGCGCGGAGCGGGGCGGGGTGGCCCTCGACGTACGGCCCGAGGCGCAAGCCCGATACAACGCCGAGATTCAATCCCGCAGCGAGAACACCACGTATGCCGGCGACTGCCAGAGCTGGTACAAGACCGCCGACGGCCGCAACACCAACAACTGGGTGGGCACCATGCGGGAATTCCGGCGTCGTACCCGCCGCCCCGATCTGGGCGATTTTGCCTGGACCCCCTTACGCCCGGCGCCGTGACTCGCGTAAGCTTGCGCGCCTTCGTGCGACGTGCCGGTTGCGCGGGTCGCGCCAGTCAGGACATGCCCTGCTGTCGATGAAGCGTGGTACATGAAGTGTTGAAGTACGCTGCGAGAGACACCCTTGAATGGGTGCACCGAAGGCGCAAACCGCCCGGAATCGCTCAGGTAAACGTAGCGGCGTACCGTGACAAAACTCTGGAGAGCGTCCGCCACAGGCGGACCACCGAAGGCGCGCTAACGCTCAGGTATCAAGGACAGAGGGGCGGCGATTCATTTTCTTGAGGACGCCGCCTGATGCTGAAAACCACCGCCCTGCACGCCGAGCACCAGCGTTTGAACGCGCGCCTGGTCGATTTTGCCGGGTGGGACATGCCCATCCAGTACGCCTCGCAGCTTGAAGAGCATCATGCCGTGCGCCGGGCCGCCGGCATGTTCGACGTGGCCCACATGACCGCGGTCGATGTGACCGGCGCCGATGCCACCGATTTTCTGCGCCATCTGCTGGCCAACGACGTCGCCAAGCTCGCCGTCGTGGGACGCGCCCTGTACGCGACCATGCTGCGCGAAGACGGCGGCGTCATCGACGACCTCATCGTCTACCGCACCGGCGACCAAGCCTATCGACTGGTGGTCAATGCCGGCACCACCGACAAGGATGTCGCCTGGCTGCAGCAGCACAGCGCCGGCCGCGCCGTGGCTGTGCAGCGGCGTGATGACCTGGGCATCCTCGCCGTGCAGGGGCCCACCGCCAGCGCGCTGACCCTGCCGCACCTGCCGGCGACGCTGCGTGACGCGGTTGCGGCCCTGAAACCCTTCAACGCCGCCTGGAAGGACCGGGTGTTTGTGGGGCGCACCGGCTACACCGGCGAAGATGGCTTCGAGCTGATCCTGCCGCATGACGACCTGGTGTCGCTGTGGCGCGCCCTGGAAGCGGCCGGCGTGGTGCCCTGCGGTCTGGGTGCCCGCGACACGCTGCGCCTCGAAGCCGGCATGAACCTCTACGGGCAGGACATGGACGAGTCCCGCCATCCGCTGGAATCCGGCCTGGGCTGGACCATTGCCTGGGCCCCGGAGGACCGCGACTTCATCGGCCGTGCTGCGCTGGAGCGCATCAGGCAAGGGGCGCCCGCGCAGTTCATCGGCCTGGTGCTGGAAGGCCGAGGCGTTCTGCGCGCCCACATGCCGGTGCGCTTTGCCGACGGCCGAAAGGGCGAGACCACCAGCGGCGGCTTTGCCCCCACACTCAAGCAATCGATCGCCCTGGCGCGGGTCGAGGCCGGATCCGAGGGCGCTTGCGAGGTCCAGATCCGTGGCCAGTGGCTGCCGGCGCGACGCGTCAAGCCGCCGTTCGTGCGCCACGGCAAGGTGCGGGTGTGACCGCGCGCCGCCCCCATCTGCAGTGTTTGCGTCAAGCTTTGCGCCCCATCCCTTAGATTTTTCCTGGACCCAGACCCATGAGCCAAATCCCGACTGATCTGAAATACGTTGCGTCCCACGAGTGGGTACGCCTAGAGCCGGACGGCAGCCTCACCATCGGCATCACCGACCACGCCCAGGCCGCCCTCGGCGATCTGGTGTTCGTCGAAGCACCGGAAGCCGGGCGCGTGCTGAAAGCCGGCGACAGTTGCGCCGTGGTCGAGTCGGTGAAGGCCGCCAGTGACGTGTACGCGCCGGTGGCCGGCACGGTGACCGCCGCCAATCCGGCCCTGACCGATGCGCCCGAACTGCTCAACAGCGACCCCTACGGCGACGCCTGGCTGTGGAAGATGCAGCCGGCCGACCCGGCCGCACTCGAAAAACTGCTGGATGCCGACGGCTACGCCAAGGCACTGGCCGACGCCTGAGCCCAAAGGATCACATGCCTTTTATTCCGCACACCGAAACCGACGTTCGCGAAATGCTCGCGGTGATTGGCGCCCCGACCATCGAGGCGCTGTTCGACGAGATTCCGCCGGCACTGCGCGCCCAGCCCCTGAAGCAGGTGCCCGAAGCGCTGCCCGAGATGGGCATCAGCCAGCTGATGCACGCCCGCGCCGCGCAGGACGCGGTGGCGCTCAACTTCATTGGCGCCGGCGCCTACGAGCACCACATTCCGGCGGCCGTGTGGGAAATCACCACCCGCGGCGAGTTCTATTCGGCCTACACGCCCTACCAGGCCGAGGCCAGCCAGGGCACGCTGCAGTTGCTTTACGAATACCAGACCATGATCTGCGCCTTGACCGCCATGGAAGTGAGCAACGCCTCGCTCTATGACGGGGCCAGCGGTCTGGGCGAAGCCCTGCTCATGGCGCTGCGGGCCAACCGCAAGAACGGCAGTGGTCGGGTGCTGATCCCCGACACCGTGCACCCGCGCTACCGCGACGTGGTCAATGCCACCACCGGCGCGCAGGGCATCGAGTCGGTGATCCTGCCCTTTGATGCCAGCACCGGCACCCTGGACCTTGCCGGTCTTGATGCACATTCCGACGCCGCGCCCACCGCCGTGGTCATTCAGCAGCCCAACTTCTTCGGGCAGCTTGAAGCGGTCGATGCCATCACCGACTGGGCGCATGCCCGTGGCGCACTGGTGGTGGCGGTGGTCAACCCGACCGCGCTGGCCTTGCTGAAGCCGCCGGGCGAGTGGGGCGCCCAGGGCGCCGACATCGTGTGTGGTGAAGGCCAGCCGCTGGGCGCGCCGCTGTCGTCGGGCGGGCCGTACTTTGGTTTCCTGACCGCACGTCAGGCGCTGGTGCGTGAAATGCCGGGCCGTATCGTCGGCCGCACCGTCGATCTTGAGGGCAAGCCCGGCTTCACCCTGACCCTGCAGGCCCGCGAGCAGCACATTCGGCGGGCCAAGGCCAAGTCGAACATCTGCACCAATCAGGGCCTACTGGTCACCGCGGCGACGATCTACATGAGCCTGCTGGGGCCAGAGGGCCTGGCGCGGGTGGCCGCCGCCAGCCACCGCAACACGCAGACCCTGCTGGGTTTGCTGACCGCGATCGACGGCGTGCGCGCCGCATTTCAGGCGCCCGGATTCCACGAGGCCGTGATCGTGCTCGATCGACCGGTCGCGCCGGTGCTTGCCCAGCTTGCCGGGCAGGGCATTCTCGGCGGCATGGACCTGACGGCGGACTATCCGACCCTCGGCAACGCGCTGCTGGTCTGTGCAACCGAAACCAAATCTCCCGAACATCTTCGTCAGTACGCCGACGCGCTGCGCTCGGTTCTGGCATCCACACAGTAGGAGCTATGCGATGGCAACCGTAACCCTCAAAGGCAATCCCATCCAGATTCACGGCGCGCTGCCGGCGGTGGGCAGTGACGCCCCCGGCTTCCGCCTGGTGGGCGGCAATCTCAAAGACATCACGCTTCACGATTTCGCCGGCAAGCGCAAGATTCTGAACATCTTTCCCAGCGTCGACACGCCCACCTGCGCCACCAGCGTGCGTAAGTTCAACGAAAAGGCGGCGGCGCTCGACAACACCGTGGTGCTCTGCATTTCGGCTGACCTGCCGTTCGCCCAGGCGCGCTTCTGCGGTGCCGAGGGCCTGAAGAATGTGGTCAGCGCCTCGTTGATGCGCGGCCGCGGCTTCGCCAAGGACTACGGCGTGCTGATCGAAAACAGCCCGTTTGCCGGCCTGACCGCACGCGCGGTGGTGGTGCTGGATGCCGACAACAAGGTGCTGCATGCCGAAATGGTCAGCGAAGTGGCCGACGAACCGAACTACGACGCGGCGCTGGCCGTTCTGAGCTGACCTGAGCCTGATGTGCGCGCCCGGCGGCAGTCACCGCTGCCGGGCGCGTGTGGCAACGCCTTTTCCTGATTCACCGATTCCGAGCTGCGAACATGGTCCAAAGCCTGATCTTCGAAAAATCGTCTCCTGGCCGTGCCGCCCACGCGCAGATGCCGCGTGACGCGGTGGGCGAGCTGGCCATTCCCGCTGCCTTGCGCCGCCGCACGCCGCCGCTGTTGCCTGAGGTTTCCGAACTGCAGGTGGTGCGCCACTACACCCAGTTGTCGCGGCTGAATTTTTCCATCGACACGCACTTCTATCCGCTGGGTTCGTGCACGATGAAATACAACCCGCGCGCCTGTAACACCCTGGCCTTGTTGCCGGGGTTTGCCGGCCGGCACCCGCTGGCCCCGGTGTCGCATTCGCAGGGCTTTCTGGCGTGCATGCATGACCTGCAGGAGATCCTCAAGGACGTCACCGGCATGGCCGGCGTAAGCCTTACGCCCATGGCCGGCGCCCAGGGTGAATTCGCCGGCGTGGCGATGATCCGTGCCTATCACCGGGCGCGGGGCGACACCGGGCGCACCGAGATACTGGTGCCGGACGCGGCGCACGGCACCAATCCGGCCACGGCGACAATGCTCGGCTACGTGGCGCGCGAGGTGCCGACCAACGACGAGGGCGATGTCGATGTCGAGGCGCTGAAGGCGGCGGTGGGACCGCAGACCGCCGGCATCATGCTGACCAATCCCAGCACCTTCGGCGTGTTCGAACGGCGCATCAAGGAGATTGCCGACATCGTGCATCAGGCCGGTGGCCTGCTGTACTACGACGGCGCCAACCTCAATGCCATTCTGGGCAAGGTGCGGCCGGGTGACATGGGGTTCGACGTCATCCACATGAACCTGCACAAGACCTTCTCCACGCCGCACGGCGGCGGTGGGCCGGGCTCAGGCGCCATCGGCGTTTCAAAGCGTCTGTTGCCGTTCATGCCCATTCCCCTGGTCGGCAAAGACGATCACGGCGGCTATCGCTGGCTGGCGGAGGCCGATCTGCCCCAGTCCATCGGCCGCTTGTCGGCGTGGATGGGCAATGCCGGGGTGCTGTTGCGGGCCTACATCTATGCGCGCCTGCTGGGCCACGAGGGCATGCAGCGGGTCGCCGAGTACGCAACGCTCAACGCCAACTATCTGGCGGCCGCGCTGAAGGCGCGAGGCTTTGATCTGGCCTTTCCGCAACGGCGGGCGACGCATGAGTTCATCGTCACGCTCAAGCGCCAGAAGACGCAGCTCAACCTTACCGCCACCGACGTGGCCAAGCGCCTGCTGGACTACGGCATGCACGCGCCGACCATCTATTTTCCGCTGGTCGTGCCCGAATGCCTGTTGATCGAGCCCACCGAAACCGAAGACAAGGCCACGCTGGATGCCTTTGTCGAGGCCCTGGCGAGCATCGGCGAGGAGGCCGCCGCCGACATCGCTTACGTAAAAGGCGCGCCTTACACCCAGCCGATACGGCGACTGGACGACGTGCGCGCGGCCCGGCAGTTGGACCTGCGTTATGTCCCGGCCTAACCTGCACGTCGACCGTGGCGTGCGCGGCGCTCGCGAAACGGGCACACAGGGATGTGGACCCAGGGGTACATAGCGTTCACGGCTGTCTCGCCAGGGATGGCCCCACACATCAAAAAATGGGATTTGCTACATGTCAGTTGTTATCTGCGGTTCGCTGGCCTACGACACGATCATGGTGTACTCGGGCCAATTCAAAGACGCCATCCTTCCCGACAAGGTGCACATTCTCAATGTGTCCTTTCTGGTGCCCGAGTTGCGCCGCGAGTTTGGCGGCTGCGCCGGCAACATCGCGTTCAACCTGCATTTGCTCGGCGGCGACGCCAAGCCGATGGGCACGGTGGGCAAAGACTTCGAAGCCTATGCCGGCTGGATGACCGACAACCAGATCGATCAGAGTCTGGTGAAGGTGATCGACAGTGCCTACACCGCGCAGGCCTACATCACCACCGATCTGGACGACAACCAGATCACCGCCTTTCACCCCGGCGCGATGAACCTGGCGCACACCCAGAAGCTGGCCCCCAAGGGCGTCAAGCTGGGGTCGGTGTCGCCCGACGGTCGCGATGGCATGTTGCAGCATGCGCAGCAGTTCACCGAGGCCGGTATTCCGTTTCTGTTCGACCCCGGCCAGGGGTTGCCGATGTTCAATGGCGACGAGCTGAAAACCTTCATCACCCAGGCCAGCTACGTGGCGGTCAACGACTACGAGGCCGAGTTGCTGGTGGACCGCACCGGCTGGTCGCTGAAACAGATTGCCGAACGCGTCGATGCGCTGGTGGTCACCCGGGGCGGCAAGGGCTCCAACATCATTGCCAAGGGCAAGACCTACAGCATCCCGGTGGCCAAGGCCGAAAGCCTGGCCGACCCCACCGGCTGCGGCGATGCCTATCGCGGCGGGCTGCTTTATGGCATCAGCAAGGGGCTGGACTGGGAAACCACCGGCCGCATCGCCAGCCTTATGGGCGCCATCAAGATCGAGCGGCCCGGCACGCAGAATCACCGCTTCACGCTGGACGATTTTCGCGCGCGCTTCAAGCGTGAATTCCGCTACGACGTGAAGTTGGGCTGATCCTTCGCCGCTGCCGTCGCCCCATCGGAGCGCGGCAGCGGCCAGGCCCTATACTCCGCGCCCTTGCGGTGCGCCCGGCCGGTTGATGCCGCCCTGCGCCGTTCATTTTTCATGTCCACGCGGAGCCGCGCCATGCTCAACATCCAACTCAAACCGCGTGAAGACCGTCGCCTGCGGGCCGGCCATCTGTGGGTGTATTCCAACGAGATCGTCGCCCCACCCAATTTTGCCAAGCTGACGCCCGGCACCCTGTGCCGCGTGCTCGACGCCCGCGCCAAGCCGCTGGGCACCGGTTACATCAACCCGCACACCCTGATCTGCCTGCGGCTGCTGACCGGCGACATCACCGCCGAAATCGACGCCGACTGGTTTGCGCGGCGCCTCAACGCGGCACTGGCCTTGCGTGCCCGCCTGTATCCGACGCCGCATTACCGGCTGGTGTTCGGTGAGGCCGACGGCCTGCCGGGCCTGGTGATTGACCGTTACGACGACGTGCTGGCGGTGCAGATCACCACGGCAGGCATGGAGCTGCTCAAGCCGGCCTTGCTGGAGGCGCTGAAGATCGTGCTGAAGCCGCGCGGCATTCTCATCAGCAATGATCTGGCGATGCGCGAGACCGAGGGTCTTCCGCAGATCGACGAGGTGATCGGCGAGGTGCCGGACGAGATCGAGATCATCGAGAGCGGCCTGCGCTTCCGCGTGCCGCTTGCGGGCGGGCAGAAAACCGGCTGGTTCTACGACCAGCGCCACAATCGCGACCGTTTTGCCGCCTACGCGCGCGGCGGGCGCCTGCTGGACGTTTTCAGTTACGCCGGGGGCTGGGCCTTGCGGGGCCTGCAGGCCGGTGCCAGCGCAGCCATCTGCCTCGACAGCTCGGCCCCGGCGCTGGCCGCCGCGCAGGCCAGTGCCAAGTCCAACGACCTGACGGTGGAGACCCGCCAAGGCGAGGCCATGGACCTGCTGCGCGAACTCAAGGCCGAAGGCCAGCGCTTCGAGACGGTCGTGGTCGATCCGCCAGCGCTCATCAAACGAAAGCGCGACCATGAAAAAGGGCTGGAGCATTACGCGGCGCTCAACCGTGCGGCGATGCAGGTGATGAGTGCCGACGGCATTCTGATCGCCTGCTCCTGCTCGCACCACCTCGAACCGGCAGAGCTGCAGCGCGTCTTGCTGCGCGAGGCGCGCAAGCTGGACCGCCGTCTGCAGATACTCGAAACCGGCGCCCAGGGCGCCGACCACCCGGTCCACCCGGCGATTCCTGAAACCCGCTATCTCAAGGCACTCGTCGCCCGGGTGTTCTGAGCCGGGGCGTTCTGAACCGCTTTGCACCGCCGGGCCGGGGGCAGGGCGGTCTCGCGTCGGCGCCTGCCGTCATCAATCCGCATCGATCAGCCGCTATCATCACGCCATGTTGACCCACCCAGGTTTCGACCCCGTCGCCGTTCATCTCGGCCCCATCAGCATCCACTGGTACGGGTTGATGTACCTGCTGGCCTTCGGCATCGGCTGGTGGCTGGGCACGCAGCGCGCCAGGCAGCCGCACATCGGCTGGACCCAGGATCAGGTCACCGATCTGCTGTTCTACATCGTGATGGGCGTGATCTTCGGCGGCCGCATCGGCTACACGCTGTTCTACGGCTTCGATCAGTGGATGGACGATCCGCTGATGCTGTTGCGCATCTGGGAAGGCGGCATGAGCTTCCATGGCGGGCTGCTCGGCGTCATCGTGGCCTACTTCTGGTTCGCCAAAGTCAAGAACCTGAACGTGTTCGACATCGCCGATTTCGCCGCGCCGCTGATTCCGGTGGGGCTGCTCACCGGCCGCATCGGCAACTTCATCAACGGCGAACTCTATGGCGCACCGACCACCTTGCCCTGGGGCATGGTGTTCCCGGGTGCCGGGCCGGTGCCGCGCCACCCATCGATGTTGTACGAGGCCCTGCTGGAAGGCCTGGTGATGCTGGTGGTGCTGTGGTGGTTTTCCAAAAATCCGCGTCCGCGCATGGCCGTGTCCGGCCTGTTCCTGCTGATGTATGGCGTGTTCCGCTCGCTGGTTGAAACCGTGCGTCTCCCTGATGGGCACATCGGCTACCTGTACGGAACCGACTGGTTCACCATGGGCATGCAGTTGAGTGCCCCGATGGTGGTGGCCGGCGCCGTCATTCTGGTCGTGGCCTACCGTCGCCCCGCAGCGTTCGGCACCAAAGGCGCCTGACGTGCAGCCGTATCTGGACCTGATGCGCAAGGTGCTGGACGAAGGCACCGCAAAAACCGACCGCACTGGCACCGGCACCCGCTCGATCTTCGGCCACCAGATGCGCTTCGATCTGGCACAGGGCTTTCCGCTGGTGACGACCAAGAAGCTGCACCTGAAGTCGATCATCGTCGAGCTGCTGTGGTTCCTGCGCGGCGACACCAACATCGCCTATTTGAAGGAACACGGCGTTCGCATCTGGGACGAATGGGCCGATGCCAACGGCGAGCTGGGCCCGGTGTATGGCAAGCAGTGGCGCAACTGGCCCACGCCGGATGGCCGCCACATCGACCAGATTGCGCGGCTGGTCGAGCAGATCCGCAGCACGCCCGATTCGCGGCGCCTGATCGTCTCGGCCTGGAACGTGGGCGAGCTGGACCAGATGGCGCTGATGCCGTGTCATGCGCTGTTCCAGTTCTATGTGGCCGATGGAAAACTGTCGTGTCAGCTTTATCAGCGCAGCGCCGATATTTTTCTGGGCGTGCCGTTCAACATCGCCAGCTACGCGCTGCTGACCCTGATGATGGCGCAGGTCTGCGGTCTGCAACCGGGTGATTTTGTCTGGACCGGTGGCGACTGCCATCTGTATGCCAATCACCTTGCGCAAGCAGAAGAACAGTTGTCGCGCGCCCCGCACCCGCTGCCGCGCATGCAGATCAATCCCGCCGTGACCGACCTGTTCGGTTTCCAGCTTGAGGACTTCACCCTCTGCGACTACCTCGCCCACCCGCACATCAAGGCGCCCGTGGCGGTCTGATGGCGCTGCAGACACCGCTGTACCTCATTGCCGCGCTGGGGCGCAATCGCGTCATCGGCGTGACCGGCGATCTGCCGTGGCGTCTGCCCGACGACCTGAAGCGTTTCAAGGCCCTGACGCTGGGTCAGACCCTGCTCATGGGCCGCAAGACCTGGACCTCACTGGGCCGCCCGCTGCCGGGGCGCGACAACCGCGTGCTGAGCCGCGCACCCGGATTCGCCGCTGAAGGCGCCCGCGTCTTCGACCAGCTCGACGACGCGCTGGCCGGTCCGCAGGGCGAAGCGGTGTGGGTGATTGGCGGCGGCGAGCTGTACGCCGCGCTGTTGCCGCGCGCCACGCGGCTTTACCTGACCGAAGTCGATGCCGCGCCCGAGGGGGACACCTGGTTTCCCGCGCTGGACCCGGCGCAGTGGCTGGAAGTGGCCCGCACGCATCACGCGGCCGATGAACGACACGCCGCGGCGTTTGACTTTGTGGACTACGTGCGACGGTTGCCGGGCGAGCAGTGAGCCTGAGGGCCCGTGCTATAAACCGGGCCTTCATCTTTCTCACTGACACGCCATCAGGAGCCGCAAATGGCCGAGATTCAACCCGCGTTCGTGCAAGCCCAGATCGACGTCAAGACGCTGACCAAGCGGCCGTCGAACGACGACATGCTGTTTCTTTACGCCCACTTCAAGCAGGCCTCCGAGGGCGACGTGCAGGGCAAGCGCCCCGGCATGCTTGACCTCGTGGGGCGCGCCAAATACGACGCCTGGGCCAAACTCTCGGGCCTGTCCAGTGACAAGGCCCAGCAGGCCTACACCGACAAGGTGAGCGCGCTGCTCAAAAGCCACAAGTAACCATGTCGCGCATCCAGACCCGGCGCGCCGATTACGTTCACTTCGCCCGCTTCGAAACCCGCTGGAAAGACAACGACCTGTACGGGCACCTCAACAACGTTGAGTACTACAGCGCCTTCGACACGGTCATCAACCGGCACCTGATCGACGCTGGCGGGCTGGACCTGCACGGCGGCGAGATCATCGGCCTGTGCGTGGAATCACAGTGCCGCTTTCACGATTCGTTCTCGTTCCCCGAGGTCATCGAGGCCGGGCTGCGGGTCGGCCACCTGGGCCGCACCAGCGCGCGGTACGAGCTGGGCCTGTTCAAGACGGGCAGCGACGTGCCGGCGGCCGAAGGCCACTTCGTGCATGTGTTCGTGGACCGCGCCGGGCGGCGCCCCTGTCCGCCGCACGAGGCCCTGCGGGCGGTGCTGGAAGCCCTGCTGCCCCCCGCATGATCACCACCCGTGCCGCCGTGCTGCGCCAGATGGGCCTGCCGGCGCCGTACGTCGCGTCCCGGCCGCTGGCCATCGAAACCCTGCAGCTCGCGCCCCCGGCAGACGGCGAGCTGCTGATCAAGGTGCGCGCAGCGGGCCTGTGCCATTCCGACCTGTCGGTGATCGACGGCTCGCGCCCCAGGGTCATGCCCATGGTGCTGGGGCATGAAGCAGCCGGCGTGGTCGAAGCCTGCGGCCCCGGCGTGACCGCCTTCGCGCCCGGTGATCACGTGGTGTTCTCGTTCGTGCCGGTGTGTGGCCATTGCGACCCCTGCGCCAGCGGCCGCGCGGCGCTGTGTGAACCGGGCGCGAAGGCCAACGTCGCCGGCACGCTGCTGGGCGGCACGCAGCCGTTTGCCACCGGCGGAGGCGCCGCGCTGAATCACCATCTGGGCGTGTCGGGCTTTGCCGAACGCACCGTCGTGTCGCAGCGCTCGGCGGTGAAAATCGCCCCGGACCTGCCCTACGAGATAGCCGCCCTGTTCGGCTGCGCGGTGATGACCGGCGTCGGCGCGGTGGTCAACACGGCACAGCTGCGCGCCGGGCAGAGCATCGCCATATTCGGGTTGGGCGGCGTGGGTCTGGCCGCGTTGCTGGGCGCGGTCGCCGCCGGTGCGTATCCCGTGGTGGCGGTCGACGTGAACCCCGCCAAACTGGCGCTGGCCGCTGAGCTGGGCGCCCGTCATTGCATCCAGGCCGGCAACAGCGGCAACGTGCCTGCACAGATCAAGGCTGCGGTGAACGGGGGCGTGGACATCGCCATCGAAACCGTCGGGCACGAGCAGGTGCTCGCCGAGGCCTATCACGCCACCCGGCGCGGCGGCACCACGGTCACCGTGGGCCTGCCGCATCCCAGCCGCATGCTCAGCCTCTCGGCCGTCAGCCTCGTCGCCGAGGAGCGCACGCTCAAGGGCGCGTACATGGGCTCGTGCGTGCCCAGCCGCGACCTGCCGCGATTCGTGGCGCTGTACCAGGCCGGGCGCCTGCCGGTGGACCGGCTGCTGACGCACAGGCTTACGCTCGATGAGATCAACGCAGGCTTTGACCGGCTGGCGCGCGGCGAAGCGGTGCGGCAGGTGATCCTGATGGGCTGAAGGCCCACCCCGAGATTCATGTGCGGCGTCCCCCCAAATCCACTCGCATCCGGTCGCTCAGCGGTCCGGTGTCGCGGACCTGCGGCGCTCAATCACGGGAACTGCCGGGGTCTGGGTCTAGGTCTGGGTCGGCGTCAGGCGGGGCCGCCCCGGTCATCGGCGTTGTCTCTGCCGATGTGGCCGATGTGGCCGACGCGGCCGACGCGGCGCGAAAAGGGATGGCCAGACACCAGCGCAGCGATTCGGGGCGTTCGCGCGCGAAGTCCCTCAGGCCAATCTGCATGTCCAGGTGCCCGTCGCGGGGCTGCGCCACATAGGTGCCAAACCACCGGTCCCAGACCGACAGGCTGAAGCCGAAGTTGTTGTGATGCTCGCCGGGGCGCGTCGAGTGGTGCACGCGGTGCATGTCGGGCGTGACCAGCACCCGGCGCAGTGGCGTATCGAGCCACAAAGGCAGGCGCAGGTTGGCGTGGTTGAACATCGCACAGGCGTTGAGGATCACCTCAAACAGCACCACCGCGACCGCGCTGGGGCCCAGCAGCAATACCGCGACCACCTTGATCGCCATCGACAGCAGAATCTCGATGGGGTGAAAGCGCAGCGCCGTGGTCGCATCGAAGTCGGGATCGGCGTGGTGCATGCGGTGGATGCGCCACAGCCACGGAACACGATGAAACACGCGGTGCTGGGCCCAGATGAGCAGATCGAACAGCGCCAGCGCCACCGCGACCTCCAGCCAGGCCGGCGCCTCAAACTGGTTCAACAGACCCCAGCCGTGGGCCTGCGCCCAGATCGCCGTCCCTACCGCCAGCAGCGGCGCGGCCAGCGCGCCCAGCACCCGCAGGCACAGGCCGTCAAGCACGACGATGGACAGATGGGTGGTCCAGCGCGCCCCCCGGGACCGGTGCAGCCCCCGCCGCGGCAGCACCCTTTCAAGGGCCATCAGGGCCGCGAGCACGCCCAGAAACACGCTCAGCCGCAGCACCGGCTCTGACAGCCCGCCGAAGCTGAGGCTGGTCATGTGAGCCTGGCCATCGGGCAGCTCAACGGGTGGGTCGGTTTGATCGGCATCATCGGTCGATGGTAGCCGCTGGCAGTGAGGGTGATGGCATCGGCCCGGTCATGGTGCGGGGACGTGCCCGCACCCGTGGCCTATGCCGCCGCCCGCGGCTTACCATGTCCTCAGGATCATCTGCACCCAAATCCATATGGACGCCCGCATGGACACCCCATGGTCGATGACCGTCGCGCGGTGGCTGGTCGTCGCCGGACTCGCGCTGGGCGGAGCGGCCCGTGCCGCCGGGATTCAACCGCCATCGCTGGCCTTGCTGGAAGATCCGTCGCGGTCGTTGCGCATCGAGCAGGTGGCGCGGCCCGGGGCGGCATTCAGGGCGATCAACGCGCCTTCCCCCAGCCTGGGCCTGAGCGCATCGGCATGGTGGCTGCGCATCGACGTTCCGGCGTCCGACAGTTCGCGGTTGCTGAGCCTGCCCTACACGCAGAACGATGATCTGATCCTGTACCGGCCGCATGCCGATGGCGGCTGGAGCGCAGAGCAGGCCGGTGATCACCAGGCCCTGGCGCAACGCGCGCTGATCCACCCCCATCCGCTGTTCATGCTCGAACCGGGCTTCGCCGGCCGGCTGTATCTGCGCGCGCAGTCGTCCGGCGCGCTCAGCCTGCCGCTGGAACTGTGGGACGAGCGCGCGTTCTGGCGCCAGAACCTGCGCGATCAGCTCGCCTACGGCTTCTATTACGCGGTGCTGCTGGCGCTGGCGATCTACAACGCCTTCCTGTGGGCGCTGATCCGCGACCGCGCCTATCTCTACTACGTGCTCTACCTGGTGGGACTGGTCGTCTTTCAGGGGGCCTACAGCGGCCACGCCGCCTGGCTGCTGTGGCCGCATTCGGCGCTGCTGGGCAACGCCGGAACCTTGTTGGGTCTTTGCGCCACGCTGGGCTTCGGTGCCGCCTTCGTCGCCAACATGGCGCGCACGTCGAGCCGCGTGCCGCGCTGGCATCGCGGCCTGCAGGGCCTGATGCTGGCGGCGCTGCTGGGCGCGCTGCTGCTGCTGCTGCATTACCGCCTGGCGATGATCCTGCTGCTGGTGGCGGTGGCCGCCTCGGTGCTGATCTTCCCGGCCGCCATCGTCTCGGCCTACCGCGCCGGCGTGCGGCAGGCGCGCTTTCTCATCCTCGGCCTGGCGGCGTTCCTGCCCGGCGTGGTGCTGCTGGTGCTGCGCACGCTGGGCCTGGTGCCCGGCACCTGGTGGACCGAGCACGCCTACCAGCTCGGCACCCTGGCCGAGGTGATGCTGCTGTCGTTCGCGCTGGCCGACCGCATCAAGCTGCTCGATGCCGAGCGCGACCGCGCCACCGCCGCGCTGGCCGCCCAGCGCGAGCGTGGTGCGCAGGCCCTGCTGGACACGCAGGACGCCGAGCGCCGGCGCATCGCCCAGGACCTGCACGACGGCCTCGGCCAGCAGTTGCTGGCGGTCCTCGGCGGCCTGCGCCGGCTGCCGGCCGAACTCAAACCGCCGCTGGATGCCGGCCTGCGCGAGGCCATCCAGGAAACCCGCCGCGTGGCGGCCAACCTCTATCCCAGCCAGCTCGACCGGCTGGGCCTGCGCGAAGCGCTCGAGGCCATGATGGCAACCCTGTTCGAGCCTGCCGGGATCGGCTACGTGCACGACATCGACGACCTCGACGACCTCGCACTGGACCCGCGCGACGCGCTGCAGGTGTTCCGGGTGGCGCAGGAGGCGCTGAGCAACGCGCTGCGCCATGCTGCCGCACGCCACGTCAGCCTGCGTCTGAAGCAGCTTGAGGGGCGGTACTGCCTGCAGATCGAGGACGACGGTCGCGGCATGCCGCCGCAAGCGCAGCGCAATCGGGGTCGCGGGCTGGATGGCATGCATGATCGTGCGCTGCGACTCGATGGCAATCTGCGCATCCTGCCGCAGCCCGGCGGCGGTACCCGCATCGAACTGGAGGCCCCGCTGCGCCATGCCTGAGTCGATCCTGATCGCCGACGATCATCCGATCTTCCGTCGCGGCCTGCGCGAGGTGCTGGCGGAGCGCGACGACTACGAGGTGGTCGCCGAGGCCGGCAACGGCGTCGAGGCGCTGCGCCTGATTCGCGAGGTGCATCCGCGCATCGCGCTGCTGGACATCTCCATGCCCCAGCTCGATGGCCTGGGCGTGCTGGCGCAGTCGCAGCGCTGGCCGGACCCGCCGATCTGCGTGATGCTGACCCTGCACGACGACCGCGCCTGGTTCAACCGCGCTTTCCGGCTCGGTGCGCAGGGCTATCTGCTGAAGGAAAACGCCGAGGCCGAGCTGCAGCGTTGCCTGCAAACGGTGCGGCGCGGCCAGCGCTACGTCGGCAGCGGCATCAGCTGGAAGCTCGACGACCGCGGCGAGCTGCACGCCATCGACCCCCTGTCCAGCCTCACCGCGGCCGAGCGCCGCGTGCTGCGACTGGTGGCCGAACACCGCTCCAGCCGCGAGATCGCAGAACTGCTCCACATCAGTCCGCGCACCGTGGACAACCACCGTGCACACGTTGCGGCCAAGCTCGACCTGCGCGGTGCCAATGCCCTGCTCAAGTTCGCACTGGATCACCGGCAGGAACTGTAGCGGCGCCTTCGCCCGGAATCCTGCGCAATTGAGCAGTCCTGCTCATGGCGCGGCCGGTGCGGGCCTTCGCAGACTCGGGCGATGGGCGACCCGGCATCCCTCAGTGATCAGCAGCGGCAGATCCTGCATCGGGTGGCGGCCGGCTGGACCAGCCCGCACATCGCGCGGCACCTCGGGCTGAGCCCGCGCACGGTGGAAAACCATCGGGCCCATGCCTGCCGGCGCCTCGGCCTGCGCGGCAACCACGCGCTGCTGCGCTGGGCGCTGCTGCATGCGGGGTCCGGCCCCGCCGAGCCGATTGAGTAGATCTGCTCATGGTTCACCGCAGCCCATGCGCCTAGCGTGAACGCATCCCAACGCGCCCCGGGGAATGACCGTGATCCGACCGCTGCTGCTTTGCACCCTGATTCCGACATCCATGTTCATCGCTGCCTGTGGCGGCGGCGGGGGCGGTGATGACGGCGGCGGCAACGTGCGGGTGCCCATCCCGACCAGCACCGCACAGGCCGTGCAGCAGCAATCCACCGCTGCGGCAGCACTCGAATCGCTGGTCGAAGAACTGATTGCGGGCGACAACGCCGCCAATACCGCACTCGACGAGGAACGCTACGCCGACTTCGACGCCTACTGGCGACAGGACTACCCCGACTGGGTGGACCGGTTCTCGGAGGCGGCGGACCGCTTTGCACAGACCGAGCAGAACCTGGCAATGCGGGCCCTGACCGAGGAGGCACGAAGCGCCGCTGCCAGCCCCGGTGAGGGCGATCCGGCGAGAGTGACGGCCAAGGTGGTGCCCTTGCCGATCGTGCTGCTGGCGGCCGCGACCTTCACCGGCATCGCGATCAAGGAGCGCGAGCGGCTGGCCCGCCTCAACGACGGCGTCGACGAGGACGAGACCCAGGCCATCATCGATGCGCGCGCCACCTACCTGCGCGCCACCCAGGGCCTCAACCAGATCCAGGCGCAGGTGCGGGCGCAGGTGGACGTGGCCCAGGTCGAGGTGCTGCGGGGCCTGAAGACCGGCATCGAACATGCCCGCCAGTTCGCCACCGAGCAGGCGACGACGTTCTTCGGCAGCTACCTGCCCGAGACCCTCGGCGAGGTCGTGGACCTGTTCGACGAAGCCGGCAAGCTCGACGAGATCCGCGACAACGCCACCGTGCTGCTCAGCGACCCCGGCTGTGACGCCTCGGCGCGCAGCCGGTCGGCAACCGCGCCGGCCAAGGCACTGGAGGCGTTCCCGGTGTGCCGCGTGCGCTTCTGCGACGCCAGCGACCTCCAGTGCGACAACGTGCCGGAAGGAGAATGGGCGACCAGCATCTTTGCCGACGGTTTCCTGCGCGACGAGGTGGTGGTCGATGTGCAGTCCGGGACCTTCAACGACGCCGATTTCACGCTGTTCACGCCCGAGGAAGCCGACGCCGCCCGCGACCCCGGCAACGGCGGTGGTGGTGGCGATGGCGGCGGCGGTTTCAATGAGCTGTCTTCTGCAAGCTTTACGCTGCGACTGACCGCCGATGGCGAACGCTTCATCGACCAGTCGCCCTTCTTCATTCCGGAATCGCGCAGCGTGGAAGTCAGCGGCACCCTGCTGCCGCCGCTGGGACCGCAGGACTGCATCGCGCTGGCCGATCCGCCGTCCGACTTCGGCTTCGGCTTCCTCAGCCAGTCGCCGGCATCGGCCAGCACCCGCGTATTCCGCCAGGTGGGCGGGCTGATCCGCGCCACCGACTGCGCGCAGTTGCCTTTGGCTGCCGTGCTCGCGGCGGAGGACTTCGGCAGCAATCCCGTGGTGGACGTCGAAGACCTCGATGCGACTTTCAGCGCGGTGCCGCGTCTGGCTCTGGAAGGCGGTTCCAGTTTCAGCAGCGCCAGCCGCATCGTATTCGGACTCTCCGGCAGCGCGGTGTGCGCGGCATTGACCGACTTCTTCTACGCCAGCGACGACGGCGATTATTTCGCCGAGGCGGCGGTCTGCGATGCGTCCAGCCGGCTGGAGATCGTGTTCGAGCGCTGAACCGGATTCGAGGCCGAGGCGTCGCGCCGTGACGTCGCTGGCCGATGAAGGTCATCGCGTCGCTGCCCTGTCATCAACCCCAGCGCGCTGATCAGCACCGGCATCGCACGCTTTGCGGCATGGCGCATGGTCAGCATGCCGTCATGCCCCGGCGCCCCAATTGAGGCGTCCGCCGGAGATGCGCTCAAGGCGTGGCGGGGGTCAACAGGGCCGACACGACCCCGATGGCCAGATACGCCATCGACGACCAGCGGGCGGCGCCCCAGCTTTGGGTGGTCTGGGTGTGCCGCGCTGCGCGACGCGCGCAGGCGGTGAGGCCAAAGTGGGCCAGGCTGCCGCCGGCGGCGAACAGCCCCCAGCTTTGCATCGCGGTTTCGGGCGAGCGGCCCACCAGCCACAGCATCACCGCAGCGGCATTGGCCAGCAGGCAGGCCCCCGCGCAGTCGATCTGGGCGTGTTCGTCGTCAGTGCAGGCCCACAGCGTGCGCGTCCACAGCAGCGACGCCGAAACCATCAGCCCGCTGGCAGCCGCATCAGCGATCACGGGGTGATGGCAGGTTCGGCGGGCTGGCCGGCGCGTTCGGGTCGCGCGCGTCGTCGCCGCGGTGGCCGTGCTCGCGGTGGCCCGCCTGCGGCAGGGGCATTTGCGGGGGCGCAAAGCGGTGCCGCGCCCTGCAGAGTGTTTTCAATCCGAAGGTTGCCATTGAAGACTCGGGGGGAGGTGAGGGGCGACTCTATCAATAATGAGAATGATTAGCATTAACAACTCATCGACAGTAACGCCTCTGCCAACCCGCCTGAACGCGGCGTTCGCCGTGTGCCTCACCGGCCGCTGCCGCGCATCACGAAGCCGGTGGTGTGGCGTGGCCCGCAGACACGCCGGGTCGTCTGGCAGCGCGCGTGGGATCAACGTATAAACGTGGCCAGACGTGCACAACGACGAACAGGAGAATCTGCATGAGTGTTTCGGTACACCCGGTCCAGCCCGCATGGCGGCAGGGCGCCAAGCTTGATGACGCCGGTTATCAGAAGATGTATGCGGCGTCGGTGGCCGACCCGGAAGCGTTCTGGTCCGAGCAGGGCAAGCGGCTGGACTGGATCAAGCCATACACCCAGGTCAAGGATGTCAGCTTTGATGCCAAGGACCTGCACATTCGCTGGTACCACGACGGCACGCTCAATGTCGCCGCCAATTGTCTGGACCGCCACCTCGCCACCCGCGGCGACCAGGTGGCCATCATCTGGGAGGGCGATGATCCCGCCGACGACGCGCGCATCACCTATCGGCAGCTGCATGGTCTGGTGGGCAAACTGGCCAACGCGCTGAAGGCGCAGGGCGTCAAAAAGGGCGAGGTGGTGACGCTGTACATGCCGATGATTCCCGAAGCGGCGGTGGCGATGCTGGCCTGCGCGCGCATCGGGGCGATCCACTCCATCGTCTTTGGTGGCTTTTCGCCGGACGCGCTGGCCGGGCGCATCGAGGACTGTGGCTCCAGGTACGTGATCACCGCCGACGAAGGCATCCGGGGCGGCAAGACCATTCCGCTGAAGGTCAACGTCGACAAGGCGCTGGAAAAGCCCGGCGCTGCCAGCGTGCAAAAGGTGGTGGTGGTCAAGCGCACCGGCGCCGAAGTGGCGTGGAAAGCCGGCCGTGATGTCTGGTACGAGGCCATCACCGCCGAGGCTTCCAGCGACTGTCCGGCGGAAGAGATGAGCGCCGAAGACCCGCTGTTCATCCTCTACACCTCGGGTTCTACCGGCAAACCCAAGGGCGTGCTGCACACCACCGGCGGCTACCTGCTGTACGCCAGCCTGACCCACGAATACGTGTTCGACTATCGCGAAGGCGAGGTCTACTGGTGCACCGCCGACGTGGGCTGGGTGACCGGCCACAGCTACATCGTCTACGGGCCGCTGGCCAACGGCGCGACCACGCTCATGTTTGAAGGCGTGCCCAACTATCCCAGCGTCAGCCGCTTCTGGGAGGTGTGCGACAAGCACCAGGTCAACATTTTCTACACCGCGCCCACGGCCATCCGCGCCCTCATGCGCGAGGGTGACGGCCCGGTGAAGCAGAGCGCCCGCAGCAGCCTGCGCGTGCTGGGCAGCGTCGGCGAGCCCATCAATCCTGAAGCCTGGGAGTGGTATTACCGCGTCGTGGGCGACAGCCGCTGCCCCATCGTCGACACCTGGTGGCAGACCGAAACCGGCGGCATTCTCATCTCGCCGCTGCCCGGTGCCACCGACCTCAAGCCCGGCTCGGCCACCCGGCCACTGTTTGGCATCAAGCCCGCGCTGGTCGATGCCGAGGGCCGGCAGCTCGCCGGCGCGGCCGATGGCAATCTGGTGGTGCTCGATTCATGGCCGGGTCAGATGCGCACGGTCTATGGCGACCATGAGCGCTTCATCCAGACCTACTTTTCGACCTATCCCGGCACCTATTTCACCGGCGACGGCGCCCGTCGTGACGAAGACGGTGATTACTGGATCACCGGCCGCGTCGATGACGTGATCAACGTTTCTGGCCACCGCATGGGCACGGCCGAAGTGGAATCTGCGCTGGTGGCGCACCCCAAGGTGGCCGAGGCCGCCGTGGTGGGCTATCCCCACGAGGTGAAGGGGCAGGGCATCTATGCCTACGTCAACCTCAATGCCGGCGAAACCGCTTCGGCCGAACTCGAAACCGCGCTGAAGAACTGGGTGCGCAACGAGATCGGCCCCATCGCCACGCCGGACGTGCTGCACATTGCGCCGGGCCTGCCCAAGACCCGCTCCGGCAAGATCATGCGCCGCATCCTGCGCAAGATTGCCGAGGGCGAGTACGCGGCGCTGGGTGACACCTCCACCCTGGCCGACCCCGGCGTGGTCGACACGCTGGTGGCCGAGGCCAAGGCCCGCAAGGGTTGATGCACACCTGCTGATGACTCAGCGCCGCCAACGACGGGACGATGCCGCATGAAAGCGTGTTTGCCGTGGATCAAGGTGTTTTTGATGGGATACGTCTCGACCCTGTTCGCGCATCAGGGCCTGTTGGCCCTGATGCATGCGCAGGGCTGGGTGCCGAACGCCGCCTACAGCCTGGCGCCGACGTCGCCGTTCGGTATTCCGGCGGTGGTGTCGCTGGCCTTCTTTGGCGGGCTTTGGGCGCTGCCGATGTGGGCGCTGCTGAAACACCAGCCGGGCGCGCGGCGCTTTGTGGGGGCCCTGCTGTTCGGCGCCGTGTTTCCCACTGCGGTGGCCTTGCTGGTGGTGTTTCCGCTCAAGGGCCTGCCGGTCGCGCCCATCAGCTGGGTCATCGGCGGGCTGCTCAACGGGGCCTGGGGGCTGGGCGTGGCGGTGCTGATGTGGCTGTTCAACACCGGGCCCGACGCGGCCAGCGACGTGTCATCCGGCTGACCGTTCATCGCTCCAGGGTGCAGTAGGCCAGCGCCTGCTGGTGCAGGTCGGCCCGGTAGCAACGGTTCAGCGCGGCCGAGGGCGACACCGGCACTTCGCCCCAATCCTGCAGTTGGTGTTCGAGCCACGCCATGTCGGCGCTGCGCGGCGCGCCAAGGTCGTCGCCCGAGAAGCAGAATCCCGGATTCAGGTTGCCTTCGCTGCGGTCGCTGAGCGCCGCCAGCAGAATCTGCGGTGACACGTCGAGGTAGGCGCCCCGGGCGAGAATCTGCGCGGCTTCTTCGCGTCGGCCTTCACCCTCCAGCCATTGGCCGGCCTCGATCAAGGCGGCGACCAGCCGCAAATGGGTTTGGGGATAGCGTTCGGCCCATTCGGCGCGCACGCCCAAGACCTTCTCGACACAGTCGGGCCGTACCTTCTGGGTGGCGAACAGGTTGCGCCCGACGCCCGCCGCTTCGGCGGCCAGGCCCCAGGGCGCGCCGGCGCAGAAGCCGTCGATCTGGCCGGCCCGCAGGCAGTGCACCAGCAGCGGCGGCGGAATGCTCAGCAAGTGCAGGTCGCGGTCGGCATCGATGCCGGAACGGCCCAGCCATTCGCGCAGCAGAAAATGATGTGACGAATGCGGGTACACGTGGGCCAGCACGCGCGGCCGTTTGCCGGCGGCGCGTTCCCGGGTCAGCAGTGCGTTCAGCGCCAGGCCGTGTGCCGTGGGGTCGGCCTCGGGGCCGGCGAGTGCGTCGCGCAGGCTGTTCGATACCGTGATCATGTTGCCGTTGCGGCTCAGGGTGAGCGCCGAGATCAGCGGCACGCCGAAGCCATCCATGCCCAGTTGGGCGGCCAGCGGCATCGGTGCCAGCATCTGCGCGGCGTCCAGCAGTCCGGCGGCCAGCTTGTCGCGAACCCCGGCCCATGAACCCTCCACCGACAGGCTTACGTCCAGCCCGTGGCGTGCAAAAAAGCCGCGCTCGCGGGCGACCACCAGCGGGGCGCAGTCGGCCAGGGGCACCAGGCCCATCCGCAGGCGACTCAACTCGGGTTCGTGCATCAGAGCAACTCCGCAGCGGAAATAAGGGCGCGTGCGGCATCGCCGAGCCGCAGGTTGCGGCTCATGGCCATGCGCCGCAGCATCGCGTAGGCCGCCGCCTCATCCAGCCCGCGGCGCTGCATGAGCAGGCCCTTGGCCTTGTCGACATCGCGTCGGTCGGCCAGCTTCAGGCGGGTGTCATCGAGCTCTTGCTGCAACGCGCGGAACTCGCCAAAGCGGGCGATGGCCACGTCAATCACCGACTGGATGCGGTTGGCCGACAGGCCGTCGACCACATAGGCACTGACGCCGGCATGGATGGCCTGACGAATCGTGTCGGCATCGGAATAGGCGGCAAACATCACCACCGGGCAGGGCTGGTCGCGCTTGACCTGGCCCAGCGACTCCAGCGTGTCGCGGTTGGGGGCATCGACATCGATCAGCACGATGTCGGGCCGGTGACGCTGCACGGCGGCCAGCAGTGGCTCGTGGGTGCCCAGGCTGGCCGCGATGCGATGCCCGGCCGCCGTGAGGGCGGCATCAAGCAGGGCCAGGCGCTCCGGATGGTCATCCACCAGCATCACGCGTAACGGACGAAAAACGGGCGGGGGAGCACTCATGCGGGGGCCGGTGCAAAGAACGTGCCGAGGCCAGATGCACGATTTGGAGGCCTGCTCTGCATGGTTACGGTGCGTTTCGCGATGCCATGCGCGGAACTGGTGCGTGCATGACCCGTTGCGGCCCGTTGCAGCTGAATGCTGCCTGTTTTTGGCGCACGCGGGACTGGCACGCCGCTTGCTTTCTCAGGGGCGGGGGTCAACGAAGACACCCACTTGCGGACAACGGCGCCCGCGACACTTTGTTCTTCAGTGAGCCTCGGAGCGCTATGTCTCACCCCTCGACGCACCTCGATCTTCGCCGTCTGCGCGAAACCCCCATCCGCGTGTTCCACCTCTCGTGGCTGGCGTTTTTTACCTGCTTTTTCGCGTGGTTCGCCGTCGCGCCGCTGATGCCCGTGATCCGCGCCGAGTTCGATCTCTCGGTGGACCAGATCGCCAATCTCAACATTGCCGCCGTGGCCGTCACCATTCTGGTGCGTCTGGTCATCGGGCCGCTGTGCGACCGCTTCGGCCCGCGCCGCACCTACGCCGTGCTCATGGGGCTGGGCGCGTTGCCGGTGCTGGGCGTGGCCACCGCGCAGAGCTATGAAGCCTTCCTGGTCTTCCGGCTGCTGATCGGCGCCATTGGCGCCAGTTTTGTCATTACCCAGGTGCACACCTCGGTAATGTTTGCGCCCAATGTGGTGGGCACCGCCAACGCCGCCGCCGCCGGCTGGGGCAATGCCGGCGGTGGGGCGGCCCAGGCGCTGATGCCGCTGTTGCTGGCCGCCGTGATGATGCTGGGCGTGGAGCAGGGCCTGGGTTGGCGGGTGGCCTTGCTGGTGCCCGGCATCGCGCTGTTGGTCATGGCTCTGGTGTACTGGCGCTGGGCCGACGACAGCCCCGCCGGGCGTGATATCAGGACCAGCGCGGGCGCCAAGAAAGGCGGCTGGAAGAGCTTCCGCGCTGCGGCGGCCAACTACCGTGCGTGGCTGCTCAGCCTGGTGTACGGGGCCAGCTTCGGCATCGAAATCTTTATTCATGTCAGTGCCGCGCTGTACTTCGTCGATCACTTCGAGCTGGGCATGACCGGCGCCGGACTGGCCGTGGGCGCCTTTGGCGGGCTGGCCCTGTTTGCCCGCGCGCTGGGCGGCTGGATTTCCGATCGCGGGGCCCGGCGTGGAGGGCTGTCGGCACGCGGGCAGGTGCTGTTCGTATTGCTGCTGGCCGAGGGCGTGGGCCTGCTCTGGTTCGCCTATTCGCCCGGCGTCAGCATGGCGGTGGTGGCATTGCTGGTCTTCGGCCTGTTCACCCACATGGCCTGCGGCGCCACTTATGCGCTGGTGCCGTTCATCGACCGGCAGGCGCTGGGCGGGGTGGCCGGCATTGTCGGGGCCGGCGGCAACATCGGTGCCGTGGGCGCCGGCCTGCTGCTCAAGTTCACCGGCAGCGTGGCCGCCACCCTGCCGATTCTGGGGGTGACCGTGCTGGTGGTGGCGCTGGCCGCCCTGGCGATTCGCTTTTCCCCCGAACACCGCGCCCGCGAAGAGGCACTGCTCGATGCAGCGCTGTCCCGCCGCGCTGCCACGTCTTGAAGGAGCAACTGATGAACAAACACAACATCGTCGTGATCGGTAACGGCATGATCGGTCACCGCTTTGTCGAGCGGCTCTGCGATCTGGCGGGCGACACGGTGCAGGTCACCGTGCTGGGCGAAGAATCGCGCCCCGCCTACGACCGGGTGCAGCTTTCGGCGTTTTTTGGCGGCAAGACGGCCGACGACCTGTCGCTGGTTCAGGCCGGGCAATACGAGGCCATGGGGGCGGTGCTGCGACTGAGCTGCCGCGCCAGCGCCATCGACACCGCCGCCCGCACCGTCACCACGGCCGATGGCGAGATCCTGCCCTACGACCGGCTGGTGCTGGCCACGGGCTCGTATCCGTTCGTGCCGCCCATCGACGGGCGCGACCGCTCGGGCTGCTTCGTCTACCGCACCATCGAAGACCTTGAAGCCATGCAGGCCGCGGGCCGTACCGGCCGCGTGGGCACCGTGGTCGGCGGCGGTCTGCTGGGGCTGGAGGCCGCCAAGGCGCTGAAAGACATGGGCCTTGAAACCCACGTCGTCGAATTTGCACCGCGCCTGATGGCGGTGCAGGTGGACGAAGCGGGCGGGGCGCTGCTGCGCCGCAAGATCGAGGCGCTGGGCGTGGTGGTGCACACCGCCACCCAGACCCTGTCGATTGGCGACGGCAAGACCGCGCGCCACGCCATGCACTTTGCCGGGGGCGAATCGCTGGAAACCGATCTGATCGTGTTCTCGGCCGGCATTCGCCCGCGTGACGAGCTGGCGCGCACGGCGGGCCTGACCGTGGCAGAGCGCGGTGGCGTCACCATTGATGACCAGTGCCGCACCAGCGATCCCCATGTGTACGCGGTGGGCGAATGCGCCGCCCACCACGGCCGGTGCTACGGCCTGGTGGCGCCCGGCTACGAGATGGCCCGGGTGGCCGCCGCGCAACTGCTGGCCGATCTGGGGGCCGCCACTGCCGCGCCGCCGGCGACGTTTGCCGGCGCCGACATGAGCACCAAGCTCAAGCTGCTGGGCGTGGACGTGGCCTCGATTGGCGATGCCCACGCCACCACCACCGGGGCGCGCACCCTGTCGTTTCACGACGAGCGCAGCGGCAGCTACAAGAAGCTGGTGATGGATGCCGACGGCAAACGCCTGATCGGCGCCGTGCTGGTGGGCGATGCGCGTGACTACGGCGACTGGCTGTCGTTGATGCAGAACGATCTGCCGTTGCCCGAGCGGCCCGAAACCCTGCTGCTGGGTGCCGGTGATGACGACGCGCCCAGTGCGGCCAGTGGCGCCGCGGCCCTGCCCGACAGTGCGCAGATCTGCTCCTGCAACGATGTCAGCAAAGGGGCGATCTGCGCCGCGGTGGCGGGCGGCAGCGTCACCCTGGCGCAGGTCAAGAGCTGCACCAAGGCGGGCACCTCCTGCGGCGGCTGCGTGCCGCTGGTGACCAAGGTGCTCAATGCCGAACTGGCCAAGTCCGGCGTCGAGGTCAAGAACCACCTGTGCGAGCACTTTCCGCTGTCGCGGCAGGAGCTGTTTCATCAGGTGCGGGTCGGCCAGCTGCGCAGTTTCGAGACGGTCCTCGCGGCCCATGGGCGCGGTGCCGGCTGCGACATCTGCAAGCCCACGGTGGCCAGCATTCTGGCCAGCTGCTGGAACGACTTCGTGCTGCAGCCCGAACTGGCGCCGCTGCAAGACTCCAACGATTACTTCCTGGGCAACATCCAGCGCGACGGCACCTACTCGGTGGTGCCGCGCATCGCCGGCGGCGAGATCACCCCAGACGGCCTGATCGCCCTGGGCGCAGTGGCCAAGAAGTACGGCCTGTACACCAAGATCACCGGCGGCCAGCGCGTGGACCTGTTCGGCGCGCAGGTTCACGAGTTGCCGCAGATCTGGGAAGAACTCATCGCCGCCGGGTTCGAGACCGGACACGCCTACGGCAAATCGGTGCGCACCGTGAAAAGCTGCGTCGGCAGCACCTGGTGCCGCTACGGCGTTGATGATTCGGTGGGTCTGGCCATCCGCCTGGAGCATCGCTACAAGGGCCTGCGCTCGCCCCACAAGCTCAAGTTTGCGGTGTCGGGCTGCACCCGTGAATGCGCCGAGGCACAGAGCAAGGATGTGGGCGTGATCGCCACCGAACGCGGCTGGAACCTCTACGTCTGCGGCAATGGCGGCATGAAGCCGCGCCACGCCGAACTGCTGGCGTCCGATCTGGACGAGGCCACCCTGATCCGCATGATCGACCGCTTCCTGATGTTCTACGTGCGCACCGCCGACCGGCTGCAGCGCACCAGCACCTGGCGCGAGGGCCTGGAAGGCGGGCTGGACTATCTCAAGGGCGTGGTGCTCGACGACACTCTGGGCCTGGCCGCCGAGCTCGAGGCGCAAATGACCGCAGTGATCGACGCCTATCAATGCGAGTGGAAAACCGCCGTCGAGACGCCCGCCGTACGCCGCCGCTTCCAGAGCTTCATCAATGGCGAGGGGGGTGACACCGACTTGCTGTACGTGGAGGAGCGGGGCCAGAAACGGCCGGCCTATCCCGAGGAACGGGCCTCGCTCAAGGGCATTCCCGTGGCGGTGGAAGCATGAGCGCCGCGCCGTCGTGGCAGCGCATCTGCCCGCTTGACGCCATCCTGCCCGAGACCGGCGCCTGCGCGCGGGTGGACGGGCGCCAGATCGCCATCTTCCGCCTCGGTGACGACCGCGTGTTTGCCATCGACAACCACGACCCGTTTTCGGGCGCCAACGTCCTGTGGCGGGGCGTGCTGGGCGGGCTCGAAGGCGAGCGCGTGGTCGCCAGCCCGATCTACAAGCAGCACTTCAGCCTGGCCACCGGGCGCTGTCTCGAAGACCCGGCCGCGTCGCGTGACGCCTTTCCCGTAAGGGTCGAGGCCGGCGCCATCTGGCTGCTGCCCGAGGTCAAGCGCGTCTATCGACCCCCGGCGGTGGCCGAAACGCCCAAGACCCGGTCACTGGTGGTGGTGGGCAACGGCATGGCGGCCATGCGCGCCGTGGAAGAACTGCTGGACCGCGCGCCCGGCCGGTATCACATCACCGTGTTCGGCGCCGAGCCGCGCGGCAACTACAACCGCATCCTGCTCTCGCCGGTGCTGGCCGGGGAAAAGCGGGTGGAAGACATCACCCTGCACCCGGTGGCCTGGTATGCCGAAAAGGGCATCACGCTGCATGTCGGCGACCCGGTGGTCAGCATCGACCGCGGGCGGCGCACCGTCACGTCGAGCAAAGGGGTGAAGGTGCCCTACGACCGGCTGCTGTTGGCCACCGGCTCCGAGCCCTTCGTGCCCCGCGTCCCCGGTACCGATCTGGCCGGGGTGACGACCTTCCGCGATCTCGACGACGTGGAACGCATGCAGGCCGCCGTGGGCCCGCACCGGCCCGCCGTGGTGATCGGCGGCGGCCTGCTGGGCCTTGAGGCCGCCACCGGATTGGCCGCGCGCGGCATGGCGGTGACCGTGGTGCACCTCATGGACCGGCTGATGGAACGCCAACTCGATGCCCGCGCCGCCGCGCTGCTGCGGGACACCCTGGCCGCACGCGGCGTCCAGGTGCGGCTTAGCGCCGAAACCGAAGCGCTGGAAGGGGATGCCGACGGTCGGGTGACGGCCCTGCGGCTCAAGGGCGGCGAGCGGCTGCCGGCCGATCTGGTGGTCATTGCCGCCGGCATTCGGCCCGATGCCCGGCTTGCACGGTCCGCGGGCCTGGCCTGCAACCGGGGCGTGCTGGTCAACGACACCCTGCAGACCTTCGATCCGCGCATCTACGCCGTGGGCGAGTGCGTCGAGCACCGCAGCCAGACCTACGGGCTGGTGGCGCCGCTCTACGAGCAGGCCGGCATCTGCGCCGGACAACTCGCCGGAGAAGGGCGCGGCGCCTATCGCGGCTCGGTCACCGGCACCCAGCTCAAGGTCAGCGGCGTGCAGGTGTACTCGGCGGGCGACTTCAGCGGCGGTCCCGGCACCGAAGATCTGGTGCTCAACGACGCGCGCAGGGGCGTCTACAAACGGCTGGTGCTCAAGAACGACCGCATCATCGGTGCGGTGCTGTTCGGCGATACGGCCGACGGACCCTGGTATTTCGACCTGATCCGCGCCGGCGTCGACATCCGCGAACAGCGCAGCCGGCTGTTGTTTGGTGCGGCCTACTGCGACGCGGAGGCCGCGTGAGCGCTCGCCCCGCCAGCGCCAGCGCCTGCACTCGGCCCCGCCGACCGCCGACCGAGGCCGCGCGGTGATCCGCACCACCTGTCCCTACTGTGGCGTGGGCTGCGGCGTGCAGGTTCAGGCGCAGACCGATGGCTGGGCGGTGCAGGGCGACGCCGCGCACCCGGCCAATCTGGGTCGGTTGTGCGTCAAGGGCGCGGCGCTGGGGGAAACCCTGAGCGATCACGGCCGGCTCACGCAGCCCATGCGGCGTGCCCGCGGCGCGGCGCCGCAGGCCGTGAGCTGGGATGCGGCGCTGGACGAGGTGGCCGCCGGTTTCGCCCGCATCATCGACACCCACGGGCCCGAGGCCGTGGCCTTCTACGTGTCCGGCCAACTGCTGACCGAGGACTATTACGTGGCCAACAAGCTGATGAAGGGCTTCATCGGCAGCGCCAACATCGACACCAACTCGCGGCTGTGCATGTCGTCGGCAGTGGCCGGCCACACCCGCGCCTTCGGCGAGGACTGGGTGCCGGTGTCCTACACCGACGTGGAGCAGGCCGATCTGGTGATTCTCAGCGGCAGCAACCTGGCGTGGTGCCATCCGGTGCTCTACCAGCGTCTGGCGGCGGCCAAGGCCGCCCGGCCGCAGATGCGGGTGGTGGTCATCGACCCACGGCGCACCGCCACCTGTGACCTCGCCGACCTGCACCTGCCCATTCGGCCCGACAGCGACGTGCGCTTGTGGAACCGCCTGCTGGTGCACCTGGCCAAGGTCGGCGCCGGCAGCGGTGATTTTCTGGCCGGCACTTCGGGCGCCGATGCCGCAGTGCAGGCGGCCAGGGCCGAAGCCGACGACCCGGCGCAGGTGGCCGCCGACTGTGGCGTGCAGGCCGAGGCGCTGGCCCGCTTCGAAGACTGGTTTGCCACCACCGAAAAGGTGGTCACGCTGTTCTCGCAGGGCGTCAACCAGTCGGCCAGCGGCAGCGACAAGGTCAACGCCATCATCAACGCCCACCTGTACACCGGACGCATCGGCCGCCCCGGCATGGGGCCGTTGTCCATCACCGGCCAGCCCAACGCCATGGGCGGGCGCGAAGTGGGCGGGCTGGCCAACCAGCTTGCCGCGCACCTCAAACTGGAATCGCCCCGACACCGCGCGCTGGTGCAGCAGCACTGGCAGGCACCGCGCATCGCCGACACGCCGGGCCTGAAGGCCGTGGACCTGTTCGAGGCACTGCACGAAGGGCGCGTGAAGGCCGTGTGGATCATGGCCACCAACCCGGTCGTGAGCCTGCCCGACGCCGACCGCGTGCGTGCTGCCCTGGCGCGCGCCGAGCTGGTGGTGGTGTCTGATGCCATGGCCCACACCGACACCACCGCACTGGCCGACGTGCTGCTGCCGGCCACCACCTGGGGCGAACGCGACGGCACCGTCACCAACTCCGAGCGCTGCATCTCGCGGCAGCGGCCGTTCCGCACCGCGCCCGGTGAGGCCCGGCCCGACTGGTGGATCCTGAGTCGCTTCGCCGCAAAGATGGGCTGGGGCGCGCACTTTGACTACACCCATGCGGCCGGGATCTTTGACGAATACACCCGGCTCACCGCCGCCGGCAACCAGCCCGACGACAGCCCGCGACTGCTGCACCTGGGGGGCCTCTCCGGAATGACCGCCGCGCAGTACGACGCGCTGCAGCCGGTGCGCTGGCCAGTGCCCGCAGCCGACACGCCGGCCGCCACCGCCCCGGCGCATTACCGGCTGATCGCCACCCCGTCGCGCAGCTATCCCCACGCGGTCGACGCCGACTGGCCGCTGGTGCTCAACACCGGCCGGGTACGCGACCAGTGGCACACCATGAGCCGCACCGGAATGGCCCCCACGCTTGCCGGCCACCGCGCCGAGCCGGTGGTGGACCTGCACCCCGAAGACGCCCTGCTGTCGGGCGTGCGCATCGGCGAGCTGGCCCGCGTCCAAACCCGCTGGGGCGCACTGGTGGCGCGGACCACCAGCAGCGGCGACATGCGCCGCGGCGAAGCCTTCGTGCCCATCCACTGGAACGACCGCACCGCCTCCGATGCCCGTGTGGGCGCCCTGGTCGCCCCGGTGGTCGATCCGGTCTCGGGCGAACCTGCGTTCAAGCACACCCCGGCGCGGGTCGTGCCGTTCCCGGTCAACTGGCAGGGCTTCGTGATGAGCCGATTGCCGGTTGATCTGGCCCACACCGACTGGTGGGTACGGGTGCAGGGCGCCGGCCACGTCCGTTTCGAAATGGCCGGCCGCCAGATTCCCGACGACTGGAGCGCCGCCCTGCGCCGCTGGCTGGGCGTGCCCGACGACGCCGACTGGATCGAGGCCGCCGACCCCGAGGCCGGCATTCACCGCGCCGCGTGGCTGGTCAACGACCGCCTGCAGGCCTGCGTGTTCATCTCGCCGCGGGCCGACCTGCCGCACCGCGAATGGCTGTCAGGCCGCTTCGGCGAACGAGCGCTGTCGGTGCCCGAGCGCGCCGCCCTGCTGGCCGGCGCACCGCTGAAGGGCGGCGACGCCGGCCCCACCGTGTGCGCCTGCTTCAGCGTGGGCCGCAACACCCTCCTCAAGGCCATCCGCGGAGGGTGCCTCACCCCGCAAGCGGTCACCGCCAAACTCCGCGCCGGCGGCAACTGCGGATCGTGCCTCCCCGAAATCCGCACCCTCATCGCCGACCTGCAACCGGTGGAAGCAGCTTAGATCAGGCGTCCGCCCGTCGCGCGTCGCCCATCGGGCCTCGGTGGGTTACCGCGTGGGCACGCGATGAAGCCGCTTTGCCCACCCTACGAATTGGCGCGTAGGGCGTAGGGTGGGCAAAGCGAAGCGTGCCCACGCGGTGCGCAACCTCGATAACCTGCGAATGGTCGTCCCAAACGAGCGATCCATGTCTCGCTACCGCCGCAGCCAAGCCGCCGGTGCCATGTACTTTTTCACCGTGACCCTGGCGGATCGCCGCAGCGCCTTGCTCACCGAGTCCATCGAAAAGTTGCGCAGCGCCTACGGCGATGCGTGCACCAAACACCCCTTCCATACCGTCGCGATCTGCGTGCTGCCCGAACACCTGCACGCAATCTGGCAACTGCCCGCGAACGACGCCGGTTTCTCCCGGCGATGGAGCGCAATCAAAACCGCGTTCTCGCGCGGCTTCCCCGCCGGCCCGACGCGCACCGCGAGCAAGTCAGCCCGACGCGAGAAAGGCATCTGGCAGCGTCGCTACTGGGAGCATCAGATTCGCGACGACGATGATCTGCAGCGTCATGTGGATTACATCCATTTCAACCCGGTCAAGCACGGGCTGGTGAGTCGAGTGCAGGATTGGCCGTACTCCAGCTTTCACCGGTTTGTGCAGCGCGGATGGCTGGCGCTGGACTGGGCAGGCGATGCGGCCGGCGAGATCGTGGGGAATGCCGGGGAGCGGCGTTGAGTCCGGGGTGGCCGCCGCGTGGGCACGCTTCGCTTTGCCCACCCTACGAAATAGCGCGTGCGGCGCAGAGGAGGCAAAGGCCGAAGGCCGTGCCCACGCGGAGGGGATGCGGCAGTTCGTCGGCGCTGAGTCGAGGTCGGCGGTCATGGCCGATTCAGGCAGCCGCCGCGCCCTCGCGGCCGCCTATGGCGCGGCGGAGAGTCCCTGCAGGCCGTCGGCCAGGGCTTGGGTGAGCGGTTTGAGGTACCACGACTGGCCGGGCATGACGTCAACCTGGGCGCCGCGGGCGCGCAGGGCGTCGGCCACCACCGGGCCTACGGCGGCCACCTGGGTGCGGGCCAGCCCGGCCTGCAGCAGGGGCATCTGGTCGTGGTCTTCGGCGACGCGGTAGAGCCGGTCCACCTGGGCCATGCTGGTGAAGGCGATGGCGTCTACGGTGCCGGCGGCCAATGCGGCAATGAGCGCCTGCACCGCCTGCTGGTCGGCCGCATCGGCATAGATGTAGGGGGCCACCGGTTGCTCGCGGGCGCCCAGGGCCGTCAGGGCGTCGCTGAGCGGTCGGTTGGGTTCGGTGCCGTAGCGCTGCACGCCAATGCGGCGGCCGCGCAGGGGTTGTTGTGCGTCGAGCTGTTGCAGCAGTGCGATGAGCCCCGGCGTGGTGGCGGGATCGGCCACGTGCTGGGCCTTCATGCCCCAGTCGCGCAGCACCCGGCCGGGCTTGGGGCCGCGGGCGATCAGCCGGGTCAGGGCAAGGCGCTCGCGAAAGGCGGTGCGGTGTTGCGGCGCATGGTGTTGCAGGCAGCCGTCGAGCCGGCGCAGCCCTTCGCCGGTGAGCAGCACCAGGTCGTCGCAGCCGCCGGCGATGAAGGCGTGCAGCCAGTGCAGCACCGGCGCAGGGTCGGGCGCGTCCTTGATGGCCACCAAGGGGCAGCGCCAGACCCGCGCGCCGCGGCGCTCCAGCAGGCCGGCAAACACTTCAAGCTCACGGGTTTCTGGCAGGGCGATGCAGCGGCCTGCCAGCGGCGATGCGGGTGATTCGATTGGGGTCATGCCGGTATTCAACGGCGGCGCGGCCGACAGCGCAAGCCGCGCCGCCGGGCATCATCCATTGGCGACCTTTTTGGGCAGCAGGTGCAGGCGGGTTTCGCCGGCGCCCGCGGCCGGTTCGGCTGCCGAGGCGCTGTGTCCGGCATACAGAAAATGCAGGATCTCGGCGCGGCAGTGGTGGTAGTCGGCGCTTTCGGCCAGGGCCAGGCGTTCACGCGGGCGCGGCAGGTCAACGTCGAGCACCTTGCCGATGGTGGCGCCGGGGCCGACGTTGAGCATCACCACCCGGTCGGACAGCAGCACGGCTTCGTCGACGTCGTGGGTGACCATCAGCACGGTGGTGCCAAGACGGGCCTGAATCTCCATCAGCGAGTCTTGAAGCTGGGCGCGGGTGAGGGCATCGAGCGCACCGAAGGGTTCGTCCATCAGCAGGATCTGCGGTTGCATTGACAGCGCCCGGGCGATGCCGACGCGCTGCTTCATGCCGCCGGAGATTTCGTGCGGCCGTTTGTCCATGGCGTGCGCCATGTTGACCAGTTCGAGGTTGTGCTCGATCCACTCACGTTGTTCGGCGCGGGTTTTCTTGCCGCCGAATACCTGACGCACCGCCAGCGCAACGTTGCCGTACACGGTGAGCCATGGCAGCAGCGAGTGGTTCTGGAAGACCATGCCGCGGTCGGGGCCGGGGCTGTTGACCTCGTGCCCGTTGACGATGATGCCGCCCTGTGTGGCCTTGAGCAGGCCGGCCACGATGTTGAGCACGGTGGATTTGCCGCAGCCGGAATGGCCGATCAGCGACAGAAATTCACCCTGCGCCACTTTGAGGTTGATGTGGTGGAGTGCGTTGAACGTGCCCTTGGGGGTCGGGAAGTCCATGCACACGTCTGAGAGTTCGAGATGCGTTTTCATGGGTGGGCTCGGTTGGGGGCGATCGCCAAAAGCGTGCTGAACGGCGGCGCGCCGCGGCGCGACGGCGGTCACCGGCCGCGCTGCGGGTGCGGTGGCGGCCGGGCGTCCAGCGGGGTGGAGGAGGAGGGGCGTGCTCATCGCAGGATGGCGTTTTTGTCCCAGCTGACGTTGCGTTGCAGCCAGAGCATGCAGCGGTCGAGCAGGAATCCGATGAGGCCAATGGTGAGCACCGCCACCATGATGCGGCCCAGCGAGGCCGAGGATCCGTTCTGGAATTCATCCCAGACGAACTTTCCGAGGCCAGGGTTCTGCGCCAGCATTTCGGAGGCGATCAGCACCATCCACGCCACGCCTAGCGAGGTGCGCAGGCCGGCAAAGATCATGGGAATGGCGCTGGGCAGCACCACCCGCCAGACGTGCGACAGCGCATGCAGGCGCAGCACGCGCGACACGCTGACCAGGTCGGTGGAGACGGTGGAGGCGCCCACCGCGGTATTGACCAGGGTGGGCCAGATGGAGCACAGCATCACGCACAGCATCGAGACCAGGTACGACTTGGAGATCATCGGGTCGTCACTCACGTACACCGCGCTGACCACCAGGGTCACGATGGGCAGCCAGGCCAGCGGTGACACCGGTTTGAACAGCTGGATCACCGGATTGAACATGGCGTAGAGCGTGGGCGACAGGCCAATGGCCAGGCCGGCCGGAATGGCGATCAGCGAGGCCAGCAGAAAGCCGCTCATCACCGTGACCAGGCTGGTCTTGATCTGGTCGACGAAGGTCGGTTTGCCGGTGTAGCTGCGAATGCGCACTTCCGCCTCGGGATTTTTCGCCAGCCTTTCGGCGTTGCGCTCGTCCTGACGCTGGTAGAACGCCGCGGCCTTGGCGCGCTCGGCGCGGTGCTCATCCCAGAGGTTGCCGGCCTGTTCCCAGACCGCCACCGGGCCGGGCAGGGCGCCCAGCGAGGTTTGCACCTGCTTGGCGCCCTGTTCCCAGAGCATCAGCATCACCAGCAGGCCGATCATGGGCAGCGCCACCCGCTTCAGCACCGACCGCGCATCGCTGCCGCGCAGCGCGGCCACACGCGCCACCAGATGCTGGCCGGTGCCCTGCAACCGTGAGGCGACGCCGGTGCTCATGGCGTTTCCTTGCCCTTCAGGCCTATCTTGAACTGTTCGAGATAGGCGTTGGGGCTGCGGCCGTCAAAGGTGTTGGCGTCGATGAAGGTGGTGTGGTCCACCGGGCGAAACCCGGTTTCGGCGCCAAAGTCGGGGAAGTCGCTGGCCGACATCTTGCCCTCGGCGATCAGTTCCTCGGCCGCTTGCTGGTAGATGTCGGCACGGAACACCTTCTTGGCGGTTTCGATGTACCAGCTGTCGGGCTTGGCCTCGGCAATCTGCCCCCAGCGGCGCATCTGCGTCAGGTACCACACGGCATCGGAGGTGTACGGATAGGTGGCGTGATAGCGGAAAAAGACGTTGAAGTCGGGCGCCGGACGCACATCCCCTTTCTCGTACTCGAAGACGCCGGTCATGCTGTTGGCGATCACTTCGTAGTCGGCGCCGACATAGGTCGATGACGAGATGATCTTGGCGGCCTCCTTGCGGTTGGCGTTGTTTTCGGCGTCGAGCCAGTGGCCGGCGCGGATCAGTGCCTTGACCATGGCGATGTGGGTCTTGGGGTGCTTGTCGGCCCATTCCTGGCTCACGCCCAACACCTTTTCGGACACGTTGTTGCGAATGTTCAGGTCGGTGACCACCGGCACGCCGATGCCGCGAAAGACCGCCTGCTGGTTCCACGGTTCGCCGACGCTGTAGCCGAGGATGGTGCCGGCTTCAAGGGTGGCGGGCATCTGCGGCGGCGGCGTGACCGACAGCAGCACGTCGGCCAACAGTTGGCCCAGCACGTCACCGCGCTGCGGCGCGTAGAAACCGGGGTGAATGCCGGCGGCGGCCAGCCAGTAGCGAATCTCGTAATTGTGGGTGGACACCGGGAAGACCATGCCCATGTTGAACGGCTCGCCCTTGGCCTTCTTGGCGGCGATGACCGGCTTCAGCGCGTCGGCCTTGATGGGGTGCACGGGCTTGCCGTCTTTCATGGGCACATGCGGCTTCATCTCGTCCCAGACGCTGTTGGCCACGGTGATGGCGTTGCCGTTCAGGTCCATGACGAAGGCGGTGATGATGTCGGCCTTGGTGCCAAAGCCGATGGTGGCGCCCAGGGGCTGACCCGAGAGCATGTGCGCGCCATCGAGTTCACCAGAGATGACGCGATCGAGCAGCACCTTCCAGTTGGCCTGGGCTTCAAGGGTGACGTACAGGCCTTCGTCTTCGAAGTAGCCTTTTTCGTAGGCGATGGCCAGCGGCACCATGTCGGTGAGCTTGATGAAGCCGAGTTTGATCTCGTCTTTTTCCAGCGCCAGCGCCGGATGGGCGCCCAAGGCCGTGGCCGTGACCACGGCGGTGCTGATGAGGCGACGTGACCAGCCAACTAAACGTGATGACATGCGGTTCTCCAAAAAAAAAGCGCCCATGTGCGAGGTGATCGCGCATGGACGCCGTTGTCCGTTCGGGGCGCCCTGCGGGGCGCGCTGATGTGTGCAGACCGTCTTTGGTGTGCCGTACTGACCAAGCAGGGTTCGTGCCAAGCCCCACGAAACGGCGTCGTTGCCGGTGTGTGCACCGCCATGGGGGGCCGGGCGCGCGCTTTGCACCGGTGCCTTGCCCCATCTGCGGGCGTGCGCCGCGCGATGGTGCATGGGCGTGCGGCGTGTGCACGGCCTTGACCGCGAGGTGGCCCGCCGCCGGGAGCGGGTGGGTCGGGATCGGGCTTCAACCCGACCGCGGGGCGTGATGGGAAGGCGGGTGTCGGGTGTGGCCGACCGGTCGCGGCAATCAGGGGCAATCAGGGGCAATCAGGGGCGACCCGGCGGCGACGCAGCGGTCAAAGCAGCCGCCCAAACGCACGCCGGACCTGCGGGGGTGGGCGTGCGTGCGCCCCCGCAGGTCCGGTTTCAAGCCGACAGGCCGCCGCCAGGGTGCGGGGCCTGCCGGCTGACGATGGCGTGCCGCCGCCTCAGAAGGCGTAGCCCAACCAGGTCCAGAACTTGTCGGTGTCCACGGCCAGCGTGTCGGCCGAATAGGCCCCGTACTTCAGGCCGCCACTCAGCTTGCCGACCAGCGGCCGGGTGAGCTGAATGTTCAACTCGGTGCCGTAGTCGGCGTTGCCCTCGTCGGCGCTGAACTCATGAAACTTGGCCATCCACGCGGTTTTGCCAAGGTTGCCGCTGAGGCGCACGTAGAGGTCGTTCAGGCCCGCAGCCGGGGTCACCAGAAACAGATCGTTCCAGCCGTTGTGGGCGTGCAGCGTGGCCAGCGGCGTCATCACCGCGTAGCTGCCGCCATCACTGCCCAGCACCTCGTAGCCCACCGCCAGCGACACGCCCTTGATGCCCAGGGCCAGCTCGCCGAGCAGGTAGTCGGCCTCGAAGTCGCCGCCTGCGGTGGTGGCCTCCTGGCGCGCAAACTCGGCGACATAGCTGAGTTTCACCGTCTCGCCCAGCGGCAGACCGCCGGTGGCGCGCAGCCCCACGGTGTCGGCATCGGGCGTGGCGGGGGTGATCACGTTGTAGTCCAGCAGGTAGCCGTAGGCGGTCAGGGCCAGCGCCGGCGAGGCGACCCATTGGGCGTTGAGCAGCACCCCTTCGAGGTCAACATTGGCAAAAAAGATGTTGTTGACGTTGGTGATGTACGCCCCGTTGAGGGTCACGTTGGCCAGCGGCGTCGCCTTGAGAAAGTAGCCGTCGTAGGTCTGCTCGTTCTGCCGCCAGCCCACATTGCCCACCCAGCGGGCATTGTCGAGAATCAACTTGCTGCGCCCCAGCGTGGCCACCAGGCCCTTGATGCCGGTGTAGCGCACGCCCCATTGATTGACCTCGGTGCCTTCAGGGTCGGCGACCACCGAGAACTGCGTCGGCGGTGGCACGCCGGAGTAGTCGTCCACCAGCGCGTCGATGTTCTCCATCTCGACGAAGGCGCTGACCCCATTCCACGCCTGGGTGGTGTAGCCCAGGGCCGTGCGCAAGGTCAGGGCATCGGCATCTTCAAGCGCGTTGTCCTGCTCGACCAACTCGTAGCGCAGGCGCAGATTGACGTTGACCGTGCCGCCGGTGAGGGCCCCTTCCAACGCTGAAAGCGGCGCCGCTTCCGCCCACGCGCTGGCGCTGCTGCCGAGCACCAGCGCACTGAACAGGATGGGACGAAGTGTGTTCACAATCATGTGTAGCTCCCTTGAAACAAACCCAAAAAAAAGCCCCCGCCATCACGTGTGTGAGGACGGGGGCGCCTTTGCCTTGTGGATGGACCCGGGTGAAACCGTCTTTGGTTTGCCGTGTCCTGCTGCAACAGGTTTAGGGCAAGAAGCGGGCCAACCGCTGCGCATGTCACTGGCCGCGTGTGCCGACCCGAGCCGCTCAGTAGGTTTTGTACGGCAGAAACTTGCCGCTCATGACGATGCGCACCCGATCGCCTTTAGGGTCGGGCTCGCGCTGGATGTCGAGCGAGAAATCGATGGCGCTCATGATGCCGTCGCCAAACTCCTCGTGAATCAGTGCCTTGAAGGTGGTGCCGTAGACCGCGATCAGCTCGTAGAAGCGGTAGATCAGCGGGTCGCTGGGGATCGCGCTGGGCAGCGAACCCTTGTAGGGCACCACCTGCAGCGCTGCCCGGGCGTCGGCATTCAGGTCCAGCAGCGCGCCCAGAATGTCGGCCTGTTCGGCGGTGAAGGTCATCTGCCCCATCAGCCCGGCGGTGGTCCACTCCTTGCTCAGGCCGATGGCGGCGGCCAGATCGGCCCACTTGAGCTTCTTGGCGAACTTGGCGGCGAGGATGGCGGCGGTCACGTCTTCACGGGTCATGGGGTGCTCCAGAGGTGGCAGGGTGTTGGGGCGCGGCAGACCCGTCGGCCTGCGGCCTGACCTGCGGCGGATGCCGCGGGTCGTAGCCGGTGGGCGGCTGGTCGCGGAAGGTCTTGGATCGGCTCACCAGAAAATCGACCAGGTGATTGCGGATCGGGTAGTAGTTGGGCTCGAAGATCACCGTCGAGCGGCTGCGCGGTCGCGGCAGCGAGACCTCGACAATCTCCGCGATGCGGGCCTTGGGGCCGTTGGTCATCAGCAGAATCTTGTCGGCGAGCAGCATGGCTTCGTCGACGTCGTGGGTGATCATGAAGGCGGTCTGCGTGGTCTGTTGGCAGATGCGCACCAATTCGTCCTGAATGGTGCCCCGGGTCAGTGCATCGAGTGCGCCGAAGGGCTCGTCCATGAGCAGCAGCTTGGGTTCGATGGCAAAGGCGCGGGCAATGCCGACGCGCTGGCGCATGCCGCCGGACAGCTGTGACGGGCGTCGGTCTTCAACACCGTTGAGGCCCACCAGGTCCAGGTACTGCCGGCTGTGGGCCAGAATCTGGGCGCGCGACCAGTCGCGATGCCGGGCGGCCACCGCGAAGCTGACGTTTTGCAGCGTGCTCTGCCAGGGCAGCAGGCTGTGGTTCTGGAAAATCACGCCATGGTCGAGGCTGGGGCCGGCAATTTCGCGGCCTTCCATCAGCGCCACGCCCTGGCTGGGCTGGTCGAGCCCGGCGAGGATGTTGAGGATGGTCGATTTGCCGCAGCCGGAGTGGCCGATCACGCAGATGAACTCGCCGCGGGCGATCGCGAAGTTGACCTGCTCGAACACCGTCAGCGCCTCACCGCCGCGCTCGCCGGGGAAGCTTCTGGACAGGCCATCGACCTGGACGAATCTGCTGTCTGCCGTGGTCATGGCGCGCTCAGTCAACGTACTGCACGAAACGCGCGGCGCCGGCCAGCAGCCGGTCGAGCAGCATGCCGACCACGCCAATCATCAGAATCGAGAAAATCACGCTGGTCAGGTTCAGGTTGTTCCACTCGTTCCACACGTAGTAGCCAATGCCGGTGCCGCCGACCAGCATTTCGGCGGCCACGATCACCAGCCAGGCGATGCTGATCGAGATGCGCATGCCGGTGAAAATGGTCGGTGCGGCGGCGGGCAGAATCACCGTGAGCGCGGTGCGCAGGCGGCCCAGCTCCAGGGTGCGTGCCACATTGATGTAGTCGCGGCGCACCGACGCCACGCCGAAGGCGGTGTTGATCAGCATGGGCCAGATCGAACAGATGAAGATCACGAAGATGGCCGACAGCGCCGAGTCCTGAATCACGAACAGGGCCAGCGGCATCCACGCCAGCGGCGACACCGGCTTGAGCACCTGGATGAACGGGTCCAGCGCCCGCTGCCACAGCGGCGACATGCCAATCACAAAGCCGATGGGAATGGCCACCAGCGCCGCAAGGAGGTAGCCGGTGAGCACCCGGCCCACCGAGTAGCCGAGCTGGATGCCAATGCCCTTGTCATTCGAGCCGCGGTCGTAGAAGGGATCGGACAGCGCTGCCCAGGCGTGGGCGATGACCGCCGAAGGCCCCGGCACGCGGGCTTTCTCGCCGGCGCCGGCCACCAGCATGTCGTACTCCGACACCGCCTCGGCCGATTCCGGGGCGGTACTGGCCGCCTCCCACAGGCCTGCGCCCACCAGCAGCAGAACCAGTGACAGCAGCGCCGCGCGTACGGGCAGTGAGCGCATCAGAACCCCTCAGGAACGACGGATGGCGAAGCTGTCGACATAGGCATCCGGCGTTGCCGGGTCAAAGGTCTTGCCCATGATCGAGTAGGTCTGGTACGTGGTTTTCGGCGGTTCGTAGCCGAGTTCCTTCATCAGCTTTCCGCAGTCGGCCGCCAGATACACCTGCTCGGCAATCTGCCGGTAGTCGACCTCGCCCTTGATGTAGCCCCAGCGCTTCATCTGGGTCAGGATCCACACCGCCATCGAGTGCCAGGGGAAGGGGTTGAAGTCGATGCGGTCGGGCACGTTCTTCACCTCGCCCAGGCCATCGGCATAGCGCCCGGTGAGCACCTGGGCGACCACGGTTTCGGGCTGGTTGAGGTAATTGGCCGGGCTGATCGCCTTGGCGATGTCGGCGCGGTTTTCGGCCGCGGCAGCGAAATGCGTGGCCTCGACGATGGACTTGAACAGCGCCCCGAAGGTGTTGGGGTTTTCGAGGGCGAACGCCTGGCTGCAGGCGAAGGCGCAGCAGGGGTGGCCGTCCCAGATGTCCTTGGTCAGCAGGTGGATGAAGCCCACGCCCTCGTACACGGCGCGCTGGTTGAAGGGGTCTGGCGCCAGATAGCCGTCAACGTTGTCGGCGCGCAGGTTGGCGACCATCTCGGGCGGCGGGACCACGCGAATCTGGATGTCTTTGTCCGGGTCCAGCCCGGCTTCGGCGACGTAGTAGCGCAGCAGAAAGTTGTGCATCGAGTATTCGAACGGCACCGCAAACTTGAAACCCTTCCACTGCTTTGGGTCGCGCTTGTCCTTGTGCTTGTTGTGCAGGGTGATGGCCTGGCCGTTGAGGTTTTCGACGGCCGGCATCAAGAACGGCTCGGCGGTTGAACCGGCGCCCAGGCTCATGGCCAGCGGCATCGGGGTGAGCATGTGCGCGGCGTCGTACTCCTTGTTCAGCGACTTGTCGCGGGCCACCGCCCAGCCGGCGGTCTTGATCACGTCGACATCCAGTCCGTACTTCTCATAAAAGCCCATGGGCTTGGCCATGATGATGGGCGTGGCGCAGGTGATGGGCACGAAACCCACCTTGAGCTTGGTCTTTTCCAGCGGCCCGGACGCCTCGATGGCCGCGGCCTTGATCGCATCCATGGGCAGCAAGGTGCCGAGGATGGCGGCCAGACTGCCGCCGCCCATCGCCCGCAGCACCTGACGACGCTGTTCGTCGTGGTGCCCGAACAGCCCGCGCACCAGCGCACTTTCGACCACCTGGGCGATACGGCCTTCTGCGGAATCGGCCGGGCGGGCGGCGGGGGTCGCCGAAGTGCTGCACCGGGCACAGCCGCAGCCTTGGGCGTGGAGGCGGGTTTCGGGGTCAAACGGATCGCGGAAAATCGACATGGCGTCACCTCGGTTCAGGGGCACTGCGGGGGGTCGGGGTCGGGTCGCGGCGGCATCGGGTCAGGAGGCGGCGATCCGCAGATCGGGCGTCGCGTACTCGATGTCCTTGCGGTACAGGTCGTAGGCGCGGGCGTATTCCATGGTGCGGGCCACATCGCTGATCCAGTCCTCGGCGTAGCCGGCGCGGCGCAGCAGGTGAAAGCCCATCTCCATGCCTGCGGCGATGCCGCCGGCGGTGACGATGCGGCCGGCGTCCACCACCCGCGCGCGGCTCACCCGGCAGGCGGGGGCCAGCTTGGCCAGACGGTCGATGGGCACCATGCCGGCGCCGGAGGCTTCGAGCCGGTCGGGCTCCTTGCGATTGGTGGCGGGCAGGCCATCAAGCACGCCCATGCGGGCGTAGATCCAAGAGCCGGTGCAAACGCTGGTCAGCAGCGTGCTGTCGGGCAGGCCGTTGATGAAGGCGAACAGCCGACGGTTGTGCATCTCCTGCCGGGTCCCGAAGCCGCCGGGAATCAGGAAGGCGTCCATCGCCGGCTGGTCGGCGAAGCTGTAGTTGGGCATTACCGTGAAGCCGGCTTGCGCCTGCACTGGCCGCAGGGCGTCGGCAATCATGAACACATCCAACTCGGGGTCGTAACGGCGGGCCACCGAGAACACGCCGTAGGGTGCGGCAAAGTCAACGATCTCAGCGTCTTTGAAGACGTAGATTCCGAGTCGGAAACCGGCCTGTGTGGTCTGGCGCATGGGGGGTCTCGATGGCGAAGTGCGGATGGCCAGAGTGTTCGCCCGCCCGGGGCGGGCCGGTATCGCGCCGCATGTGATTCGCCCGTGGTGGCGACACGACATGCTGTCGTAGCCGCACTACATGCGTGCCCCCGTCGTGGGTAGCGGTGCGGCAAAATGCTTGAGCAGCCGAACCCCCAGAACAAACCCGACACAGGCCCCGACACAGGCCCAGCGTGCGGCGCTCGACGGCGGCACGATGACCCAGAAGCCCTGTCCCTTGATCAGCGCGGCAAAGCTGGACACGCAAAACGGCATCAGAAACAGCCGCACCGTCGGCCAAAGTTGCACGCCGCTGACCCTGGCGCCGTTGACGCTCAAGAACAGGGCGAAGCCGATCACGGCGCTGATCCCGAGTGCGTTGAGCCAGATTGAGGGCGTGGGATCGAAATACAGCGCCACCACCACGGCGTACCAGATCAGGTAGCACCACAGCACCACCCGGTCTGCGCTGAGCTGCACGCAATAGCGCAGCAGCGCCATGTCAGACCGTCTCGCCGGCGACGGTGCCCGACACGATCTGGTGGCGCACCGCGTAGAGCGCGGTTTCGACGTCGTTGCGGGTGCCGATCTTGTCCATGATGCGGGCGCGATAGGTGTTCACCGTGTTGGGTGACAGGTGCAACTGCGTGGCGATCTGCGCCGCGCTGCGGCCGCCCGCAATCTGCAGAAAGACCTGATATTCCCGCGCCGACAACAGCTCGTGTGCCGCCCGTTCGTCGTGTCGGCGCAGGGCCGTGGCCAAGGTCTCGGCCAGGGCCGCGCTGACATAGCTGCCACCGGCGTGCAGCTTGCGGATGGCGCTCGCCAGGGTGTCGGGATCGACACTCTTGTTCAGATAGCCGCCGGCACCCAGCCGCAGGCAACGCAGCGCGTACTGTTTTTCGGGGTAGGTGGACAGCACCAGCACCGGCAGCAGCGGCCATTCAAGGCGCATCTGTTGCAGCACCTCCAGACCGTCGCGGCCGGGCAGGGCGATGTCGAGCAGCACCACGTCGACCGCCTGCCCGCGCAGCAGGGTGATCAGGGCCGGGCCGTCAGCGGCTTCACCGACGATCTGGAAGTCCTTTCGGGTGGCCAGAATCTGCACCAGCCCGGCGCGCACCAGGGCGTGGTCGTCACACAGCGCAAGCCGGATCATCAGCGTCCTCCTCGGGAATGCGGCGTCCGGCGGTTGCGGTCAACGGCAGCCACACCCGGACCTGGGTGCCGCCGGTCGCGGCCGGGCCGATGGCCAGGCGTCCGCCAAAATGCCGGGCGCGCTCGCTCATGCCGATGACGCCGTGCGAGCCGGGGTGACGGAGTTGTTCCAGCGTGACGCCGTGGCCGTTGTCGCGCACCCGCAGGCGCAGTTCGTCGGCATCGGCACTGACGCGGATGTCGATGGCCGTGGCATTGGCGTGCCGCGCGACGTTGTTGAGAATTTCCTGAAAGATGCGATACGCCGCCGTGGCCACCGCGTCGTCGGGCGCCGGCGCCCCCGCGCCGACTTCGATGCGCAGTTCGCCGCGCAGGCCGGTGGCTTCGAGAAACTCCTGGGCATGCCAGTCCAGTGCCGCCCACAGGCCCTGATGGTCGAGGATGGACGGCCGCAGGTCGGTGATGATGCGGCCCACTTCGGTCACGGCGTCGTCGATCAGGCCGGCCATGCTGCGGGTCTTGGCCTGAACGGCGCTGCCGACCGGCATCTGTTCGTGCAGCCAGCCCAGATCGAGCTTGAGCGCGACGAGCACGCTGCCGAGTTCGTCGTGAATCTCTCGTGCGATGCGGCTGCGTTCGCGCTCGCGCACGGTTTCAAGGTGGGCCGACAAACGACGCAGCCGCTCGTTGGAGCGCGCCAGTTCGCCCAGGGCGTCCGACAGTTCGCGGGTGCGCTCGGCGACCCGGCCTTCGAGGGCGTCGTGGGCCTGGCGCAGCTGCGCCTCGTGCTGCTTGCGGGCGCTGATGTCGACGAAGGTGACCACCGCGCCGGCAATCTGCGTGCCATCGAGGATCGGGTAAGACGAATACTCCACCGGCACGCCGGTGCCGTCGGCGCGCCACAGCACTTCACTGTCGATGCGGCAGGGGCGGCCTTCGCGGAAGGCGGTGTAGATCGGGCAGCAGGCCGCCGGATAGGGGCTGCCGTCCTGCCGGGTGTGGTGAATCAGGTCGTGCATGTTGTGCCCCAGCACCTGATCGACGCGATACCCCAGCAGGGCTGCGCCGGCGCGGTTGATGAACACGCAGCAGCCGTTCAGGTCGATGCCGTAGATGCCCTCGCCGGTGGACTCCAGCATCAGCTCCAGCGGGTTGCGCCACAGCGTCTTGCCGGCAAACTCCGCCACCCGCGAGGCCCGGGGGCCTGCGCGGGGGGCGGGGTGGGTCGCCTGGGCGGTCATCCGGCCCGGTTATTCAGACTGCATGGTGGTGGCGAGCAGCACATAGACCTCGGTCCACGACGCCTTGACCTCGGGGGTGAAGTCGTCGCCCAGGCCCTGGCCCAGGGTCCACAGCAGGGCGGCGGCCACGGTGTCGTAGTCCTGGGGTTTGACGCCGTAGCCCACATGGCGCTGGCCCAGGGCCTTGACGGCAGGGACGATGGCATCGAGCCGGGTCAGGCCCTTGACCGCCACGTCGATCATGGTCATGAGCTTGTCGCCCTGCGCGGTCATGTCGCCCTTGAACAGGGACTTCAGCGACGGGTCGAGTTCGAACAGCTTGCCGTAGAACAGGGTGGCGGCGGTGTCGCGGATGGGAACCACTTTGGCCCAGGTGCTCTGGACGCGTTCAACGTCTTGGGGGGTCATGAAAATTGTCCTTGTGGAAAAAAGTGCAGGGGGTCAGCGGCTGGCCGCGACCATGTAATCGACGGCGGCCTTGACCTCTTCGTCGCTGAGGGCGTCGTTGCCACCGCGTGGCGGCATCATCGTGCCTGTGGGGCCGAAGTGCCCGTTGATGGCGTGTTCGTAGAGCACCGCCTGGCCCTGGGCGATGCGCGGCGCCCAGGCGGCGGTGTCGCCGAGTTTCGGTGCGCCGGCAATGCCAATGTCGTGACAGCCCTGGCAGGTGTCCATCCAGATCGACCGACCCGCTGCCAGCGCCGGATCATCGAACACCGCTGGCGTGGGGCTGACCGCCTGGGCGGGCGGCGTGGCGGGCGCAACGGGTGCCTCAGCTTCGCCCCCACAGGCGGCGAAGCTGAGGCAGACCAGCACGACCGGTCCCCGAGGGCGCATCAGGCGTCGACGGGAATGCGAATCACGACGCCGCCCATCACGTCACCGAGTTTGAAATCGGTGCGCGGGGTGTCGGCGTGCTCGTTGTGGCAGCTGACGCAGGCCGGCGCGATGGCGTTGTCCGGGTAGACGGCGGTGAAGTACTTCACCCCACCCAGGGTTTCTTCGGCGTAGTAGTTCTTGCCCTTGTTTTCGGCAATGTAGGCCAGACCGGCCTTTTCGGCCTCGGTCTTGGGTGCGTTCTGCTGGTTGATGGGCCACAGCGATTGCAGCGAGTACGAGAACGGCGGCTTGGACTCGGCGACCATTTCGGCGCCGAAGCGGAACATCTGCGCGGGCAGGACCAGTGCCTTGTCCTCTTTCCAGTGCTCCGAGGCCTTGATCAGTTTTTCTTCGTTCTGCAGGCGGTTGACGATCAGCCGCGTGTACACCGTGCGGTCGGCCGACATCACGGCATGCAGGCCGTCGGCCATGGCCTTGGCGGTGATGGTCTTGGCCTCGCCGGGGGCGGTGGAGACCGGGGCTTCAGGGGGCGCCGAGCCGCAGGCCGCAAGCAGGCCCATGGCAGTGAGTGCCGTCAGTGCAGTGAGAGAAGTGAGCAGCGGTTGGCGTGTCATGCAAATGCTCCAGTGATGGACTCAGGGTCCGGGCGATGAATCGACCGCGCGGCGGGCGCGATCGGCTTCCGCGCGCCGCACGGCCATATCGATGGACTCGACGTGGTGCGTGGGGGCGTGCGGGAAGTTGCGGCGTATCAGTTCGGGGTCGGCAAGCGCATCGAGGGCAAACCCCAGCCCGTGGCAGTTCTGGCACACGGGGCGGACCATGGCCTCGTTGGGGCGCAGGCCATCGTTCTGGTTGTGCTGCACGCGGATCGTGGTCACGCCGGCGCGCTGGTGCTGCGCGCGCGGCAGGTGGCAGGTGGCGCAGCTCACGCCGCTGCCGGGCGGCCGTTCGCCGGCCTGTTCCTGCTGCCAGAGCTGATGATGCGGCGAGCCCACATAGGCCAGGCTGTGGTCGTCGGCGTGGCAGCTCAGGCAGCTTTCCACCGCAGCGGTGTGCACGTCGAAGCGGTGCGCGGCGTGGCAACTGCCGCAGCCCAGTTCGGTGTGGGCGGCCTGCGCCTGCATGGGCAGCCGCGCCATGGCGGGTGTCATCGGCGGCAGGTCCACCGCCAGGCGCATGCCGTGCTTGCCGGCAAGGAAGCCGTCCACCTCATCGCCATGACAGCCCGCGCAGGCGGTGTGGTCGGGGCGCTGCACCCAGGCGCCTCCGGCAGCGTGGCAACTGCCGCAGCCCATGCCTGCGTCGGCGTGGGCCGAGGCCAGCCAGTCGTCCATGGCCGCGCCGGTCAGCGCGGGCGCCTGGGTCGGCAGCGGCGCGGCGCTGGGCAGGGGCTGCGGCACGCCGGCGCCCGGCAAGCGGTCGGGCACGCGTGCCATGGCGGTCAGAATCGGGTCGTCGGCATGGCGCAGCAGGAAGTCGGCGTACAGCGCGCGGTTGTCGTGGTAGTTGTGGCAGCCGGCGCTGGCGCAGGGTTCAAACCCAAGGCCGGCGTGCGTGTCCCGTTCGGTACCGATGTCGAGGTGGCAGGTCAGGCAATAGTCCGGCGGCAGCGTAAGCCCCATGGGATGGGTCATTTCGGGGCGGTGCTCGCTGTGGCAGCTCACGCAATTGCGGGCGTCGATGACGTTGAGCAGGTCGGCATTGCGGGGATCGGTGAACTTGGCGCGCGGGTGCGCATCATTGGCGGCGTCCAGTTGCGCGCCGTGACAGCCGGTGCAGCTGGTTTCCAGCACCTCGCCGCCGCCAAAGGCGTCCACGTGGCAACTGCCACAGGCCAGCTCGATGCTGTGGTGGCCGTGCGTCATCGGGCCGGGGGTGAACCAGGCGCGTGCCGCAAGCGGCTCGGGGCTGAGCAGTGCCCAGGCCATGACGCCGCCGGCGGCCAGGGTGAGCACTGTCCAGACGGCGACCAGGCGCCATGTTCGAGAGGCGCGCATGCGTCAGTAGTAGTAGGTCTTGAGAACATGGAAGCCGAGCAGCACCGGCAGCGGCCAGAACGCCAGAATGTGCAGCCAGTTGAGCCCGCCGCGCAGGCGCTTGGCCTGGGCGGGGGCGAGGCGGTGTTCGGTGGCGGCGAGCACCGCCGCAGCACCGCCGGCGATGATCAGCAGTAGAAAAATGCCCATCAACAGCGCATTGACGCCGTGGCCCAGGCGGCCGCCGGTGTGCAGCAGCAGCGCGCCCACTGCGGCCAGACCCAGCGCCACGTGCAGGTTGCGCCACAGCGCGAAGTGACCAAAGGCCAACCGGGCAATGCGCTTGCGCAGCGACAGCACCAGCGCCGCCACGGCCAGCCCGGCAAGGCTGAAGCCGGTGACCTGCTTGATGAAGCCGTCGCGCCACAGCGCATCCCAGCGCCAGCCCTGGCTGGACCATTCGGCCACATAGGGCACGCCCGGCAGCAGGGTGATCAGCGCCGCCACCAGACTGGCCAGCGCGGCCATGCCCAGCAAGGGTGTCGCACCCCGCACCGGCTCGGGCCGGTAGGGCGCGCCCAGCAGGGACTCCAGCAGGGGAATGCAACTGCCGCAGACGGTGGACGCGCGGGTGCGCTCGGCCAGCGCCGCGCGTGTGGTGCAGCCGGCGGCCACGGCCTCGCTCAGCGTGCCGCGGGTCACGCCGGTGCAGTTGCACACCGTGGTGCCTGCGGGCCAGGCGGCGACGCTGGCGCTTTCTGTCGCCGGCCAGAGCTGGCCGCTGCGGCGGAACCGCCAGCGCTGTCCCCAACCGATCCGCTGGCCCTGCTGCACGGCGTCCATGGCGCGCGGCAGCTCGGCCCAGTCGCCCACGCCCAGCACGCCGGCGAGCCGGCCGCGTGCGTGCAGCAGGCGACGGTAGTGGCCGTTGGCCGGGTCCTTGAAAATGAGTGAGCCGAAGGCCCCCGTGGCACTGCGATCCGGGTGCGCGCCGGCGGCGAAGACGGTGGTCTTCATCACCTTCAGGCGCGTGCCGTCCACCGAGCCGCGGTAGCGCGCGGGCGTGCCGGCGATGACGCTGGCGGCCACCGCGCCCTGTTCCAGGCAGGGGGCGACCAGGCCATAGACCACGCCGTCGTGCTCGGCACACTCGCCGATGGCGAAAATGTCGGGATCGCCGGTGCGAAGCTGGTCATCGACCTTGATGCCGCGCCCGATCGGCAGGCCGCTGGCCAGTGCCAGCGCCGTGTTGGGCACGATGCCGGTGGCGATGATGACCGTGTCGGCCGGCAGGCTGCGGCCGCTGCGCAAGGCCACCGACTGGACCGCGTGCCGGCCGTGCAGCGCCAGCGCGCCGTCATCGACGATCACCTTCAGGCCCAGCGCGCGCACCTGCTCGTGCAGCAGCGCCGCGGCGGTGATGTCGAGCTGGCGCGACATGAGCCGGTCGCTGTGTTCCACCAGCGTGATGTCGGTATTGAAGCGGCGCATGGCGCGCGCCGCCTCCAGCCCCAGCAGCCCGCCGCCGAGCACCACGATGCGGCGGCTACGGACCCGGCGCGCGCTGAGCTGTTCGGCGTCTCGGGCGTCCCTGAAGCGATAGACGCCGGGCAGGTCGGTGCCGGGAATGTTGGGCACGTGGGGCGTCGAACCGGTGGCCAGCACCAGCTGGCGATAGCGCAGCGTGTCGCCGCCGGCCAGCACGACCTGGTGCGCGTTGCGGTCGATCGCGGTCACCTTGACCCCCGGCGACCATTGCAGGCCGGGATGCTCGGGCAGGGCCCAGCCCTGCTCCAGCGAGGCCCAGTCGCAGTCGCCCGCCAGTGCCGAAGACAGACGCACCCGGTCATAGGGTGCACGCGCCTCGGCGCCGATCAGGTGCAACGGCAGCGCGGGGCACAGGGCGTGCAACCGCTGGCTGAAGCGCAGACCCGCCGGGCCGGCACCGACCACGATGACCGGCAGGCGATCGTTCAAGGTACTGCGGTCGTCCATCTGCAACCGGCTCCCAAAAAAAAAGTCCACCGACGCCCGCAAGAGCATCGATGGACGTCGTTGTCCAAAACGCCCGGCCGGCATTGGCACGAAACGTTGTGTGAGTGCTTTAGTGCGTCAGCAACAGTTGTGCCAGCGGCGGGAACAGTCCGTGTTTTGATGCACTGCGATGGGTCGCAGGTGCGATGAGGCGCTCACTGGGGCGCCGGCCTGTCCTGGGGCAGGGCGCCTGCACCGGAAGGGCATGGATTGGCCCATCAGGGCCTGCGACGGCTATTCATCTGGCGACTGATGCGCCAGGTCATCCACACGCCGCTGACGCCGAGCCACACGGCCAGGATGCCGACGATGTTTACCACCCAAACCCCCACGTCGCCGAAGATGCGACCGCTGTGCAGGTCGAGCAGGGTTTGTTCCAGTGACATGCTGGGCCGTGAGTACGGCTCCAGCTCGGTCCGTTGGGCATCTGACAGCGGGGTTTTCTCGGACCACTGCACTTCGGCCAGCGCAGTGGGTTCCAGCGGTGACCAGCTCAGGCCGCCATCGGGGCTGCCAAAAGCCTGCTCGGGGCCTTCGATGACCACGGCGCTGGGGGTGGTGCCCAGGCGTCGCAACTCCCGCAGCGGGATGATGGGCGAATCGAGTCGGTCGTAGAGCGTGCCGTCGGGGGTCATCAGGTACAGCGACTCGCGCGTGGCCATATACAAAAGGGCTTCCCCGCCTGCGGTGCTGACGACAAAACCCAGCGGCATGGGCGTGTCGTACGTCAGGGCCACGCCATTCAGCGTGGTGGTGTCCCCGGCTTTGACCAGCCAGAACGGGTCGCTGGCAAAGCCCTCGCTCGGCGGCGAGGCGCGCAGGCCATACAGGCCGGTGATCCAGCTCCAGTCGATGCGCGTGGTGTCGTAACCCCAGTCGGAACTCTGGTTGATGAGGAAGCCGCTGACCCCCAGCCAGATCATGAACAAGAAGGCCGCAACGCCCGCCCGCTTGTGCCACTGGCGGAGAAACATGCCGAGGTTGCGACGGGGCGCTGCTGTCCGCGGGCCGCGCGACCGCCAGCGCTGTAGCCGGTTTCGGACGATGTGTCGCAGGCGGCCTTTGGGGGGGCTGTGGTTTGTCTCTAGCTGTGTTTGAGGCATTGGATTCAGTCCACCAGCCCGTCCAACGCAATGGCGGTACGGGCCATGCGTTGCATCATGTAGACCGACTCGGTGGCGCCGGTGATGGCGTCAACTTCTTGGGTGAGCCTTTTGCCGTTGGAGCGGGCGCCCTCAAGCTGCTCAAGAAAGAACTCTTCACCCACCTCTTGGCCGCGCGATTCGCGATAGACCAGCACGCGCGCATCGATGATCTGGCCGTCTTTCACCAGGAAGGCGCTGGTGGTGGGTTGATAGCCCTCTTTGCCGACGTCATCGAAGATCCACGCGGTGTAGCCGTCGGCGCTCCAGTAGCGTATGCGTGGGGCCGGGTAGTAACGCTCAAATACCTCGCGCACAACTTCTTTATTGCTGTTGTCGAATTGCAGCACCGCAGGTGCTGGCGGGTTGCCGTTGAAGCTTTCCGAGAGAAAATCTTCGGGTTCGTGAAAATAAAAATAAAAGGCAAAGCGATCTTCTTTAGCGGCCGACGCATTGCCAATGATCGCTGCGCTCAAAAGACCCAACGTGCGCGCGGAAAATATGGATAAGGCTGAGCGGAGAAGGATACTGATAAACGTTCTAGAGGGAGTTGTGGGCTCTTGATCAGACGTGGCAATACTTTCTTGCGGGTTGGAGGAGTTCATGATCCTTTGTCCGGTGTTTATAGGAACTTTCTGCAAAACGACTGCGCTCGTCATTTCGCATTCCGGCGAAATGCGAATTGAGCTTCGCTCGCGGCGTTTTTCAGAGGCGCCAAAGGTGATTAATGCAACTGGCAAAAATGAACCGGAAAGAAATGCCCGGCAGCGCCTTGGCGGGCTAGAAACTAAAAGCGCCAAAGCATCTGCCGCGCACCCCTTTTGTGGCGCTGCCAAAACTATTGAGTGACGATGTCGAAAGTAAAAGGCGCCAAACCGGCGATGATCTGGTTGCACTGGTAATAGTGGAAACTGACCGCATCACAGGCGTTATAAGCGGCTTCAACCACGGCGTTAAATTCTTCCATGGTGATGCCCAGGTCACCGTGAGCGGCGCTCATGCTGGCCCCGAGATACTCGTTGCCGGCACCGAGTACGCGCTGCACCAACTGCGTGTTAAGTGCAATCTGTCGCTCGATATTGCCGTGTTCAATGAAGATTGGGGCGATGCGGTAATCCAGCAGAATGTAGTGAAAGAGCTGTTTGACCCAAAGATTTATGCCCGCCTCACCGCCCATGGCTTCGACGGTCCCTTCAGGAATTCCGGGGAAAGCTTTGGCTTTTCCGGACTCGCCAAATGGCGGTCCGTCTTGCGCCAGCGCAGTGTGAAAACCACTGACCGCGAATATTAAAGCGGCGCCAGTAGCGGTGCCTTTTAAAGTTGACTTGAACGTCATGGATAATCTCCTGATAGACATTTGAGATGTGGATAAAAATCGACTCGGGGCTACTAAAGCGGGGGGGGCTCGTTGACCCCAAGCCGATGTACAACACTAGAAGGACGCTTGGAACGAGGCATAGAAGCCGTGTTGCTCAGGCGTGAGCGTGATGTTTCCGAGCATGGCGTAGGCGAAGGTGAATGACAGATTCTTGCTCGGCGCGAAGGCGACGAACACATCCATCCAGTCGCTCTCGTCGAGCTGCGTCAGCGTGTTGCCGATGTTGAGCCCCAGACCGCTGAGCAGATTTGTGACGGGAGTCAGATTGATGTTGCCCTCGTTCCCCAGTGCAACGCTGCGGTCGTCGAGGTTGTCGCCGTGCTGCGCGTACTCGACGCCAACCGCCGTCCGCTTGTTGAGCAGGTGAGCGATGGAACCCTCGAAGCGGATCTCCCGGTCGTTCTTGTCGCCGCCCCCGAAGCCGGTCAGACCGGTCTGGTTCGCCGATGTGTAACGGGCCGTGACATTGAAGAGCGTGCTGATGGGGAAGAAGATCTTGGTAGCGGAGATGTAGCCTTCCCAATCCTTCGCCTTGTTCGCTTGCAGGGTTTTCAGCAGCACCTTGTTCTTGTTCTCCTTGTAGAAGCCGCCGATCGCCACCTGTGGAATCAGGCTCTGCGAGTTGTAGACCGCATCGCCGAACAGCCGCAGCTTGGCGCCATAGATATCCATCTTGATGGTGGTGTTGAAGGGCTCGATACCCGTAGCGACGATGTCGTTGAGCAGATCGAATACGAGGCCGAGTGTGTCGAAGGTGCCGCCGGTGGGGAGGACGCTGTAGGCGTATGACAGTTCCAAACGATCATAGAAACCTATATTGAGACTGATGGAATTGAGGCTGTAGTCCGGTAAATAGGCGAAGGTGTAACGCACGCCGGCATTAATGCCATCGCGGGTCCCGTACCCGTTGATGACCGCCCATGGCGTGATGCCACCACCACCTGCGCCGTCGATGCTGCCCACACCGCCAGTCAGCAAAACTTTCCCATCGTCGTACTGGCTCCACGCTGCAAAGGACCACAACATGAGGCAGATGCCCAAAAGCAGAGTTTTGGGGGTGGGTCGCTTGCTGAAGTTGCTCACTGGGTTCATTTGGAAACTCCCTCGTTATGGGGCGCCATAGGGCGCCAATGTCGATGTCGATGTCGATGTGCAAAAAATGCGGGCATAAAAAAGTCCACACCCCTGATTGGCACAGGGATGCGGACTTCGTTGTCATGTGGAGCAGCAGCATTGCCGGTCCGGTGCAGTCAGT
>PAKU01000031.1 GCA_002706265.1 Polycyclovorans sp. | reverse complement strand
GGCGCGATGATCCTGGTCGCCGGGGCGCTTCTTCTGACGCCCGGATTCTTTACCGATGCGATCGGTTTCGCGCTGCTGATGCCGCCGGTGCGCCGCGCGGCCTTCGATCACCTGCGCAGGCGCGTCCATGTGCAGCGCTTTGAAATGGGTCCCGACGGCCCACGCAACCCCAAAGGCCCGCGCCGCCCCCGCGACCCCGGCGTGATCGAGGGCGACTACCACGAGGTCGACCCAGCCAATTCGCCGAAAGGCCCCGGCACATCGGGCTGGACCACAAGGCATTGAGGCCCCCACGCCTTCCTGCTAATCCTCTGCGCAACTTTCAGCCTTATTTGGAGAAGCACGATGGCCGAACAGGAAAACGGGGCCGCAGATCAGCAACAGCCCCAGGTCAAGATGAGCACCCTCACACAGTTCATCCGCGACCTTTCATTTGAAAACGTCCTTTCGCAGCGCGGCTCTGGCGGTGAAGTTTCGCCCGACGTTCAGGTCTCGGTCAATCTCGACGCCAAGAAACGCACCCCGGACCACCAGTTCGAGGTCATCGTCAAGATGCGCGTCGATTCCAAGAACAAGGGCACCGAAGAGGCGCTGTTCGTTCTCGAGATGGAATATGCCGGCGTGTTTCACATCGAAGGCGTGCCCGAGGACCAGATGCACCCCTTCCTTCTGATCGAATGCCCGCGGATGCTGTTCCCCTTCATCCGCCGCATCGTCAGCGACGTGACCCGCTATGGGGGCTTCCCGCCGCTCAACCTCGAAAACATCGATTTCGTTCAGCTTTATCGCAACGAGATCGCCCGCCGCCAGCAGGCACAGGGCGCCCAGAAAGAAACGCCTGACGCCTGATCAGCGCAGTTTGTTCCAAAGCGCGCCGTCGCCCATGCCCTCGATGAATGCGGCATGGGCGGCGGCTTCTTTTTCGCTCAGCCTCGAAGGCAGCGGCTCGGGGCGCGGATAGGCCCGCCACTCCGTCGCACCACCAGCCACACCCGCGCCGCCCGCAGGCCCGGCCGACAGCGCGAAATCCGGCTGCCGCCCGCCGATCAGCTCCAGGTAAACCTCGGCCAGGATCTCGGAATCCAAAAGCGCGCCATGCAGCGTGCGCGCCGCGTTGTCGATCGCAAACCGCCGGCACAGCGCATCCAGCGACGCCGGCGAGCCGGGAAACTTCTTGCGCGCGATGGCCAGCGTATCGATTGCCTGCTCCCATGGAAGCGCAGGCAGCTTCAGCCAGCCCAGCTCGGCATTGAGAAACTTCATGTCGAAAGCAGCATTGTGGATCACCAGCTTGGCATCGCCGACAAAGTCGATGAACGCCTGCGCCACATCCCGAAAGACCGGCTTGTCCCTCAGCGTGACCTCGCCATCGCGCGGCGGGCGCGGCGTGCTCAGCAGGTCGGGGCCAATGCCATGCACGCCAAAGGCCTCGTCCGGCATGCCCCGTTCGGGGTTGATATATTCATGAAAACTGCGCCCCGTGGGCATGTGATTATACAGCTCAAGCGCCCCGATCTCGACGATCCGGTCGCCTTGTTCGGGGTCGAACCCGGTGGTCTCGGTGTCCAGAACGATCTCACGCATGCAACAGCCTGTCTCTTATATCCCTGACCACATCCTGAACCTGCCGCCGGGCATTCTCAAGGGTGTCGGTTTCGATCACATAATCGGCGCGGCGGCATTTTTCCGCATTCGGCATCTGGCGCGCGCGGATATCCTCGAACGCCTGCGCGCTCATCGTGCCGCGGTCAAGCACCCTCTGGCGCTGAATCTCCGGGGCGATGGTCACGCAGGCCACCGCATCCATCCCGGCATCCGCCCCGGTCTCGAACAGCAGCGGTATATCCAGAACCACGATATCCGCAGTCGCCTGACTGATGAACGCGGCGCGATCCGCCGCGACCAGCGGGTGAACGATGGCCTCGATCCGTTGCAAGGCGTCCGGTTTCCGCGCGATCACCTCTTTCAGCCGGTCGCGCGACACCGCGCCGCCTTCAATCGCCTCGGGAAAGGCCGCACCCATCGGCGCCACCGCCGCGCCCCCTTCGCCGTAAAGTCGATGCACCGCCGCATCCGCATCCCATACGGCACATCCCTCCTCGGCGAACATCTGCGCCGTGGTGGATTTCCCCATCCCGATCGAACCCGTCAGGCCAAGCAGAAAGCTCATCTCAGGGCTGCCGCCCGCGCCGCACTGTCAACCTCGGGACGCACGCCGAACCAGCGCTCGAAACCCGGCACCGCCTGAAACAGCAGCATCCCAAGGCCATCGACGGTGACACAGCCCGCCGCTTCGGCCTCTTCCAGAAGCCGGGTTTTCAGCGGCGCATAAACCAGGTCCGTCACAACGGCGTCCTTGCGCAACCCGTCCAGGGGAACCCGAAGCGGCGTATTGCCGATCATACCGAGTGACGTCGTGTTCACCACCGTCATCGCATCATCCAGCATATTGCCCGCCTGCACCCAGTCCACCACATGCAGCCGATTGCCGAAATCCGCTTGCAAGGCTTCGGCACGCACCCTTGTGCGGTTTGAAATCAGGATCTCGGGCACCCCCGCATCCAGCAACGACGCTACCACGGCCCTTGCCGCGCCACCAGCGCCCAGCACTGCGGCCGGCCCGGCCTTGGGGTCCCAGCCCGGCGCGTTCTGCCGCAGGTTCTGGATGAACCCGTAACCATCCGTATTGTCGGCATGGATGCGCCCATCCTTGCGAAAGATGAGCGTATTCGCCGCCCCGATCAGCGTGGCCCGGTCCGTGACCAGATCGGCGAGATCCATCACTTTTTCCTTATGCGGAACGGTCACGTTGACCCCGACAAACCCGGCCTTCGGAAGCGTGCGCAAAACCTGTTCAAGGTCATCAGCGGCGACATCCATCGGGATGTAGAACCCCTTGATCCCGTTCACCCTCAGCCAGTGCCCGTGAAGCTGCGGCGATTTGGAATGCGCGATAGGCGAACCGATCACGCCCGCCAATGGAATTTTCTCCTGACTCATCCGTCCAGATCCCCTCTCAGCGTCAGATATGACAGCAGCTCAAGCAGCGGCAATCCGAGAACCGTAAAGTAATCGCCCTGCACCTGCGAGAAAAGCCGCACGCCTTCCTCTTCCAGCTTATAGGCGCCGACGGAGTGACGGATACTGTCCCAATTGCGCGCGATATAGGCATCAAGATAGCTTTCCGAGAACATCCGCATCGTCAGGCGCACTTGGCCCACATGCCGCCAGAGGGGTTTGCCCGCCTCGCAGATCACCGCGGCCGACAAAAGCTCGTGCCGCTTGCCGCGCAACTGCATCAGTTGCTCGCGGGCGTGTTCCCGGCTTTCCGGCTTGGTCAACATCGCGCCTTGCAGGTTCAACACCTGGTCGCAGCCGATCACCAGCGCCTCGGGATGCCTGGCGCTCACCTTCTGCGCCTTCATCTCGGCCAATGCATCGGCTATGTCGCGCGCACTCGCCCCCTCGGCCAACATGCCGTCTCGCATCGCGTCTTCATCGACGCGCGCCACCACCGCGCGAAAACCGACCCCCGCGTTGCGAAGCAGAATCTGCCGAATTTCCGAACCGGACGCGAGGACGATCTCGGTCATGCTGTGGACAACCCCTTGGATATCTTGACCAGTGTTTAAGAACAGATCGGCGAAAAATCCATCCCGATCACGGTATCCACCGAACAGCGCTCATTTCACCTCGCTTCAGGCCATTCCTCCCACGGTGGATTTGAACAAGTCGAGCCTCTGTATAATCCGCTCCGACATCGTTTCAGACTGTCAAACGCTCCTCGGTCGAACTTATATAAGTTATTGATAAATATATGTTTTTATGAGCTCGGCCTAGTTCCTATCGATTCCTGAACAGGTTTGTCCACAGATCCCTCCACCTGTCGATAACCCGCGGACAATTCAGTAATCCACAGGATTCCCTCGCCCTACCAAAAACAACCACCTTTCTTATCTATATTTTTATTTATAGAGATGACCAGGAACAGTGAGGGCCATGATGACGGATATCCTGATCACGCTTTACCCATGGACCAAGGCGTTTCATATCATGTCGGTCATTTCATGGATGGCCGGTCTGTTCTATCTGCCCCGCCTGTTCGTCTATCACGTCGAGCAATCCATGCCCGGTGACAGCCGCGACGAGGTGTTCCAGACGATGGAGCAGAAACTGATGCGCGTCATCATGACTCCGGCCATGATCGCCACCTGGCTTTTCGGTCTGATGCTCGTCTTTACGCCGGGGATCGTCGACTGGGGCTCTGTCTGGCCCTATCTTAAGGGCGCCAGCGTGATCGCCATGACGGGTTTCCATGAATGGCTTGGCGCGCGGCGCAAGGATTTCATGACCGGCTCAAATCGCCTGACCGGCCGACAGTTCCGGCTGATGAACGAAGTGCCGACCGTTCTGATGGTTCTCATCGTGCTCTCGGTCGTCATCAAGTTCTGAGCATCGTTGACTCGCGCCGCTCCGATGCGTATGTAGCGCGGCAAGCCCCTGTCCTGGTGGCCCGTTTTTCCAATCCTGACCGACGACACGAAGATGCGCCATAGCTGCGCGTCCTTGTCAAAAGGAACGTTCCCATGTCCGAAGACCGTCTCAACCTGTCCGATCTCAAGGCTCATGCCGCCAAGGATCTCCTCGCAATGGCCGAGGAGCTCGAGATCGAGAACGCCTCGACCATGCGCAAGGGCGAGATGATGTTCCAGATCCTGCGCGAACGCGCCGAAGAGGGCTGGACCGTCTTCGGCGATGGCGTGCTCGAGGTTCTTCAGGACGGGTTCGGTTTCCTGCGCTCGCCAGAGGCCAACTACCTGCCCGGCCCCGATGACATCTACGTTTCGCCCGACATGATCCGCCAGTATTCGCTGCGCACGGGCGACACCATCGAAGGCGAGATCCAGCAGCCGGAAGAAAACGAAAGCTACTTCGCGCTGACCAGCGTGAAGCAGATCAATTTTGAGGATCCTGAGCGCGCCCGCCACAAGATCGCCTTCGACAACCTGACACCGCTTTATCCCGACCAGCGCTTCAACCTCGAAGTCGACGATCCCACCGTCAAGGATCGCTCCGCTCGGGTAATCGACCTGGTGGCGCCCATCGGCAAGGGCCAGCGTTCCCTGATCGTCGCGCCGCCGCGCACCGGTAAGACCGTGCTGCTTCAGAATATCGCCAGCAGCATCGAAAAGAACCACCCCGAATGCTACCTGATCGTGCTTCTGATCGACGAACGTCCCGAGGAAGTCACCGACATGCAGCGCTCGGTCAAGGGTGAGGTCGTCAGCTCGACCTTCGACGAGCCCGCAGGCCGCCACGTCGCCGTCGCCGAAATGGTGATCGAGAAAGCCAAGCGTCTGGTCGAACATAAACGAGATGTTGTTATTCTTCTCGACTCGATCACAAGACTTGGTAGGGCCTACAACACAGTGGTCCCCTCCTCGGGCAAGGTTCTGACCGGCGGTGTGGACGCCAACGCCCTGCAGCGCCCCAAGCGTTTCTTCGGCGCCGCGCGGAATATCGAGGAAGGCGGCTCGCTTACCATCGTATCGACCGCGCTGATCGACACCGGCAGCCGCATGGACGAGGTGATCTTCGAGGAATTCAAGGGCACCGGCAACTCCGAGATCATCCTCGACCGCAAGATCGCCGACAAGCGGGTCTTCCCGGCGATCGACATCCTGAAATCCGGCACCCGCAAAGAGGACCTGCTGATCGACAAGGTCGACCTTCAGAAAACCTTTGTCCTGCGCCGCATTCTCAACCCGATGGGAACGACCGACGCCATCGAATTCCTGCTCTCGAAGCTCAAGCAGACCAAGACCAATGCCGAGTTCTTCGATTCCATGAACACCTGACGCGGCCAGTCGCGGGGGCAACCCTATGGACACGATCTATGCTCTTTCGACGGCGCAGGGCAAAGCCGGCGTCGCGGTGATCCGCGTGTCGGGGCCGCTGGCCTTTGATGCCTGCCGCGCTTTGGCCGGTGACGTGCCGCCGCCGCGCACGGCCTCGCTGCGGGTTCTTCATGACAGCACCGGCATCCGGCTCGATCAGGCGCTGGTGCTTACCTTCAGCCAGAACCACAGCTTTACAGGCGAAAACACCGTCGAGTTCCAGGCCCACGGCAGCACCGCCGTCATCTCTGCCCTGCTTGACGCGCTGGGTCGGATGGACGGTTTGCGCGCCGCCGATCCCGGTGAATTCACCCGTCGCGCCCTCGAAAACGGGCAGCTCGATCTGGCGCAGGTCGAAGGACTCGCCGATCTGATCGACGCGGAAACGGAATCTCAACGCCGCCAGGCGCTTCGCGTTCTGTCCGGCGATCTGGGACGACGCGCCGAAACCTGGCGGCAAAGCCTGATTCGTGCCGCCGCCCTGCTTGAAGCGACCATCGATTTCGCCGACGAAGAAGTTCCCGTCGATGTCACGCCCGAGGTCGGCGCATTGGCCAGCGACGTAATCACCGACCTCACCCGCGAGATTGCGGGTGTGGGCACCGCCGAACGTATCCGCTCTGGGTTCGAGGTGGCTATCGTCGGTGCGCCGAATGTCGGGAAATCCACACTTCTCAATGCTTTGGCAGGACGCGACGCGGCGATTACGTCGGAATATGCCGGGACAACGCGCGACGTGATCGAAGTCCGCATGGATCTCGCAGGGCTGCCTGTCACGCTGCTCGACACCGCCGGTTTGCGCGATACCGAGGATGCCGTCGAATCCATCGGGATCGAGCGCGCCCGCAGCCGCGCGGCGCTGGCCGATCTGCGTGTGTTTCTGGTCGAGGATGGAACAACCCCCGACATCCCGCCCGAGGCCGACGATATCGTGTTGCGCGCCAAGGGTGACCGCCTTGCCGACCCAAGCGACGCGATCTCGGGAAAGACCGGCCTTGGCCTCTCTGACCTCATCGCCCGGATCACCCGCATTCTGTCCGGGCGGGCCTCGAACGCAGGGATCGCCACTCGCGCCCGCCACAAACAGGCGATGGAGCGGGGCCTCGCCGCGCTTCAGGCTGCGCTTTCCCTTCTTCCGCAGGGTGACGTGGCTTCCGAGCTTGCCGCCGAAGAGCTGCGCACCGCTATCCGCGCTCTTGATTCTCTGGTAGGACGCATAGATATCGAAAACGTCCTGGACGAAATCTTCGCAAGTTTCTGCCTTGGGAAATGAGGAGTGTTTCACGTGAAACATTTTGACGTCGTTGTCATTGGCGGAGGCCATGCAGGCGCGGATGCCGCGCATGCTTCGGCGCGCATGGGGGCGTCCACCGCCCTTGTGACGCTGAACAAATCCGGCATCGGCGTGATGTCCTGCAACCCGGCGATCGGCGGCCTGGGCAAAGGTCACCTCGTGCGCGAGATTGACGCGTTAGATGGTGTCATGGGCCGCGTTGCCGACAAGGCCGGCATCCAGTTCCGCCTGCTCAACCGCCGCAAGGGCCCCGCCGTGCAAGGCCCCCGTGCCCAGGCGGATCGCAAGATTTATCGCGAATCCATGCTGACCGAGGTGGAATCGCAACCGAACCTGACGATCATCGAAGGCGAAGCTGCTGATTTTCTCATGTCCGAGGATCGCGTCAGCGGCGTGGTTCTGGCCGATGGCAGTGAAATTCGCGCTGGCGCCGTGGTCCTGACAACCGGCACCTTCCTGCGCGGCGTCATTCATATCGGCGACGTGTCCCGTCCCGGCGGCCGCATGGGCGACAAGCCCTCGATCAAACTGGCAGAGCGCATCGATTCATTCGATCTCGACCTTGGACGCCTCAAGACGGGCACGCCCCCGCGTCTTGACGGCGGGACAATCGCCTGGGGCGAGCTTGAGGAACAGCCCGGTGACGACGACCCGGTGCTCTTTTCCTTCATGTCCGGCGGCGTCTCCGCGCGTCAGGTCTCTTGTGGGATCACCCATACCAACGAGAAAACTCATCAGATCATCCGCGAGAACCTTGACCGCTCGGCCATGTATGGCGGCCATATCGATGGTATCGGCCCGCGCTACTGTCCCTCGATCGAGGACAAGATCGTGCGCTTCGCCGACAAGACCTCGCACCAGATATTCCTTGAGCCCGAAAGCCTTTCGGACAATGTCGTCTACCCCAACGGCATTTCCACCTCGCTGCCCGAAGAGGTGCAGCACGATTACGTCCGCTCGATCCGTGGGCTCGAGAACGCTGTTATCCTGCAGCCAGGCTATGCCATCGAGTATGATTACGTAGATCCGCGCGCCCTTGATGCTACCCTCGCCGTAAAATCCGTTCCGGGGCTTTATCTGGCTGGCCAGATCAACGGCACTACCGGCTACGAAGAGGCCGCCGCCCAGGGCCTTGTCGCGGGGTTGAATGCGGCGCTCGCGGTCATGGGCCGTGACCCGGCCATTTTCAGCCGCTCTGACAGCTATATCGGTGTGATGATCGACGACCTGATTACCCGTGGCGTCAGCGAGCCTTACCGCATGTTCACATCGCGCGCCGAATTCCGCCTCTCCCTGCGCGCCGATAACGCCGATCAACGCCTGACTCCTATGGGAATCGCACTCGGCTGCGTCGGCCCCGCGCGTGCGCGCGCCTTCGAGGGCAAGATGGAGCGCCTGAGCGCCGCCCGCGCGCGCTTGGAGTCCCAAAGCTACACACCGCGCCAGCTTGTGAATATTGGCCTCAAAGTCAATCAGGACGGCTCTCGCCGGACTGGTTTCCAGCTCCTTGCCTTTCCGGATATCGACTTCGCGCGCCTGATCGAACTTGACGCGACACTCGCTGATGTCGATGTCCTTTCGCGCGCGCAGCTTGAGAAAGATGCGCTTTACGCGAATTACATCGCCCGCCAGGAGCGCGACGTTGAGATGATGAAGCGCGACGAGGCACAGGATATTCCTTCCGATTTCGATTTTCAGGCGGTCGATGGGCTGTCCAACGAGCTGAAAACCAAGCTTTCCGCCGCCCGCCCCGCCAATCTGGCGCAGGCCGGACGCATTGACGGCATGACACCGGCGGCGCTGACGCTCATTCTCGCGCGGCTCCGTATGGCCCGGCGCGAGAAATCCGCATGAGCGGCGGCGCCACGCTCGATGTTTCACGTGAAACAATCGAGCGGCTGAAGACCTACGAGGCGCTGCTGCGCAAATGGACGCAAAAGATCAACCTCGTCGCCCGCTCCACCCTCGATGACCTTTGGGCCCGGCATTTTGTCGACTCCGCCCAGATATATAGCCTCGCCCCGCACCCTGTCGGGCATTGGGCGGATCTCGGATCCGGCGGCGGTTTTCCGGGCCTCGTGATCGCGATCATGGCGATGGAACACCAATCCCCCGTCCGCGTCACGCTGGTTGAAAGCGATTCGCGCAAATGCGCCTTCCTGCGCACCGTGATTCGCGAAACCGGCGCGCCCGCAACGGTCTTGAATGCCCGGATCGAGGAAATCCCGCCGCTCGAAGCCGATGTGATCTCGGCCCGTGCGCTGACCGATCTTGATGGACTTCTGGGCTTTTGCGCCCACCATTTGCGCAGCGACGGCACGGCGATCTTCCCCAAGGGCGAATCCTGGCAGAAAGAGCTGCAGGCCGCGCAAACAACATGGAACTTCAGCCATCGAATTGCTACAAGCGAAACCGAAACAGGCCCCGTCATTCTGACCATCACAGGAGTCGCCCGTGTCTGATCCCACCCGCCCACGCGGTCCCAAGATCATCGCTGTCGCCAACCAGAAGGGCGGCGTCGGCAAGACCACGACCACCATCAACCATGGCGCCGCCCTGGCCGAGGCGGGTCAGAAGGTTCTGATCGTCGATCTTGATCCCCAAGGGAACGCCTCCACCGGGCTAGGTGTTGCGCCTTCGGACCGTGAATACACAACATATGAGCTTTTGCTGGAGGAAATCGAGCTGAGCGAGGTGGTCCGCGAAACCGCACTCGACAACTTGCTGATCGTTCCCGCGACGGTCGATCTCAGCTCGGCCGACATGGAGCTGATTGCCAGTGAGAAGCGCAGTTTCCTTCTGCATGACGCCCTGCGCCAGAACGCGATGGACGTCTACGGGCTGGATTACATCCTGATCGACTGCCCGCCATCTCTGAACCTTCTGACCGTCAACGCAATGGTCGCCGCGCATTCCGTGCTGGTGCCGCTGCAAAGCGAGTTTTTCGCGCTCGAAGGGCTGTCGCAGCTGATGCTGACCATCCGCGAGGTGCGTCAGTCCGCCAATCCGGGCCTGCGCATCGAGGGCATCGTTCTGACCATGTTCGATTCGCGCAACAACCTCTCGGCCCAGGTCGAGCAGGACGCCCGCGATAACCTTGGCCCGATGGTGTTCAAGACGCGCATTCCCCGCAATGTCCGGGTCAGCGAGGCGCCCTCGTATTCCCTGCCGGTGCTGCAATACGATTCCACCTCCAAGGGCGCGATGGCCTATCGCGACCTTGCGAGGGAATTGATGTCGAACCAGACGCGCGCAGCCGCATAAAGGAGCCCTCAGATGGCCGATAAGAAAACCAGACAACGCGGCCTTGGTCGTGGCCTGTCCGCCCTGATGGCGGATGTGAATGACGACACCGCCACAACCGGCGATGCGCCCAAGCCGGCCGACCGCAGCGTGCCGATCGAAAAGATCAACCCGAACCCCGATCAGCCGCGCCGCAGCTTCGATAAGGCACAGCTCGAGGATCTGGCCAATTCGATCAAGGAAAAGGGCATCATTCAGCCCCTGATCGTCCGGCCCGCCCCCGGCAAGCCGGGTTCCTTTGAAATCGTCGCCGGCGAACGCCGCTGGCGCGCCGCGCAGATCGCCAAGCTGCATGAAATTCCCGTGTTGGTGCGCGAGTTCAACGACACCGAAGTGCTGGAAGTCGCCATTATCGAGAACATCCAGCGCGCCGATCTGAACCCGGTCGAAGAAGCCGCCGGTTACAGCCAGCTGATGGAGAAATTCGGCCATACGCAGGAGAAACTCTCCGACGTTCTGGGCAAAAGCCGCAGCCACATCGCCAATTGCGTCCGCCTTCTGACCCTGCCCGACGAAGTGCAGACCTACCTGCGTGACGGCAAGCTCTCGTCGGGCCATGCTCGCGCGCTGATCACCGCCGACGATCCCGCCGCCCTGGCGCGCGAAGTCATCAAAAAGGGCCTTTCGGTGCGCGAAACCGAGAAACTGGCGAAAAAGCCCGTCGGCAACATCTTTTCCGATGGCAGCAAGGCCAGGCAGCGCCCGAACCCCGAGAAAGACGCCGACACCAAGGCGCTCGAAGGCGATCTGTCCGCCAATCTGGGTATGAAGGTGGCGCTGAACCACAAGCCGGGGCAGGAAAAGGGCCAGATCACCATCAGCTACGAATCTCTGGATGAGCTCGACACCCTTTGCCGCATTCTCAGCGTCAGTAACCCGGCCTAGTCCAGATAAACAGCATCACGCAGGCCAGAACCGCGCCCTGAATCGCCAACAGCAGCGGTTTCAGCCCGATCATCACCGACAGAACGAACACCGCGACGATCGCGATGGTCGAGATGCGCTTGACGCGTGGGTTGATCGCCCCGCGCTCGTGCCAATCCACGATCGCAGGGCCAAACCGCGGATGGCTGACCAGCCAGTTGTGCAGCCGCTCGGAAGAACGCGAAAAGCAAAACGCCGCCAGCAGCATGAAGGGCACCGTCGGCAGCAGCGGCAGAACTACCCCCGCCATGCCCAATGCGACACTGATCAAGCCCAAAACGGCCCAAACCGTCCGCATCCCCTAGTCCCCTATCAGGGCGCGGATGATCGCGTTCAGCACGGGCCGCCCCTTGGCCGTGGCGCGCAGATGCCGCGTATCGGTCTCGATCATCCCAAGGTCCCGCAATTCATTCAGCCGCTCCTTCGCCAGCGGCTTGCCCGCCAATGCGGCGTGGCGGTCAAGGTCGATTCCGCTGCGCAGCCGCAGACCCATCATAAGGTATTCATCGGCCTGATCGGTGGGCGAAATGGCCGCCTGCGCCTTTT
>PAKU01000030.1 GCA_002706265.1 Polycyclovorans sp. | reverse complement strand
TTTGCAGCGTCTCGGGATCGTTGGCATCGACAAGGATCAGGTCGCTGGCCTTGATCCGGGCGAAATGCATCTGGTTGGGATTCATCAGGAATTTCGTGCCATCGTCACTGACCGACAGGCTGAAGTGATTGGCGACGGCCTCGTGCATGTTGAGCCGCGCCGCCCAGCGGAACGCGGCGGCAAGATCCACCCGCTCGGCCCGATGATCTAGGTTCGGGGTCAGTTGCGTCACGCTCATGTTGTCTCTCCTTGGTCAGATTCGTTCAGCGGGCGCGAAGGCACCCAGGCATAGCCATCCCGGCACAGGATCACCGCCTCGCGCAGCCCGTGCGGCTTGTCGGTGGGTGGTTGCAGGATCGTGCCGCCCGCGGCCTCGGCGCGACTGGCGGCAAGGTCGGGATCGCAATCATAAAGCCTGATCTCGATCCCCGCGCCGCGCGGCGGATTTTCCGGCAGCAGCCCCGGCAGCGGATGCGCGTGGTAGGTGCCGTCGCCATGCAGCTGCATCACGCTGTCACCTTGCGCCACGATGGCGAAATCCGCGCTGACCCGGTGCAGGTCGAGGCCAAAGACCGTGCGCAGGAACTCCGCCGTTCGCAACACGTCGCTGACCAGGATATTGAAGCCGAAACCGCGCAGCGATGCGCCGAACGCCTCGGGAGTGACGGTTTCGTAATCCATGAGTTTCCCATCCGCGCGCATCCGTTTCGCCCATCAGCTTGATCGCCGCCAGTGGCCGTGTCAACGTGCGGGGGCGATATCCGAACAGCGTGAAGGAATACGCGTCATGGCGACGGACAGCCCCGCCGGGTTCAGAACACCCGATCTGCCCGGATCGGAAGAATTTACCGACGCGCGCGCGGCGGTCGAACGGCTGATCGTGCTATATGAGGGCGCGGCGCGGTTCCTGTGCGACGAGTTCGCCAATACCCTGCGCGGCGCCCTGCCCACGCAGCGCATCCGCGCCTATTACCCCGAGATCCGCATCACCACCGCCAGCCATGCGCAGGTGGACAGCCGGCTGAGCTTTGGCCATGTCGCAGCACCCGGCACCCATGCCACGACGATCACGCGGCCCGACCTGTTTCGCCATTACCTGCGCCAGCAGATCGGCCTTCTGCTGGACAATCACCGCGTTCCGGTGACGATCGGGGTTTCCGATACGCCGATGCCGATCCATTTCGCCGTCGCCAACGATCCCGGCATCACCGTCCCGCAGGAAGGCGCGGCGAAGTTCACGCTGCGCGACATTTTCGATGTACCCGACCTTGGCACCACGAATGATGACATCGTCAACGGCACCTTTCAGCCCGGCCCCGATGGCGCCGAGGCACTGGCGCCCTTCACCGCACAGCGGGTGGATTATTCGCTGGCGCGGCTGTCGCATTACACCGCCACCGATCCCGAGCATTTCCAGAACCACGTGCTATTCACCAACTACCAGTTCTACGTCTCGGAATTCGAAGCCTATGCCCGGCGCATGCTGGCTGATCCCGACAGCGGCTACACCGCCTTCGTCAGCACCGGCAACACCATCGTCACCGGCCCCGATGACGTGATGCCCCCTTGCGATAAGCAGCCGCAAATGCCCGCCTTTCATCTCAAACGCGAGAACGGGTCGGGGATCACGCTGGTCAATATCGGTGTCGGCCCCTCGAACGCCAAGACCGCGACCGACCATATCGCGGTGCTGCGCCCGCATGCCTGGATCATGGTCGGCCACTGCGCGGGGCTGCGCAACACGCAGCAACTGGGCGATTTCGTGCTGGCTCATGCCTATCTGCGCGAGGATCGCGTGCTGGATGCCGACCTGCCCTCCTGGGTGCCGATCCCGGCACTGGCGGAAATCCAGATCGCGCTGGAACAGGCCGTCGAGGCCGAAACCCAGCTTGAGGGGTATGACCTCAAGCGGCTGATGCGCACCGGCACCGTGGCCAGCCTCGACAACCGCAACTGGGAGCTGCGCGACCAGACCGGGCCGGTGCAGCGCCTGAGCCAGTCGCGCGCCATCGCGCTGGACATGGAAAGCGCCACGATCGCCGCCAACGGTTTCCGCTTCAGGGTGCCTTACGGCACGCTTCTGTGCGTCTCCGACAAGCCGCTGCATGGCGAATTGAAGCTGCCCGGCATGGCCTCGGATTTCTACAAGACGCAGGTGGCGCGCCACCTGATGATCGGTATTCGCGCCATCGAAACCTTGCGGCAGATGCCCCTTGAACGTATCCACAGCCGGAAATTGCGCAGCTTCAACGAAACAGCCTTCTTGTAGATCGGCAAAATCCCCCCAAAATGCAGGAAAAGGGCTTGCTTTTCGCCACTATTCGTTGTGTTTGGTCACAACATACAGTTAAATTCTGCACACGAGGCCCAAAGACCGGGCAGTTGAAGGAGACCATGAAATGGCAAAACCGATGACCAAAACCCAACTCGTTGCCGCCCTGGCCGAGGAAATGGGCAGCGACAAGAAATCCGCGAACGCCGCACTGGATGCCGTGATCAACATCATCACGCGCGAAGTGTCGAACGGCGGCGCCGTGACCCTGCCGGGTGTCGGCAAGATCTACTGCCGCGAGCGCCCCGAGCGCATGGTGCGCAACCCCGCCACCGGCGAGCAGATCAAGAAAGACGCCGACAAGGTGGTCAAGATGACCATCGCGAAGGCCCTCAAGGACAGCGTGAACGGCTGACCTTGCAAAGACCACTGGTTTACGAAAGGGTCGCCCCGACAGGGCGGCCCTTTTCAGTTTCAGGAGACGACAACGATGGACATCCGGGCAATCGCTATGGGTGTGGCCTTTGCGGTGATGTGGTCAAGCGCCTTCACCTCGGCAAGGATCATCGTGGCCGCCGCGCCGCCGCTGACAGCGCTCAGCCTGCGGTTCCTGATCTCTGGACTGATGGGGGTGGCCATCGCGCTGGCCCTGCGTCAGAGCTGGCGGCTGACACGCGGCCAGTGGCGCGCGACGATCATTTTCGGGGTTTGCCAAAACTCCTTGTATTTAGGGCTTAACTTCGTCGCCATGCAGACCATCGAAGCCTCGCTGGCCACCATAATCGCCTCGACCATGCCGCTGATGGTGGGGCTGGCCAGCTGGGTGATTTTCGGCGAGCGCAGCGGCTGGCTGGGTGGTCTGGGGCTGGTGGCCGGGCTGATCGGTGTGGCGATCATCATGGGCTCGCGCCTTCAGGGCGGCGCGGATATCTACGGCGTCGCGCTGTGCTTCGCCGGGGTGCTGGCGCTGACGCTGGCCACGCTGTCGGTGCGCGGGGCGACATCGGGGGGGAACTTCCTGATGGTGGTGGGCTTGCAGATGCTGGTCGGCAGTTTCTTTCTGGGCCTCGCGGGGCTCACGACCGAAACCCTCGAGGTCGACTGGAGCTGGCAACTGGTTGCGGCCTTCGTCTATACCACGCTCGTTCCGGGGCTGGCGGCGACGCTGGTCTGGTTCCGTCTGGTCAACCGGATCGGCGCGATCAAGGCGGCGACCTTCCACTTTCTCAACCCGTTTCTCGGCGTGCTGATCGCCGCGCTGGTGCTGAGCGAAAGCCTCGGGCGCTGGGATATTCTGGGTGTCTTTGTGGTGACGATGGGCATCCTGGCGGTGCAGCTGTCGCGCCAGAAACAGGTGCGCGCCTGAGGGTACGCGAAACGAATCAGCGTCTCAGCCGATCCTGCCGCGCGGACCTTCGCCCACCTGGCCGCGATGCAGCAGCAGGTGATCCAGCACCACGCAGGCCATCATCGCTTCGCCCACCGGCACGGCGCGGATACCCACGCAAGGGTCATGCCGCCCCTTGGTAACCACCTCGGTCGGGCTGCCATCCATGCGGATCGAGCGGCGCGGAGTCATGATCGACGAGGTCGGCTTGACGGCGAAGCGTACCACCACGTCCTGCCCGGTGGATATCCCGCCAAGGATGCCACCTGCATGGTTCGATGAAAATTCCGGGCCGTGTTCGCCCATGAAGATCTCGTCGGCGTTCTGCGTCCCGGTCAGACGCGCGGCGGCCATGCCCTCGCCGATCTCGACGCCCTTCACGGCGTTGATCGACATCATCGCCGCGGCGAGGTCGGTATCAAGCTTGCCATAGACCGGTGCGCCCAGCCCCGCCGGCAAGCCACGCGCGACCACCTCGACCTCGGCCCCGACCGAGTTCTTGTCCTTGCGCAGTTTCTTCAGATAGGCCTCCCATTCGGGTGCGGCCTCGGCATCGGGAATCCAGAAATCATTCCCGTCGATCGCGTTCCAGTCGAACCGCTCGCGGTCGATTGCCATGTCACCCATGCGCGTCATGTAGCCCTTGATCGCGATCCCCGGCACCAGCGCGTCAAGCGCCGCGCGGGCCACGCCACCGGCGGCCACCCGCGCCGCCGTTTCGCGCGCCGAGCTGCGCCCGCCGCCGCGATAATCGCGCAGCCCGTATTTCAGGTGATAGGTGATGTCGGCATGGCCGGGGCGGAAGGTCTGGGAAATCTCGCCGTAATCGCGCGAGCGCTGGTCGGTGTTCTCGATCATCAGCTGGATCGGCGTGCCGGTGGTCTGCCCCTCGAACACGCCCGACAGGATACGCACCGCGTCGGGTTCATCCCGCTGAGTGGTGTTCTTGTTCAGCCCCGGCCGGCGCTTGTCGAGCCATTGCTGAAGGAACGCCTCGTCAATCGCGATCCCCGGCGGGCAGCCATCGACCGTCGCGCCCAGAGCAGGCCCATGGCTTTCGCCCCAGGTGGTGACACGAAACAGATGTCCGAAAGTATTGAGGCTCATGGTCTGCGCTCCTTTGCGGGATGATCTAGCGGGGCGGTGGCCATGCCTCAAGCCATTTCGCCACCTGAACGAAAACGGGCCGCCCCGGCAAAGGGCGGCCCGCATCGCTGTTCAAAGGTTGCGATGTCAGCTCTTGATGATCTTCTCGGGCGAGATCACGTCGATGCCCAGCGCCTTGCCGACCGCGTAATAGGTCAGCTGCCCGGCATGGACATTGAGGCCGTTCAGCAGGTGCGGATCGTCCGCACAGGCCTGTTTCCAGCCCTTGTCGGCCAGCGCCAGCATGAAGGGCATGGTGGCATTGCCCAGCGCGATGGTCGAAGTGCGCGCCACGGCGCCCGGCATGTTGGCGACGCAGTAATGCATGATCCCGTCGACCTCGTAGATCGGATCGGCATGGGTTGTCGCCTTGGATGTCTCGAAACAGCCACCCTGGTCGATGGCCACGTCCACCAGCACCGCGCCGGGCTTCATCGACGGGAACTGATCGCGGCGCACCAGCTTGGGCGCCTCGGCGCCGGGGATCAGGACCGCCCCGATCACCATGTCTGCCTCGGTCAGGTGCTCGGCCAGAAGGCCGGCGGATGAATAGCCGGTGTTGAAGGTATCGCCGAACACGTCGTCAAGATAGCGCAGGCGCGGCAGCGAGCGGTCCAGAACGGTGACATTCGCGCCCATGCCCGCAGCGATGCGCGCCGCATGGGTGCCCACCACGCCGCCGCCGATCACGACCACCTTGGCCGGGCCGACACCGGGCACGCCGCCCATCAGCACACCGCGCCCGCCATTGGCCTTTTGCAGCGTGTATGCGCCGACCTGCGGCGCCAGGCGACCCGCAACCTCGGACATCGGCGCCAGCAGCGGCAACTCGCCATTGCGGTCGGTCACGGTCTCATAGGCGATCGCGGTGCAACCGGATGCCAGCAAATCCTTGGTCTGGGCGGGATCGGGGGCAAGGTGCAGGTAGGTGAACAGCAGCTGCTCCTCGCGCAGCATCTTGCGCTCGACGGCCTGGGGCTCCTTCACCTTCACGATCATGTCGCAGGTGGCGAAGATCTCTTCGGCGGTGTCGATGATGCGCGCGCCAGCGGCGACATAGGCGTCATCCTCAAAGCCCGCGCCCTTGCCGGCACCAGCCTGGATGAAAACCTCATGGCCATGACCCACGGCCTCCTGCGCGGCGTTGGGCGTCATGCCAACGCGAAATTCCTGCGGCTTGATTTCTGTCGGGCAACCGATTTTCATGTGCGAATCCCTCCCATGATGATGCGCGGAGCATGCCGCACCCGCCGCGCAATTGCTTTGAAATTTCCCTCGCCAAAACAGGGTTTTTGTGAATATCCTTCGCAATAATCGACCCGAATGTGAAAGGTATTGCACATATGGCCCTCGACGCGATGGATCGTCGCTTGCTCGAGCTGCTTCAGCGGCGTGGCCGCATCTCGAATGCGGATCTCGCCGAGCATGTGAACCTTTCCGCCAGTGCGTGTCACCGCCGGGTGCAGCGGCTCGAGGCCGAAGGCTATATTCGCGACTACGTGGCGCTTCTCGATGCCCGCAAGCTGGGCGTCTCGGCCACCATCTTTGTCGAGATCACATTGGCCACGCAAGCCGACGAGGTGCTGGAAGCCTTTGAAAAGGCCGTTGCGCGAATTCCGGATGTGCTGGAATGCCACCTGACGGCGGGGGCGGCCGATTACATCCTCAAGGTCGTCGCCGAAAGCACCGAGGATTTCGCCCGCATCCACCGCCAATACCTCACGCGCCTGCCCAGCGTCGCCAAGATGCAATCGAGCTTCGCGCTGCGCACGGTGTTCAGCACCACGGCATTGCCGGTCTGACGCGGCATCTTGCCATTCCCGTCCCGATCGTCAATCGTTCCGCCATGAAATGGGATTATGTCATCGTGGGCGCGGGAAGCGCCGGTTGCGTTCTGGCCAACCGCCTCAGCGGCAAGGGTCACAAGGTGCTTCTGCTCGAGGCCGGCGGACGCGACAATTATCACTGGATCCGAATTCCGATGGGGTATCTCTACTGCATCGGCAACCCGCGCACCGACTGGTGTTTCCGCACCGTTCCCGAGGACGGTCTGAACGGGCGCTCGCTGGTCTATCCGCGCGGCAAGGTTCTGGGCGGGTGCAGTTCGATCAACGGAATGCTTTATCTGCGCGGTCAGGCCGCCGATTATGACGGCTGGCGGCAGATGGGCAATACCGGCTGGGGCTGGGACGATGTGCTGCCCTATTTCAAACGCTCAGAGGATTACGTCGATGGCGCGTCGGACATGCACGGCGCGGGCGGCGAATGGCGGGTCGATAACCAGCGCCTGCATTGGGATGTCCTGGACGACTGGAAAGCCGCCGCAATGGCGGCCGGTCTGCCCGCGAGCGATGATTTCAACACCGGCGACAACGAGGGCGTCGGCTATTTCAAGGTCAATCAGCGCAAGGGCTGGCGGCTCAACACCGCGCGCGCCTTTCTGGGCGCCGCCTCGGGCGAGAACCTGTCGGTCGAGACGCAAGCGCATACGCGGCGCCTGCTGCTGGAAGAGGGCCGCGTGGTGGGCGTGGAGTACGACCAGCACGGCAGCCGCAAGACCGCCCGCGCGCGCGCCGAGGTGATCCTTTGCGCCGGGGCGATCGGCAGCCCCCAGATCCTCCAGCTCTCGGGGATCGGGCCGGGCGATCTGTTGCAATCGCACGGCATAGAAACGCTGCGCGACATGCCCGCGATCGGCGGCAACCTTCAGGATCACCTGCAACTGCGCTGCTCATGGCGCCTGACCGGGGCCAAGACGCTCAACACGCTGTCCGCGACGCTTTGGGGCAAGGCGATGATCGGGCTGGAATACATGATCAAACGAAGCGGCCCGATGTCGATGGCCCCCAGCCAGCTGGGCGCGTTCGCGAAATCGCGCGCCGACCTTGCGACACCCGACCTGGAATTCCATGTGCAGCCGCTCTCGCTTGATGCCTTCGGCGAACCGCTGCATGATTTTCCCGGCATGACCGCCAGCGTGTGCAACCTGCGCCCCGAAAGCCGGGGACATATCCGCATCACCTCGCCCGATCCCGCCGCGGCGCCCGAAATCGCACTGAACTACCTCTCGACCGATGGCGACCGGCAGGTGGCCGCCAACGCGATCCGGCTGGCCCGGCGCATCATGGATGAGGCCCCGATGCGCCGCTATTCCCCGCAAGAGGTGAAACCCGGCATCGCCGCGCAGGACGACGCCGAACTGGCCCATGCCGCGGGCGATATCGGCACGACCATCTTTCACCCGGTCGGCACGGTCCATATGGGCGCGAATGACAGCGCGCCACTGGACCCGCGACTGCGGCTGCGGGGGGTCGACGGGCTGAGGGTGGTGGATGCCAGCGTGATGCCGACCATCGTCAGCGGCAACACCAACTCGCCGACCATCATGATCGCTGAAAAAGCCGCTGACATGATTCTCGAGGATGCGCACAAATAGGCCCCGGCAGGGACACCCGCCGGGGCCGAACCGTCGCGCATTCTCCGTGAGTGATGGCGCAGGCGGAACCTGTTAACAAATCAATCGTTACATTACTCACAATATGCGCGCTTCCGCGTACGATCATGGGGAAAAAACCGGGTTCTGTCCCGTAAGGAAATCCCTACCATCGGCATAAATCCGCTGCGACAAAACGTCTCGATTAGGCCGGAAACAACGAAGGCCCCGGCATTCGCACGGGGCCTTCGCTCTAGTCGCGGAATCGGCAGAAGGCTCAGCCCTCTGCGCCTTCCTCTTTCTTGACCTCTTCGCCGGTCTCCTGGTCGATCATCTTCATCGACAAGCGCACCTTGCCGCGATCGTCAAAGCCCAGCAGCTTGACCCAGACTTCCTGACCTTCCTGCAACACATCCGAGGGATGGTTCAGGCGGCGGTTTTCGATCTGGCTGACATGCACCAGACCGTCCCGCTTGCCGAAGAAGTTCACGAAGGCGCCGAAATCGACGATCTTCACGACCTTGCCCTTGTAGATGGCACCTTCTTCGGGCTCGGCGACGATCGAATGGATCATCTCATAGGCCTTCTGGATCGCCTCGTTGTTGGGCGACGCGATCTTGATGATGCCCTCGTCGTTGATATCGACCTTGGCACCAGACACTTCCACGATCTCGCGGATGACCTTGCCGCCCGAACCGATCACTTCACGGATCTTGTCGGTGGGGATGGTCATCGTCTCGATGCGCGGCGCGTGGATCGAGAAATCGCCAGCTTCGCTCAGCGCCTTGGACATCTCGCCAAGGATATGCATCCGGCCGTCCTTGGCCTGGGCCAGGGCTTTCTTCATGATCTCGGGCGTGATGCCCGCAACCTTGATGTCCATCTGCAGCGAGGTGATGCCATTCTCGGTGCCGGCCACCTTGAAGTCCATGTCGCCAAGGTGATCCTCGTCGCCGAGAATGTCGGTCAGAACGGCGTATTCACCATCCTCTTCCAGGATCAGGCCCATCGCCACACCGGCAACCGGCGCCTTGAGCGGCACGCCCGCATCCATCATCGACAGCGAGCCGCCACAGACCGACGCCATCGACGAGGAGCCGTTGGATTCGGTGATCTCGGACACGACGCGGATCGTGTAGGGGAAATCGGTGGGCGCAGGCAGAACCGCCTGAAGCGCGCGCCATGCCAGCTTGCCGTGGCCGATCTCGCGGCGGCCCGGAGGGCCAACGCGACCCGCTTCACCGACCGAATAGGGCGGGAAGTTGTAGTGCAGCAGGAAGTTCGAACGGAAGTTCCCGTGCAGCGCGTCGATGATCTGTTCGTCATCGCCGGTGCCCAGCGTGGTCACGACCAGCGCCTGGGTTTCGCCGCGTGTGAACAGCGCCGAACCATGCGTGCGCGGCAGGAAGCCGGTTTCCGAACGGATATCGCGCACCGTATCGAGCGCGCGCCCGTCGATCCGCTTGCCGGTCTTGACCACATCGCCGCGCAGAACGCTGGCTTCCAGCTTCTTGAGCGCGGCGCCAAGATTGGCATCCTCAAGCTGCTCTTCGCTCAGCGAATCCTTGATCGCCTGCTTGGCGGCGGCGACGGCGGTGGTGCGTTCCTGCTTGTCGGTGATCGCATAGGCAGCGCGCACCTTGTCTTCGCCCGCGGCCTTCACGGCGTCGTAGAGTTCGGAATAATCCGGCGGGGTAAAGTTGAAAGGCTCCTTGGCCGCATCTTCAGCCAGGTCGATGATCAGGTCGATCACCGGCTGGATCTGCTCATGCGCGAAATTCACGGCGCCCAGCATTTCGTCTTCGGTCAGCTCATAGGCTTCGGATTCGACCATCATCACGGCATCTTTCGTGCCGGCAACCACAAGGTCGAGACGCTGATCGGGGTTGTTGCGCAGGTCGTGCATGTCTTCGACATCGGGGTTCAGGATGTATTCGCCATCCTCGTAACCCACGCGGCAACCCGCAATCGGCCCCATGAAAGGCGCGCCCGAAATGGTCAGCGCAGCCGACGCGGCGATCATCGCCACCATGTCGGGATCGTTGACAAGGTCATGCGACAGCACGGTGCACATCACCAGCACTTCGTGCTTGAAGCCGCTCACGAACAGCGGGCGGATCGGACGGTCGATCAGGCGCGCGGTCAGCGTTTCCTTTTCGGTCGGACGGGCCTCGCGCTTGAAGAAGCCGCCGGGCACCTTGCCCGCGGCATAGTATTTTTCCTGGTAATGGACGGTCAGCGGAAAGAAATCCTGACCGGGCTTGGGTTCCTTTGCAAAGGTCACGTTGGCCATGACCGAGGTTTCCCCAAGCGTGGCGATGACAGAGCCATCCGCCTGACGGGCCACCTTGCCCGTTTCAAGTGTGAGGGTCTCTTCCCCCCACTGCATCGATTTTTTCACTTCTTTGAACATCGTGTTTTCCTAGTTGGGGGATGTCCGGGCGTATCCCGGCCCCCCGTTACAATGGCGGCCCCATTGCCGCCGACCCCAATCCATTCCCATGCGCCCGGGGTCAAAGGCATCACGTCACAGATGGGCGCGCATTACAGGAGTTTGGCCGATTTTGAAAGCAACGATCACAGCCGCCCCCGCGAATCGGACCGAAGCCGCTCAATCCGCACCGCCAGCGGCCCGCGCAAACGCAAAACGCCCGCTCTGTCGAGAGCGGGCGCTGGCAGTCCTGTGAGGACCGAAATCGTCAGCGGCGGATGCCGAGGCGCTTGATGAGGTCCTGGTAACGGCCCTCGTCCTTGCCCTTGAGGTAGTCCAGCAGCTTGCGGCGCTGGGCAACCATCTTCAGAAGGCCACGACGACCGTGGTTGTCCTTCTTGTGGGTCTTGAAATGCTCGGTCAGTGTGGAAATCCGCGTGGTCAGAATGGCGACCTGAACCTCGGGCGAACCGGTGTCGCCTTCCTTGGTCGCATATTCCTTCATGACGCGGTCTTTTTCTTCAGCAGTAATCGACATCGGGGTCTCCTTCTGGTCAGAGGGTCGAGGGCACAAGCCGGGATGTCGTCCAGCAGGGTCCTATGGAGAAATCCCCCGCTCAGGGCAGGGGATGGGCGCGTATAGAAGAAATCGGCTGGAAAGGAAAGGGGCAATCGCCACCCTGTCCCGATGCGGACCCGTCGTCAGATCACCGGCGCGTGGGGCAGCGCGCTTTCGGGGATCAGCGTGATGTCGTTCAGGGTTAGCCCCGCCGCGCCGGTCAGCATCGCGATCCGCTCGCCGTTCAGCACGAGGTGCTGCACATCGGCATCCTCTTCGTCGGGTTCGATGGCCAGCTCGGGATCGGGGTCTGTGCTGTCGTCATAGATCACCATCAGCGCGTCTTCGGCGGCCGAGAAATCCGTGATCTCGGCCTGATGTTCCTGCGTGATCCAGTCACCCAGCACGAAACTGTCGGCACCCGCGCCGCCGGTGGCGATATCGTCCTTGCCGAGCAGGATCTTATCGTCGTCATCGCCGCCATTGAGATAGTCGCGCCCGTCCAGATCCTCGAAATCCGGGGCCCCGAATCCCTCGCTCACGCCGATGATCGCATCACTGCCCGGCCCGCCGAACAGCGTATCCTGCCCCAATCCGCCGATCAGCGTGTCATCGTCCAACCCGCCATGCAGCGCATCCTTCCCCTCATCGCCCATGAGCAGATCATCGTCCTCGCCGCCATGCAGCGTGTCGTCATCCGTGCCGCCCGACATCGTGTCCTGACCGCCATGACCATAAAGCGCATCTTGGCCGCCCTCTCCGGCCAGCGCGTCATCGCCCGCCTCGCCATGCAGCGTATCGTCGCCCTCGCCGCCCAGAACCGTATCCTGCCCGTCCTGCCCGTATAGCTGGTCATCGCCCGCCCCGCCCTCGACAAGGTCGTCGCCGCCATAGCCGTTGATCTGGTCGTCGCCCTCGCCACCCGCCAGCGTGTCGTCAGCTTCATCGCCCCAGGCGATCTCGCCCGGCTGCGCGCCGGGCTGCAGCACGGCAAGGTCCTCGCCCCCGGTCGCATCGCCCGGCTCTTCGGCCAAGGCGGCGGCAATATCCTCCGTGGCTTTGCCTGCGCCATCGCCTTCGGATTCATCGCCTGAAGCAGGTTCCGCTTCGTCCCCCGCCTCGTCCGGAATGGAATCGAGAAGATCGGTTTTCTGACCGCCCGCATGCACGGTTTCCGGCGGCCACAGCGAGGCATCCTGATCATCTTCCGGACCGAAGTCGAATCCGAAAAAGGCCGTCGCCCCAACCGCCATCAAACCCAGCAACCCTGCAATCATGAACATTGCTTAAACCCGAAAATACCCGCAATGATTGAGCCACGAAATCCCTTTGCGGTCAATGCATTCCGCCAAAACCGGTTAACGGCGGATGAACCCGCAGGGCGCAGCCGGGTCCGCCCGAAACGGCATCGACGGGACCATTCCTGTCAGCGGCGCGCAACAGGAATGCCGTGTCACCGAACGGCTTTCTCGATGTAGTGAAACCCCGAAATGTCCGGCTTGGCCGCAATGCCCTTGATCAGGGTCAGCAGGGGCGTCTCTCCCAGCGGGTAATTCGTATCGATCGGGCCCGCCTGTTTCAGGGCGCCGTATTCGCGCTCGCCGTAGAATGCGGCCAGCAGCAGATCATCATCACTGTCGAACGGTCCGCGGCTTTCACGCAGCCGTTTGATTGCGGGCGCAAGGCGTGCGCCCGGACGCTCGGTGATGGGCTCGGCCCCGCGGGTGATCTTGTCATAGAGGTTTTCATCGATGTTTCCCGCGATCTCACCGTAACCGCCTCGCACATAGAGCCGCACTTCATCGGGAACCGAGTCATATCGCTCCCTGCCTTGATCGCGCCCCATCACGTTCAGGATCGCCTGAGTGACTATATATTGCGCGAAGGGACTGACGATGATCGGATACCCAAGATCTTCGCGAACATGCCATGCCTCTTCGAGAATCTCGTTCAGCCTTCCATCAAGGCCCATCGTTTCAAGCTGGTAGGCAAGATTCGACACCATGCCACCCGGACACTGATGGCAGAAATGGAATTCATCATATTCCTTCACCTCGCCCACAGGCTTGTCTTCGGCCGCGGCGATGAAGGCCAGGCGCTCGGCGGCTTCCTCGATTGGCCCGAGATCAATCTCAACATCGAAACCCCGGCGGCGCAGGTTCCGGGCAACCGTTTCTGTCGGGCTGTGGCTAACGCCATTCGCCAGCGTCGAAGTCGCCGTATGCACAACGTCCACGCCATGTTCGACGGCCTGGAGAACGACATAGGGTGCCAGCCCCGAATTGCAGTGCGTATGGATCTGCAATGGCATCTTGCCCATGACCTTCTTGAGCGCGGGAACAAGTGTCGCCACGCGCTCGGGCCGCAGCAGGCCGCTGGCATCCTTCAGGAAGATCCCGTCGACGCCAAGCGCGATCAGCTCCTTGGCTTTCTTGACGTAATAGTCGTCGGTATGGACCGGGCTGTAGGTGAAGACCACGCCGCCCACGACATGAATGCCGTGCTTCTTGGCGGCACGAATGGGGATCTCCAGGTTGCGCATGTCGTTGAGCGCGTCATACGGCGTGTGATACCGCATACCGTTCGCGGCAAAACGCTCGGCGGCCAGTTCGACGATATCGTCGGGGAAGAACTCGAAGGTGAACAGGCTTTGACCGCGCGTGTGAATGATCAGCGGGGTTTCGGTCACCCAGCTGTTGAGGATCCGCATACGTTCCCACGGGTCCTCGTGCAGGTAGCGCACACACACATCGAAAACCGCGCCGCCGACAAGGTCGATCGCCTCAAAACCGGCACGATCGAGTCGAGGGGCGATGTCCTGCATCATGCCCGTCGTCATGCGCGTCGCCCACAGACATTGAT